>NZ_NSDG01000016.1 GCF_002289345.1 Pseudoalteromonas sp. HM-SA03 | reverse complement strand
AGCTGCTTTATGCAGCGAGGGTTGCATTCTTACGTCGCGATATAAAATCGCTGCTACGCAGATGTGTGGTGCTTGTTGTGTAGGAATACTGTTTGCGAAAAGGTAAAAATACATTTATAGAAAGAGTGGGGCGACTGATGGGACTTGAACCCACGACAACCGGAATCACAATCCAGGGCTCTACCAACTGAGCTACAGCCGCCACAAAAGACTTGAACACCTTGTCTGGTGTGGCGCGCATAATACATAAGTTTTTTCCAAATGCAAAGGGAAATATCGAAAAAAATTAATAAAAGTTTTTTTTCGGAGATTATTTTCGCATACAGCAAATATTCATATATCCTATGTATGATCCAGCCGATCTAATGATAAATAACTGCTTAATATGAAAAGGGGGATGAGTATGGAAGCTGTTTGGAAATGGGTTAATGAGAACTCAGATTTAATCTTACACTATGTGCTTCAAGGCGTTATAGCACTAATAATTTTCTTCGTTGGCTTAAAACTAGCCAAGCTCAGTGCTGATCTCACCGAAAAAGCATTTGGTAAACGCAAAGTAGATAAAGCGGTAGGCTCATTCGTTGCCAATATTGCTTATGCGATTGTGTTTGCCGCGACACTGCTAATGGCATTGTCTCAGGTTGGTATCGAAACTACCTCATTCATTGCTATTTTAGGTGCAGCAGGTTTGGCTGTTGGTCTTGCGCTGCAAGGTTCACTTTCTAATTTTGCTTCTGGCGTACTTATTATTATGCTACGTCCGTTCAAGTCAGGTGACTATATTGAAGCTGGCGGTAGAGCCGGTAGCGTACAAAAGATAGAAATCTTCTCTACTGAGCTTCGTACCCCTGATAACAAAGTAATTGTGATGCCAAACTCTTCTATTATGTCTGGTGCAATCGTTAACTACTCGCGTGAAAAAACACGTCGTATTGACCTTGTTATTGGTGTTGGCTATGACGCCGACCTAAGAGAAGCAAAAGCAGTATTAAAGTCTGTATTAGACAATGAGCCAAGAATTCTTAAAGAGCCTGCGTATAATGTTGCAGTACTGGAGCTTGCAGACTCAAGTGTTAACTTTGTTGTTCGTCCTTGGGTTAAAACAGAAGAGTACTGGCCAACGTATTTCACACTTGTGGAAAATATTAAGATTGCGCTAGACGAAGCCGATATCACCATTCCATTCCCGCAAATGGATGTTCACCTACACAAAGATCAGTAAAAGGTTAGTTAGAAATGAAATTAAAGGTTTTAACCTGTTGTATTCTTGTTGCTGCAAGTGCTAATGCAGCAGCAGAAGGGAAAACTACGAAGCCAAAGAAAGTTTGGGATGTAACCAGCGAAGTGGGTGCGATTATCACCAGTGGTAACACAGAAACAACAACCCTAAAAGGTGGTATCAAAGCTAAGCATAACCTAACTAACTGGAATAATGAGTACAAGTTAGACGGCTTCTACAAAGAAGATACGCGTGAAAACGATGCTGGTGTAGATGTTACATCTCGTACTAACGAAAAATATTCAGCATCAGCTCAAGGTAACTACAAGTTGAATGAAGATAACAGCCATTTATTCGTGTTTGGTTCTTATGTTTCAGACTACTTTGGTGCTTACCGCAGTGAAGCGGTTATTTCAGTGGGTTACGGTCAACGTTTATTCGAAAATGACGACATGTATCTTAACGCTGAAATCGGTCCCGGTGTGAAGCGCTTTGAGCACCAAGATGATAGCACTGAACTTGACGATGACGGTGAATTACTTGCTGGAACCTTTGAAAGCGAGTTCATCGGAGTTGGTAAACTAGATTACCAATGGCAGATTTCAGAAAACGCACGTTTTACACAGCTTATCGCGATTGAATATGGTGATACAAACACCAAGACAACGTCAGAGACGGCATTGTTGACTAAAATCAACGGCTCGCTACAGATGAAAGTGGCATACAACATCATCCATAATTCAGACGTAGCAGACGATAAAGAAAATACTGATACGGAAACCTCACTTACTTTGGTTTACAGTTTCTAACAAGTATCTTGTCAAAGGGCACCTCAGTGCCCTTTTAATTCTTCCAAACTTCGGTAGAATGCTTGAAGTTTAAAAAAAATCCACAATGGAAGAGATTTACGTGAAGTTCCTCAGACTACTACTCCTCTCAATGCTTTTTTTGATCTCACATCAAACAATAGCGGTAACACCCAGTAAACAGCAAATAGAGCAGTTTAAAAAGCTCCCGAAAGCACAACAAGAAGCCTTAGCAAAACGCTATGGTTTCGATGTAAGTGCGTTAGATAGCAATAAAAAAGGTGATAAAAAGAACGAAGAGAAGGAATCTTCGATTTTACCACGCGACAAAAAGGGGCTACTTGAAGAGGAAGAAGAAGAGGATAAATTCAAACCAAAGTTAGAAGAGCTTAAGCCTTTTGGTTATGAGCTCTTTGCTGGTGAGCCTACGACTTTTATTCCTTCTGAGTTGGCTGCTATTCCTGATACTTACTTGCTTGGGATTGGAGATACAGTAAAAATCAACCTGTATGGTAAAACCAATGAAGAGCATGAAGTACAAATCGATCGTGAAGGACGTCTCGCAATTCCTAACCTAAGCCCAATTCATGTGATTGGCTTATCCTTTAAGGAATTGAAAGCACTAATCTCGAAAAAAATCTCTGAGGAAATGATCGGTGTTCAAGCTTTTGTCTCGATGGGCGAGCTTAACCCTATGCGTATTATGGTAGTGGGTGAAGCTTATAAGCCTGGTAGCTATACTGTATCTCCTCTTGCCACTGTCACACATGCTTTGTTTGTTTCTGGTGGGGTGAGTGATAATGGTTCGCTGAGAAAAATTCAAGTAAAGCGAGCGGGTAAACTAATTACCACATTTGATTTATATGATTTGTTGTTATTCGGTGACAGCTCTGATGATGTAGTCCTAAAACCTGGCGATGTTGTATTTATTCCGCCTGCGGCGAAGAAGATTAAAGTCAAAGGCGAAGTTAACCGTCAAGCAATCTTTGAACTTAAAGAGTCAGACTCGCTTGAGAGTGTGATGGCTATGTCAGGAGGTTTCAAAGCAAATGCAAACAAATCGAAAGTGGTTGTCTCACGCTACAACGGTGATGGAAGACGTATTACTCTAAACTATAACTTTACTGAAAACACAAGCTACAAACCACAAAACGGTGATGAGATTTCCGTCAATGCTGCTTCAACTCGTTTCCAAAATACCGTTACTGTTGTTGGTGCGGTAACCAGCCCAGGTCATTATGAATGGCATCAGGGCAAGACACTCAAAGATATCTTCAGTGCGCCACGTGAAGATTTGCTATCCATTGCAGATTTTGGCTACTCATTGATTATTCGAGAAGTTAACTTTGAAGGCGATATCGCTATCCATCAGTTTTCTTTACAAGATATTTTTAACGGTAAAGCGGGGGATATAGAGCTCGCATCTAACGATACAATCGTCATATTTAGCCGCTACCAGCTTAAAGAAGAGGAAGAACAACTATTAGAAGACCTAGCGTATAACAAAGAGCAACTGAAGCTACGCGAAAACGTGAAGTTATGGGAGCAATTTGAGCGTGATGAGTTCTTAAAATATATTGGCTTGAAAGAAGATGAACTCTTTGAGCTTGAAGAAGAGGTTAAATTAATTACAAGTATTGACGCACTTTTTCAAGAGCCTGAGGAAGTAGAAGAAGAAGACTATGCGGTATTTAGTCGTCAAAAGCTACTTGCGCCAATTGTCGCTAAGCTACAGAGGCAGGCAACACCTAGCGAACCTGCAAAATTGTTTGCGGTAAACGGTCAAGTTAAGTTTCCTGGTGTTTATCCATTATCTGAAAATGCAGATTTTCAAAAAGCGGTGCAAGCTGGCGGTGGATTTCTAGAAGCTGCTTATCTTGAGCAGGTTGAGCTAACTCGTGTTGTTTATAATGATGGTAAACAGGTTGAACATATCCAACTCAACGGTTTGAACGAATTGACTAATCCAACTCAAATTCTGACGAGCAAAGATACGGTTAACATTTTCCCAAGACCCAATTGGCAAGAAAGACTGCAAGTTAAGGTTGTTGGTGAGGTTAAGTTCCCTGGAACGTATACAATTAAACGTGGTGAGACACTTGATAGCCTACTAGAAAGGGTTGGTGGATTTAATCAATTTGCACATAAAGAAGCGGCAATTTTTACGCGTGAGTCTATCAAGCGCAAAGAAACGTCGCAAATTCAAAGAATAACGCAAGAGTTAAGACGCGATATTATTACCAACACTTTCCAAAAGAGTGCAACGGCAAATACTTCTATGCCATATGAAGATATGGATCAAATATTAAAGGATTTATCGAGGGTTGAGGCGTTAGGACGTTTAGTTATTGATCTCGATAAACGTTCAACTCAATCTTTGCAGTTAGAAGATGGTGACGCGTTATATATCCCAGCGATGCAAGACTCTGTTAGTGTCATTGGTGAGGTTAACCTGGCTGCAACACACTTGTTTGACTCCTCAAAATCGGTGGATGATTATATCAAAGCGAGTGGTGGTCTGAAGCAAAAGGCAGATGATGAGAGAATCTATATTATTAAAGCCAACGGTTCAGTAGAGCTTCCAGGCGCAGGATCATGGTTCGCGGTGAGTAGTCATGCTAATCAGCTTGCTCCAGGTGACACTATTGTGGTACCTCTAGATGCTCAACATATTGATAGCTTGACTCTTTGGAGTACTGCTACACAGATTATTTATCAGCTTGGCTTAGCTGCGGCTTCAATTGCGACGCTTAACAAATAATGGATAACAATAAACAGATGACAGAAGCTGAGATCATTAAAAAGAATGAAGTTGATTTGACTGAAATTTTGTCAGTGCTTTGGAGGGGAAAGTGGCTAATTATATTAACCACTGCTGTATTTGCTGTATCCAGTGTGCTTTTTGCACTTTCTCTGCCGAATACTTATAAAGCGACAGTATTACTTTCACCTGTTGAAGATACTCAAGGCGGCATGCTCTCAAATTTGAAGTCGGAGTTTGGTGGCTTAGCAGCAATGGCTGGGGTGAATTTGGGGGGAAGAAAAGGTGATAAATCAGCTCTTGCGCTTCAAGTAATGCAAAGCCGTTCATTTTTAAATAACTTTGTTGAAAAATATGAGTTAAAGCCAAAACTACTGGCTACTGAAGGCTGGGATCTGGGCAGTAATCAACTGATATACAATGGTAAAGTTTATGATAAAGAAGCTGGTATTTGGCTCAGAGATGTTGCGGCACCTTTTCAGCCAGAGCCAGGCATCCAAGAAGTATATGAACATATCAGAGCAAAAAACCTAGCTGTGATAGAAGAAAAGGAAAAGGGACTAATTACTATTGCTATGACTCATTATTCCCCCTACTTAGCGAAGGAAATGGTGGAAAACATCGTTGTGGAAATTAACGACTATATGAAAGCTGAGGCAGTAGCTGAGTCCAATGTAAAAATTGAGTATTTGAAAAAAGCGTTAGCGGAAACATCGGTTGCAGATATGCAGAAGATATTTTATCAGCTGATCGAACAACAAGAGCAGGCAAAGATGCTAGCGCAAACACAGTCGCAATATGTGTTTAAGACAATAGACCCAGCCATTCTGCCGATCCAAAAAGCAGGACCAAAGCGTGCATTGATTTGTCTAGGTATTACTTTCCTAGGCAGTGTACTTGCGTTTGTTCTGTTATTATTTAGACATTTTGTGTTCAGAAAGTAGTTGTTGGGTAAGATAGAGAGTTGTTATTTAGTGTTATTGACAATTTAGTTTAAATTTAATTTCTATTACAATGACGCGTTAATTAGATAATGATGGAAGCATGTGGATCTTTATGGTCATTTTCTTTGCATTTTTAGCATCGTATTGTTCAATTTTTATGATTAAGCCAGTCGCCGAGCGTTTTGGCTTAGTTGACGTACCCTGCAGCCGAAAAAAGCATGTAGGTGCTATTCCGCTTATCGGTGGTGTATCAATTTTTGTAGCTGTGTTGGCTTCAATCATTGTATTTTTGCCACTTGAGAAAAAGCTGATAGTTTACTTAATTTGCGCTGCTGCTATCGTCCTTCTTGGGGTAATTGACGATTATCGCCAATTAGGAGTTAAGATCCGTTTAGGTGTTCAGGCTCTTGTTGCACTTATTATGATGTGGGGCTCCGACGCCTATATTCATAACTTGGGCAACTTGTTTGGATTTGGGTCTATTGATTTAGGGTTGTTGGGTATTCCTTTTACGGTCATTGCTGTTATTGCTGCTATAAATGCCTTTAATATGATTGATGGTATAGACGGCCTAGCTGGTGCCATGAGTATTACAACGTTTGCAGCCATTTTAATATTGATGGGGGTTAATGGTGGACAGTTGTCGGTTTTACCGTTAATCATTATTGCAACCATAGTTCCTTACCTTGCTTTCAATCTCGGCGTATTAGGTCATCGAAATAAAAAAATATTTATGGGTGACGCGGGCTCTATGTTCATAGGGCTGAGTGTCATCTGGTTGTTAATGATAGCTACACAGTCAGAAGTAGATAACGCTTTCAGTCCAGTTACTGCGCTTTGGATAATTGCTATTCCACTGATGGATATGATGGCAATTATCATTAGGCGCATTAAAAAAGGCCACTCTCCATTCAAAGCAGACAGAGATCATTTACATCATGTCTTCATGCGTATAGGTTTTAGCTCCAGAAAGGCCTTAATTACGATATCAATGTTGGCTGTATTTCTTGCGTCGATAGGGATTGTTGGAGAGTTGATAGGTATTCCCCATTGGTTTATGTTAGTCTTATTTATCGGTATTTTTGTTGCCTATTCTGCTTGTATTCAACACGCATGGAAGGTAGCACGGTTTTTAAGAAAGCACGTCTTTATCAAAAAAAATTAAAGAGTAGTTCAATGACAAACAATATGAAGGCAAAGAATAAACATAACGGCTTCACCATGATGGAGTTGTTAATTGTGATCGTAATTTTAGGCTTGCTAGCTTCATTAGTGGCACCAAAATTTTTCAACAAGCTTGGAAGCGCCTCTCGAGATATCGCTGCTGCACAGATGAATGCATTTGAAACAGCACTTGATACTTACCGCCTTGATATTGGTACATACCCACAAAGCTTAAACGAGCTAAGAGAGAGTGACAATCCAAGGTGGGATGGACCTTATTTACCAAAAAACATCCCTTTGGATCCATGGGGTAATAGTTATAATTATTCTCAACCAGGAAATAATGGTGAACCATATTCACTGTTTAGCTTTGGTGCTGATGGTAAAGAGGGTGGTGAAGGCGATAACCGAGATATTATTCACAAATGAGTTTATTTAGTGATTTTCTAGTTCATAACTATGAACTACAGGATTCAGATGTTCGTAGAGCTCTAACATATCAAGAAAAGTTTGGTGGAAAGCTAGAAGAGATTTTGGTGAATATGGGCATTTTAGATGACAGCCTCATTCCTGATATCTTAGCGTCATATCTAGAGCTATCTCTGTTTGATATCAATTCGGAGTTTTCAGTTTGTGTTGAATATCAATACTTCACCTATTTTGCTAGCCATAACTGGCTTGTTGTGAAAGGTGAAAATGAAACGCTTGAGTTTGTTACTTCTGATCCGTTGAATCCAGTTTTAAATAACTGGCTTGCAGAGCATGAAATCAACTGTACTATCAAAATAGCGTCGGAATCTGTAGTTAAATCAATTCTTTCTGAATACTCTACAAATAAAAGCGGTGTAGATGAGACTAGTTCGGGTTCAGAAGAACAAAGGCTAAGGGATCTAGCATCAGAAGCTCCGATTGTTAATTTGCTGAATTCTCTAATGACCCGCGCATTGAGGGAAGGTGCATCGGATATGCATATCGAACCTTTTAGAGGGCGTTGTCGTGTTCGGTATCGGGTCGATGGTGTACTACTGGATATAGAAAAACTCCCGTCATCGATGCAACTGCCTGTAGTTACCAGATTAAAAATTTTATCTGGGATGGATATTGCTGAGAAGCGCCGCCCGCAGGATGGTAAAATTGAGCTTAAGCTTGCTGGTCAAGAGATTGATATTCGTGTTTCTGCGTTGCCTGTAAACGAAGGTGAATCGGTCGTAATGCGATTTCTCCGTAAAGAGAATGTCACTTACGATATAAATGTTTTAGGGCTATCACCAGATATAGAAACTGCTTTACGTGCAGATATTAAGAAGACCGCGGGAGTTGTACTGATGACTGGCCCTACAGGGTCCGGTAAAACAACCACACTGTATACATTTCTTAATGAGCTAAATAATGATGATGTAAAGATCATTACTTTGGAAGACCCTGTAGAATATCAACTGCCTGGAATCAACCAAGTACAAGTTAATAGCGATATTGGTTTTACATTTGCGTCTGGTTTACGCTCTATAGTACGTCAAGACCCTGATGTAATAATGTTAGGTGAGATTCGAGATAAAGAAACTGCACAAATAGCGTTGCAGTCAGCGTTGACTGGACACTTGGTGTTCTCAACTGTTCACACTAACGATGCTGCGAGTGCTTATACTAGGCTATTAGACTTAGGTGTGGAAGAGTTTCTTTTAAATGCAGCTTTAGTCTCTATTGTCGCCCAGCGTTTAGTAAGAAAAAATTGTTCTCATTGCTCTGAACCCGTGAATTTGGAGCAAGAAATTATAGAGAAGTACCTACTTCATGATCTTGCAGACAAATGCAATGAAACTCTTCAGCCGAAGGCCGGTGTAGGTTGTGAAAATTGTGGTTTTACAGGCTTTAAAGGGCGACTTGCCATTATCGAATATTTACCTTGTGATGATTTTATAAGAAGCACTCCAAAAGACAGTAACTTCGTTACAGTTGCAAGACAACACAATTTAGCTTCAGGTAGAAGAACACTTGTTGAAGACGGATTATTAAAAGTAATTAAGGGACAAACAACGATTGCGGAAGTACTCAGGGTTGCGGGTTAATGAACTATATATATCGGGGCTATGATGGCAGTGGTGCAAAGCTTAAAGGGAATGTAGAAGCAGAAGACAAAACTCAAGCCATTGAATTGTTGGAAGCGCAAGATATAACCGTTATTGAATTAAAGGAAGAGCGAAAAGGGATAACTCTTTTTGGAGGCAGTAAAGTTGGCTTGTCAGAGCTTGAATTTATGACATCTGAACTTAGCTTGCTCTTGGCCTCTGGAGTCAAAATAGATAAGAGTTTAGAGATTATTAAAAACTCTAAGTCTGAGCCTCAATTGGTCAGATTAATTGAAAAAATATTAAGCGCAATTAAGTCGGGTGAAAAGCTATCTGAAGCATTTAAAAAAAGTTCACCGATATTTGATGACCTCTATTGTAACCTTATTCAATTAGGTGAAGAGTCGGGGATGTTGAGTGCGGTCTTTAAGGATCTAGCGGACGATTTAAAGTTTAAAAAGCAGCTAAAAGATAAGATCATATCTTCACTTACGTATCCTGCAGTTATTTTTGCTGTCTGTATACTCAGTGTATTTTTTATATTTAACTTTATTATTCCTAAAATGGCAGTGATGTTTGAAGGAATGAAAGAGCTGCCTTGGTATACCTCTCTCATGTTAGATGCCAGTCAATGGATGCAANAATTATCAGTTTTATTTAATTGGTGGGGTTTTGTTATCAGCTTACGGAATAGTTAATTTCACNAAAAAAAAACAATGCCTTCAAATCGTGGCTGAACTTAAAGTCTTTAAGAATCCCAGTGCTCTCCCACTTTATCTTATTGGTCGAACGTATTCGCTTCAATAGTGCTTTAACGATGATGATAAAGTCAGGGGTCGTCGTCGACAAGGCGATAGGGTTTGCACAAAAAAACTTACGTAATATCGAGTTAGCCAATCAAATAGAAGTGGCGAGAAAAAAGGTTAATGAAGGAGAAAAACTATCTTCTTCCTTAAATCAAACAGATCTCTATCCTGCATTTTTTGTTTCTTTATTGGAAGTAGGCGAAGAATCCAATAATTTAGAGCGGATCTTTAATGAAATTGCTGATCGTTCAAAAAATGAGTTTGAATCCTGGACTCAAAAACTGACGTCTTTACTAGAGCCTATCATGATATTGATTATGGGCTTACTCGTTGGGGGAGTTGTAGTTGTGATGTTATTGAGTATGGTATCAATGAATGACATTGGGATTTAGATAATGTCTACGAGCCGTGGCTTTACTATGGTTGAATTGCTGGTCGTCTTGGTATTGATTGGATTACTTAGTAGTTTTGTAGGTCCAATGGTCATTACCCAAGTAGAAAAAACAGAAGCTAAAATAGAAGCGGCTCAAGTCCTTAAGCTATTTGAGAATGCCAGTCAAACAGCATTTTGGCTTAATGAGAGAGTATTATTTCGCACCGAAGCAAATAACATTCTGGTTGTCAGAGAGGTAAGTGGGAAACAGATTGTAAAAAAAGAGTTTAGAGTACTTCGATTTAAAACTGGAGAAATTGAGATCGGAGCTACAGGGGATAGCAATGCAAGAAGTTTGAATTATTACGTGAATGACCAAATACGTACCATCGAACTTGTCTCAATGTGGCCTGAATATAAAGGAGTGCCTGTAAATGCGTTCAATTAAGGGCTTTACACTGATCGAAGTATTAATTGCGTCCATAATTCTTTTTTCGACTATCGCGTTAAGCACACAAGTTTTTCAAGGGGCAATTATCTCATCGGAGAAAGCCGCGGACCATATAAAAATCTCAGCGATTAAGATGCTATCGTTGGATTTCATTTCAAGTGAAGTTAGGAAAGGAGAAAGAAAAGGAAGTTTTTCGAATATGGGCGTTATGGTGAGCTGGCAAGCTAATGTGATTAAGAAAGGCGCACCTCCAGCTGTATTTAATTTTGACGAAAACCAAATGCAATATTTCGAAGATAAATTTGAAGTGCTAGAAATTTCTGCCACTTTCCAGTTTAGAAGGTTAGTTGACACAATGAAATTCAAAGAGCTGTATTGGCATGAAAAGTCTTAAAGGCTACACACTTGTGGAGCTGCTAATAGCTATGGCGGTTATGTCAAGTTTGATGTTAGTAGGTAGCTTTAGTTATCAGTTTTTTGCAAACCGTTGGAATAAAGAGTTAGGCTCCTTCTCAAAAGTTGAATCTCTGTCTTCAGGTCTTATTGCTTTACAATCTATTTTTAAAGGCATATCTCCCTTTGTTATTTATAGTACTTCAACCTCACCTCGGACCCCTACTATCTTATTTGAAGGTAACAACGACGCTTTATTAGGATATACAAAAAGAGGTCTGATGTATGAAGAGGAAATTTTTCGCATACTTATAGAGCCAGAGGGTGAAGGCTTTCAATTAGTTTATCAGTACAATAACTTTAATAAAATGAGGCTTTTAGAGACTACAGATACAATTGAATTTGAGAAAAGTGTTGTATTGCTGAATAACATAAAGCACGTCTCCTTTCAATATTATGGTTGGAATAGTATTTCCGAAAAAGTAGAATCAGGAAGTGCAGGCACAACCCCTAATTTAATGGAAAAGTACTCTTCAAGTACCACTCAATTGCTGCCTTTATACATTCTTGTGAGCATAGCAACCGAGGAAGGAAGTGCCGTAATAAAGGTGGATACGGAAAAAGGGGCCCATCGACATATCTCTCCTTATATCGGGAGGCTACTGGATGAAGTCTAGAATGTGTTGTGGCATCGCATTAGTACAGGTTCTTATCATGGTAGCCATGATTTCGCTCTTCCTTTTGTACATTCAGCAAGTTAATAGCGCTAAAATTAAGCAGACTGAAAGAGTAAAGCTCAGAGCAAATGCAGAAGCTGCATTGCAATCAGCTAAAGCCGAAGTTGAGTTCCAATTATTGACGAATTCGATAAAGTTGGTCGATGCAAACAACAATTTTGACCAAGAAGACAACCGACGAAATTGGAATCTACATGGAAAGAAATTCCAGCTAGAGGGAAACGTGTATGCCTCTATTCAAGACCATGCAGGGTTAATTAGTATACACCGTTATAGTTCATTGAGAATGACACGTGTATTAAAGGCACTAGGGATGAACGAAACTCAAGTGCTAAAGTTAATAAGTGCTCTGCGAGATTGGCAAGATGAAGACTCTTCTACCGCTGATGCCGGCATCGATGGTGTAGTAGAGTATAAAATAAGAAATGGGTTGGTGAGTCAGATTAGTGAACTAAGCTGGTTTAGTTCTTTAGATGAGAAAATGCTCAAGCAAGTAACTTCGTTATTTACTGCACATTTTAATGGTGAGTTCAATCCGTTAACAGCACCTGACAACCTTTTGAGAGCAGAGGTGGGCGAAGATTATGGTGATAATATAGTGGCTTTAAGGGATAATGGGCAGCTGACGGTTAATCAATTTCAAAATTTGACTGGGGTCGTCAGGGGGGATGGTATTCGTTTTTCTCCTTCAAACTGGTTTAGCGTTTTATTAGAATATTCTGAACAGGACATCACTATCAGAAGAAAGTATGTATTGAATGTGAGTCCATACAGTAAAAGCAAAAAACCAGTCGTGTTATTAGAAGAGTCCAGCATAAGGTAGTGATTAAGTTGTTAAGCAAAATAAAAAATCTGTGCAATAAATTGCTAAGTAAAGGAGTTTACTATTTTGATGGTGAACTAAAGGCAATTGACTTTAATAAAAAGCAGCTATGTGTGGTTGAGCAAAAAGAGATAACTCCTTTAGTGGTGATCGTGTCTAGTGACCATTACAAAACAGAGTTGAGAACGGTTCCTTTTACTACGGATGCTGACGTAAGAAGAGCATTAAAGCTTAAGCGCAACACTGGGCAATTTTGGACTGTTGGTAAAAAGCTTTCTCAAAAAACTGAGGTAAACTATTGGCGGTTCAGTGATGGAGTGCCAAAAAGTGTATTCACTGTACCAGAAGCGCTATTTTATTTGTGTGCAAATAAGCTTAGATTTCTGGAGGTTGAAGGGCATCGAAGCAGTTACTATATGAGCTTTTCAGAAGGAAGTTTTCAGGTTACGAGGAAATTTGGCCTGATTAATTCAGCGGAAAAATTTTTGCTTTCAATCGGTGAACCCCAGCACTTCTCTCAACAGTTTAAATCAGCTGACAACTCACTTTTAATAAATAGTCTTACTAATTTGGCGAGCTTTAACTCACTTAGACTTTGCTTGTCATTTTTTAACAGTCAAGCGGCTGGGATTGACAAGATCAAGCTTACAAATAGCGTTATACTGCCGCTTTCTTTGGTTTTGTTTATATATTTGTCTGCATCGAGTTTATATCTAATCGGGAAAGAGCTTTATGTCACTTCTAAATACCAATCGATCGAGTCTTCTGCTTTTTCATTAATTGAAAATCAAAATAAGTTTGATGAAACCAAAACGAAGTTAGATGCAATTAACCGTCTTGTATCTCAAGATGCAAACTATCCAGCTGCACTTTATGTCATGACAAATGTATTTAACAAGGTAAAAATGTCGAACCTATTGTTTGAGTCTGGGCGGTTTGTGTTTAGAGCTGAAGCCGAAAAGGCAACAGATATATTGGCTATTGTCAAAGAGCACCCTAGTGTTCGTGATGCCAAGTTTGATTTACCTGTAGTCCAAAGTCGGGCAAATGAAAGGTTTACTATTAGTTTTACGTTAAACAACACACATGTTATTGAAAAGGTAAATAAATGAAAGAGTTATATAAATACCGTGTTTCATTAACTATAATCGCGTGTTTGGTTATATTAAACTTCGTTGTTGTGCCTGTATTAAGTTGGCAAGAATCAAAAGGGGAAGCGCTCCTTTTGGCTCAAAAGAAGTTGAACAAGGCAAAATCAGTTATAGAAAATAAAGAATATATTAATGCAACCTCAGAGCAACTCCAAGTAGTTGCTGATGATGTTGAGCGGTTATTGTATAAAGTAGAAAATATAGAAGACTTTAAGTTAGAAGAGCAAACTCGATGGCAGTCTTTAGCTGAAAGTCAAGAGTTACGAATTAAACGTTTTGGTTGGAAAACGCCTTTTATCGAACCAATTTCTGGACTTGGAAGGTTAGATTTAGAGCTTCAAATAGAAGGGGATGGCGATAAAATTGTTGACTATTTGCTCGATATAAAAGCTAAAGATAAGTTAGCAATTGACTCAGAGTTTAGATTGTCTTTTCGGGGTCAAAGAGAACAACAGCTTGGCATTTTTAACGTATACCTTAATCGTAAGTTTTATTTTGATCCCAATAGTGCCGGTTTTCAGGAGTAATCATGGTTCTAGCTAATATGAGTGCCAAAGTGGGCGGGATTTATCCAAAAATTGTTATGCTAGCCATGAGTCTAACCATAATATTTTGTGTTATAGACTTCAGTGGTAAAGCCTTTTGGGCATCAAGCGAAGTATCGCCTAATGAAGTCGATATTAGCGCATTGGAACGAGTTCAGTGGGGTATTTCAAACCAAGTTATATCTAAGTATAAAGAAAGTTTTGATGGATATAGATATGAAGAAGTCGAATCGTCTGAGCCGGTAGAAAAACAGTTTACAAAAGAAGACGAATACACCCAAAGTGGTTCGTTGACAGAAGTTTTTGTTGATAACAATGTTCTAAAATTGAAGGCAGTTATCAGTAAAGGCGAAAATTTTCAGGTTATTATTGAAGTGGAAAATAAGCAAACTGGTGAGTTATCTATTTCACAGGTGACAAATAATAGTGATTTGTTTAGTTTTAAAGTTAGAGTGATCAACTCGTTGAGTATAGAACTAACTCGAACAATTGAAAACCGTGAACAAAAAATACAGTTAACGATGTTCCAACTTCCAACAGCTTCACAAGAGGTGCAGTAAAGCTCATGAAACAAATTAATAAGTCATTCTGCTTTAGTATGATCACGGTGCTCACTCTTTCGGCATGTAAGTCCACAAATCCCAAAGATGTCGGAGTGTATAATGTTGACAAGTCTTATATTGAGCAAAATATTCGTAATACTGAAGTTGAGGGCGCCGAACTTCTTGGCGAAACAAGTGTTAACAATAAAGAAAAGATAGCGGATGGTTCGCTACAATTTTTGCCAAAATATCGTACATACATCAACGAATCAAAAGTAACAGATGATGTTATCGATAGGTTTTCAAATACAGAAATGCTCTCTGTTAGTGCTGAATCGCTTAGGATAATTCACTTTTTACATTATGTTTTAGGCGATCAGCTGAAGCTAAATTATGTGTTATCTGATGAGCTTAAAGATGATAATCAAACGATAACGCTTAATATTCAAGATCAAGTGAGTGAAAGAAAGTTATTTCTACTTTCACGCGAGCTGTTGGAAGAAAAAGGTTATGTGTTAAGGTTCCGAGATAATATTTTTTACGTGCATCAAAAAGAAGACAGTAATAGCACGCTTAAAGATGTAGTGTTTGGATATGGAAAGTCTGTAGATGATGTACCTCAAACCAGTAATGAAATTATTCAAATGGTGCCATTCACTTATGGTATGCAAATGGGAATGGCGAATACATTAAGGCAAATGCTCGGTATAAAAGCCTCTTCTGATGTAGAGAGAAATGCCATAAATGTCTACGGAAAAAGAAATGAGATAATTAGAGCGCTAGAGCTCATAAATATGTTCGACAGGCCTAGTCTAGCTAATCGTGAAATAGGTGTATACCAATCTGTATATATGCCAACGCAAAAAATGTTAGCCAGCTTGACAGAGCTGCTTAAACAAGAAGGGATCACCTTACAGACCGGGAGTTCAACGTCTGGCACCGTAACCGTGGTTAATATAGAGCAGCAAAATCGCTTGATCATGTTTGCGAATGAGCGCTCATTGTTAGACAGAGTCGTGTTTTGGGCTGAAGAACTGGATAAACCGATTAATACGGCTGAAAAACAGTATTTTATTTACCAGCCTAAATATTCACGCGCAGTGGATATGGGAGAAAGCCTTGAAGCGTTAATTGGTAATGGTGGGAGTTTCTCCAATTCAACTTCTGTCGCCAATGAGGCCTCTTCAAGCTCGTCACGCCCAAGTGTCACAAGCGCATCGAATAAAGACCTGAAAATGGTTATTGACGAACGCTCTAATTCCGTTATTTTTTATACAACGGGTGAAAGCTACCAGCAAATTCTACCACTGGTTAAGCGGTTAGATATATTACCAAAACAGGTGATGCTTGAGATGGTAATTGCTGAAGTGTCTATGACGGATGAATTTAAACAAGGAGTTGAGTTTCTACTCAACGGAAGCAGTAATTATAGCTTAGGCACGGAAGGTGCTTTTATGGGAGAAGGTGGCTTTGGTGGATTATCCTATGCGCTGACGGGAGACAGGGGGAAAGTCGCAGTTAATTTGTTTGAGAAAAATTCGCTTGTGAATATTTTATCCCGCCCATCTATTGTTGTGAGAGATGGTGTGCAAGCATCGATCAATGTAGGTAAAGATATTCCAATTATAGGCCAGACAACTTCAGACCCAATTAATGGAGAGCGACAAACCACATCAATTGAATACCGAAAGACAGGTTTACAGCTTGATGTAAAGCCAACGGTGAACGCGCAAGGTGTTGTACTCATGGAGATATCTCAGAAAGTCTCAAATGAATTACAGCAGACTACCTCAACCAATGGAAACCCATCACTTTTTGACAGAACCATAAAAACAGAAGTGGTTGCTGAAAGTGGCCAAACTATTGTGCTTGGTGGAATTATAAGTGAAAACCGCTCATTAAATGACTCTGGTGTACCCATACTTAAAGATCTGCCAATTTTGGGTGAATTATTCTCCGCAGATACTAAAGATGGCGATAAGACGGAGTTGGTTATTCTTGTTACGCCACGCGTTATTCAATCTAACGACGAATGGAAAGACATAAAAGAAGCGTTTAGGGCTAAGTTTGAGCAACTTTCGTTTTAGGGATTTACTGCTTGTCATAATAATGACCTAAACCTGTCGTAGTATTTTTACGTGTAGAAATACAGATAGCTGTACACATAGGTTCGAATAGCTTCAAAATTAGGAAAATTATATGTGTATTATGCTATTTTCGCTTGATAGCTGGGAGAAACTTGAGTACACTCAGTACGATTCTTGTTTTGTTAACTAACTTATAACTAACAAAGCAAATTGAAAGCAACTGAAAAATGGATAATTTAGTAAGTTGTTTATTTTGTAGTCGAAAAAGTGTTATCAACGTTGACTAATTTATAAAACAATGGTTACACTCTCGATTGCTTAATTTGTTTGGTTGTTGCTTAGGCGACGGCCTAAGTACAATAACAAGTAAATTATTTGAAATGATAGAACACTCTAAACTATTATTTCAGTTTCATGAAACTTGGAGAATGGAAATATGTTCAAAAGAACTCTACTTGCGCTAGCAGTATCTGGCGTAGCTGTTTCAGCAAATGCTGCTGTAATCAAAACTGGTTCAACTGCTGCTGTTGAAGCTGACGTGGTTAAATCACTCACTGCAAATGTTAAAAATGTAGCAGGTACTGCACTAGGTGTAGATCAAAAGTTTAATACTGCGGCCGACGATAACTGTACAGCGCTTGCTACAGCTCTAGGTGGCAAACTATATAACCCTACAGGTGTAAATGTAGCGGGATCAGGCGCTGGTACTGATAAAGCAACATTTGCTGCAGCAAAATCTTCGGGTGTTAGCTATGTAGAAGTTACTGGAGCTGGCACGTGTACTGCTTATGTTGCGCCTACTTTAAGCACAACTTCTAACAAAGACGGTGTTGAGTACTCAAAGCTTGAAGCGATTGAAATTGAACCTCTAATCGTTGCTGGTCTTGGTGGCTACCGCGCAGAAGATACAATTACAATTAACCTAGCTGGTGCTAAGTTTAACCTTGCGAAAACAACAGATCCTAAACTTTCTGTTGACCGAGACGGTATTCAAGTTGTAGGCGCTCTTGCAGGAAATGCTGACGCTGTTACTTTTGATTTGTTAGATATCTCTGCAAATCAGGTGCGTTTCACGGTTAAGACTTCAGATCCAGCTAAGGTTACTGTTCGTGGTAATGCGCTACTTAAACTAGATAATCTTTTCCTTGATTCTACAGGTCTAGCTAGCGACACAACTGTAGCTGTTTCAAGCATCGCGAAGAACACTTCTGGTACAGAGTTTGACCCAGCAGCAGCTGCAACTGTTACAACTCTAGTAACTCAATATGAAGCTGAAGTGACTACCAAGCTTGATGCGAAAATTGATGTTGGTGCAGACCGTCAGCAGTTTGAAGGTAGCAGAAAGGATGATACTTTAACACTTAAAGTTGAAGAGAAAACTAACAACAAGCGCCTAGTACCTGCTGAAGCCACTTATACTATCAAGGGTGACTTCTCTTGGATGTCTGATGATTCTATCGACCTAAATAAAGATGGTAAATGGACAAAAGCAGAACTTGATAATGCTGTTAAGTATTTAGGTGGTGATGACACAATTAAGTCTTTAGCTCTAAATGCAGACCAAAACACGTTAACAGCTACGACAACTGTTGTTAATGGTGTTGATAAGACTCCGTCTTGGCAATTCGTTGTGCCTGGTTTTGATGATGGTAAACTTCAAAATCCAATGATTGCAGTTCAATCATTCTCAGCTGCACTTACTGTAACTAGTGATAAGTCGGTTGGTGGTAAAACTGGTGATATGGTAGCGCTTAGCTCTGCAGACGCTGGTGAGTGGACACTTAATGGCTCAGTAGTTGTAGTTCCTTACATGCCGTTTGGTAAGATCACTCAACCAATTCTACGTCACACTAACGCTGGTACTCGCTCTGGTGATATTACTGTACGTTACATGGTTGAAGATGAGCACAATGCATGGCAGCCACTAAGTGCAGCTAACATTGCAGATGCTGAGCCAGGTGTTGAAAACATGCTTAATCTAGTTACTGATGCACTTAAAGCTGAAGGCTACGATCCAGAACAGAAGAGTTTCAAAGTAGCTCTTGAGATTGTTACAAATGTACCTGCGAAAGATGTATTCATTTACGCTGGTGCTAAAGTGGATGTTGACGGTCAAGACCGTATCCACTTAGGTACATTTAAATCAAATCACTAATTGATTAAATTTGTGTAAAAGGCGAGCTAAGCTCGCCTTTTTGTTATTAGAGAGAAATGAAACTATATCATAAAGTTAACCAGTTGCTTTTTGCTAAAAGATACTTAGCGGGAAAAATAAACATCTTGAGGCAATGCTAGCTGCATAGATCGAGCTAAGTTATGAAAAATCGAAAGGGAACTACGATATAAAACTAGCCCCCTGCATTAGTTTGCTTTAGCGAGAGTGTTGAATTTGCTTACTGTCAGGATTTCAAGTCCTATAAAAACTCACTCTGACACTCGAGCGTGAGTACAAATTAGCTATTATTACCCTAGATGATGTAATTTATCTGTAACTCCACCCAATTTAGTACAGCTATTTCGTAGAATTTTATGCAGCCTCAAGATAACCAATTGGTGTCATATCGCCTAGTGAATCATGAGGTCACTCATAATTATAAATATCTAACCACTCATCAGTGATTTCGCGTACTTCTTGCAGTGACTCAAACAAGTATAAATCGAGCACTTCTTGGCACATTTAGCTATTAGTGAGTATCTTGACTACGGGTATATTTCTCAAGAACAATGGCGAGAGCTCTTCAAATTTGCCTTTGTTAGGAATTCTTGGTAGAGAGTTTGGTCTGAATATTGTTATCGCCAGTATGATTGTAGTTTTGATGACTTCTTGCTAAAAAGGTTTCCAACGGAAACACACGACAATTATGCTAATGGAGACGATTTATATCGGCATATTATTCCTTCAAAGTGAGTGTATATTTGATCACAGAGATGTACCTAAAGTTGATTGCATCGGTCGATTTGAAACGATAAATGAAGGCTTTAAGGCATTGTCTCTACAACTTTTTGGTGATGATAAACTTTTACCTCATGTAAATAAGTCTCCATCTAAGAAAGTGTTAAACTTATTTAATAGAAATAAAGTAGACTACCAGAGTGCATACGCGATAAAGGGACTCAGTTTATTGAGAGGTTCTCTGATCGCGATATAGAGCTGCTCTCTTATAGCTTTGAATAACAGGAAAAAAAATGAAAGATTTAGCTCAATTAGAGTTACTAATAGAAAAGCAGAAATATCAAAAGGCGCTAACATTAGCAAAAAAAAATTTTGCTAATGTTAGAACTTGCCGGGTTTTAGAACTCACTGGTATGGCTCATTATGGGCTAAAGCATTATGGATTAGCAGCAGCCAAAATTGAGGAAGCGGCTAGATTAGCACCTACAGAAAAGCTCAAAGGTGAACTTTACAAGAATGTAGCGATATGCTTCGCTAAAATGGGAGAAAAGTACTATTGCCAAGCACTGGCAAGCTTTGAGAAATCATTAGATACCTATTCTGGTTTTGAAAGTATTGATACTAGGGCGATGGCTACAGAGCTTGCTTTAAGTATAAATGAGTATGAGAGCGTATTATTACTTGCACCAAAGTTAGTCGCATACTCTAACTACGCTGCCTTAGGTTTAGTTTCTCTAGCGAGAGCCTATTTGGCAAGAGCTGAACATGCGAACTTTGAAAAACAAATGCTGATTATAGAGGGGCAATCTAGTTCTTTCTCTGAAAAAGAGGCAAGAAATTTACTGTTTATGTTAAAAGAGAATAGTTGCCATAGCTGGTTATCGAAAATGCTTAACTTGTTCCGTCATAAGTTCTCACATAAAGAGTGGTTTTTACATTTTCAGGGGGATAGTGCTGAACTTCAATTGGGGTCAGATGCTCCCGAGGAGTTCATTGTTTCTGATGATCTTGAGGTGAAAAAATTCATTCAAGGCTTGGTTGATGAAATAAGAGTTTACGGTGGGCTGATCTCTCCTAAATTAAGGATAGCTGCAAATAAAGGGAACTTGAGCATTAAAGCATATAATTTACAGCCAGAAGTCTTAATTGATATTCCATTAGAGTGTATGCCATTGCTTGATGATTTTGAGCTTAAAGTAGAGCAAGGTCTGTTAGTTGCAGAGCCGAAGACTGAGCTCACAAATCCGAGTGCAGTTAAAACTATGTCCTTGATGATTGCGCTTTATAATAAGGCCTGTAAAGTAACACAGTGGAAAGAGGAGTGTCCTTTTTTCTCTTTATCTCAAGATACCGGCTTACTTATAAAGCTCTGTGATGGCAAAAGATTTAATGCCAAGGTAAATATACATAAACAGTTAGCCTTAGAAGGAAAGTGGGATGAGCTCTTTATTACGAGCTTTTTTGGCTCTAGAAAATTTGCTTATGAGAGTAGGTTATATAAGAGAAAAGAAGAGGGGCATATCTCAGGTCTATTATCTATCATTGATTTTTTTAATCATAAATGTGGTGCATCACCATATAAGTTGAGTGACAAAGGTATATCAGTATCGGGAGTACCTAGTAACGCTGAAGCCGAGGTTTTCGTTAATTACAATCAATTTGACCCGCTTTTAACGTATTTAGTTTATGGGTTTGTTGATCGTGACAGCGACTATTTGTTTTCTGTTCCCTGTCGTTTTACTATCGGTGATTTAGTATTTGAGATATTGGGAAATACAGCAACTTTTAACATTAAGAATTTATCACATAATGGTTCTCACTTAAGTGAATTTTTACCGAATATCATTACGCATGGGAATAGCGTCGGTATAGATAAACTACTTATCACACCGAAGCATCCAGAATTACTAAGAGAAGCTATACAGACCGTTCTCTTAAGTGTAATGGATAAAGATAAAATCAATGACGCAATACTTGCAGACTTAGTGAAGAGTTTCGAAAGGCAGTTGCTGACGCAAAATATTAGCTATTGGCGAGAAGTTGAAGCACTGGCTGCTGAAAGTGCACTAGAGAATAGCGCTATTGAAAGTGTCAACCTGCTTTGTAAGGAGTCTAAGTCCATGATTCAGAGATATGCGAGTAAACATTCAATAACTTTATTCTAGGTAGTTAAATAAGCTAACGATACGTAATAACATGATGCCGATCACAATCTCTCACGATTGTAGACCTCGTAAAAATCTAACTGACGTGATTGGCATCAATGTTATTTGGTGATCGCGATGCATAAAATATGCATTTATTCAAACTGGTACTTAAACAACTCAATATCCCTTTTGTAAAAGTCAGCAACAAATTCAGTTGTTTCATTGTCAAAGTATGATTGATAAGGGGGTTTTACTTTCTTACCAATTAACTTTTCTAGCAGTGGGTGTCTTTTTGTGGTTTTATTTCTGTATGGCAAATCGACAGCATGTCCAAAAATGCGTTGGCTGATAGTTTCAAAATCATTCGTTAAGCTTTCGAATTTACCAACAGTATCTACTAAACAATTATTTCCTTCATAGAGAAAATAATGTTGTGGAACTAAGTGCCTTAAGTTCCCTATATGGTTTTGATAATCATCAGAGTCGCAGCTAGGCAGGTAATCCAGTATAAAGTGCTTAAAGCTAAATGGGTGTTGCTTGTATGTATATTCTGATACCAACCTACTCCAAGGGTTGCGCACAAAACTAAACTTATAGTAATCGTTAAATTGCTCAGAAGTTATGTAGCCAAGTTGCACGTATTCGCTGGCTGTTAAATGAGCAAGTCTAGGTGGGCCTTTCTTGGGGTTACTGTTTTTTTTGAGTAAAAGTGGCGCTCTTTCTTCCCAAGTTAAGGAAAGTTCATTAAGAAATGCACTTTCAATACTTTGACCTGCAACTTTTGGTATGTGAACAAAAATGCAGCGATGTTGGTGAGATATCATATTAATGATTCCTAAGTACTTTGTATCTTGCGAAGTAATATCCGAGGAGGTTTTGCGTGCTCATTGCAATGGCTGTTGTAATGGCTGCGCCCAGCGGGCCATGATTAGTAATGAGATGCATGGCCAGTATAACAGTAATAGCAGCGGTGAATATGCTAATATTTTGGTAGGTTTTTTCTTGGCCACTCATCGTTAACAGTGTGATTGCAGGTCCCGTAATAAGGTTAATAATTTGACCAGCTATAAGTACCAGCAACCACAATTCACCCTGTTTATAATCCTCGCCAAAAATACCTAATAAGTATTCAGAATAAAAATAGAACAGTAACACCGTAATTGCGGCGACGAAAATAGATGTGGATTGACTGAGTGAAAACAGTTGCTTTACTTCATCTAAACGGTGTTGTGAGTAGCTTTTTGCGAACTTTGCGGCCGTTACACTATTTAGGGCAAACAGAAAAATACTTGGTAGCATTGCTAGCTTGGTTACTATGGCATAAACGCCCAGTTGCGAAAGAGACACTTGTGTACTTAGGTATAGTTGGCTCCCTTGTTGCACCACTAAATAAACTAAACCACTAATCCAAAACGCTTTTGCACTTATCCAGAATGAATAGCGTGGTTGGGGTGTTGTGGTGCTAGGGGGGCGAAGTTTAATTACAATAAATAGGCTAGTAATAGCTGTAATGCACAGTGCGCCAGTCACAAGATATAATACCAAAGCAAGAGTGCTCAAATGCATGGTTGTAGCACCAAAGAGCAGTATACATAAGCTAGCAAACCCACTGAATGTGGTAAATAAGCTGGGCTTTGATAAGCCTTTGAAAATGCATGCGTTTAGATTGATGATTGCAGTGGCAAACGAGGCTATGTGCAGTAATGTCCAAAATTGAAAGGTAGAGATACCTGAAATGGATAATAAACTATAAAAGTGACAGAGTAATCCAGTGGTCACTACCGTGATAGAAATGCAGGTAAAGAAAATGGCATATACACGCGGTAAAAACTTTAAAATATCAGTATGTTGCTGTGAAGCAATGAAGCGAACTGCGGCTTGATCCAGCCCACATTTACTTATTGCTACAATAAACAAAATGAGTAGTTGAAATAAGGCAAATAGGCCAAAATCATCTGTTGATAAGTTTTGAGCAAAGTACCAATTAACTAGAAAGCCTAGTGCCGTTGTAAGTAGTTTTAGCAACAGTGGAAGCCTTATTTGGCTTAGAAAATTATTACTTAACAATTGCGTTATACTCTCGTATTAATTGTTGTGCGATTGCATCCCTACTGAAGTTGCTATCGATGTAAGCATGTCTTTGATTGTGCTCATTTAAGCCATGCGACTTTTTTTTCAGTACTTCAAACATGAGTTGGGTGAGGGTATCAATCGAGGAGTCTTTAGCAACTTTCCCATTTAGCTTCTTAACAACGTATTCAGGCCCTTCACACGGAGCGCTAATGACTTCCAGTCCACAAGATAGCGCTTCATGCACAGCAACAGAAAATGTTTCATATTCGGACCAATTAACATAGCAGTCGCTGGATTGCATCAGTTTAGCGACGGCTTCCCTTGAGCTATCACCAACAAATTTAACTTGTTTTAATCTTAAAGACTCACACAGAGTTTTGAGTTTTTGTTTATCTTCTCCGTCTCCAACTATTAATAGTTTGGCTTTTGGGTGTTCTTCAGTGATGTATGAAAATGCGCTAATAATGCTAGCAACTCGTTTAACTGGCCTTAGGTGTGCCACAGTAATAAAAGTGAAATCATCCTGTATTTTTTCTTTAGGGGTGAATAACTCTGAGTCAACCACATTGCCAATGATCTCAATAGTCCTATCTAACTCAAACCTGTCCCGTAAGATGCTAGCTAGGCTCTCCGAGACGCAAACTAGTTGATTTGCCGCACGATAGGCTTGACCTATTAATTGTGTCTCGAATTTAGGCGTTGTCGATAATTTTGCTGCTGATGCATGTTCTGTAATTACAAAGGGTATCTGACACCGTTGAGCTATTTGTAGTGCCGCAAGACCTGCTGCTCCTCCTGGTCCATAAAAGCAGCTATGGGCGTGCAATACATCAGGTAACCCGAAGTCTCGAGTATATTGATCAAATAGTTTTTGATATTGCACCATTCGTTGTCTTAAGTTTATTCGGTACAGGATTGGTAAAGTAAAATATCGACTTCTTTTGGTATTGATTTGTACATCACTTAAATGAGAAGGCGGTGCACAAGTCAATGCATGTTTTATTGAAACCGGCTCAGGATAGATAACGCCCACATTACATCCATGTTCTTTTAACGAAAGTGCCTGCTCTTTGAAAAAAGAGCCTAAAGTTGGTTTTTGACTGGTGTGATACCAAGAAGGTAAAAATAATACATGCATGTAGGAATTCGAGTCGTATTGCTAAACAGCCAAGCGATTGTTCTGGTATAGTATCACCTAATTTTACAGAATACTTTGATATTTGCGATGATTAAAAAGCTAACAAGGCTTCTTAAACGCTGGTTGCCACTTCCTATCTACCCGTATAAATCTTATATGATAAGAAATCAGTGCATTTTTATTCACATTCCAAAAAATGCAGGTACTAGTGTCTTAAAGGCATTTGGCTATAGAGGTTATCGGCTTCATGCTAAGTGGTTTGACTATAATGAATCCAATCCATATCTTTTTGAGCGCTACCATAAGTTTGCTATCGTTAGAGCGCCCTTAGCAAGGTTATATTCTGCATATAACTATGTGATAGCGGGCGGTAATCAAAGTGAAGGGGATAGGGCATTGCAACAGCAGGTGCTAAGTAATGCCAGCACGTTTACAGAATTTGTAGATAAGATATTGACTCCTGAATTTGTGTTGTTTCAACCTTTATTTCAACCACAGAGCTACTATATATTTGATTCTCATTATCAATGTAAAGTTGATACCATTTTACGCTATGAATCTTTGAATCACGATTGGCGTAAGCTATGTATTTTAAAGGGGTGGACAATGGAGTTACCTTGGTTAAACAAAGGGGCTTCAACATTACCCGAGGCTCTTTCCATTCAGCAGCTCGAAAAAATTCAATGTTTATATAAAGTTGATTATGAATTACTCGGTTATCGCTTCAATGAGTAGGAACACTATCATACTCACAAGCAATGCTTATCTTCCTAATATTGGAGGGGTCGAAAATTCCTTAGTGCAATTGAGTAAAGCGTATCATGCGATGGGTTTTCGAGTAGTGATCATTGTAAGTAACGTTAATACTGTAAATAAACAAGCATTACCGCTTCGCGAAATCACCGAATATGCAACCATTTGGAGGTATGACGTTTGTTTTCATGGGCGGCAGCACTCTAAGTTGAAAACATCCCTTTTGGGCTGGCAAAACATGCGACGTTGCTTTAGGTCTGCAAGAATTGAGTTTGGTGATGCTTTGGTCATAAGTCGTTATCACATTACGACTATCCATGCTCGATTAGCTGGCTTTAGCCGAGTGAGCTATCTATTACCCGGTGTTGTTAAGTTCCAAAACCAGCCAAGTAATACGCAAAAGATGGAAGGGGTGAGGCAAATCAAACAATGGTTAGCGCTTTTTTATCATCATGCGATTCAAAAAATTGCTTTACGGGTAGCTGAGAAAAACTTTGTGTTTAGCAGTAATATGCTAAACCAGTTAGCTCAAATTGGTTTTGATTGCACTAAGGTGACAATGGTAAGCCCTGGAGTAGACACAAATAAATTTCTTTCTCTTGATGTAAACGCTCAAACCGCCTTGAAAGGCAAGCTGGGATTACCCTTGGATAAAAACTTATTACTCGTTGTCGGGCGATTTGCTGCGGCAAAGGGAGTTGAATATGCAATTCGAGCACAGAAAGAACTTTTACATACACATTTAGTGCTTGTGGGTGGTGGAGAGCTGGAAGATTATTATAAATCCTTAGTGGTGAAACTTGGTATTGAGAATAGCGTTACTTTCGTTGGTGCTGTAGCAGATACTTCTCCATTTTATCAGGTAGCCTCACTATTTCTTATGACATCAACCTATGAACCGTTTGGACAAACTATTCTTGAAGCATTAAGTTGTGAAGTACCTGTTATTGCGTTTCGCCCTGGAAAAACCGTGAAAACGGCAACTTCTGAGATGCTTGGTGAGGATGCATGTTTTTATGTAAATACATTAGATGCTAGTGATTTGGCAAAAACTATTTCATGTGCGTTAGCAGACGTCGAAAAGCGAACGCAAATTTCGCGTAATGGCGTGGCTTTTGTTAGACAAAAATACAGCTGGAATGCACTGGCTAAATCACTAATAAAGGAAACAAATATTGCTATTTAGGGTTTAATCAAAAATAGCAATACTACGCGTAAGATTACTCTGTTGTGGGGTTGTATTGGTATATTCGACTTGTCATTTGGGTCGTAAACGCGCCTCCAATTTGGTACTGCTTCTTATCAACTGACTCCATTTTAAAGTCACGCAAGTGGTAAGTTTCAGAGCCTTGTTGTTCCGTAGCACTTGGATTGCTTGATAGGTTACTCCACTGCATAGTTTGAGTATCGTAATTCAAAACGTGTGCTGCGCTATGAAGCTGAATGTTTTGCTCATTATGCGTCAGCGTATAGTAGCTCCCGAAGAGCTCAGCTGGTACTTGCTCATTTAAGAGTATCTGAGCGCTTGTGAGTTGATACTGAACTAAGTGAGCTTGTTGAGCTTGAGCATTGTTAGCCGTTATAAATAATTTGCTTCCGATAAACTGGCAGTCAGTAATCGATAGATTTGGCAGTGATACCGGTTTGTGAGACCAAGTTGTATCAGCGGTGGCCAACTGATAAGCATACGTGGTGTTACCTTGTTGGGTGAACGCAACAATCGTGTCATGGTTTGCACAACTCGCTAGAACATTATTTTCAAAAGGGGCAAATTTGGGCGCTGCAATTGATGTCCATTGTTGTGTACTAAAATCAAAGATCTCCATTGTTTCCCTAGGAAAGGAGGTGCTTGGGCAGGCCTCTGTTCCACCGAAGAGGAACAACTTATTGTTTGATACTTGAGCTTGATAATAGTAGCGAGACTCGTTTGCAGAAGGTAACGCTTGCCAATCCGTGTTTGTGGTTGCAAGCGAGTGGAGCTCAGGTGCGCTTAAAGGTGCATTTGCGCAGCTCATTGAGGAAGAAAGTGATGCTGCATGACTTGCAATGATGATTTCCTTTCCAAGTGTCGCAGACTGCAAGTGACTACCTAGATCGTTTGGGATCTCTGAAAAAGCTTGCCATGGTTGAGATACAACCTCTATGTCGAAAGGGGGCAGCGATACGCTATGTTCGCCATCCAGTACAGATATAACAATTTGCCGATAGTTACCAAGCTGTTCAATGTTAGCAGGGTTTCCACTAAGTTCACCGGTTGTTGTATTAAATTCTGCCCAACTAGGTTTGTTAGTAATTTCGAATTGATGTGTGCTAGTTTCACCGTCAACGTCTTCAACAGTTGGTGTGAAATAATAGTTTTCGTTCAGTTTGATAGCTTCGGGCGAGGGGGTTCCTGAAATAGTGGGAGCGTCGTTAATCGCTTCGACTGTGATATCAACGGTAACTTCGTTACTTAATACCCCGCCTTTTTTAAATTTGTAAGTGAAGCTGTCAGTGCCACTTTCGTTTGGTGCAGGTTGATAACTTAGGCTCAAGCCACTGCTAGTGAGCGTGCCAAGAGTGGGGGATTTTATGACTTCAACGGTTATTATGTCATTCCCACTTGGGGCGGACTTTGGGTTAACCGCGAGCGTGTAGGCAGAATCTTCTTGGGTTGTAAATGCTGTTGATGTTTCTACAGTAAAGCTTCCTTGACCGCCTTTTACATCATTGTCATTCTTATCTGAACTCCCCCCACAGGCGCTTAACAAAGCACTAGCAATGATAGTAAAGATTATTGACCTTTTCATAAATACCTTCTCCTTGAATGTTATGACCACCTCTAGTGTGATAGCCGGTTGAACGAAATTCAAGCAATATCTTGAACGTTAATATTATGGTTTACGATGAAGTATTTTGTAGCGTAGATGAGTTGCATTGCTCGTGTTAGAATGGGAGTTTGATGATGAAGTCAAGGTTAATACTTTTCGCGTAGTGACTGGTTTGACTGTTGATGTGTTAATATTGCAAATTAAAAGATACGCGCTTGGCCACAAATAACTTTTTAAAAAATATCCTAACTCTTGTTTCGGGCACCGCTTCAGCGCAACTCATTTTGTTACTGATCTCGCCTGTTTTGACACGACTCTATAGTGCGCAGCAGTTTGGTAACTTCGGTGTGTTCGTCAGTATTATCACTATACTTTTAGTACTCGTCAGCTTGAAGTATGAGCTCGCACTTCCTCTTATAAAACAACATTCAATTGCTAAGGTGCTACTGCACCTCTGCTTTATCTTGATCATATTGAGTTGCACAGTAGTTGCAGTTGTTGTCTATGCATTTGATTCATGGTTGATAGAGCATCTCAATCTATCGCTAGATAAAAGTGAGCTTTATCTTATCCCTGTTGCGCTATTTGCTTGTGGTTGTTATCAACTTTTGCATTTTTACGCGATTAAAACAGAATCTTTTCGGGTGTTAAGTGTGTCAAAAGTGACGCAGTCTGTGATTATAGCAATAGCGCAAATTGGACTTTCGTTGTGGACGGCTTTTGGTTTAGTGCTTGGGCATACCTTCGGATTTGTTGCATCGACTTTGATGTTTTTATTACAGAAGCGAGATACGTTACACTTTAACGGCTATAACCCAAAACGGTTGCTAGCGGTTGCTAAACGCTTTAAAAACTTTCCTAAGTATACGCTTTGGGCTTCATTGGCTAATACCTCAAGCACTATGTTGCCCGTAGTACTGTTCTCTGGCTACTACTCAGCGGCACTCGTGGGGCTTTACATTTTGGCACATAGAATGTTGTTTGCACCCGTAACGCTCATCGGTAATGCGGTCGGAAATGTCTTTATGTCAAACGCCAAACATTATTTAGTTGCTGGAACGTTGGCAAAAAATACCCTAGATATTCATAATCGACTGATACTGATTGCTATGCCTATCATGGCCTTAACTTTGCCTTTTTTACCTGAGATATTTGCAGTGGTTTTCGGGGAAAAGTGGATTGAAGCGGGGGAGATTGCCCAGTTTATTGCTATATGGATTTACTTTGTATTTACTGCGTCTCCAATTAGTACCGTTTTAGTTGCAATGGAAAAGCAAAAGCTAGCGGCTTATTTCGATTTTGGTTCTTGTATCGTTCGTCTAGGCAGCGTAGTGCTGTTATCTTCCATGGCTTTTAAAGATGCAATTATGTACTTTTCAATTATCAATGCACTTGTAGTGAGTGCCTTCATCTTATTGGTTTTTTCTCAGCTCAACATTTCGATAGTAGACTTGATTATGCCGCATTTAAAAGCGTTTACTGTTTTATGTTTGCCAAGTCTTGTGATTACTCGTTTACTTGCCGAGCAAAGTGATTTTATTGGATTTCTCAGTGCGATGTTTGTCGTGTTGCCATTAACATTACTGATGATAAGGAAAAAGATTTGAAAGTGCTCGTTTTACCTTCTTGGTACCCACCTTACAAAGGGGAGTTTATTCAGCAACAGGCAGAAGCGCTAGCTGAACAGGGACATGATGTCATAGTGCAAAGCGTAGAGCGTATTTCACCAAGAGAGCTACTGCGATGGTTGAGTGCTTGGTGTTGGTTGTTTTCCGGTCGTTACACGTTATCGCAAGAGGGTCCGTTGACAGTCGCACGGGCACCATTACCTGGTATTCCAAAGTTCTATGCATTATATGCTGAACTATTCGCGTTTAAGTCTAAGCGAGTATTTAAACGTTACAGAAAGGCGATGCGGTACCAGCCAGATGTGATCCACGCACATAGTTTAATATGGGCCGGATATGCAGCGAGCAAAATCGCAAAAATGTGTCCGGTTAATTATGTGGTCACAGAACATCGAGGGCGATTTATTAATAATCAGTACGTAAATGAGAGTGAAAAAAAGGAAATGTCACTGATGCAGGTTAAAAAAGCGCTGCAAGGGGCTAGTAAAGTCCTATGCGTCTCATCTAAGCTCATGCCTTACCTACAGAAAGTGTGTCCTGAGGTGAAGCTTGAAGTCCTTGCCAACATGGTAGATGTAGATCGTTTTACAATGAAGCGTTCAACAGTACACCAAGCTTGTCAGTTTATCTGTGTTGCGCATGTTACGCCTCTAAAAGGTCATGAAACTTTGCTCCAAGCCTTCGCAAGCGTAGCATCTAAAGATAAAAATGTCTCATTAACGATAGTCGGTGATGGTTGGTATTTAAACCGGGTCAAGGAGTTAGCTGTCGAGTTGAACCTAGAGAATCGAGTCAGCTTTACGGGTAACTTGACGGCGAGTGAGGTCGTGCGTGCGCTTCAGCAAGCAGATGTTTTTGTTCTCCCAAGTCAATACGAGGCCTTTGGGGTAGTATATATCGAAGCCATGAGTGCAGGCTTACCGGTTATTGCCACGAATACTGGTGGGGCTGTGGACTTTGTAAATAAAGAAAATGGTATTTTGGTTGAACCAAATAATATCGAATTACTTGCAAATGCGATGCAGTATATGAGGGATAACCGAGCACAATACTGTAGCCAAACTATTGCAAAGCAAACTAAGCAGCGTTTCTCTACTTTTCAGATTGCCAGTCAACTTAGTGAGCACTTACAGAGTGTATCGGAAGTCAAATGATGTATAGCGTAATAACAAACCATGTAAAAGCGTTCGATGTACTCGGAAGTCCCTTTTTAGAGCAAAAAGAGTTCGATTGTTGTGAGCTTGGTCGTGAGCTTTTCGAACGACACTCCCTCTCTTCATTATCTGGCTTTTTTGCATTGCTCAGCCATGACGACGAGTTTGTGAGGCTTATAGTTGATAGAGTTCGCTCGATTCCATTATTTTATGCAGTAATAAATGACAAAATATTGTTCTCCTCTGATTATGCTTGGCTGCATTCGGAATTGCAGCAAAATGAAGAGTGTGAGCAGGGTAAGGCTGAGTTTGCATTAACTGGCTATGTGTGTGCAGATAGAACACTATCTAAGCAAATAAAGCAAGTTGAGGCGGGCCAAGAAGTCATCATTTGTAAGCGCACTGGGAAAGTTAGCAAATCAAACTATTTCCTATTCCAACATTATGAGCCTGAGGTGCAGGCTGAGTCGCTATATGTTGAACAGTTAGACATTGCTGTGAGGGCTGTATTCAAACGGCTTATAGAATTTGCTGCTGGACGCCAAATTGTGCTGCCGCTTTCTGGTGGGTTTGATTCTCGACTTATTGCTTCAACGATAAAACAACTTGGCTATCAAAATGTCATCTGCTTTTCCTATGGCTTAACAGGAAATAAAGAGGCAGCGCTGAGCAAGCAAATTGCCACTGGGCTGGGCTTTCAATGGTACTTTGTTGAGTATAACGAAGATAAATGGCGCAATGCTTGGTTTAGTGGCGAAGCCGATGAGTTTCGAGAAATGGCCTCAAATGGTGTGTCTTTACCACATATACAGGATTGGCTGGCCGTTAGAGAACTAAAAGATAAACAGTTAATTTCAAGCGATGCCGTTTTTGTGCCCGGCCACAGTGGTGATTTTGTCGCAGGCTCTCATATCCCAGACATTGTTTTTGAACAACAGCGGTTCTCAAAATCTGACTTAACCTCACAATTGCTCACGGATCACTATAAGAATGTGCCAAGGAAACTTATTGAAACGCAGACATTTAATCGGATAAAGCTAAGCCTGCAGGAGCAGTTATCGGATGGCGATGTTCTTAATGCTGAAGCGTTCGCCAATCAATATGAACTTTGGGACTGGCGAGAAAGACAAGCAAAATACATTATCAATTCGGTTCGTGTGTACGAGTTTTTTGGTATGCAATGGTGGTTGCCCTTATGGGACAAGGAATTTGTTGAGTTTTGGTGTGAAATGCCTCTGCAATATAGGAAAAAACGCCTTTGGTATAACGCCTATGTTGCTGACAGATTCAAATCCGTAGTTGGCGCCCAAAGTGAAATCGCGGATAAAAACGCGGCGGATTTCAGCTTTGCTCGTAAGTTAGCGCACAGACTTTATCAAGAGATGCCGACACAGCTCAAACAGTTTATCTATGGTAAAAAACTTAGAAATGACTTTGATAATCACTTTTTGGCATTTGGGGCGCTGCTTTCTGATGAGCAAAAAGATGAATATGCCAAGTTTGGTTACACTATAATTGGGATCTATTCCTTGCTGTTCTTGCAATCTCGCTGGGGAAATAAAGAGAATTAGCAGAAAGTATTGTTGATTGCATTCTTTAACAGTTTTATTTCTTATACATGTTATATTCGCTCAGCTTCCTAAGCAGATTGTGACTTTTGTAGACAATTAACAGCCTATCGGTTGTATCATTGCTTAGTAATAAGGTAAAATCCGTCGGTTCATAGGCTGTGTAAAACGCGGTTTTGTAGGAAGAGTAGAAGGTCTTATGAAATAGGTCTCCTACGAGGAATATTCTCAACTAATTTGGCTACATATTTATGAAAGTTGTAACAGTAATTGGGGCAAGGCCGCAATTTGTCAAAGCCGCTACATTTAGTCGCGCAGTCAGAGAGCACAATCAAACCAGCCAAAAAGCAGTGCAAGAAGTGATAGTTCATACGGGGCAACATTACGACGCCAATATGAGTGATATCTTTTTTGAAGAGATGCAAATTCCCAAGCCAGATTACAGCCTTGGAATTGGTGGTGGCACCCATGGACAAATGACTGGCCGTCAGTTGGAAGAGATTGAGAAGGTATTGTTAGAAGAAAAGCCTGACTGGGTTTTGGTCTATGGTGATACCAACTCGACACTAGCTGGTGCATTAGCTGCAGCAAAGCTTCATATTCCGGTTGCTCACGTTGAAGCTGGGCTACGTAGTTTTAATATGAGAATGCCTGAAGAGATTAATCGCATCCTAACCGACCAAATCAGCAAAATTCTATTTTGTCCTACAGATACCGCTGTGCAAAACTTAGTACGAGAAGGCTTTAAAGACAAAAGCTGTCAGGTACGCAATGTCGGTGATGTGATGCTTGATGCTGCTAGTTTCTATACACAAAGTGCAAAGCGACCTGCTATCCCAGAATATGAAAGTTTCTATCTGTGTACAATCCACCGAGCAGAAAACACCGACGATGAAAATCGTCTCAAAAGCATCATTACAGCGCTAAATGAGTTATCGGAAACTCAACCTGTCATTTGCCCAATTCACCCTAGAACACAAAAATTAGCTGAACGCTTGGGTCTTGAGATTAAGTTNCCCGCCGGTAAGTTATTTTGAAATGGTATGGCTATTAGAGCATTGCGAGATAGTACTAACGGATAGTGGTGGCCTTCAAAAAGAAGCGTATTTTTTCTCAAAGCCATGTATTACAATGCGGGATCAAACTGAATGGGTTGAACTGGTTAATACAGGCGTGAATCAACTAGTTGGCGCTGATAAACTGGCAATTTTAAATGCGGTTGACGCTGCAAAAGCAACGAACTTTGCTCAAGCAAAGAGCTTATATGGTAACGGTGAAGCCGCGAAGGCGATATTGGCTGCTCTTCTGGAGTTTGAAAGCGCCCAATGAAACATCAGTTTGAATATATCGCTTTTGTAGATACTGAGAAGACGCCCGGTGTCGCGAAGAAAATAGACAGTACAGTTGCTTCTGCGCAAAAGTTAGGCTTGAATGCCAAATCTACTTTGCTTGCGCCAACGATGTCGGGAGCGTGGGGATTTATCAAAGCCCTGTTGAGCACCAATACAGAAGTATTATTTGTTCGTTTTTCTAGCTTATTGTTTCCATTTTTGTTTTTTCCTTTTTTGCTCGCGCGACTAAGAGGAACAAAAATAGTAATCGATGTGCCAACACCACGAAAGTCGGTGCTGGTAGAGCTTAAAACATCAGAGCCAAGAACGCTTGTAAGAATGTTTAAACAGAGTATCTCATTACTTTCTGCCAGTTGGGTGCTAATGCCTGCAAATCTAATAGTGCAATATGCGCAAGAATCTGCATGGTATTTATTCGGCGTTAAGCATAAAACGCTTAAAATAGGCAACGGTATTAATATACCTGAAGATTTGCCTGTAGCACTGTCATCCTGGCAAGCTGGTGATACTTTGAATTTAATTGCGGTAGCGCAACTCGCAGATTGGCATGGATATGATAGATTGTTGAAAGCAATCGCAGAGTTAGCAAATAAACCTGATGCGCCGAAAGTCAGTTTGACTATTGTAGGCGAAGGGGAAGCGTTTGAACCTTTGAAGAAACTGGCAAAATCATTAAAAATTGATTCGCAAGTTGAGTTTACGGGATTTTTATCGGGCGCTAGGTTAGATGCACAGTTTAACAATGCGCATATAGGCATTGCGAGCCTTGGTTTGTATCGCATAGGGCTTGATGAAGCTTCAGTGTTGAAAGCCAGAGAGTATGTAGCAAGAGGGTTAAGTGTCATTGGTGCTGCCAATGATCCTGATTTCCCAGCGAACTCTGATATTCGCTTGATGGTAAGTAATAGTGATAGCACGAATGACATTACGGCGCTGATTTGTGAGTTACCGACTAAAACACTAATGTCACCAGGTGAGTTAAGAAAGTATGCGGAAGAAAACCTGAGCATGGAGAGTAAGCTCAAGCGTATTTTAGATAAGTTAAATTAACAGATAGTGTAGGCGTAATTTGATTCATTCAAAAGTGTTAGATAACAAACTGTCCTCTAAAACAGTATTTGATAAATTACTAGATGAGAGTACAAAAGGGTTGCCGCGTAGTATCGCTGTGACTTTTGTAAATCCATTTTCATACTCACTATTGAGTAAAAATGCTCGTCTATTATCGGGACTGGACGTTATTTTTTCTGATGGTTCGTTGCATACAAAATTACATAACACTTTTAACCAAAATAAAATTCAGCGATTAAGCTTCGATTTTTCTTCGATAGCAGTCGATGTTTTACGCTTCGCCAATCAAACAGGAAAACGCATAGCCTTTATTGGCGCAAAACCGACCTTAGTTGATGTCGCCGTCAAAAATTACGTCAGCATGTTTCCTGATCTCAATGTTGTTTTTAAGCATCATGGTTATATAAATGATGCGGCACTTAAGTCACAAGTCATCGCTGATCTTAATCAGCAGCAGCCAGAAATTATTGTTTGTGGTATGGGGACTCCAAAGCAAGACGAATTTATTGTTGAATTAAAAAAAGCTTTAGATACTCCAGCGTTACTGTTCACTTGTGGCGGATTTATTGAGCAGTCAGCAATTAAAGCTGACTATTATCACCCTTTAGTAAAAAAACTTGGATTACGTTGGTTGCAAAGAGCGGTATTGCACAAGCATGTTCGTCAAAGGCTTGTAAGAGAATACCCTAAGTTTGTTGTTAGCTATCTGCGCGCACAAATGAAAAATAAACGCACTCAGTCAATCGAAGAAGCCAACCCTCGCGAGAAATAGGAAAAGTATGTTTTCTCCTTCACCAACAAAAAAAATAGGCATTATTGGCCTTGGATATGTAGGTCTGCCGTTAGCAGCTGAATTTGGTAAATATTTTGACGTTGTTGGATTTGACATCAATAAACGTCGAATTGAGCAATTACGTGACGGGTTTGATGCAACGTTAGAAGTGAATGAGACACAGCTAACTGAAGCGGCTAAGCTTTCTTACTCTTGTGACGAAAATGACTTAACCGCATGTAACATTTTTATCGTTACTGTTCCTACGCCGATTGATGATACACATGCGCCGGATCTTAACCCACTTCGTAAGGCGTCGGAATTGGTGGCTCGTCATGTCAGCAGTAACGACATCGTAATTTTCGAAAGCACAGTATACCCAGGTGCAACAGAAGAAGTCTGTATTCCTATCATTGAGAAGGACTCAGGTCTTAAGTTTAATCAAGACTTCTTTGCTGGATATTCACCGGAGAGAATCAATCCGGGTGACAAAGTTAATACTTTAACAAAAATTACTAAGATCACTTCTGGTTCGACTCCTGAGGTTGCTGACTTTATCGACGAGATGTACCGCTCAATTATCACCGTTGGTACGCATAAAGCATCTTCAATTAAGGTTGCAGAAGCTGCGAAAGTGATAGAGAACACCCAGCGTGACTTAAACATAGCTGTGATTAACGAGTTTGCGAAAATATTCAATCGCTTGAATATTGATACAGAAGAAGTACTAAATGCTGCAGGCACAAAATGGAACTTTTTGAAATTTAAGCCAGGACTTGTCGGCGGTCACTGTATCAGTGTTGACCCTTATTATCTGACCTTTAAAGCGGAAGAAGTTGGTTATCGTCCAGAGGTCATACTTGCCGGACGTCGCATCAATGATGGTATGGGCGAATACGTTGCGACACAGCTAGTTAAGAAGCTTTCAAGCCGTAAAATTCATATAGATGAAGCTAAGGTACTCGTACTTGGGTTTACCTTTAAAGGCGACTGCCCTGACGTGAGAAACACTAAAATTATTGACGTAGTGCGCGAACTTCAAGATTTCAATATGTCAGTTGATGTATACGATGGATGGGCGAATACAGAAGAAGTAGAACAAGAATACGGTATACAACTTGTCAATCAGATACAGTACGGTCAATACGATGGTATTATCCTCGCGGTTGATCACTCTGAGTTTAAGGAGTGGGGCGTGGAAAAGATCAGAGCATTCGGTAAAGAAGACCATGTTTTATACGATGTTAAACATGTATTAAACCCACAAGATGCAGATATAAGGCTATAACAGAGCAATGGAAAAGATGAAGAATTTTGCATTAATTGGTGCGGCGGGCTATATCGCACCTCGTCATATGAAAGCCATTAAAGAAACTGGTAATCTGTTGTCGGTTGCCTATGACATCAATGATTCTGTGGGTATCATCGATAGTATTTCACCGCAAAGTGAGTTTTTCACAGAGTTTGAGTGCTTCTATGACCATGCGTATCAGCTGAAGCGCAATGAAGCGACGAAGCTTGACTATGTTTCTGTTTGCTCACCTAACTATCTACACCACTCGCACATTACTGCTGGTCTGCGTTTGGGCTGTGATGTGATATGTGAAAAACCTTTAGTACCGACGCTCGCTGAACTTGATGATCTTATTCAGGTTGAGCAAGAAACCGGCAAGAAAGTATTCAATATCTTACAGCTAAGACATCACCAAGCTATTTTAGATCTAAAAGATAAAGTCGCAAGTTCGTCCAATACCGACAAGCACGAAGTAGAGTTAACATACATTACTTCTCGTGGTAAGTGGTACATGCAAAGCTGGAAAGGCGATCCTAGAAAATCTTTTGGCGTGGCGACGAATATCGGTGTTCACTTTTTTGACATGCTGCATTTTATTTTTGGTGACTTACAGCGCAACGAATTGCATTTCATGAACAATGACAAAGCGGCTGGTTATTTAGAGTATGAAAATGCCAGAGTAAAATGGTTTTTGTCTATTGATGCTGAAGATCTACCAGAAATCGTTAAAGGTAAGCAACCGACTTATCGCTCAATCACTTGTGATGGTGAAGAATTAGAGTTTTCGGGCGGCTTTACCGATCTTCATACTGTTTCTTATCAAGAAATTTTAGCTGGCAGAGGCTATGGCTTAGAAGACGCACGTCACTGTATCGAAACCGTAAATGCAATCCGCCAAGGTAAAGTGCATATCGAATCACAAGCGGATGTTCATCCGTTTTTACAAGGCAAGCTCTAATGGCCTACCAAAAACATGATAGCGCGATTGTGGATGACGGCGCTCAGATAGGAGAGGGTTCTCGAGTTTGGCATTTTGCACATGTTTGTGGCGGAGCCAAAATTGGTGCCGGCTGTTCGCTTGGGCAAAATGTTTTTGTCGGTAATAAAGTAGAGATTGGTAATAACGTTAAAATCCAGAACAACGTGTCGGTGTATGACAACGTTTATCTAGAAGATGATGTATTTTGTGGTCCGAGCATGGTATTCACTAACGTCTATAATCCGAGATCGTTTATAGAGCGCAAAAGTGAATACCGAGATACTCGCGTCCAGCAAGGCGCAACGCTTGGTGCAAATTGCACTATCGTGTGTGGGGTTACCATCGGCTCGTATGCATTGATTGGTGCCGGCGCTGTGGTTAATAAAGACGTTCCTCCTTTTGCGCTCATGGTCGGAGTACCTGCGAAGCAAATCGGTTGGATCAGTAAATATGGCGAGCAACTAGACTTGCCCCTTGAAGGCGAAGGCCGTTGTGTGTGTCCGCATACTGGCGAGCAGTACGTACTAAACGGAAACCAACTTAGTCATCAATTTTAATGGAATGATGTAATGCAATTTATCGACTTAGCTGCACAGTATCAGCATTTAAAAACAAAAATAGATACACGGATCACAGCGGTATTAGAGCATGGTCAGTACATTATGGGGCCAGAAGTACAAGAGCTTGAAGCCGCATTGTCTGATTATGTAGGCGTAAAACATACAATTACTTGTGCCAACGGTACTGACGCGCTGTCTTTAGCTCTGATGACATTAGATGTGAAAGCCGGAGATGCCGTCTTTTGTCCAACATTTACATTTTTTGCTTCCGCTGAGACTATCGCTTTTGCGGGAGCGACTCCCGTATTTGTCGATTCTGACGAAAAAACATTCAACATTTGTCCAATCGATCTTGAAAACCGGATTAAGCAGGTTATTGACGCTGGAGAATTGACACCTAAAGTGATTATGGCTGTGGATTTATTCGGCTTACCTGCTGATTATCCAGCGATTAAAAAAATTGCGGATAAATATCAACTAAAGATTATTGAAGACGCAGCGCAAGGGTTTGGTGGTGAGATTGATGGCAAACGTGCAGGCTCTTTTGCCGACATAGCTACAACCAGCTTTTTCCCAGCTAAACCATTAGGATGCTATGGTGATGGTGGAGCGTTATTTACCGATAATGATGAATATGCTGCATTATTACAGTCGCTACGAGTTCATGGTAAAGGTAAAGACAAGTACGATAATGTTCGCATCGGTATGAATAGCCGATTAGATACAATTCAAGCAGCTATTTTATTGGAGAAGCTTGCTGCTTTTCCTACCGAGTTGGAAAATCGTAACCGTGCCGCCAAGAATTACACCAATGATTTACAGTCGCAGTTTGTCACGCCTTTTGTGCCTGAGGGATATTTGAGTTCATGGGCGCAATACACTATCCAAGTAGATAATCGTGAACAGGTAATGCAATCATATAAAGAACAAGGTATTCCGACCATGATTTACTATGGCACCTGTATGCATCAGCAAAGTGCATTTGAGCATTTAGGTCATAAGGAAGGTGATTTTCCGGTTGCTGAAAAGCTGGCTAAGTCAGTATTGAGTCTGCCTATGCATGGATATTTATGCGCCGACAGTGCCGAATAATTTTGCTTGTGAGTGCTTAAAAGAATGAATATTTCTGTAGTTATTCCGCTTTTTAATAAAGCCGAATATATTGAACGAGCTGTTCATTCTGTACTATCTCAAAAACATCCCGCGAGTGAGATCATTGTCGTAGATGATGGGTCCACTGATGCTGGAGCGAGTGTAGTTGAAAAAATAAACAGTAGTAAGGTGAGATTATTACAGCAGGCTAACAAAGGCGTTTCTGCTGCAAGAAATGTTGGTGTTCATGCTGCTAACGCTGAGTTTGTCGCATTCTTGGATGCTGATGATGTTTGGCATGATGACTTTTTGTCTAATATCCAATCTCTTTATCAAACCTTTCCCGATGCACGTATTTTTTGTACTGGCTATGAGTTCAATACAGTGGAGGGGAAGCGAGCGGCCAAAAACCAACATTTGCTAGAAAATAGAGGGTTGCTGCAAGATTATTTTTTAGCGTGTTGTAATGCTGATTTACCGATAACCTCGTCATCTGTTTGCATTGCAAAAGATAGCTTGCTAAAAGTAGGCGGGTTTAAAGAGGGGTTAAGCCTCGGTGAAGATCAGGCCGTATGGGGTAGCGTTGCTTGTCAGTGGCCAATTGCTTACGATAAGTCAGTGTCTGTGATGTATGATTTAACGGCTTCTAGTGTTGGGCAGTCGCCGTCGGACTTTGAGCAGCCATCTCCACATATTTTTGAATTTCAGCGTTTGCTGGATGATGATATTGTGCCAGCTGAGCTTATTGGAAGTGTTAGATACCTACAACATCTTACCGTGATGAGCAGTGTAAAAAGTAATTTACTCATTGGTAATCGCATGAAAGCATTGAAGCTTCTGCTAACCCACCCTTTATTACAATGGGATAGGTATCGCGTAGCTGCTTTTTTCTTACTAATAATGCCAAAGAGCTGGATCGCTCGTAGTTATATGGCTTTAAAGCATCGGAGATAAGCATGGTTAGAAAGCAGTTTTTGTTTTTCTTTCTAACATTAGCAATCATGAGTATTGGTATTATTGGTAAATACCATGTGTTGCCAACTAATGCTATTTTCGAATTGCTGGTTTTATGCACTTTTTTGTTTGTTGCTAAGCGCATGTGCCCAAGCGCATGGCTAGTGTTCAGCTGCAGCCTGCTTTATTTGATTATTACGTTAGCCTTAGCCAAGGTTCGTGGTATTCATCCTGTTGATTACTTTATTGCCTATAAAACTTTTTTTTACCTCGCTTTATTGTCATTTTTTTCCTCTAAAGTGTTATTTGAGGAAAAGCTACTGCGGCGCTTTTGGCACATCCTTCTGGTACTGTTCTTCATTAAGTACGTCATTTGGATTGGCCTTGGGCAAGAAGGTCGCCCAGGTATTTTTACCGAAAACAACTATGAAATCATGTTTGTACTACTATTAGGGTGTGCAATATGGGGCTTTAATCGCTCCTTGTCATTGTTTGACTGGATGGCATTAGGAGTGGTTACTTTTCTTTCAGGTTCTCGTTCTGGTGTGATCTGCTTTCTCGCAATGTTCACTATTTTCTATATTAAAGATTTTGGTTGGAAGACCATGATTAAGTTGCTTGTTGTAGCTATAATCGCAGCCGGTGTCGCAGCAACCTTTATTAGTCGTCTGTCGGGCGGTGATATTGAAGCAATCGATAGGGTGGTTTTCTTTCAAGGCTTTTTGAAAGCGATCTCAGGTTGGGGATGGCAAGAATATTTGATTGGTTCGCAAACACTTACAGCCATGCCCGAAACTGTGTGCACAAGGCTTCAGTATTACCAATCACTATTCAGTGCGGGTAAGCCAGGAGTGTGTTACTCAGTTATATTGCACACTTATCTCACTAGAGCAATATTTGACCATGGCTTTTTAGGATTATTATTTATCTTTTTGGCAGTGAATCAGTTACTCAAATTGAGCGATGTTTCACCGCGAGCAAGGCTTGCCTGTATTAGTATTTTATTTTTAAATGGAGCATCAGTCAGCTCGATGAATAGTGTGTATGCTATTGTTGGACTGATTATTGTTATGACCGCGTTGTATCCGGAGCGGTTGAAATATTATGGTTCTTCGAGTGCAAAGTCAGCTAGAGAGCTAAATGCGTCCACTTAACTGTCATCTTCTTTACTTATAGTAAGCTGAGAGTTGAAAAGAGGCTAAAACTATGAAGATAACAGTTGTTGGTGCAGGTTATGTTGGGCTTTCCAACGCAATTCTTCTCGCGCAGCATAATCAAGTTACATTGCTAGATATTAACGAGTCCAAAGTGCGCTTGGTGAATGATAAAATTTCGCCTTTCCATGATCCTGAGATTTCAGAGTATCTGTGTTCGAAAAAGCTCGAATTAGTAGCCACGACATGTGCAAAGAGTGCTTTTGGTAACGCCGAACTTGTTATAATCGCTACACCAACTGATTATGATCCTAAGACAAACTTTTTTAATACAACTAGTGTAGAAGATGTAATAGGTGAATTGCTGTCTATCAATTCTCAGGCGAAGATCGTCATAAAGTCAACAGTACCAGTGGGCTTCACTCGTAAAGCTAGGGAGCAGTTTAACTATGAGAGTATTATATTTTCTCCTGAATTTTTAAGAGAAGGGAAAGCGCTACACGATAATTTATATCCATCACGGATAATAGTTGGTGCTAAATCAGAACATGCACAAGTTTTAGCTAACCTTTTTCAACAGGGGGCATTAAAAACGGATATTGATGTGCTTTTTAGTGGGTCAACTGAAGCCGAAGCGATCAAATTATTCTCGAATACTTATTTGGCGATGCGCGTAGCCTACTTTAATGAGCTAGACAGCTATGCTGAATCTCATGGCTTAAACGCTAGGCAGATAATTGAGGGGGTGTGTTTAGACCCTCGGATTGGTAGTCATTACAACAATCCATCATTTGGCTATGGTGGCTATTGCTTGCCAAAAGACACGAAGCAATTGTTAGCCAACTACAAAAACGTACCTAATAATATAATTCAAGCAATTGTTGATGCAAACACAACAAGAAAGGACTTTATTGCCGAGTCTATTTTGCAAAAAAAACCTAAGGTAGTGGGGATCTATCGTTTAATAATGAAAGCAGAGTCGGACAACTTTAGAGCTTCTTCTATTCAAGGTGTGATGAAAAGAATAAAAGCTAAAGGAGTCGAGGTAGTGGTTTATGAGCCAGTACTGAAAGAGGAAACTTTCTTTAATTCTAGAGTAGAAAATAACCTAGATGTATTTAAATGTAGTTGTGATGTAATCGTTTCTAATCGTATGGTCGAAGAGTTACAAGACGTTACCGAAAAAGTCTACACGAGAGACCTTTTTGGTAGTGACTAGGCTAGACCTAATTGAGAATATACGTATAATAGTAGGCCTAAATTAGTTAGGCTTATTTTTTAGGGAACGCAACGCATGGAATGCTGGTATTTGCTCTACTGTAAACCAAAACAAGAACACAGAGCACAGTCAAATCTTCAAAATCAAGGGATAGAGTCTTGCTTCCCAACGTTCATAAAAAGAAAAACCTCCTGCTCAAAAGCGGTGGAGCAACCGCTTTTTCCACGATATTTATTTGTTAAGCTAGATCCACATTCTTCTCATTTTTCTGCGGTAAAAAACACTCGCGGTGTTTCTGACTTTATTCGCTATGGTACTGATCTGCAAATGGTGCCAGATGAACTCGTCGCTCAACTAATGAATAAAAATGAAATAGCGGATGAGCTCGACCTGCAAGAAGGCGACTTGGTTCAGTTGACAGGCGGCTGTTACAAAGATATTCACGCCATATATCAACAACCAGATGGAGAGCTTCGTAGCATTTTATTAATTAAGCTGCTTAACCATTATGCGCAAATCGTTGTTGATAACTGTACAATAAAAAAGGTACAATGAAAACTTCATCCTTTATTCTTATTTAATTGTTATAAAAAGGGTGTACTCTGGTTTGACTGTAAACCTCAGCCTGCTTGTTACTAAAAAGATTACACTTTCATAGCGGAATATTTGCAATTCTGTAGCCGTAATTTAAAAGGTCAAACCATTTCGTAGCAGCGACTTTATGCCGCGACAGAATGGTTCAGATGTGGCTTTACGCCGCGAAGACATAAACACCGTGGGTCAACGTGGTAGGAGCGAGTTCACCTCGCGAGTTTTTACGCAAACTAAAACCAGCATTTAGGAGCTGCAACCTAAGGGCGGAAGCGTGCCTAAATGCCGTAGCAGCGGCTTTACGCCGCGACAGAATGGTTCAGACGTGGTTTTACGCCGAGAAAATGCAATCACCGTGGGTCAACATGGTAGGAGCGAGTTCACCTCGCGATCTTTTACGCAAACTAAAACCAGCATTTAAGATCTGCAACCTAAGGGCGGAAGCGTACCTAAATGCCGTAGCAGCGGCTTTACGCCGCGACAGAATGGTTCAGACATGGTGTTAGCCGCGAAGACATAAACACCTTAGGCCAATGTGGTAGGAGCGAGTTCACCTCGCGATCTTTTATGCAAACTAAAACCAGCATTTAAGATCTGCAACCTAAGGGCGGAAGCGTACCTAAATGCCGTAGCAGCGGCTTTACGCCGCGAAGACATAAACACCGTGGGTTAACGTGGTAGGAGCGAGTTCACCTCGCGATCTTTTACGCAAACTAAAACCAGCATTTAAGATCTGCAACCTAAGGGCGGAAGCGTACCTAAATGCCGTAGCAGCGGCTTTACGCCGCGACAGAATGGTTCAGACATGGTTTTAGCCGCGAAGACATAAACACCTTAGGCCAACGTGGTAGGAGCGAGTTCACCTCGCGAGCTTTTACGCAAACTAAAACCAGCATTTAGGAGCTGCAACCTAAGGGCGGAAGCGTACCTAAATGCCGTAGCAGCGGCTTTACGCCGCGACAGAATGGTTCAGATGTGGCTTTACGCCGAGAAAACGCAATCACCGTGGGCCAACGTGGTAGGAGCGAGTTCACCTCGCGATCTTTTACGCAAACTAAAACCAGCATTTAGGAGCTGCAACCTAAGGACGGAAGCGTACCTAAATGCCGTAGCAGCGGCTTTACGCCGCGACAGAATGGTTCAGATGTGGCTTTACGCCGAGAAAACGCAATCACCGTGGGCCAACGTGGTAGGAGCGAGTTCACCTCGCGATCTTTTACGCAAACTAAAACCAGCATTTAGGAGCTGCAACCTAAGGACGGAAGCGTACCTAAATGCCGTAGCAGCGGCTTTACGCCGCGACAGAATGGTTCAGACATGGTTTTAGCCGCGAAGACATAAACACCGTGGGCCAACGTGGTAGGAGCGAGTTCACCTCGCGATCTTTTACGCAAACTAAAACCAGCATTTAGGAGCTGCAACCTAAGGACGGAAGCGTACCTAAATGCCGTAGCAGCGGCTTTACGCCGCGACAGAATGGTTCAGACATGGTTTTAGCCGCGAAGACATAAACACCGTGGGTTAACGTGGTAGGAGCGAGTTCACCTCGCGATCTTTTATGCAAACTAAAACCAGCATTTAGGAGCTGCAACCTAAGGGCGGAAGCGTACCTAAATGCCGTAGCAGCGGCT
>NZ_NSDG01000015.1:39214-116915 GCF_002289345.1 Pseudoalteromonas sp. HM-SA03 | reverse complement strand
AACGATATGCAAGCTCCAGCAGTAGCAGAAGAAAAACTTAATTCACTGTCCGGAATTAGTTGACCACTACACCTCAACCCATTGAGTGCAGAGCTAAAGCTTAGGTGGTATCTTAGGAAGGTGCAAATTAGAGGTGGGTGTCAGCGATTTGTTGCTTCAGCGATTTGTTGCTCCAGGATGATGAAGTGCTGTCACCGTCTGAAGCGGAAGAATTGAACAGGTTGCTGTCAAAGACCTGGCTCCAAGAAATACCGGAAATTGAGCGAATAATAGTGTCGAAGACTATCTGGTTAGCGCACTGAATGTAAATTCGGTAGATGTGGATTTAGTGGAAAGTCTTGATGCTCTTTTAGAGGAATTGCAGTCGCACCGATAAGGTTTAAACTAGCTAATGCAATATTGATAAAAAATAAGGATTCAAATGTTTAATGTGAAAACTGTTGCCATTGCACTTATTGTTTCTATTTCATCGTTCTCATCTCATGCGGCAATGACATATGGATTTGGGAACAATTCATGTGGCCAATGGACAAAAGAAAGAGCTAGCAAGTCTATGAATTCCAGATACCAAGAGGTGTGGGTTTTAGGTTTCATTACCGGTACTGGCTTGGTTCTAGAGGCTTCAGGAAAAGCGCAAAAAGTGACTGATTCCGATGCCGCAATGGCCTATATTGATAATTATTGCAGAGAAAATCCATTGTCTTCGATTATGGAAGCGTCTCAGATGTTGGTATTTGAGCTGATGCCCTCGAAATCATATAACCAGTAGAGCCAGTCGGACCGGTTTGTTCCGCTGCGCATGGCGTTAGGCAACAATAAGTTCATTTATGATAAAAATAGAATATACAAATTTGCAAGATCTTGATCAGGGTGAATTGCTTTCAATCTTAAATAAAGACAAGATCCGTGAGCACTTGGTATCACACGATAAATTCAACGAACAATCTTTGGCTGAATGGGTTTCAAGCAAGCTTAGTGTAGATTCAGCCAAAGGATGTAAAGTAAGAGGAATACGTGTAAATGGGGCTGTTGCTGGTTGGTGTGGAATCCAGTTTGAAAATGAATCCTATGAGCTCGCAGTAGTTTTGAATGAAGCCTACTGGGGAATTGGTACTGCCGTGTTTAAAGACATGATGATATGGGCTTCAGAGTTGGGCCACGGAATTGTAGTTTTGCATTTGTTTAATACTCGCCCTGAATACAAGTTTCTTACAAAAATAGCATCACGGGTGTACGAAAGCACGATGTTTGGTCAAAAATACACGAGCTATGAACTTAGGGTGCCAAGTGCCTAACAAGGCAAGGCAGTCGGATGCTTCGCACCGATGCTTGCGGCGTTATGAACAGAACCTATCAGGAGATAAATGTGAAATTTAAGGCATTGGTAGTTATATTTCCATTACTTGCACTCACTGGGTGTGCTATCACTTCATTATCAGAACAATCTTTTGGCACAAAGCTTCCGCAATATAAGAATACTACAGACCAAAATTTTGCCACTATAGAATTTAGCGCGGATAAAAAATATGAGACTAAGGAAGGGGTTCCTTTCAACGGAGAGCCCGTGGTCTGTACGAATTCAGGGCCACAAACAACCTTTAGCGAAATCGAACGAAACACAATAATTAAAGTAGCTGCTAATGAGCCTATTACATTGACCTCAATCATAAAGTGGCACAATTCAGGCTGGGAAAAATCATGTTGGCCTTTTGTAAACTTTACTCCTGAACTCGGTGGTAATTATGTTTTAGTAAATGAGCGGATCGGTGGCAAAGGTATTTCTGCATTATGGACAGGCATCGCTTTTCAATCATGTAAGATTTCAGTATATAAATTGGTGAATGACTTACCAATCGCTATTGATGTTAAAGAAGTTATACCAACTGGGTGCGGTTCATAACAAAGTTGTAAGCTCGGACAAAAATAGTTGGCTTTGTTCGTGCCTCACAAATTTTAGCCAACTAGTTTTAGCCGGTTACGACGGCGTTAGCCCATAGAAATTTTATGCGAAATTCGCCTGACACAGCCGACGACCTAAAACATTTTGTCCAAATACGAGTCAGTCGAGTGTCCGTTATCGCAATTAGGTTTAAGATATGATGTTGCTGTTGAACGGCCGAATTTGGCCCTTATTCGACAGTCAGATTTGATTAATTTCTAGCAATCAAACCTGATAGATACAGTTAAGACTTATTTAAATTAATGCTTTTAGCAGCCAGTTATCCGTAAAACGCTCTGGCTAGATAAAGAAATAATTATACTTAGTATTAAAAGCAATGAGTTAACCCAGCCCTTATCCAAACCCTAGGTTATTTAAATGCGCCAAATAAAATAAAAGCCAGAAATTTGCTGGCTTTTTTGATATTTTCACATTTACATGGCGTCGTACTCGTCCTGCCAGAAGAATTTTTCTTCGCCAAATGCTGGCTTTAAGTCATCCAACCAGTGGGCATTTTCGTCGAACTTGGCAAAGAACGGACGCTGCACCCAGTCAGGGTTTCGAGCTTGAATAAAGCGCAGCACAAATACTTTTTCGCCCGCGACTTCGGTTACGCCAGACACTTCAACTTTACCTGGACCCGCACTCATTGAAGGACCTCGAACTGTGCGGCTCACACCAGAGACTTGCTTATAAGCTTCACGGAATGTTTCCCACGTTTTGTGTAACGGGATTTCAAAGTAACGCTTAGCGCCGGTATCACGCTCGATAAACATGTAGTAGGGGATCATGCCAAGCTGTGTTTGCTCTTTCCACATGTCAGCCCACATATCAGCGTCTACATTTATATTATTTAGAAGTGGTGCTTGTGTTCTGATCTGTGCACCTGTTTTGCGGATAAGTTTAATCGCTTCACGTGTGACTTCAGTACGCAGTTCTTGTTTGTGGTTAACGTGCGCCATGATTGACACATGCTTTCCGGCATCAACCAGCTCTTTTAGTAAGGTTAACAACTCTTGTGCGTCCGGATCGGTGACGTATCTAAATGGCCAAAAAGTGAGAGATTTAGTGCCGATCCTGATGGTACGAATATGGTCAAACCTTGGCTCTTTTAGCGCCTCTAGGTATTTACGCAATTTAACGGTGCGCATTACCATAGGATCGCCACCAGTCATCAATAGATCAGTCACTTCAGTGTGTTCGGCTAGGTAATTGTGGAGCAGCTCGGCGTCGTTATTGTTAAATCGGGTAGCCTTGCCAACAAACTGCGCCCAGCGGAAGCAGAAAGTGCAATATGAGTGGCAGTATTGCCCTTGAGACGGGAAAAACAACACTGTTTCTTTATATTTGTGTTGGATCCCGTCTACGCGTTCACCTTCATACTCAGGAACATTTTTTTCCATTTGACCTGCTGGGTGCGGGTTTAACTTTTGACGAATTTTGGTTGCAAGGTTAAACACTTCTTCTGGTGTATGTTCGCGACTTAACAAGTCAGCCATTTGCTCGTATGACTCGTCATCCAGCATGCCACGCTGTGGGAAAGTTAATTGAAAAACAGGGTCGTTAGGCACTTTATCCCAATCGATGAGCTCTTCAATGACAAAGTTATTAACGCGAAAAGGAAACACGTTGGCGACGACTTTCATTTGAAAGCGAAGGTGTTCAGGCAGTTTATCCAGTTGCTCTATCTTATCGATTTGGCGGTGTTGGTAAACAGTAAAACGAGGGGGCTGATAAGCTTCAGCTGGCTGCAATTTGACGGTTTGCTGCATAGATAATATGTCTCTTTTCTCACTTGCTAATAATAAAAACGGCCATGGTAACATGCCATTGATATCATTTCAGGTACAAAGCGAGGAAAGTTCGAAATAACGCAATTTTGCGGATTATGCGCCATCGTTTTAGATTACATTGTCGAAATTAGGTCATGAAATAGACCTAATTCCAATTTTAATGTGTTTTAGAAGTGTTTGCCTTCAATGGCAGCGTAAATTGCGTCAATGAGTGATTCTATATCTTCATTTGAGGTGATATAAGGCGGCATAATATAAATAAGCTTTCCAAATGGTCTTATCCATACACCTTGTTGAATGAAGAACTTTTGGATTTTTGCAACATCAACAACCCTTTCTACTTCCACCACACCAATCGCACCAAGGACTCTGACATCAGTGACTGCACTTAGATTAAGACAGCGCTTGAGTGCGTTAAGCGCGCTCGCGACTCGTTCAATATTGGCCATTGTTTCTTGGCGCTTTAAGATGGTTAAACTAGCTACAGCGGCGGCACACGCCAGCGGATTTCCCATAAAAGTTGGTCCGTGCATTAACACTTTCGCTTCGCCTTGGCTAATACCTAAAGCCACTTCTCCTGTTGTCAAAGTGGCCGCGAGCGTCATGTTTCCGCCAGTAAGCGCTTTGCCAACACACATAATATCCGGTGAGATCCCTGCGTGTTCACAGGCAAACATTTTACCTGTACGGCCAAATCCAGTCGCAATTTCATCTAAAATTAGTAGCACCTCATACTTATCGCATAGCGCTCGAATCGCCTTGAGATATTCTGGGTGGTAGAAGTTCATGCCGCCCGCATTTTGCACTATTGGTTCGATGATAAATGCCGCGACCTTTTCATGATGGGCAGCAAATGCGGTTTCTAACGCGTTAAGTTCATCTTGACTTTGGCTGCCGTAAAACTCACTTCTAGGGGCATTGACAAACACTTGCTCAGGTAAAAAGCCTTGGTACATCGCGTGCATCGAATTCACAGGATCGCAAACGCTCATCGCCGCGAATGTATCACCGTGATAGCCTTTTTTGGCTGTCATTATTTGGGTTTTATTCGTTTTGCCTTTACTCAACCAATACTGAATCGCCATTTTGATTGCAACTTCAACACTGACTGAGCCGCCGTCGGCTAGGAATACTCGATTAAGTGGGGCTGGGGTTAGCTCCACGAGTAGTTTGCATAATTCCACGGCTGGCTGATGAGTTAGGCCCCCAAACATGACATGGCTCATCGTGTCTGCTTGATTTTTTATCGCAGCGATTATTTCTGGATGACCATAACCATGCACAGCACTCCACCAGGATGCCATACCGTCAATGAGCGTTTCGCCAGTTTCAAGCTCAATTTTGTTCTCGAATGTTCTTGCGGCCGGATAGACGGGCAGAGGGTCAATCATTGATGTATAGGGGTGCCATATATGCTTGCGATCAAATTCAATATCGATTGTTTGTTTATTGTTCATTTGTAAACCTTGTGGGCGCATGTAACGTTGACAATACTAAGCTAAGAAGTAGACTAAGCCAATCACCGTCAGTTTGACTGCGCTAAATTTAATCACTAGAAAATACTCGTGTTGTAAATTTAGGCAAGAACAAAAAGAGAATGAAAATATGGAATTAGGCGCGCTAAGACACGATTGGACACATGAAGAAGTAAAAACACTGTTCACCATGCCTTTTAACGACTTACTTTTTTATGCAGCAAGTATTCACCGCAAAAACTTCAATCCCAATGAAGTTCAAATCTCCACTTTGCTGTCTATCAAAACGGGTGCCTGTCCTGAAGATTGCAAATACTGCCCACAGTCAGGTCATTACAAAACGGATCTTGAACGAGAGCGTTTGATGGAAGTGGAAAAGGTTGTAACTCAAGCTAAGTTGGCGAAAGAAAAGGGCGCGACGCGTTTTTGTATGGGTGCCGCTTGGTCTGATCCAAAAGACAGAGATATGCCGTATATCGCCAAAATGGTGAAAGAAGTTAAAGAGCTTGGCCTAGAAACCTGTATGACTTTGGGTAAACTGGATAATCAAAAAGCGCACACGCTAAGAGAAGCGGGCCTTGATTATTACAACCATAATTTAGACACGTCGCCTGAATACTACGAGCAAATTATCACGACAAGAACTTATCAAGACAGACTTGATACCCTTGATCACGTAAGAGATGCAGGAATGAAAGTGTGCTCTGGTGGTATTGTAGGAATGGGAGAGCAGGCATCTGATCGTTATGGCTTACTGATCCAATTAGCAAACCTGCCAAAGCAACCAGAAAGTGTACCAATTAACATGCTTGTTAAGGTGAAAGGCACGCCACTTGAAAATGTTGATGATCTCGATCACTTTGAATTTATCCGTACTATCGCGGTTGCGCGCATCATGATGCCACACAGTTACGTGCGTTTATCTGCAGGTAGAACGGCAATGAATGAACAGATGCAGTCTATGTGTTTCTTCGCTGGCGCTAACTCAATTTTCTATGGTGATAAGCTATTAACCACGGAAAACCCGGAAGCAGACGCCGATATGAATCTCATCAGAAAGCTTGGGATGAACCCTGAAAAACGTGAAGATTATTCGGATGAGGCCTATGAAGCATCGTTAAGCTCTGCAATTGCAGACAAAGCGACATCAGAGCTATTTTACGAAGCCAACTAATCAATGTCGTTTGAGTATATTCAATCTGCCTTAGCAGCTCGTCACACTGAAGGGTTGCTAAGAAAACGCATTGTGGTTGAAAAGGCCTCTGCAAGTAGAATTAAAATTGCTGATCAGCAATATATTAACTTTGCCAGCAATGACTATCTGGGACTTGCAGACTCGTTGGAATTTAACACGCTCGCATGCACTGAAGCCGGAAGCCGTAGTTCGGCGCTTGTTACGGGTTATCTTGATATTCACCGTCAGCTAGAAGATAAGCTTTGCAGCGTTTTGGGTTATGATGCAGCACTGTTATTTCCAAGCGGTTTTGCCGCTAATACCAGTGTGTTAAAGGCATTGTTCACGCCCCAAGAAAAGCAATTAAGCGCTGCGGTGTTCCAAGATAAGCTCAACCACGCCAGCCTGTTAGACGGTGGTTTAGCGGGTAGCGCTAAGCTTGTTCGCTTTAATCACAATGATTTGACGCACTTAAGGTCTCGATTAGAAAAAACCAAAGCCGACAGTAAACTTATCGTGACTGAAGGGGTGTTTTCTATGGATGGAGACAAAGCGCCAGTATCTGAAATCAGTGTGCTGGCTCAGTCTCATTCTGCGTGGCTCATGGTCGACGATGCTCATGCGTTTGGCGTTGTGGGAGCGCAAGGACTTGGCACGATTGAAAGCGGCATTAAACCTGAAATTTTGGTGATCACCTTTGGCAAAGCGATGGGCTGTCAAGGAGCTGCGGTATTAGCGAGTCATGATGTGATAAATTACATGACGCAATTTAATCGTGAGTTTATCTATACAACGGCGTTGTCGCCTATTATGGCAAGCGTTGCATTATGCCAACTGAATAAATTGCTTGCTGCATCTGAAGCGAGACACAAATTACAAGTAAATATCGACTATTTTAAGTCGTTAGTTGCACAAACTAACTTATCTCCCATCCCTAGTGATACGGCCATACAGCCTCTTGTGTATGGTAGCAGTGAAAATGTATTAGCGGCGCAACATAAACTTAAGGAAAAGGGGCTTTGGGTTGGGGCTATTAGGCCACCAACTGTGCCGCAAAATACTGCACGATTGCGAATAACAATAACGGCACAGCACAGTCACGAAGATATAGACAAATTAGTTTCGGCCTTAGTGGAGGGAGCATGAGCAGAGCACAAAAGACGCAAACAGCAAAGTGCTTTTCAAAAGCCGCGCAATCATACTCTCAACACGCTAACGTGCAAAAACAGGCTGCAGATATACTTTTTTCACGTTTAACACAGCAAAATAGCGAGCTTGGTGCTGTGCGTATGTTTCCTAGGTTGCTCGATTTAGGATGCGGGCCACATGAAAACTTTCATAGATTAAACGCCTTCACGAATCATTATGTTGGAGCGGATCTTAGCCTGGCTATGTTGGCAAGCGCTGAAAATACGACAAATAGTGTTTGCTGTGATATGGATAAACTCGCTATTCAGTCAAATTGTATCGACTTAGTCTTTAGTAATTTTGCAATTCAGTGGTCTAATTCCCCGCAAGCGTTGTTTGCGCAATTGTATGAAGTACTAAAAAAAGAAGGGCGAGTGTTGCTAAGCTCAGTGCTAGACGGCTCGTTAAACGAAATCGATAGCGCATGGCGAGCCATCGATCAGTGTGGCCATATCAATTCATTTTATTCGCTGTCTGCACTGAAATCCCTTGCGCTACAGGCCGGATTTGCTGTGACGTGGGCGGAAGAAGCGTTATTGATTGATAGTTATGACACGCCATTAAAGGCGCTGCGCTCGGTAAAAAATATCGGTGCCAACGATGTAAAAACCACTTCTCGCCGACAAGGTTTGTTAGGCAAGTCAGCTTACGCTCAGCTGCTGAGCAACTACCCTGAGAGTGAAAATGGTTTTGATGTAAGTTATCAAGTCGGATTTTTGGAGTTAAGGAAATGAATCAAGCATATTTTATAACTGGGACCGACACTGAAGTAGGCAAAACCTATATTTCTACTTTATTACTAAAACTGTTAGCCAAACACGGTAAAAAAGCTTTTGGCTTTAAGCCGATTGCAGCAGATGCTGAAGAGGCATTTGGTGAACTAGTGAACGTTGACGCTATCAGTTTAATGGAAGCTGCGACGGTGCACGGTACTTACGAGCAAGTTAACCCATTTTGTTTTGCACCGCCAATTGCCCCGCATATTGCTGCCAAACAGGTAAATGTTGACATTACAGTCGATAAGCTACACGAGCGCTTTAGTGAGATTCAGCAACTGGGCGCTGAGTATATACTTTGTGAAGGTGCAGGTGGCTGGGCATTGCCCATTAACGACAATGAATATCTGTATGATTGGGTCGCCAGAGCACAACTTCCCGTTATTTTAGTGGTTGGCATGAAGTTAGGCTGTTTGAATCATGCGTTTTTAACGGCAGAGTCTATCAAGCAAAAAGGACTGAATCTGGCGGGGTGGATAGCAAATCAGATTGACCCTGAGATGTCTGTATTTGAAGAAAACCTTGAAAGTTTAAAGCTTCGTCTAGACTGTCCGTTGCTTGCAACAGCGCCTTACAGCGAGGGCACACCAAAGCTACAGCTTCGTTCAGCGTTACTAGAGTTGTTTGAGCTTAAATCAGGCACCAGTTAGTATTAAATAACCTAAACTCGGGATAATAATTTGTTCTCTAGCAGCTGTTATTCCTTACTACTGCGTTAAANCCAGCTATTGACGCACAAATTTGCCTTGTATTAAGAAATAACTTCTGGCTAGAGTGATATTACGCTTTTGAACTTAGTGATTTTAGTGGATTAACTAACTTCTTATCCTGAGTTCAGGTTAAACAAAGCGGCTTCTAAAAGTAGTAAGCCGCTTTGAGTCTGTTAATTGCAACCTTTTTGAATGGTTTGTGTTGTTACACTAACCTCAAAGTCATTGTAATCATTATCGTTTTGATCTTCCCAACGTTGGTTGGTACCTGAAACTTGGTACTTGGTTGATAGAGCATTACTGTTACCATCAATAGCGAGCACATAGGTAAAGGATTGTCCTTGAAGGATGTCATAGCTGCTGGCACTGCCGTATTCATCAAGCAGTTTAATATATTGGCCATTTACTTTGATACCCCAGTCATTATTAAATAACGAGTCTTCTCTGACAAACGCGTAATTGATCCGCGTGTAGTTGTCAGGCACACATGCAGTTTCATTGTCGAGTATGTTTCCCGATAGGGTTTCATTGCCTGAGGTATTGCTCACGCCAGTGACGCCCAAAGAGAGTTCCCGATCGCCAGTGTACTCAGTATCATCTATTGTTGCTATTTGAATGGTAGCAGTTGTGCTGCCCGTAGGTATTACCAATGAAGTAGGTGGTGCTACGTAGTCATTTGATTGCGTTGTCACATCATTGACCGCCACCGAAAAGCTGACGTCCTGCTCAAAGGCTTTACTTAAGGTAATTTGATAGCTAAGGGTATTTCCTTCATAAACCGTGTTTTCAATACTCTTTACCATAAAAGACGGTGGCGAAGGAGGGGTAGGTGTGCCGCCGCAACCAGAAACGGTATAGCATGTACTGCTGCCATTTGGGTTATATGCAAGGTCATTTACTCGTATTGGTAATGTATTGATATAGCAGGTGCTTCCTGTATCCGGGTTTAATTTATAAATTGCGCTTTTGTTGGTGTGTCCGGCGTCATTAATGATAACGCGACTGATAATAAGCTCTCCATTACTATTAACGCTTGCCCCTGTAACGGAAATTAGGTCGTGATCAGATAATTTAGTCACAGAAAAGTCATTGCTATTAACTTGGTAGACGGCTGCACTCGTGACTAGAATCAAGCGACCATTATAAAACTCAAGATCGCCGCGGTATTTTCCTGCTAGTGAGGGGAGATCCGAGAGCTTAGTTGCTTCCCCTGTATTTTTATCTATGTTGTAAATAGAGTCGTAGCTCGTTCCGATGAGCCTATCGTTTGTGCTGTCATATGCCAATCCCACCAAATAAGCTGTTCTGCCCACAATGGTATGACTGCTACCGTCAAAATATGCCAGTTGAACATAGTGATGTTTTTTACCTTCAATGGGAATATCAGCATCAGCAGGCAAATTGAGGCTACTGGTATCAACCTTATAATCGATTGGTCTTGGTGCAGATGTATAGTACCAACGCGCACTGCTAGTATCATAGGCAAGTGCCGATGAACTAAAAGCGGCTCGGCTATTGGCGCTGGCTTGTCCTGCACCCTCATCTAGGCCAAACAAAATACCAATATCGCCGCGGCCGGCGTTAATACCAAAAACCTGACCTGAGCAACCATCTGCATAAGTGTATGTGGAAAGTAATATTGAGATAAAACCAAGTGTTGTAAGTGATGCTTTTAACATAGCAGGAGCCCTAAAAAGTTTACGTCCTGTAACTTAAAACAACACAAAGCAATGTCTTCGCAATTGAGTCCAACTCAATGCGATGACTTAATCCTTTAAGGCGGGCGCTTCCGTTATTAACTTTGCAATCTAGCGCTATAATTGATCGTAATTTACACTTTTACAACAGTTAAATAGTTAAAAAGTACTAATTGTTTGATTCTTGCCTATTTTTAAAGTTTGGCAATAATGACTCAACGATTTCTCTTGCTGAGATGGTATAGCGTACGCCTGAGAACATCACTGATGCATTTTCATCGATCCCTGTAATGCCCGTTAAAGTCCAGCCTTCACCTCTTTTTGGGCAGTAAACCTTTGTCGTTGGTGGGATAACGGTGAACTCTTGACTCATATTCATTCTCCAAAAATGCTAAATTATAAAGCAATGCAAGCGATCATAATATTGAAAGGTGTATGTGCTGCTATAAGTGCTACCATTGCGGCAGATACTTAGACCTGAGCATTTTATGGAATTTGAAACACCAAGGCTAGTCATCAGACCTATAAGGCACAAAGATAATCCGCAGTTATTAGCGTTACTTAATTTACCGCAGGTAAAAGCGTATAACGATTACGGCGATAACCTCACTGAAGTAGACCTTAAATGCATGATCCAAATGGATATAGAGCGTCAATATGAAGGTATAGGTGGTCGTTTTTGCCTCGTGTGTAAAAGCACTAAAGCGGTGATTGGTTGTATTGGTTTCTATCACGAAGACGGTGATATTGAGGGCCTACATATTGGCTATGAATTACTACCTGATTATTGGGGTAAAGGCGTGATGTTTGAAGCTTTACGTTGTCTATTTGCAAACAAAAGCCAGATTGAGTTTAAGCTCAATGTGATTCTGGCGCATGTATCGGCTGATAATCTTCGTTCATTGAACCTACTCAAACGTTTGGGGTTTTGCGCTGTTGGAAATAATCTGTATAAAATTGAGTTATAAAAAAGGGCAACTTAATCGTTGCCCTAGTACGAATGTGAAAAGAGTTACGAAAGTGCTTTAATTCTTTCATCAAGTGGCGGGTGAGAAGCAAAGAAGTCTGCAATAGACTTACCTGAAGCAATACCAAAAGCCATCATTGAGCCTTCTAATTGCGATTCATGGTTGTGCTTCAAACGCTCTAATGCTGAACGCATTTTTTGCGCACCGACTAAATCCGCTGCACCTTTATCAGCAGCAAATTCTCGTTTACGACTAAAGTAAGCGACAACAACAGAAGCCAGAATACCAAAGAGGATCTGGAATATCATATCAAAAATAAAATATGTCCAGCTTCCACCTGACTCTTCTTCATCGCCATTCAAGAAGTTATCAACAATACCCGCCAATACTTTAGCGAAGAATATAACAAAGGTATTTACAACACCTTGGATCAAGGTAAGTGTAACCATGTCGCCATTTGCAACGTGCGACACTTCGTGCGCAAGAACTGCCTCTGCTTGGTCTTGATCCATGTTGTGGAGTAGACCAGTACTCACAGCAACTAAGCTGTTATTTTTACTCGGCCCGGTTGCAAATGCATTCATTTCAGGGCTGTCATAAATCGCAACTTCTGGCATCGCAATTCCTGCTTTTTTAGCTTGCTCTGCGACAGTAGCAACTAACCAATGTTCAGTTTCGTTTCGTGGTTGCTCAATAACATGGGCACCTGTAGATTTCTTTGCAATCCACTTAGACATGTAAAGAGAGATAAAAGAACCACCGAATCCAAATACGGCAGCAATAACCATAATACCTGTATAGCTTCGGCTAGAAATACCAAACACAGACATTAAGATAGATAACACAATTCCTAACACAAGCATCACTGCTAAGTTAGTGATAAGGAATAAGATGACGCGTTTCATTTTGACCTCGTTAGACAAAAATAAGGAACTAAGTAACTTTTCCCAAGCACTTGCTTATTACACTAGTCCTAGATGCTTTATATGGTCAGAAGTTCAAAAGCACAAGTAAATTCGTATGAATATTCAATAAAGAACACATCATACTGCTTATTGATTAACCAATTTCAACTTCTGAGATAATATATGCAGCATTTGATCAACAGAGCTACAGTCATTGCTTAACCCTTCTAACAAGGTCATAAAGTAGCAATCCATCATAACGGTTGCTTTCAACTCATTGTATTCCTGCTCACTGAATAACAAGTGTTTGAACAAATTGAGTTGTCCCGTAAAGAATTCACTATGCCAAATAATCCCACAAAGCAGCTCTTTACTGAAATCTCTATTGCGAAGATAAAAAGCAAATAAATACTTTGCATAGTGGCGTAACTTTAAGCTGGCACTATGCTGCTCATCTGATGTTTTCGCTTCATTAATTAGTTCATCTATTTGGTTATGCATTGCGACTTTGAGCATGTCGAGCTTAGTAGGGAAGTGAGAGAAAACCGTTCCCGTCGCCACATTTGCCGCTTGGGCAATTTGCCGAGTAGTGGTATTTTCAAAACCATTGTCTTGAAAAAGTTGCCAGCTAGCACTGAGAATTTTATTGTACGTAATTTCTCTTTTTTTCATATGGTTACCTTTTTATTTGCGAAGAGAGTGTAGCACAATTCCAGATTATTTAAGAGATAAAGTTTGCAAATAATGAGCGTGCTCACTATTATAAATGAGCGCGCTCATTAAATTTCAATAGGAGTTATTATGCAATATTTGAGCTTATTCATCGGATACATTCTGTTCATCCCTTTTATCTTTTTTTACAGCTATATTCTTGGCCCTGCTTTAAAAATGGTGCTAATCCCAGGTGGTCTCGCGGTGTTATGCTTAATTATGGGTCCTAAAACGTTTCTCTCTCACTTTAAGCGTGCCAAAGCATTAAGTATTGAAGAATTGGTAGTGTCTAAATAACTCTGGGTGCCATCGCGTGGTAATTGCAATAAGTTGATTCTTCGCATTAAAGACGAACTCAGGTATAATGCCCGCAGCTAAGGTGTGAAGGACCTTAGCCCTGTATCGTTCAAAATTAGTCGAGGAATTATTATGACCGTTGGCATCATTATGGGCTCAAAATCAGACTGGCCTACAATGCAACATGCAGCTGAAATGTTAGATAAATTTGGTATTGACTATGAAACTAAAGTGGTTTCAGCTCACCGTACTCCACAGCTTTTAGCGGACTATGCTTCGACAGCAGCAGAACGTGGGATAAAAGTTATCATTGCCGGTGCCGGCGGTGCTGCACACTTACCGGGCATGGCAGCTGCATTTACAAGTCTGCCCGTACTTGGCGTTCCCGTAAAATCAAAAACGCTAAATGGCGTGGACTCACTGCTGTCAATTTGCCAAATGCCTAAAGGTGTTGCGGTAGGTACGTTAGCGATTGGCGATGCTGGTGCTGCAAACGCAGGTTTGTTAGCGGCTCAAATTTTAGGTTGTCAGCAGCCAGAAATTTTTGCAAAAGTAGAAGCGTTCAGAAAAGAACAAACAGAAACTGTACTAGCTAATCCAGATCCTGCGAAATAACATGAATATTCTTGTTTTAGGGGCGGGACAATTAGCCCGTATGATGAGTCTATCGTCAGCTCATCTTGATATAAAAGTGTTGGCTTATGATGTTGGCAGCCAAACGGTAATAAACCCCGTTACCTTTGCAACAACACCAGAGTCATTACAGCAAGCCATTGACAATGCTGATGCCATCACTGCCGAATTTGAACATATTCCACATGATGTTTTGGGGCTTTGCGAACAAAGCGGTAAGTTCTACCCTGGCGCAGAAGCAATAGCTACCGGCGGTGACCGCGCGAAAGAAAAAGCACTACTAGATAAAACATCTGTGCCTTGTGCTCCTTTCAAAATCATTACGGATAAAACGCATTTTCTCAAAGCGATTGATGAGTTAGGCATGCCGTTGGTCGTTAAAACCTGTCAGGCAGGCTATGATGGGAAAGGGCAATGGCGAGTAAAATCAGAGTCTGAAATAGATAGTACTTGGGCCGAAATGTCCGAGTTTTTGCAAGCAGGCACTGAAGCACAGCCTCACTCTATCGTTGCTGAAAAAATGATACCGTTTGACCGTGAGGTGTCGATTATTGGTGTGCGCGCTAAAAATGGCGAATGTAAAATTTATCCGTTGACTGAAAACCAGCATACCAATGGTGTACTGACCCTATCAATTGCGGGCAAAGAGAAAGCCAATATTCAAGCGCAAGCGGAAGACGCATTTGCAAAACTCGCGAATGCACTTGACTATGTTGGTGTACTTGCTATTGAGTTTTTCGATGTTGAAGGTCAATTATTGGTTAATGAAATAGCGCCTAGGGTACATAACTCAGGACATTGGTCACAACAAGGCGCCCATGTGAGCCAGTTTGAAAACCATATTCGTGCCGTTGCCGGTTTACCGATTGGTGATACAAGCCTGCTTCGCCCAACCGCGATGATAAATGTGTTAGGGCAAAGTCACATTCCATCGCAAGTTCTTGCTGTTCCGGGGGCAACCAGTCACTGGTATGGCAAAGATGCGAAACCGGGCAGAAAAATGGGGCATATCAACGTTTCAGCAGACTCACTTCATAAATTAGGTGAAGCATTGGCTGAGCTTGCTGATATCTTGCCTGAAAAAGACTACCCTAGGGTTATGGAAACCGCTCAGCAATTAATTTTGAATTAGTACTACTGTTTCTAGCTAAAAAGGTCCATTGTTAACTAAAAAACCTAAGCTTTTGATAATTATTGAGTTAGCTCACTCTTTAATGGAAGAACTCAGGCTGAATATAAAAAATTAAATTTTTTACTGTTATTTTTGGAACTCTTTTCTAATAGTGCGGTCTACTATTGTGAGGCGCGGATAGGCCTCATTTCATACTCGTTGTCCATCAACGACTATGTGAGCGCAGAGAGTATTTGGCCAGCATCCCTATGCTGGCCTTTTTTTTGTCCCGCCCATTGTGCTTTTAATCTTAAATCTGTCGATATTCCACAGGCTTTCTGCTTAAATTAGGCAAATTTAACTATTATAAGAAAGTCACATGTTGAAACTCTCTCTTATCTCGATGGCAGTCGCTTCAGGTTTACTTCTTTCTGGTTGTCAAACCACTGAAGTAAGCTCAAAACCACAACAAGTTGAAACCAACTCGCCAGTTCCACAAGTCGTTGCGACTCCCGTTGATTTCGGTGGTGAGCAGATCACCTTAAAACAAGCAATGGCGCATCCTGATTGGTTAGGAAGACAACCAGAAAGCGCATACTGGGGAGCCGATAGCAAAACCATTTTCTATAAGCGTAAGCAAGCTGGCTCAGAGTTAAGAGATTTATTTAAAGTCAGTAGCGTACAAACAAGCGAAGCAGTTTCGCTGTCGGATTTGCACGCTGTTGGTGCTGCAAACGCGATTTATAATAAAGAAAGGACGCTACAATCTTATGAATTTAAAGGCAACATATTCGTTAAAAACCTGAAGTCAGGCGCTTTGACACAAGTTACTCATTCTTCGAACTATGAGTATGCACCGCAATTCTTAAGTGATAACCGATTAGCTTACCGTTCGGGCAATGCGCTATTTGCGTTCGATTTAGCCACAGGCTTAACCAAAGAACTGGTAAAGTTACATTTAGCGGATAAGCCTGAAAGGGTGAAAGAGCCAAATGGATATATCGCTGAACAACAACACAAACTGATTCAATTCGTCGCCCTAACGCACAAAAACAGCAAAGATCGAGAAGCGAGAAATCAAAAGATAGAAGCGAATAACGCAAGCATTCAAGATAATCAATTTTATCTTGGTAAAGGAAAAACGCTTATCTCGGTTAGCTTAGCACCTACTGGTGATAAGTTAATCGCCGTGATAACAGATGATAAACCTAGTCGTTCAGACTCTGACATCATGCCTAACTATGTGAGTCAAAACGGTGACATTGATCCGGTAAAAGCTCGCCGCCGCGTTGCAGACACTAAACCAATGAGTTCTGATGTTATTTTCATTGATTTAGCAAAATCAGAGCAAGTCAGGCTGAGCTACGATACTTTGCCTGGCTTTGATGAAGATGTACTAGCCGAGGTGAAACGCGAAAATGCTAAGGCAAAAGGTGAATCATATAAGAGTGAAAAAGCACCACGTGATATCAACCTGATCGACACATGGGGCTGGAGTCAATCCGCTATCCAATGGAATAGTGACGGCTCTCAAGTCGCAGTGATGCTTGGTGCTTGGGATAATAAAGACAGATGGTTAGCAACGGTTGATTTTGATAAACAACAATTCGTTTCTCAGCACCGCCTACACGATGAAGCATGGATCAATTACACCTACAATGATTTTGGTTGGTTAAGCAACCAAGACGCGTTGTACTATCTTTCAGAGCAAACTGGATATAGTCAGCTTTATGTTAAACCGCTTAACGGTAAAGCAAAAGCAATGACTTCAGGGAAGTTTGTGGTTTCTGAGCCAACCTTAACCCACGATAGTCAATTTGTTTATTACAAAGCCAATAAAGATCATCCAGGTTTATACGAGATTTATCGCGTCAATTTAGCAAGTGGTGAAGATCAGCAGTTAACCGATTTAGATGGCCTGACTGATTACCAGCTAAGTCCAGATGAGCAAAAGCTGTTGTTAACTCACTCAAAAATCATGATGCCTCCTGAACTTTATGTCGCGGATGCAGCGCCTAAAGCCGCGGTGTCACGACTCACTAATACGGTCTCAGATGCGTTTTTAAATAAGAAGCTAATTGCGCCTAAGATTGTCGCGGTTCCTTCAAGCCATCAAGGTGAGCCTGTCTACGCAAAAGTATATTACCCGGCAGATTATCAAGAAGGCGAAACGGGTAAAAACCGTAAAGCTGTGATCTTTAACCATGGCGCGGGTTATTTGCAGAACTCACATATGGGTTGGTCTAACTACTTTAGAGAGTTTATGTTCCATTCACTTCTCGCGAGCGAAGGTTATGTCGTCATGGATATGGACTATCGCGGCTCTAAGGGCTATGGCCGAGATTGGAGAACGGCAATCTATCGTCATATGGGTAAACCAGAAATCGAAGATTTGGCAGACGGTGTCGAGTGGATGGTTAACAACGCTAATGTTGATCGTGGCGCTGTAGGTACTTATGGTGGGTCATACGGCGGCTTTATGACATTTATGGCGCTATTTACTCAGCCGGATCTATTCCAAGCAGGCGCAGCTTTACGTCCAGTCACCGATTGGGCCTATTACAACGACCCGTACACCTCAAATATCCTTAATCGCCCAGATGTAGACCCAATTGCATACAAACGCAGTTCGCCTATCTATCATGCTGAAGGTTTGAAAAACAAGCTTCTGATCAATGCACCTATGGTTGATGATAACGTATTTTTCCAAGATGTTGTGCGCTTGGTGCAACGCCTAATTGAGCTAGAAAAGGAAGACTTTGAAACGGCGATTTATCCAGTTGAACCTCATGGCTTTAGACAGCCATCAAGTTGGTTGGATGAATACCGTCGTATATACAAGCTGTTCAAAGAAAACTTGTAATCAAATGAGTGGATAAAAAGCCAGCTTAAGCTGGCTTTTTTGTTTTATAAAATAAATAGATAACAGCTAAAACCACACCACCAACTGCACCAAATAGATGTGCTTCAATGGCGACTCTCGAGTCTATCAGTTTGGCTACATCTGCACTTGCACCCGCATATTGCTCCCAACATACCTTTGCCCACACACCAATAAACAACAGATATCCAGTTGTTAGCTTCCGTTTAATATCTTCAAGTGCTCCCCATACGATAAGCCCATGTAATAAGCCACTCAAGCCTGTATATACAACAATGTTTGGGGAAAATAGCAAGATCATGAGCCCGGTAAAGAGGCCAAGAAAAAGTACATTCAGCCAATATTTTCTTAGTCTTGTATATTCGGCATGTAATAGCCAAATAAATAAGATACCAAGCAGGTTTAGCATCAAGTGATACCAATTGCTATGGGTAAACTGGCCGCTCAAAATACGCCATAATTCACCTTCAGCAATCGCATTTCTGTCAAAATCTAAGTGCGGGCCAAGCCCGAACAACATCAGTATTGTTGACAATATCGCCAAAGACACAGGGCCAATGAGATATTCTTTGTTCGTTGGAAGTTCAAACATACGATTTCACGTTATTATTTTTGCATATTGTGCCTAATTGCTTTTATGATGCCAAATATAAGACGTAAGCAAAGTGGGTATTATGAAACATACACTTGCATCACTAACCGTGATTGCCGCATTCAGCTTTTCAACCAACACCTTAGCTGAGCAACAAAAAATCGAAATTAGAGAGCCGGAAGCCGCAACAGGTTTCCAATCTAAAGAAGCACGCACCGCAGAAAAGTACATGGTCGTTGCTGCCAACCCCTATGCGAGTAAAGCAGGTCAATTGATGCTCTCAAAAGGGGGAAGTGCGGTTGATGCCATGATAGCGACTCAACTTGTGCTTACCTTGGTTGAGCCGCAATCTTCAGGCGTAGGTGGGGGGGCGTTTATCCTGCACTACGACAAGAAAAGCAATGAATTAATTAGTTTTGATGGTAGAGAAACTGCACCAAAACTTGCAGGCTCAGATCTATTTTTAGATGATACGGGTAATGCGGTTAGGTGGATTGAGGCTGTTGTGGGCGGTCGCTCTGTTGGTGTGCCTGGCATTCTGCACGCGTTTAAATCAGCACATGACAAATACGGTAAATTGCCATGGCAGGAATTATTTAAACCAGCGATTGAATTAGCTCGAGACGGATTTATCGTCTCTCCACGTTTAAATATGCTGCTTGAGAAAAAACTCAACCCAGGTTTGACAAAGCTCAGTCCCGCAAAAGAATATTTCTATCCGGATGGTAAAGCACTACAACCTGGGACCCTTAAAAAGAATCTGCCTTTGGCAAACCTATACTACAAAGTAGCAACACAAGGGATCCAAGCCTTTTATGAAGGGCAAAATGCCACCCAATTAGTGGAAGCTGTGCAAAAGTCTGAAATCGCACCTGGCAAATTGGCGCTGAGCGACTTGGAACATTATAAGAGCAAAACTAGAGACGCTATTTGTACGGATTATCGTGTATATAAAGTTTGCTCTATGGCACCGCCTAGCAGTGGTGGTATTGCCGTTTTGCAAATGATGAAGCTGTTGGAACCTTACGAGCTTGGTAAGTATAAAGCAAATGATCCAGAAGCCTTGCACCTCTTTACTCAAGCATCTCGCCTAGCGTTTGCCGATAGAGATTTTTACGTAGCCGATCCTGATTTTGTTGAAGTGCCAGCAAAAGCATTGCTTAACGAGCAATATCTATTAGGCCGTAGCAAACTTATCGGTGATATGGATAATCACGACTTTCCAATAGGCGACCCAACTTCGGGCACACTCGCTTATGCTATGGATGATAGTTATGAATTACCTTCGACCAGCCATGTGTCGATTGTAGATGCCGAGGGTAATGCTATTTCTATGACAAGCTCGATAGAAATGGCATTTGGCTCGACGGTGATGGTTAACGGATATTTGCTTAATAACCAATTAACCGACTTTGCACTTTCTCCAAAAGTAGGGGATAAATGGGTCGCTAACCGGGTAGAAGCAAACAAACGCCCAAGAAGCTCTATGGCACCCGTAATGGTGTTTAATAAAGATGGGTCGCTGAAATTGATAGTCGGCTCGCCTGGCGGTAGTCGTATTATCAACTATGTTGCTCAAACCTTAGTTGGTGTTCTGGACTGGGGATTATCTGTGCAGGCTGCGATTGATTTACCAAAAATCACCAATCGCAATAAGTACACAACGCTTGAAAAAGGCACTGAGCTGACAAAACAAGCACCTTACTTTGAGAAAAAAGGTCATGAAGTACAGATCCGCGACTTAAACTCAGGACTGCATGCCATTGAGGTTCGTGGAACACATTTAATCGGTGGCGCAGATCCAAGAAGAGAAGGTGTTGCACTCGGTGAGAGCAGCGAATAAGCCGTGGTTTCTTAAGTGCTTTTAGGCTATAATTTAGCGTTCCAGAAAAATGCGTTTAACGTGCTCTGGAGCGCGTTAATAATGGTCTGATGAGCACTAAATTCATTGTAATTTAATCCTTTTCGACAATAATGAACCCTTAGACTAAAAAATTAGTGTCAAGCTTGTAAATATGACTAAACAAACCGATCCAAATTATCTCTACATTCCCTATTCAGGTCCTACGCTATTAGAAACACCATTGCTTAACAAAGGGAGTGCATTCTCTCAACGCGAGCGTGAAAATTTCAACTTAGCAGGACTACTTCCTCCTCGTTACGAAACAATTGAAGAGCAAGTTGAGCGTTGTTATCAGCAATACTCAAGCTTTAGCGACAACCTAAACAAGCACATTTACTTGCGTGCTATTCAGGATAACAACGAAACGCTGTATTACCGTTTAGTACGCGATCATTTGGAAGAAATGATGCCAATCATCTACACCCCTACAGTAGGTGATGCATGTGAGAAGTTTTCAGATATCTATCGCAGCTCTCGTGGTTTGTTTATTTCTTATGAAGACCGTTATCAAATCGACGATATTTTACGAAATGCTACTAAAGGCAAAGTAAAAGTTATTGTGGTTACAGATGGTGAACGTATTTTAGGCCTTGGCGACCAAGGTATTGGTGGTATGGGTATTCCTATCGGTAAGCTGGCACTTTACACCGTGTGTGGTGGGATCAGCCCAGCTTACACGTTGCCTGTTATGCTTGACGTGGGGACAAACAACGAGAAGCTACTCAACGACCCAATGTACATGGGCGCAAGACACCCGCGTATCAACCAAGCTGAATATGATGAATTCCTAGATTTATTCATTAAAGCGGTGAAACGCCGTTGGCCTAATGTGCTGTTACAGTTTGAAGATTTCGCGCAACCTAACGCAATGCCACTTTTGAAACGTTACCGCGATGAAATCTGTAGCTTTAACGATGATATCCAAGGCACCGCTGCGGTTACTGCAGGCTCGCTGTTAGCCGCTTGCCGTGTGAAGGGGGCAAAGCTCTCGGAACAAAAAGTGGTGTTTGTTGGTGCAGGTTCTGCTGGCTGTGGTATTGCAGAGCAAATTATTAGCCAAATGATTTCAGAAGGGATAACCGACGAGCAAGCGAGAAGCCAAGTGTTTATGGTGGACCGTTTTGGCCTTCTGACAGAAGGCATGGAAGGGCTAAGAGATTTCCAAGAAGCGCTAGTTCAACAACAAGCCAACCTTGCGGATTGGACATACAGTGGTGAATTTGCATCTTTATTAGATGTAATGCACTGTGCAAAACCAGACATCTTAATTGGTGTGTCAGGTCAAGCAGGTCTATTCACTGAGCAAGTGATCCGCGCGATGCATGCAGGGTGCGAACAGCCGATAATTTTCCCACTAAGTAATCCATCACGCCAAGTTGAAGCGCATCCAAAAGATGTGATTGAGTGGACTGATGGTCAAGCAATTGTAGCTACGGGAAGCCCATTTGAACCTGTAGTACATGGTGAGCAAACAATTATCATACCTCAATGTAATAACAGTTATATCTTCCCAGGGATCGGCCTTGGTGTACTTGCAGCTAAAGCGAACCGTATTACAGATAGCATGTTGATGGTATCGAGCGAAATGCTTGCTGAATCATCACCACGTGCTAATACGGGCAAAGGTAGCTTACTACCAGCCCTAACTGAAATTGAGCCGTTGAGTAAGCGAATTGCTTTTGCAGTTGCTAAAAAAGCAATGGAAGAGGGCGTTGCACTTGAAATGGAAGACGACGCAATTTGGGCAGCGATAGAGAAAAACTATTGGCTCCCTAAGTATAGAAATTACAAACGCTGTAGCGTCTAATTACTTTTACTTCGCTAAAACAGAAATCGCCGCCAACTCATATTGGCGGCGATTTTTGTTTATCAATCACGCGTAAAAGTTGAGAGTACCACATATAACTTCTCAGAGTGATAATCAACCATTTTGTTAAAATTTGTTACCCTGAAATCCAATTCAGTAGTTGTTAATTGAAATATGCTTGAATATACAGGTATCACATTTTAGGAGCAAAAGATGCGAATTTTAACTGGCTTACTGGCATTATGTTTATCTGGATTTAGCTTTGCAGGCGCATTGCCTGACTCGGCGCATTTATATGTTAAAGGCACTTCATTTATTCAAGTACAACCCGATATTGCAACCATTCGTGTTGCCATTACCGAAAAGCAAAAGTCGTTGCCCACAGCTAAAGAAAACGTCGATAAGATTATGGCTAAGGCCATCGAAATAGCTAAACGCTTTGATATTAAAGAAGACGATATTCACGCAGATCAGCTGAATGTCTACAGGCAGACACGCTACAATCGTGAATCAAATGAAGAAGAGTTTGATGGTTTTCGCGTAAGTCGAAGCCTGACTGTAAAACTTAAGGACATTAAAAAATATCCAGAGTTACTTCAAGAGTTTGTAGACAGCGGCATCAATCAGTTCAATAACACAGAATTTGGTGTTGAAAATGAAGGCAAGTATCTGCAAAGCCTCAAAAAAGCCGCCATCAAAGACGCAAAGAAAGCAGCTAAAGAGCTAGCAGGCGAGTTTGATGTTGAATTGGCAAAACTGTACTCAGTTTCATTCCAACCAATGCAAACGCCAGTTCAGCCTTACGTGCGCTCTGCAGCAATGGCGATGGAAGCAGATCAAGGCGCATACAAAAATGCGTATAACACAGGTGCAATCACATTGAACGCGGAAGTGTATGCTGTTTACTTAATTGAGTAATACTGGCTGTGAACTAATTAAACTTATACACTAAGCCCTCCATTGGAGGGCTTTTTATGATCACCGGTTTATATGCGGCATTGCTGGCACTAATCTATATTAAACTCAGTTTTAACATAATATCACTTAGACACAGACACAAAGTATCGCTAGGAGATGGCGGTATCGATGAACTGCAGAGTGCAATACGGATCCACGGTAATTTTATCGAGTACACACCTTTCGTACTGTTAATGATGTTATTACTCGAAACTCAACAAATCAACTCGTATTTACTTCATGCTTTTGGCATTGCTTTTTTGTTTTCTCGCATTGCACACTATGTTGCACTCGGTAAAACTAACTTTTCATTCAGAAAAGTAGCGATGGCGACAACATATGGAGTAATACTTATTTTAGCGTCATTCAACCTAGTGTATTACTTTATCTAATATGACAAAACACAAATTTCTGGTAACGGGTTTACCACGAACGGGCACAACAAGTCTGTGTATTGCTGCATTAGGTGCTGGATACAAAACAGCACACACGGCATATACAAGGCAAGCGTTAGACTGCGCTGAGTTTATTGCTGACACTCCCGTTTTTGCTGACTATGAAAAACTATATGCTTTATATCCTGAAGTTAAAATAGTACATTTGACACGAGATTTTGAGCAATGGCTTCCCTCAATTAAGCGTTTAATGACGGCAATGAAAGACAATTTACTGTCACATAAAGGGGGCTTTAACGACACCATTAAGCGTTGTTATTTAGAAACTTTTCCCGATTTTGACAAACATTTTGAAGATGATGATTATTGGCGGGATTGTTATAGTAAGCATCATGATAGGGTACTTAGCTTTGCAAAAATGAATCATATTCCTTTTATTACGGTCAATCTAATCGCTACCGATGCCGAACAAACGTTTGCCGAATTTATAGGCGTGGCTCAAGAAAAAGTGACCATCCCGCATGTCAATATCGGCGGTAAAGTAACTGCATGGAAGTGGTTTTCACACCCCAATAAAGTAGAATCGACACGTAACGGCAAAGCAGATAAAGACACCACACTCTTTAGCGTGCAAGTTCGCTCAAGCGCGTGAGTTTGTTATACTCACTACAAGCTGTATATACAAGATAGAGTTATGTTTGAATTAAAATATCACACACCTTTTAACTGGACTGAAAAAGTCCTAGCCAACTTTGATACCTTTCTTCAAGATCACGCCGCTGCAGAAAAAAAAGCAGCGGGGATGGCGATGGCAATGCTTGGTCATTACCCAGACAGGATCAAGCTAGTAAAAGCGATGGCAGATCTCGCAATAGAAGAAATGATCCATTTTAAACAGGTACTTAAGATCTTAACCGAGCGTGGTACGCTACTAGGGAACGATCAAAAAGACCCCTATATAAAGCAAATGCGCGCATTGTTCCGCCAAGGCACAGACGAATATTTAATTGATAGATTACTTATTGGCGCAGTAATAGAGGCTAGGGGCCACGAGCGCTTTTCTTTAGTTGCAGAAGCGCTTCCTGTAGGCAAAGAGAAAGACTTTTATGTTGCCATTGCCAAGTCAGAAGAAAAACACAAAAATCTCTTTGTGGAGCTTGGCTACGAGTATTTCGACAAATTAACGATAGATAACCGCCTAGAAGAAATTCTCATTGCAGAAGCGGATATTTGTAAGCGCATTCCATTTAGCGCAGCGCTTCATTAAAAACTGCGACATGACTCGAGACAATAAAGTCTCAACAAAGTTACAGTGTGACTTTATTGTCTCCTATATTTCTAAATTCTTATTCAGCGAACAGAACGGTTTCATCAAGATGTCTAGTTTCCCCTAGTGCATTGGGTTCCATGCTATTCTCTGAATACTTTTGGTTTCTAAACTGTTTCAGAACGACTGTTATAAATCAACCAGACGAGCAAGTGACTTTCTTTTATGTAAGATTTATCTATTTAACATAACGTAAATTATGGGAGGTTTTGAATGATGTAAGGAAAATTAGGTATACCCCCCGCATTATGTCCAATACTAGACGGTATCGGACATTAATAAAAGTTTACTGTATTTTCTATTGAGCTATGGTTTCGCTTTTTATAGTATGTGGTTGAATTTGTAATTTGAAGTATCGACATATGGAATTTGTAAGACCGCTAGAACCAATCTTGATAATTGATGACGCTGTTGAGATCAGAGATTTTCTGACACAGATTTTGGAAAACTTAGGGTTTGAAGAAGTTTATGGTTGTGAAGACTTTGATTCCGCAAAGCCGCTACTTAAGCATAAACAGCCCAGTGTTGTCTTCTTAGATATTGAGCTTCCCGATACAGATGGTACCGAGATCCTATCCTACATTAACGAAAATTTTCCAGTGGCCCATGTCATCATGTGCTCTGGTCATAATAGTATGGAGAATGTTCAAAATACTTGGGAGCTTGGTGCTAAGGGCTTTATCGCTAAGCCTTTCAATGCACACAAAGTGGATTCAGTCATGAAGCGTTTAGAGCTGGTTACATGAATGAAGAAATAAAGAAACTTACCGATGCGCTCTCTACTGTTATTTTAGAAAAGCCTGAACAAATAAAGCTCGCGATCTGTAGTCTTTTGTGTCGCGGACATCTCCTTATTGAAGATTTGCCAGGTATGGGTAAGACGACGCTATCTCATTCTCTTGCTGATGTGTTAGGTCTAACATATCGTCGCGTGCAATTTACTAGCGATCTGCTCCCAGCTGATATCACCGGTACTTCCATTTTCAACCGTGAACATCAGTCATTCGAATTCCATCCAGGTCCTATTTTCAGCCAAGTTTTACTGGCCGATGAAATCAACCGCGCAAGTCCAAAGACGCAAAGCGCCTTATTGGAATCCATGGAAGAACACCAAGTAACCATTGATGGCGTGAGCCATGAGCTCCCTAGCCCATTTTTTGTGATTGCAACGCAAAATCCTCAGCATCAATCTGGCACACATCCACTGCCTGAGTCACAACTAGACCGCTTTTTTATGCGTATAAGCTTGGGGTACCCCTCGGAAATTGCAGAAGCGCAGTTAATTAAATTAGCTGGAAAAGCAAGAAAACTGACTCGAGCACCACAAGTGATCGATGGCAAAACACTTTTGGCGTATCAGCAAGTTGTGCCTAACATTGTGCTAAGTGACGCCATTATTGATTACATCCTTCGCTTAGTTAACTACACACGAAGCTCAGGTCAATTTAGCGATCCTTTGTCGCCAAGAGCTAGCATCGCACTTGCAGCCGCAAGTCGTGCATATGCATTTATTAGTGGTCGAGATTTCGTGATACCCGATGATGTTCAAGCCGTTTTCACTTCAGTCTGTGCCCATCGACTTGGCGTTACCACGACTAATGAAGCAGAAGTTCAGACACAGGTCTTTCAAAACGTACCGGTACATTAAGCATGATTAACCGCTTGAAATGGAAAGTTAAGCAGCATATTTATAAACGACATCAACGCTCAGAAATACGGTTATCTCATAATAATATCTACATACTGCCATCTAAGGATGGCGGTTTTTTTATCGCTGTGGCTTTGCTTAATTTTGTATTGGGGATCAACTATCAGAATAATTTAATCCTTGCAGTGTCCTACATTATGGCTGTGATGATGATAGCCGCCCTATTTTTAGGTTTTTTTAACTTGAACAATACAAATGTCCGATATTTGGGAAGTAATGCTAATTTTAGCCCATATAGTTCATCTATTAGAATCAGTATTTCATCTAGCGCAGAGATCCAATCACTCAGGCTTTCAAGTGAATACAACCAAACGGCTACCCATATTTCTAAAGTGAGTGATGAAAAAGTTCTCGAGTTAGGCGCCCCTGAATTACCTCGTGGCGTATATGAAACGGGGGTAATTAAAATCCTCAGTTACTTCCCATTTGGCCTTATTCGTACCTGGTCGTATATAAAACCAAACGATGCTTTCTACGTGTACCCTACTCCATTGCCGGTTATAGACACAGAGTTTAGCTTTGGCAGTGCCTCGAATACTAGCCAAAGCATACAACAGAAAGAGCGTTCAGTTGAGTTCGACCATCTCTCGCAATATCAAAAAGGCATGAGTTTAAGCCGCGTTTCTTGGAAGCATTACGCCAAGACAGAGCAAATGTTAGTTAAACAGCATGCACCAGAGTCGGCCGATTTACACCGCGTTATTTTTGATTATTCTAAGCTTTCAGGCAGCAAAGAAGAACGTCTGAGTAAACTCTGTACTTTGGTGCTTGACGCCGATAAGCAACAGACAAGTTATGCCCTGTTACTGCAACAAAACAGGATCCCGTTCGGTCAAGGTGAAACCCATAAACTATGTTGCTTGGAGGCATTAAGTGAATTCTAGCTTCCCAAAATGGTACTACAGCACGTCACTATTTTTATGGCTGCTGAGCATTATTCTTGTCGATGATTTTGGTATCGGCTTTGTCGGATTATGTACCGTTTTAACACTATGGCAAGCATCGAGGTTGGTGACTAAACCAAGCGTATTAAGCATTCGCTTTATTAACTTGGTCACTTTACTCGGTGCCATTGCAACGGCCTCATTAATAGGTCTAAAAAACAGCGTGAATGTTTTTGTGGCTTTGATGTTGGTTGCATCGCTACTGAAACAAGTGCATGCCACGCATGCCCGCCAATTTACACAAATATGTATTTTGAATTTCTTTACTTATCCTTGCTTGTTTCTTTTTACACAAAGTATATTTGCAGCATTTCTTGTATTGATTTTGCTGGCTGTTAATTTAGCTATCATGCTTAATCTCGAGCAAAACCTAAGGTTCAAATCTGCGCTTAAGATAAGTGCAAAGGGATTGGTATTGGTGCTGCCTGTGGCTACTTTATTAGTTATTTTTTTACCTAAACTCCCTGCATTTTGGCAGTTACCTGCACCGCAGAATCAAGCAAAAACAGGGTTATCTGAGAATGTAGATCCTTTCAATATCGCAAATTTATCCCAGTCCAGCGACTTGGTGTTTCGGGCGTCATTTGAAGACACTCAACAAACGGGACCTTTCTATTGGCGTGCAATTATTCATGATGAATTTGACGGACGGCAATGGAAAGTCTCTGAGTATCAAGGTACCAATATCAGAGCGTTGCCCAAAGATCCGATTGGCACAGCAACCATTATTGCGCAGCCAAGTCAACTTCCTTGGTTGTACGGCCTGTCATACTCTTATTCGACAAACGCTAAGTTGAATAGTAATGTGTTTGGCACGGTCTATTTGAAAAACCTATCAGCAAAACCTGTCGAGTATCAAATCGATTTCACTGATTTTGAACCCCAAGATTCGTTAAGGCCTTGGTATTATAGCCGTAACATCGCATTACCTGACGACATTAACCAACAGGCAAGGCAACTGGCGCGCGATTGGGACAGTCAATCGACAACAACGAGCCAATTCATTGAATTAATGAAGCGCTATTTTTTGCAAAATGGTTTCGTCTATACCTTAACACCAACTACAACCCAATCGGACAATAGGATTGATGACTTTCTATTTAGCTCGTTTAATGGATTTTGCGGTCACTACGCCTCTGCCGCGGCATTTCTACTGCGAAGCGCGGGTATCCCCGCTCGCTTAATATCTGGCTATCTGGGCGGTGAAAAGAATGACAATCAAGGCTATTACAGCGTTTATCAATATGACGCACATGCTTGGGTTGAATATTTTACACCGGGAATTGGCTGGCAACGCTTAGACCCAACCGCCTGGATTGCCCCAGAGCGCATGACAGGGAGTCTTTCTCAGCTAGAACAATTATCGAGCGAGTTCAAAAGTGGTTTAGGCTACAGCTTAATTGGGTTGTCTAATTGGCAATCTATTAATTGGTTGCGATTACAGCTTGAGGAGCTTGACTATCAGTGGACTCGCGTCGTCATTAATTTTGACAAAGAAAAGCAAGGCGCACTGTTTAAAGAGTGGTTTGGGAGCAATGGTCAGCTTTGGGCCGGGATATTTTCTCTGTTTATGCTGCTTTTGCTCTCAATTGCGCTATTTTACCTTAGCAAGCAGCTTACTCGGCATAAATGCCCTATCGAACTGGTCTATTACAATGCTATAGTGTCCGATTTCAAAGAGCAATTAAGTGGCACTACGGCGAAACAACATATTGTCGAGTTATGTAAGTTATTTCCTGAGTTAGAAGTGTCGCTTTGGCAGTTTTATCAATTAATTGAAAAGTCACAGTATCAACAAAAACCACTTAATAAACTTGAGCTTGGTGAGTTGAAGAGGTTGTATAAATCAATAAAAAGAAAGGCAAGAAAATAGTATGAATGCTGTTATTTTGGGCGTCTTGCTCATGCTGGGGTTAACCCTCTTTAGAATAAATGTAATTGTCGCCATGACAGTTAGTGCAATAGCTGCGGGCTTAGTGGCCGGTTTAGATTTGAAGACAACCTTAAACGCCTTTAATGATGGGCTATCTGGTGGCGCAGAAATAGCTCTGAGCTATGCCATGTTAGGTGGGTTTGCGGTTGCTATTTCGAAGTCTGGCTTAACTCAAATCCTCGCGCAAAAGCTGCTCAAATTGGTTAATGCCAATGATTGCGAAGGCTCAACGTTCTTAAGCATGTTTATAATGGTTATCATCTTGGCTTGCTCGATTGCATCGCAAAACCTTGTGCCTGTCCATATTGCGTTTATTCCAATCCTCATTCCGCCGCTATTAGTCGTACTGAACAAGCTGACGATAGACCGCCGTGCGATTGCATGTATTTTAACGTTTGGCTTAGCGACCAGTTATATGGTGTTGCCATATGGATTCGGTGGCATTTACCTTTACTCTATTTTGCATAAAAACCTTGTAGATAATGGTTTAGAATTGGTTAAGTTCGACGTGCCTTACGCTATGGTAATCCCAGCGCTTGGTATGTTGATAGGACTATTGATTGCCGTTTTCATTACTTATCGTAAAAAGCGAGATTATGAAGTGAGTCAACAGCAAAGTACTCAGTCAAACACCGTACCGGAAGGCCAAGAAGCAACTAAAGTGATGATCGTCGGCGGCGCTGCGGTGTTTGCTTCTCTCCTTGCACAAAATATCAGTGGCTCAATGATTTTAGGTGGGCTCGTTGGCGTGATGATTTTTAGCCTCTTTGGTATTGTAAAATGGGAACAAAATTCGGATGTTTTCAGCAAAGGCGTAGCGATGATGGCAATGATAGGTTTTATCATGATCTCTGCGCAAGGCTTTGCCTCCGTCATGAAAGCAACGGGCGATGTGGCAAGTTTAGTAGCAAGTTGTGCCGATTTTGTTGGCGATAATAAACCACTTGCCGCTGCGATGATTTTGCTTGTTGGCTTACTTATTACCATGGGAATTGGCAGCTCATTTTCAACCGTGCCAATCATTGCCACGCTATTTGTACCTTTGTCTCTAGAAGTTGGCTTTTCTGCTATGGCTACCGCCGCTTTGGTGGGAACCGCAGGTGCACTAGGCGACGCGGGCTCTCCTGCATCAGATTCCACACTTGGACCCACTTCTGGCTTAAATGCCGACGGACAACACGATCATATATGGGATTCCGTGGTGCCAACATTTATTCACTTCAACATCCCACTTCTATGCTTTGGCTGGATAGCCGCGATGGTGTTATAGGTTTATACATCCATGATGGTATCAAGGCTCTTTGCCTTGGTACTTTTAGCTCGTAAACGCATTATATTCTCCTTGTCTCTAATGTCGCTTTTGTCTTATTAGTTTTCTTGTGCTATACCAAGAGGTAAGAGAATTAATGCAATAAGACTATGCAAACACTTAAACCAAGCGAAATAGCCAGTTACTGTAACGTACACCAACGTAGTGTGAGTCGTTGGATTGCCAATGGCGAATTAATAGGTCATAAGCTTCCTGGACGCGGTAACTACCGTGTCTTACTTGAAGACTTTTTATCCTTTTTAAACAAGCACAAAATCCCCCTTTCGCAAGACTTTATTAGCGACTATCAAATCGCAGAAAGTGGTCTACACTCTGATAAAGAACGGGATTTAGCTAAGGTGCTTATCATTGATGACGAGCCCCAGTATAGAAAAGCGATACGACGAGTGATAGGCAACGATTATTTGATACAAGAAGCTGGGGATGGCTTTATGGCAGGCATTGCCATCTCGGAGTTTAAACCAAGTTTAATCACGCTCGATCTTTCCATGCCGGGAATGGATGGCTTTCAAGTGATCTCATTTATCCGCGAAAAAGAAGAATTTAAAGCGATTAAGATTTTAGTGGTCTCTGCATTAAATGATGCGGAGCTTGAAAAGGCCAAAGCAATGGGTGCCAACGATGCCCTTTCTAAACCGTTTGATAACTCTATTCTGTTAGAAAAGATTAATGCGCTAATACAGGGGTAGCTATGAATGCACCTATCATGTTGGTTGATGATGAAATTGATATTCTAAAGTCGCTTAAGCGCACACTGCGTTTACAGCATTATGAAGTGGTATATACCGATGACCCAAGACAAGCGCTCGGTTTGATACAAGAGTACAAACCGCATGTGCTTATTACTGATTTCAGAATGCCCAACATGAATGGCCAAGAGCTTATCCAAGAAGTGAAAAAGCATGATCCTAGTATTGAATGCATCGTGCTTAGTGGGCAAGCTGATTATGACGATATGAAGTCACTGATCAACGCGAATAATACCTTTAAGTTTTTATCCAAGCCCTGGGATAGCGAAGAACTGTACACAACGATAGAAGCAGCACTCAAAAACCATCACAAAAACGAATTAAAAACCCAAATCCTGCGTAGCAATAATGCGCCTTTAGTCGAAGTAAATACCATAGGTAATATCATTGACTGTAATTACGCTTACACGGAGTTAGTGTTAAACGAAGTCAATAAGGGCAATTTCTTTCAACTGTTTAATTTTGAAAGTGATAAATGTCTTGATGATTTTGCTGAGCGCAGAATTGCAACACTAAAAAGCTCAGGGGTGTTATGCCAAGTTGAGCTCAAGCTAAAAACAGAATCCAGCTACTTACTTATTATTAAACCCCTCTCCAGCGAGGAGGATAAATATCCTAACTTCTATCAGAGCAAACTGGGATTTCTTGAACATATCAATCGCACTGATAACTCTGTAATGATCTGCCTGAAAATTCGTGATTTGCTAGTTAAAAATATTATTTCTAATACCCCGATATATTCAGATACGTTTAAAAAAATCATAGATCATGCTCTGCTGAGCGAAGCGACTCATTTTTCGATGCTTGAAATCAGCTTTGATCAAGCCATTTTCTGGCTAGATTCAGTACAAAGTGAGATTGAGGTACACAAATTTTTAGATGAGTTAATCAACTCGATCAAACAATTTTTCATTCGCAAAAATATCCAAATCAAGTTCTCCGTCTCTTACACCATGATTGAGCCTGAGCAACCACTCTCGGAAGCAATAGACAGCTTAGTCATCTACACCCAATTTGTTTGCGAATCACGCACTGATTTCTATATGCGTTATTCGCAATCACTGCTTTCAGAAAAGCTAAACGAGCATAAAGTGTCTGAGGCATTGTTTAACGCCGTTGATAATGATGAGTTTTACCTAAGATTCCAGCCTAAGCTTAATTTAAATGAACATTCAATCAATAGTTGTGAAGTGTTAATTCGCTGGAAGAACACCCAGTTTGGCGCTAACTCACCAGATTATTTTATTCCGTTGGCAGAAAAAGACGGACAAATAGTCAAAATAGGAAATTGGGTGCTTGAGCAGGCCTGTATCGCACTGTGCGAATGGCAAAAGGAAGAGCTTGAGATCCAAAAAGTTGCAGTGAATGTTTCACCCTATCAACTTTCCGATCCCAACTTTGTACAAACCATGTATTCGATAATTGAAAGGTATTCGCTCAAACCCGAGCAATTCGAATTAGAAATCACCGAGCACTTTGTCTTAGAAAACCTCGAGCAAGCTAAAACTAAGTTACTACAATTAAAAGAAATCGGATTCTCCATTGCTATTGATGATTTTGGCACTGGGTATTCCTCTTTGGGCTATATTTCAAAATTGCCAGTGGATGTTATCAAAATTGATAAGAGCCTGATTGAAAACATCGACAGTTCGAAATCGGCTCGAGATCTAGTTCAAAATGTTATTCGATTAGTTCACGACCTTGAATTAAAAGTTGTCGCTGAGGGTATAGAAACCGTCGAGCAGCTTGAAATTCTAGAACAGTTAAAATGCGATGAAGTACAAGGATATCTCATCGGAAAACCTGTTTTGCTTGAGGAGTTTACTCACTATGTCTATTAAAAGCCAAGTGCCACGGATTGTACTCGTTGATGACGATGAGTTAATGTTGAAGTCGCTCCACCGCCACTTCAAAATCAGCATGGAAAACGCTGAAATATTAACCTTTTCATCACCTAAACAATTCATAGAGTCCCTAGATACGTTAGCGAGCATCGACATCTTTGTGAGTGACTACCTTATGCCATCAATTAACGGTGTTGAATTAATCAATATTGTGAGACGCCGTTATCCGCAAGTCCTCACCGTCTTGTTAACGGGCGATACCACGGGCAAGGTACTGTGCAAATCTTCAATTTCTGCAACCTTTATCGTAGCTAAACCATTTCGAAGAGAAGAATTCGATGAGGTTATCACCGCTTTTTATCGACTCAATGAGCTGCCTTTAAGTGAAGCAATAAAACGTGCGCTAAATGAAACTTTCATTGAAAACGAATTGCCTATCTTGCTAAGTAAAATTGAAGACATTGATCTTGATTTTCAAAAGCTTGAAGCGATGCTGGAACAAGAAGTGCTTATTCAAGCCAAATTATTTCACTTATGTAACAGTGCTTATGTGGGGTTATCTACAAAGCAATACTCCCTCTCTACCGCAATTAAGACGCTCGGTGTGGATTTAGTGTCTGCAATTATTGTCTCTGTGTGTTATCACAATATGGTTGCAGCTAGATATGATATCACGAACTGTGAGCAGTTAAGCGATATTAACTTTAGAAAGGTTAAGTTACTTAAGGAATTACTACTCAAGCTACATGACGGATCGATTGACTCTGAGCGTGTTGTTTTTCTTCAATCCTTATTATTTCTAGGTGAGCTCGGCTCAGAAATAGCTCAGCTTATTACCGAAAGTCAATGTCATTCCCCACAGAGTTGCTATATCGAGAAATTGCATATAGCCCTTTATACTGCCACATTAATTGGCTACGAGCCAGCCATCACAGAGCAATTGTATGCACTCATCAAAGCCCTAGAAACGGGTAACTCAGATTGCAATGCCACTAAGCTATTGTTGCTTATAGATACAATCACCAATAAAGAAGTCAATCAGACGGTGATCAACACCTTTTTTGATCAAAAGAGCCAAGATTGGTTGGAGCTTTTCTATGAACTCAGAAGCAAATACTTTAGTTAGTTACAAAGTACTGATATTAGACGATGAAACGTCAATACTTAAGGCGTTAAAACGAGTCATACGGCTGCCTTCGGTAGAGGTTGTCAGTTTTGATAATCCTTTTGAAGCTCTTGAGTACATAGATACGTGCCCTGTTCAGGTTATTATCTCTGATTTTAGAATGCCGCTTATGAATGGTGGAGATTTTCTAAAACGAGCCAAAAAAATTAACCCCGGTGCAATTGGCATAATTCTTAGCGGTTATACCGACTCCGATATGCTTATTGATATGATAAATAGCAAGGTTGCGCATAAGTTTTTATGTAAACCATGGGTGAACGAAAAATTACTCGAAGAAGTTAATGCTGCAATAGACGTATACAATGATAACTATTTTAAAACGATTTTACAGGAACAACTAAAAAAGCGTGATTGCCCACGGGTACTAATCGATAATGAAGGCCAAGTTGTCGAACATAATCTCAGTAAAGACATAGAATCTCAGATACTTGCAGAGTTCTCGGCATGCTTTAGTGGTAATGGTATCTACCACACTCCGCTTGGTGTTTTAAGATGTGAGATCCGTAGCAATCCAAAAGACAAAGAGTTCTACCTGATCACCATCGAAAAAGTCGAAGTAACAGATGAAATTAACGTTTATGAAGCTATCACCGAACTGCTATTATGTTACTCGATAAATCCCGTTCTCACTTACTATGCGTTGCCAACTTGCGAACTCACTACAGCGAAATTGGCAGCTGCGGCTCAAGAAGTTTTCAGAAACTATAAAATATTGCCGTCACCGACACATAATTATCTGTTTGTACTTGATAACATTGAGCAATCCTTATTACAAAGAAAACAGATAGAGCTAGAAATTCAGTTGGAAAAATTACTTGATACCGCACTACCTCACGAGATACAAAGTAATACCACTCAACTTGCTGTATTTTTAAATAATGGAGAGTAGGCGTGGATACCTTTGCAACAGTTGAATTAACACAAGATTTAGTCGAATCAAGCTTTCCGCTTGCCGACCTCAATACTCTACTCACCTCTCTATCTGATTATTTTGAGGTGCCAATTACTTTAGTCACCGTAATTGAAGGGCAATGGCAACACCTTATCGCCAGACATGGGATCCTAGCCGATAGAACACCGGAGCAAGATGCTTTTTGTAAGAGCTTAATCAAATATAACAAGTCATTACTCGTTCCAGATACCGCCTTGGATGAAAACTATGCCAATAACCCACTCGTTACTGGCGAGCCTTACATTCGCTCATACTTGGGTGCACCTTTTCGGCTCGATGGCAAGCCAATCGGTGGCGTATGTTTAATCGATACTAAACCAAAAAATTATACCGAGCGAGATGTTCATTTACTTGAGACGATAAGCGGTCTTATCACCAATATTTTAGAGCTACAAAAGAACTATTCGTTATACCTAGAAGATCAAGAATTAATCCGCTTTTCACCAATCGTGTTAATTAAATGGAAGTATAATAATGGGCTTCGCATTCGTACGGTTTCTCCGAATATCGAACGCGTTATTGGTATTGACGCTTTCCACTTATGCTCCGGGGAATTGCATTTTGAAGACTTACTCACTGAGCCAAGTGTTGAGAAGTTTCATTTTAACTTACAAAACCACTTGGATGGTTTAGAAGCGTCTGAAATTTTGCTAGAGATGGCATTAGACTCAAAACAGATCTGGATCCGTATGATCACCGTGGCGCACTTTAACCACGACAGCAGAATGACAAGCATTCAGGCTTTTATCACCGAAAATACAGCACAAAAGTACACCGAAGACAAACTCAATGAGACGAACCGACAGATGCGTTTGTTGCTAGAAGCCTCGGAGCTAGGTACATGGGATTGGAATATTCCAGCAGATATCAACAAAGTCAATAAAAAGTGGTGTGATATGCTTGGAATTGAATTTGAATACGTTGAGACCAGCGTTAATTACTTTCGCCAACTTATTCACCCAGCCGATCGTAGCCATGTAGAAAAAGACTTAGCCAAGCATCTGCAAGGATTAACCGATGCCTACACCACTTCTTATAGAATGAAACATGCCGACGGCCACTGGGTATGGATAGAAACTTATGGCAAAGTGGTTGAACGCGATAATAGCGGCAGAGCGCTGCGCCTTGCTGGTACTCACCGAGATATTACCTACCGGATGGAAGCACAGTTACAGGAGCGTAAGCAAAAACAATTACTGTCTTTTATCAGTAAAGCACAGTCAGCCTATTTAAAGACAGGTGATCTGTCTAAATCATGCCGTGAAATTCTAGAAGAGCTCATAGACATTGCGGATAGCCAATTTGCGCTGATCGGCGAGCTTGAACACACCGCAGGTATACCAAGGCTCTTTATCCATGCAATTTCAGAAATGCAATGGAATGATCTAAGCTCTCAGTTGGTACAGCGATATTATGATAACGATCTCTATTTTACTGATTTTAATAATCTGTTCGGGTCGGTTATCCTGACGGGAAAAACCGTAATTAGTAACGAACGAGGCAAGCATCCAGCATCGAAAGGCACACCGAAAGGACATCCAAGGATCTCTAAATTCTTGGGGCTGCCGATAAAGCTCAATGGCGAATTAATCGGTATGATTGGACTTGCGAATAAGTTTTTTGACTATACCGAAGAAGATGCAAAATTCTTACAACCACTAGTCGATTCTCTAGCGGGCTTATACTATGCGGTTAAACTCGATAAAGAGCGTCAAGAAGCAGAAAATAAGCTGCTTGAACTTGCCATGACCGACACCTTATCAGGCCTGCCCAACCGACGTGCCTTTATGGAAAAAGCCGCCGAAGTTGGTGAGATATCCTTCCCCTATTTAATTGGTATGATAGATATCGATAACTTTAAGTCTATTAATGATACCTACGGTCACGATGCTGGTGACAAAGCTATTAAACTGATTGCTTACACCATAAAGGATGCGCTACGCAGTGATGATTTTACCGCGCGAATGGGAGGTGAGGAGTTTGCATTTGTGTTACTTGATGCTACACATGGATCATCTAGCGCATTGATTGAGTCCATCAGAGAGTCAATATCCAACTTGGAAATTGCACTTCCAGAAGAAGAGAAAATACGTCTCACGGTCAGTATTGGTGTAAAAGAGGTACTTCCCGAGATGGAAAGAATGTCTATTACAAGACATTTAAATGATGCTGATAGAGCATTGTATGAGGCTAAACATACTGGCAAAAATAAAGTAGTTTGGTTCGAATAACAAAATATTTCATATTGCTTGATATACTTTAATTTCGTGTCGGACATAAAAATGGAAAATGATGAAACAGCTCTCACTTAACCTAGCTGCACTTGGATTTTTAGTTACCTCATCAGTAGCTTATGCCGATTATACTGCTGAGTTAGAAATTGACCGAATGCAGGACACACCGTTTAAAGAGTGTAGCGACTCACTTTTCGCCAAGTTATGAATAATTTTTTTACCGAACTCACTTGGATTATCTCACAAGTGATTGGGGGAGAAACTACATAAATATTGATGGTTATGTAGAAGAAGAAGGCGAAAAGTTTGATTTTCTTCTTCAATACGAAGTCAAATCTGATGGGACGTTTGAGATTAATGCAATGGAGTTCTTAGGAAAAGCAAAAGACGACTCGTTTATTATCATGATGATGGACAAGATTTGCTATCATTCAACCGGTGATTAGCGCTTCAACTCGAAGCGCTAATCGGCTTCTAAATTTAGTCTACTGTAACACTGCACTGGATGGGCTGTTGATAATAACCCCAAGTTAATATTGCTACATTACTTTGTACTTTAAGGTGATAATCGCCACCGCGGTAATGAGTATCACTGGCGGAGTTATCGATGAACATCAGCTTTTCACTGTCATTAAATTCTGCGACCATGCTTAGTGGCTGAGTATCGTAGTAAAAAACGGATAATAACTTATCGTTACAGAGATACGTCGTATGCCCGGAGCTAGTCACTAATGCAAAACGAGCCTCAAGCTCGGCAATACGGTAAATATACAACTGCTTCAAGCAATGCGTGCTATCGCTAGATTTCCAACACGCATTGCGCCCTTTTATCCACCCTCTTTGTTCGGCTTTAAGCAGCTTCGAATGCGGCTCTTTTACAATTTTTTCATACACAGAATTGAGTTTGCGATCCAGTCGAGACAACGCCGCACTGTTACAAATAACGGCTTCCATGCTTCCTGCTCTTACCTCGTTACAAGCAAATGAAGGCGTATGTAAGGTATGTTGTTTTAAGTGCTCGTCAATATAGCGACACCAATCCTGCGTGCTACGGTCGGGCTTATCCGAGTAACTTCTTACACCAAGTTTAAACTCAATGACCGATTGCCATTCTTGGCTGCCAAGATCAGGACCATGCCCGCTACCATCGCCACTTATTAAAAGATCATCGGCCTCTTTCATCCACTGCTCACCACAGTGAAACGCTTCAACGTTCAATTGCTCGGTGGGTGTTAAAACGGTCCTATTTTGTGGCGCACATCCAAATAGAGTGATGGCTATAACTAAAGCCAATCCATGATAAAAAACTCGGGTTAATGTAGTCGCGTTCAAGCTCATTTCCTTTTAATCGCGTAAACAAGAGTTACGCTTACCAAAACAAAAAAATTGAGTTATTGTCATCGGTACGTCCGTTAGAGACACTTCTTTACTGTGGGCATTTAACTTTATGGCTTCTTTTGGCATTCCAAATACAACGCTGGAGCTTTCATCTTGTGCATAAGTCTTCGCTCCAGATTTCTTCATTTCTAACAAACCAAATGCACCATCAGCGCCCATTCCAGTTAATATAAAACCGATAGCATTGCTTCTAACTTGCTTCGCAACAGATTGAAACAATACATTGACCGAAGGCTTATGGCGCTGCACTGGTGGCCCATCTTTGAGCTGAGTGTAATAGAATGCACCACGACGAACAAGCTGAAGGTGATGGCTTCCTGGCGCGATGTACACATGGTTAGCCAGTACGCGTTCGTTATGTTCAGCCTCTTTAATCTTTAATTTTGAAAGATCATTTAGCCTTTGAGCAAAGGCTTTAGTGAAGTTGGCTGGCATATGTTGTACCACCACAATACCAGGCAATTCGGGCTCTAATTGACTAAAGATGTACTCAAGCGCTTGCGTCCCCCCTGTCGAAGTGCCGATGGCTACCACTTTATCAGTGGTATTAATGGCAAGGTTGGTATTGCTCATTGCGACATTGATAGCAGGCGCACGGCTTATGTCTTCCGTAGAGGACTTTGGTCTGTAGAATCTCGCTTGCTTAACCACTTTAATAAATTGCTCGCGTTGAGACTCAAGAAATGATTTTAGGCCACACTCTGGTTTAGTTAAGATTTCAAATGCGCCAAGAGAGAGTGCCTCTACCGACAATTGAGCTCCTGTGGTTGTTAGCGATGAACAAATGATCACGGGGATAGGTTTATTGCCCATGAGCCAGCGTAAAAAGGTAATGCCATCCATCTGTGGCATTTCTATATCAAGAATAATAACATCTGGCGGCTCTGCCAACACGCTAGGCTGCGCCAAGACAGGGTTGCTAAACACCTTAGTCACGCAGATTTCAGGCGAATACTCCAACATCGCAGTGACCGTTTGTCTTACCACAGCAGAGTCATCGATTATATAGACGGAAATTTTATTCGACATCAGGTTGCCCTCCTACTCGATAACGCAACATGAAAACGGTCTACCCGGCAAGCGCCATCCTTAAGATCCACTTGAACTCTCCGGTAATAAGGGCCACCTACATCACGCGCGACAAGCCTAAATCCATAATCGTCAATCAGCTTATGACTCATTTCGATGTTTCGCATACCGACAGTCTCTGAACAAGACGTTTTGAACATCTCTCCACCACCAAAAAGCTTAATCTCCACACAATCCTCAGGGATACTAAATCGCTTTAAATATTGGCGAACAAACGAAAAAGTCTTATCGACATATTTAGCGGACTCATCGTCATTCGGCTTTTCTGTGGTTGGCAATAGCATATGACTAACAACAACTAGTTGGTGCTGCTTAGACACTAAAACAAATGAAACACAGGACCCCAGCAAGGTATTGAGCGTTGCAGGACGAAATGACTCTACTGCCAAACTACCCGGCTGCAAAAATATTGATTCAACGTCTCTGCTTGGCATCAACATTTTGCATACACCGCAGGGGCGATTGATTCAAATTTATCATACACGCCATTTAAGCTCTCGGAGTGTCCTAAAAACAAAAAACCTTGCTTCGGCATCGCCCTATAAATATTCTCGAGGATTTTTACCTTTTCATCTTTTTCAAAATAAATCAGTGCATTACGGAGAAATATAATGTCAGCTTTACCACCGATATAAGGCACAAGTAGATTATTTTTGAAAAAGTTAACCTTATGATAGAGCTCATCATTCACCATGATATAGCCGGTCTTCTCTCCGACGCCATTTAAACAGTATTTCCTTAGATATTCGTTAGGAATATTTTTAGCACGATGTACGGAGTAAATTGCCTTTTTCGCTAAATCCAGCATCCGCTCAGAAATATCGCTAGCACGCACCACCCAATTCCCGTGGCCATAATGCTCCTGTGTGCACATCGCCAAGGTGTATGCCTCTTCGCCAGAGGAGCAAGCCGCACACCAAATATCTGGTGCAGACTTTTGGTAATATTTGGTAAACAGTTCAGCTAACTTTTCAAAGTGTTTACATTCTCTGAAGAAATAGGTTTCATTGGTAGTCAGCAAATCGATGCACATGTTTCGCTCACCTTTGTTATTGGGTACATTTAGATACTCAATGTACTCACCATAGCTACTTAATCCTAAAATCCTCAGTCTTTGATTTAGCCGTCCACAGACTAAGTTCTTTTTATGATCCCTAAGGTGTATTCCTGATTCTGCTTTGAAGAAGTCAGCAATACAGGTAAATTCCTGATCGCTAATAAAGTCCCCAATCATGTAGCATCTCCTTAGAACTGTTCAAAGTGCTCTTTTGAACGAGCTTGCCCAACGCTAACTTCTTTTCGCTCGACGACAGGTTTTGCTTCTGTTTTCGGCTTTCCTCTTTCTAATACTGGCATCTTGCTTTGGCTTTCAACATCTCCGATTTTAAAATAGGCGACGAGCTGGGTAAGCGCCTCTGCTTGACTGGACATTTCTTCCGCGGTGGCTGCGAGCTCTTCTGACGATGACGCATTTTGCTGTGTTAGCTGAGTAATTTGATTCATCGAGTCATTGATTTGGCCAACACCTGTAGCTTGTTCGTCTGACGCTGCGGAGATCTCTTGTACTAAGTCAGAGGTTTTACCAATCGCAGGCACGATTTCAGCAAGTAGACTACCTGCTCGCTCGGCTTTGCTCACTGAGCCAGATGCTAGCTGAGATATTTCCTGCGCTGCAAATTGAGATCGCTCAGCAAGTTTTCTGACTTCTGCAGCCACTACAGCAAACCCTTTGCCATGCTCACCAGCTCGAGCCGCTTCTATGGCAGCGTTGAGTGCTAACAGATTCGTTTGATAAGCAATGTCATCGACAATACCTATCTTAGAGGCAATTTGTTTCATGGCTGATACGGTCTCTTCCACGGCACTACCACCTTCTTGTGCTTCACCAGCTGCTTTTGATGCCATACCGTCGGTAATTTTGGAGTTTTCTGCATTTTGGGCAATGGATGCCGTCATTTGTTCTACAGAGGCTGATGTCTCTTCAACAGATGAGGCTTGTTCGCTTGCACTCTGTGCCAATGACTGTGCTGTTGAGGAGACTTCGGTAGATGCCTGCGTTAGCGACTCTGAGTTAGAACGAACATCACAAATAATGCGACTTAAACTGGAGATTGTACCATTGACGCTTTGCTTCAATTCGTCATAGACACCTGAATAGCTTCCTGCAATCTCAACATCAAGGCGACCTTCTTTTAACCCATCCATAACGTTAGCAATTTCCTGAATCGGTTTTTCAGTCGCTTCCAATACTTCGTTAAGACCATCAGTCATGGTTTTAAATGCGCCGGCATAGTTTGAGGTATCGGCGCGATTTTGGATGTTTCCTTTGACCGCTTGTGAAACCAACTCGACGATATCGGTCGCTAAGGTATCTAACACATCGGTGAGATTGGCTGTACGTTGCGCCAGCTCACCTAAAAGCCCTTGTGCTTGTACTTTGGGCTTTAATGATAAGTTACCTTCACTCACTGCGTTTAGCACGGCAAAATTGTCCTCAAGTACCGATTCCAGCACTTCCATCGACTTATTATATGCCTCTGCAATTCTGCCTATCGATCCCTCTAACTCATTGGCTTCAATGCGTCTGTCAAACTCCCCACAAGCTACCGCTTGGAAGGCAACACCAAACTCTTCTTCTAGCAAGCGCTCTTTACGCTTTTCTTCAGTTACGTCTTTCCACTCAACCGTAGTAGAAATACGCTTATTGCTTTCATCAAATACGGGGGTGATCATGAGCTCCAAGCTGTGCTCGCCAAACCCGAGCTTTGCAACGTGCGTAGAGGTTAAACTCGCTAACATAGTGCGCTGGTGGCTTGGATTACGGTGGAACTGGTCAATACTTCCTCCCACCAGTTTGTCGACGCAAAAGGTAGGTAACGTGCTTTGGATCGCAGTTTCCAATCTGAGTAACATGTCTCGCATGGCCCGATTCATATAAACAATCTCGTAATTTTCATCTGCTAGCATAATACAGGTGGTACTGTAATCCATGGCTTGTTTGTAAAAGTCGCTATTACATCCAGCCCTTAAGCTCGATTGACTGATTAATTTAGCCACGAAACTACAGTTAGCAATGGGCTGTTCCAATTTGGTGATTTCTAATTGATAAGATCCACTAGGCATATTAACTGTGGTGGCTTTGTCTATCAGCTCGGAAAAGTTATTTTGCAACGACAGCATATCAGTAATATATCCACCATCATTTTGTGCGCTATTTGCAATAAGCTGGGTAAATTGATTACTTTGATGAACAATCCGGCCTGCACCATCTAACAGTGCAGCAAATGTGCCTGTGGTCTCGATAGCCGCTAATTCCGCATTACTTTTAAGCAAACTTAATACATTGGTCGCAAGTGTTTTGGCTTCCCCTCCGTATAAAGCGGGGTTTACTTGGGTAAGATCTGAGTGTTCAATCGCGTTTACGACTGCTTTCGACAGTAGATTGACTTGTTTGTCAAAGATTGCTGGTAAAATTCCCATTATGTATCCCCTTATTAAGAGTTAGCTAATTTTCTAGATTCAGGTTCATGAGCAAAATCATGAATAAGCTTTGGTACATCAAGAATGAGCGCAATGTCTCCTGACCCTAAAATACTTGAGCCACTGATCCCCGACATCTTTTCAAATAACGCACCGAGTGGTTTGATGACCGTTTGAAACTCACCTAACAGCTGATCGACGACGATGCCTGCTCGCAACTGGCCGTACTTCACAACGACAATACTTGGTCTGATCTTAGGGTTCGTGGGTAAGTCGAAAATACGACTCAAATGAATAAATGGCAGCACTGTACCGCGCAGATTAATGTAATCGGTTTGACGAGTTGCCCCATTGCCAAGCGGAAGTTCAATACACTCTGTAACCATATCGAGTGGAATGACGAACTTAGCATCAGCAACACTCACCATAAAACCATCGATAATGGCCATGGTTAACGGCAACCTGAGTTGGAAACACGTACCTTGGTGCTCGACAGATTCAACACTCACCGTTCCACGTACCGCTTCAATGTTTTTTCTCACCACATCCATGCCAACACCGCGTCCCGAGATATTTGATACTTTTTCGGCTGTGGAAAAGCCTGGCTCGAAGATTAAGTTGGCAATTTCTTTGTCGGTAAGCTCAGTATCTGGTGAGATCAGATTACGCTGAATTGCTTTTTCTTTAATTTTTTCTTTGTCTAGCCCGCGTCCATCGTCACTGATCTCTATTACAATACTGCCTGAATCATGAAAGGCTTTGAGTGATAAGGTACCGTATTCAGGCTTTCCACTGTCCGCTCGTTGTGCTGGTGACTCCATACCATGATCAATGGCATTGCGAACTAAATGCGTAAGTGGGTCGACTATCTTTTCAACCATTGATTTATCAAGTTCGGTTTCAGCCCCCATAATTTCTAAAGAAACCTGTTTTTCCAACTCCTTTGAGGTGTCGCGCACCACACGGCTAAAGCGATTAAACGTTTCGCCTATCTGTACCATTCTAAGTTGCAGTGTACTGCTTTGCACATCACTAACGAGTTGTTGAATATGTTCAACAATTTCAGTAAGGGCCGAGTCGCGTATTGTTTTGGTGTGATCTTCGAGTGCCGCAGACACGATAACCAGCTCGCCAAGTTCATTGACTAGCTCATCTAGCTTCTGCGCTGGTATTTTCATCATCCGCTCGGGATTCTTTGGTTTGACTTTGTTATTTTTGGTGGGCTGTTTATCAGTTTTGACAAGTGTTGGCTTCTTATCATCTTCAATTGGGGCTATCTCAATATTGGATTCTGCAGCAATAAACTCAAATGCTTCATCAATATCTTCTCGCGTAGAGTGATGTATCTCTAGCTGCATTCTAAAATGGCATAATTCTAGTTCATCTGGTGTGACCGCGTTAAGCGCAGGTACCTCATCAATTAACCAATCGACTTCTACCGTACTACCTTTACTTTCGATGTAACGAATAATCGAGAGCGGGTCAAAACCATCCACCATGCAGGCCTTATAAAACTGCGCTGAAACTCGGAAGCTCTGCGTTGCTTCTTGATTTTCGACAACGGTTTGCTCGCTTGAGGTTTGGTGTTGCAAACCACTATATGACTTTAAACTTTCTAGCAGCCCAGCTTCAGTATCGGTCAACGCCGGAGGAAAATCTTCGTTTGACTCTAAGCACTTAATTAACGCATTTATATGGTCATTACATTCGAGCAAGGTCGAAATCAGTTTTTCGCAAGGATTTAGCGCGTGATTACGAAGAAGCTCCATAGTGGCTTCAACAAAATGCGTAAAATCGACAATATGGTCATAGCCAACAACACCGGCAGAGCCCTTTATGGTATGTGCAGCACGAAACGCCTCGTTGATGATCTCGTCGTCACTATTTGGCAGTATAGACTCTATAGCCAAAAGGCTTTCTTCAAATTGAAGTACCAACTCCTTGGCTTCTTCAATAAAGACCGCTTGAATTTCGGATAAATCAACCATCTTACCTCCTTTGCGTGCAGTTTGATGCAACTAAGGTATTGAGTAGCCATAAGGCACAAGGTGAGTGATGCTCATCGACACCTATTACAGATAACGGCTTTTCCGTACAACACTGTGCGAGTGCAACAACTAATTGAAAACCTGCAGCGTCTACCTCCAGCAGCTCGCTAAGGTCAATCGCTATCGCCGTCGTGTCATCACTTAACATGAGCTGCCATTTTGCTGCCACTTTACTCACTTCATAGATGGTCAATACTTCTGGCAGCACAATGGTTAAGTTGCTCATATTTATGCTCCTAAGCCAAAATACGTGAAACAGTATTAATCAGCTTTTCGGGTTTAAACGGCTTTATCATCCAAGCCTTTGCTCCCGCTTGTTTGCCTTGACTCACGAAATCCGCGCCCGACTCCGTGGTTAGCATCAGAAAAGGCGTAAAGCGATATTGGCCCATTTCTTTCACCTTCTTCAACAAGCTCAGCCCGTCCATGTTTGGCATATTCAGATCACTAATAATCAGGTTGATTTTGCCCTCATCTAACTTGTTGATTGCGTCGAGACCATCACAGGCATCAATGACTTCGTAACCTTCAGCGAGTAGTGTCATTTTTGCCACCTGACGAATTGAAGCCGAATCATCTACTATCATAATTTTCTTAGCCATAAGACCTCCTAGAAAAATGTTACTTCATCTTCAACATGGTCGTGTTGAGACGTATTTTCAGTGGTTGAAACATGACATTCCCTTTCTTCTTTCATGGTGTACGAGTTGAACATTTCTTGCTGTAATGCAGCCAACCCTTCCTCACCAAGCTCACCTTCTGTCCTGTATAGTGAGACTAATGAAGTAAGCCCTTTGCAAATGTGTTCTAGCTTTTGGCTCACTCTATCTTGGAATTGAAAATCAGTTATCGCGTCGTCGACGTTCGCTTTTATCTTGCTTGCGGTATCGTCTAATCCATGTACCGATTGCGTCAGCTCATTAGCAACCGTCGCCATCTCATTGAGCACTTTTCGGATATGTAATTCAGCGTCATCCATAAGCGTAACGTCTTGTGCCTGTGATTCGGTGAGCTTTTCAGTATTGTCAGCAACGGCATTGGTTAAGCCATTCATCTTTTCAATAATAAGCTCTGCGGCCTCTGAGGTGATATCCGAAAGCTCACGCACCCGTTCCGCGACCACGGCAAACCCCCGGCCAGCTTCCCCCGCTCTTGCAGCTTCAATCGATGCGTTGAGTGACAACAAAGTGATCTCTTTTGAGATTTTTTGAATGGATTTGGTCTGCTCAGTTAATTCCTTGGCCGCATGGCTTACAGCTTGATTGGAATTGACGACCTCGAGTTTTGACCCAAGAGCCACACGCAGACTGTGCAGTACTTCATTGAGTTCTTCTTGACTTTGTTTGGCAAAACAGTGTTTATCATCTCCAAAATTTTCTACAGAACCTCGTGCCGATTCGATCGTGTTATTTAGTGCTTGTCTTAGCTCTGAAAACTGCAGGGTAAGCCCTGAAACCGAGTCATTACCCAAGGTCTTAATACTATAGACCTGATTAATAACGGTTTCTAAAATCGCGGCAATAGATTCGGTGTTATGCAGCTCGACCTCGCAATGCTCTTGTATCTCATTCGAATAACTAACAAATGCCTCACAATCAAGAATGACTTTTGCAGTTAAATGACGCTGCCTTAACGTTACCGCTAAGAGTGCACTAGTGATGAGCACAGAAGATAGCGACAAAATATCAACGCGAACACTGAGTAATAGCGTGAGAGACAATACTAGGCTGAGCAACACCGCAGCGCTAATGTAGTACTTGTAGATTGCCTTTAGCTCATTGATTGGAAGTATCTGCATTATGCTGACTCCCCAAGGTGACTACCACGCTCACTTAACTCTATCAGCTCAGCCATCTCTTCAACTGAGAGAACTTTTTCAAGGTCTAGCGCGATAAGTAGCTCATCTCCGCGTCTTACCATGGAAGCGATGAAGTCAGCTCTGATTTGCGCGCCAAACTGGGGGGAGTTGGTTAGATCTTTTGCGTCAACTTCTATGACTTCATTAACGCCGTCAACAATGACACCCATCTCAATAAGGCTGTCAGAAATACTGAATTCACAAATGATAATGCAGGTTCGTCTGCCAACTTCTATTACCTCTCCACAAAGCCGAGCTGACAGATCGATAACGGGTACAACTGAACCTCTTAAATTAATCACTCCTTTAATAAACTCAGGCATCAAGGGGACTTTTGTCACGGAGCCCAGTTCAATAATCTCTTTTATTGACAGGATTTCGATTGCATAGCAATCCTGTCTTGACTGAAAAGTGAGATATTGCAATGACTGTGTGTTTTCTGTGATCGCTTGCATATTCCGCCCCGTCTCATTTGTCTTATATGTTACTTTAGTCTCACATTTCCTATCTGTCAAAATTTGAACAATAATTTATTTAAACTATTTTTGAGTGGTAAAAATAAACTTAAAAACAAATGGTTATAAATAATTTCGCAGTATTGAGTATTGGCGGTTTTGCAGTGGACTTTTTGACAACGAAATCTGTGAGCCAACTGATTGAGAACTGGATAATCAGAACAAAAACAATAAGGAAGTACATGAATTGCAAAGAAAGGCTAACCTAATGAAGGCTAACTTTATTTATGAACTGGATATGATTGATTAATTATCCGTAAATTCGTCGGAGAAATCTGCTTCGCTGAGCTTAGGAAAGGATACCGTAAACGTTGTACCTACACCGACTTGTGAGTCAACTTGAATGCGACCCTTATGCTTGGCGACGATGCTATATGATAGAGACAGCCCAAGGCCAGTGCCTTGACCAACAGGCTTGGTGGTAAAAAATGGATTAAAAATTTTATTGATGTCCCCAGCAGGGATCCCTTTGCCTGTGTCTTGGATGGCAATAATCACCTCGTTTTGCTTATCTTCGATAGAGATAGTTACCGTACCACTTGACGCTATCGATTGCGCCGCATTGATAATTAAGTTCAAAAATACCTGATTAATCTGCATTGGCTGACAATATAACAACACTTCATCATCAAGCGAGTAAGTTTTGTTGATAACCGCATGGTACTTAATTGAGTTGTTTGCTATTTTCAGCGTGCTTTCAATCCCTTTAATAAGATCTGCCTCTTGCCACTCTTGGTTATCAACATGAGAAAAGGATTTTAAACTCTCCACTATCTTGGATACTCGGTCCAGCCCTTCTAAGCACTCTTGCAGTAAATCAGGCACGTCTTCCTTTAAAAAGTCAATACTATGCTGATTTTGGAGCTGCTGCTCCTGCTGTGCTAGGTCACTGTCGACAAGTGTACTAAAATGCGCTTCATAAAAAGCGAGCATCGCAAACAATCCGCTTGCCTGGCCTTCTAAACTTTGAATATTAGAATTCACAAAACCAATTGGGTTGTTGATTTCATGCGCCACGCCAGCAGCTAATTGGCCAATTGCTGCCATTTTCTCGGACTGTAGTAGTTGGTTTTGTGCGGCTTCCAACTTAAGATTGAGTGTTTTTAACTCCTGTTTTTCTATTTCTAACGCTTCAGTTAGACGTTTTTGCTCTTGATAATAGCTCGCCAGCTCCGTCACATCTTGTATTATCACACATACTTTTTTCACTTCTTCAGAGTGCTCGAAAATCGGCACATATTGAATATTCTGATACATTGAAGTTTCATCACCAGTAACAGGACGACTACTGCTTAGTTCAAACACATGAGGACGATGTTCCCAGTAGCTAAAACTTGCTGCTTTTAAAGCAAATACACTCTTCAATTTCCGCTTAATGATTTTTGCCGCATCAGGAAATACCTTATCGACGGACATGCCCTCGATATTTTTAGGGGTGTTATCCGGTAGCCGGTTTTTCAAAAATTCATTTGCAAAAACCACCGTGTGTGCTTGGTCTAGGACACAAATTCCAACCGGAATATAACGCTGTAATTCGTTAAACACAGTCAGTCCTCAATTCCAAGCATGGCATTAAGCTTTTGGATCACTGTTTTAATGGAGTTTTCATCCAAACAAATAATTACTCTCGAATCAAAAGCAATAGACTCGATTATAAATGCAATTTTCATTACCAATGTGGTTTTCCACTCAGCAATGTCGTCGGATAGCTGATGTTTATAAATAGTTGGCATAGTCAATGAGGTTTTAAGCTCTAACTGACTAGAAAAACCGTTTAAACATGCACCAGCCAAGATATTAGATAAATCTAGTAGGACTTCATTGAGATCGGAGTCATCTAGCGGACTATCGTAGTCCATAAGCTCGGCTATTTCTTTTAAGCCTTGCGGTGACAATAGATTAATGACTTCACCTTTAATTTCTCCTAAAAATGACTGCCTCGTTCTGTAAACATGCGCGGTATTACAGATCTCATTGAGTTGATTAGGGCTCACCGAAGTAATTTCAGGGATAGATAAACTAATTTTCGTTTCGATTAATCGAGCTAAAGAGTTGGCTGCCTGACCCATGGATATATTCATTAGCTCTTGCAAGCCATCCCTTTGCTCTTCACTGAGTGGCATATTCATAATAAACCTAGCTCTTGCAGCGTGTTATGTAACTCTTCTTTTTGTAACGGCTTTTGCAAAAAGCGAAATGCGCCGAGTTTATCCACCAACTTTTTCGCTTCGGGCTGAATATCAGCGGAGATAACGATAACGACGGTTTTTGCGTGGTGTTCATGTAGATGCGTGAGAACTTCAAAACCATCCATTTCTGGCATAGTTAGATCCAAAAATAACACCTCAGCTTTGCCCTGCTCCACCATCACCAATGCTTCTTTGCCATTTTTTGCCTCGCTGACCTCGACATCCCAGCCTTCAGGTATTGCCCTAAGCACAGCCTTTCTCGACATCATAGAATCGTCTGCAACGGTTACTGGAATTGCCATGAGCACCACTCCTATTTCACTATATTGGTAAAAAGTATGGTCTTTGGCTTTTTGACTGTCAAAAAATTATAAGTAAAAAATGACTCATTTGTCCTCTGAACGAAAGAGATTCAACTAATGGCTCGATTAATTATCGTAAATGAGTTTTAGCGGTTCTTGACGAGTAGCAATTTTACAATTTAAGCATGATGTGTTCTTATCGGTCGATTAAATATAGGGCTTAGCCCTATATTTGCTTTAGAGATTTTAAAAATAAAATCTTAGCGAAAAACTAGCTATCAAAGCCGTTTAGCATTTTGTCACAAACCACAGGAGTTGGCCTATGATTGTCATCCACGGCAACAAAGGTAAAACTACCTGTAATTGCTAAGTGTTTATCATCTTTGTGCATTCTTTCAAGATAGATTTCAACATCAACCTTTAAACTGGTATTACCAACATACACTACCTTCGATACTAATTCAGCAAAAGTACCAGCGGGAATTGCCTCTTTGAAATCAACTCTGTCTGAAGAGATCGTTACCAAAGGTTTGCGACAAAAACGCGTTGCAGCAATAAAGGCAACTTCGTCCATCCAAGCCAGTGCGTCACCACCAAATAAAGTGTTATGATGGTTTGTTCGGCCTGGAAAAACGGTCTTTGTTACGTGTGTGATTGAGCTTTTGATGCGTTGCTCAACAATGGCTTGTCTTTGTTCGTCTGTCATTTTTTTACTGCTTTATCCGCTAGTGTATCTTTCATAAGTAGAGCTGGATCGAGTCGTTCCCCGAACCAATTAAAGCGCCAATCCAAATGCGGGCCAGTTACCCTGCCCGTCGCGCCAATTTCAGCGATTTTATCGCCTGTCTTTACCGTATCGCCAACCTTAACATCCAGTTTACTAAGGTGGATATACGTAGAGGTAATGCCGTGACCGTGATCGATAATCAAAGTGCCGCCACTGTAATAAAGATCTGGATTTGCAAACACCACTTTACCCGATACCGGCGCTAAGACCGGCTCACCCGTTTTATTTGCGATATCTAATCCAAAATGTGGTCGTTTTGGCTCACCATTAAAATATCTTTGGCTACCATAAACACCTGAGATTCGGCCCTTTGCTGGTCTGAAAACGGGGTCTTTAAAGAATAATAAATCCGAATTGCCTTGTCTTGCTTTTGACACGGCTTGCGCTTCTTCACGTATGCGCTTTAGCACCGAATCAGGTGGTGAAACATACTTCTTAGCAACACCTGTGATCTTGTCTATATCGTAATCTCGTTTCGTGATCACTATCGCTTGGCGATGCTTTTGACCATCATCAGATTGCCAACTCAAGATGTGGTTCAGTTCAGCATCACGACCAAAACCAAACACGAAATAGCCATCTTTAGAGCGTTTTAATTCTGTCTCGTTTAGCTTTATCTCAGTTGCATTTTCAAGCTTGCCGACGACCAAGCCACCTTGTGTTAGGTTACCTTTTAATTCAAGCGCCTCAGCAAATAATGTGGTGCTCGCAAGCAATATGACAATTGCACGTTTAAGCATAAGCAATCGCTCCTTTTCCAACCCCTTCGTATGCTCTTACTTCAACCTTATCATGTGGATTTTGCAGCTTTATTTGGCCAGCAAGATACTCCGCAATACATTCAACTGTTGTATCACAAGGTAATATATCGCAACGTGATTTGCTGATCGCCAACTCAAAATATCCCTGCGACGAGGTATACGCGAACGCATAATCTTTATCTTGAGCGGTTACATACTTAAGCAAACTAGGATCAATTAAATCTTCTTCACTACCAAGATAAATATCTTGCCATTTATCCGCCCATTGTTTTTGTAATCTAGGCATGCTGATATCATTGAGCTTCACACCAATCAATGAACGATGACCATGAATAATACGCTGACAGTTACCATCGTGTTTCTTTAAGCCATGGCTATAGTGATAATAGAAGCCAGTTGCGGCCTCTGGACGCAGTGTTATATCTAAATCTTTCACATTTTCAGGCATATGCGGCATAATAACAGACTTAAGGTAAGCGATTGCATTGGCTTCATTGATTTCGTCCCCTTCCACTACACACACCGCTTCTTCCGGTGCATTCATGGCTAAGTGATTCCCATCAAATTGCATATCAAATTCAAATCGGCCTTCACTGTGTTTTGCATTACACGCAAGTGTGCTGGGTACCGCTAATTTATGGTCCAGCTTTTCGTCGATAATACGTTTGATTTGCTTTTTAACTTTTGCAAAGTCTAACACCATAGACTCTTCGTTTAGCTCACCATGCAACACAATATCGGTGATCCAACTTTCACCTACCGCACCACGACGTGGGCAAAGGTACGAAAAATCAATTACGGTCAAAGAGTCAACAAAAAGGATCATAGATCACCCAAAATAGCCTGCTAAAAAATCATTCCCGATTATAATGATTTTCACATTATAAATCGCCCCTAATTGGAACTGATTTGCATTTAATCTCTTCAATTTTTTTGAAATTTAATCAAATAGACATATCTTTAGCGCAAAATTTACAAGCCTCCGCACGCTTTTTAACTGTTCGGAGTTGTTTAGCGTACATCTGTACGCTAAAGTAGCGTCAATTTGCAAGCTAAGAAGAAGATTTATGGAACCGAAGAACAGCTATACAAAAGAAGAACTTATTTTATGTGGTCGCGGAGAAATGTTTGGTGAAGGCAACTGCCGCCTACCTAGCGACAACATGTTAATGATGGATCGCATCGTTCAAATTAATGATGACGGTGGTGAGCATGGTAAAGGTCAAATTATTGCTGAACTCGACATCAACCCTGATCTGTGGTTCTTCGACTGCCACTTCAAAGGTGATCCAGTAATGCCTGGTTGTTTAGGTTTGGATGCGATGTGGCAATTGGTAGGCTTCTTCCTTGGTTGGTCTGGTGGTCCTGGTCTTGGTCGTGCACTCGGTGTGGGCGAAGTGAAGTTTACGGGTCAAATCTTACCAACGGCTAAAAAAGTGACTTATCGCATTGAAATGAAGCGCGTTATCAAACGTAAGCTATTTATGGGTCTGGCAGATGGCATCGTCGAAGTTGATGGTCGCGTGATCTATGAAGCAAAAGATTTGAAAGTAGGTCTTTTCCAAGATACCAGCGCATTTTAACTTTTTCGCTGTTATCGTTTTATAGCTTTAAAAACACACAAAGCCCCATCTGGGGCTTTGCTCTCCTAAAATTCGGTATCAGGTTTTAAAGATGTTACGATTATCCATCGCTTCTCGCCATCCGCCTAACCATTCTGATCTGTGTTCTACTTGTTGATAGGGACAATTTTCTTTCGACCGACCGGCTAATCCTGCCTTAAATCCTTGTGAATGTGCTCTTTCTAAACGGTCTCTTTTCTGTCTCTTCATAGGTAATATCCTCACCTTTTTCTCGATCAGCATTAGCGTTTCTAATACTGTGTAGTTCAAACTTGAGCGAACGTCATTCAAAACGAAGATAGTGACTTACGGTATAATGACGATTCGTACTAACAATTTAAATTAAAGATTTTATTGAGAAAAGTTAAACACGAGCGACATCGTATATCATACAGATGTGCTACTTACCGATGAGATTTGGCCAAACCCATACCTTCAATAAATCACATCTCAGCGAGTCATGCAACGATCAGAAATGTAATTCTTGTACGGCGAAGTACAAAAAGCATAATTATTTTAATTTTATATAGATACCTAGATATTCAAGACGTAAATAATTGATTTTTGATATTGTTCCCCTACTTTTCTCTGTAAAAAAACATTCATAATACAGTAACAAAAAGAGGCTGGACGAATCCAGCCTCTTTTCAATAACTTGAGTTTTTAAATCGAGAAAAGCTCAATTAAGCAATACTATCTTAGCTTGCTTTAATAACCTCTACACCACCCATGTATGGTTTTAGTGCATCAGGCACAATAATTGACCCATCTGCCTGCTGGTAGTTTTCTAAAATCGCAACTAGAGTACGACCTACCGCTAAACCAGAACCATTAAGAGTATGAAGTAGTTCTGGCTTCTTCTCACCACTACGGCGGAAACGCGCTTGCATACGGCGCGCTTGGAAATCCCACATGTTTGAACAAGAAGAGATTTCTCTGTAGGTATTTTGCGCTGGTAACCAAACTTCCAAATCGTACGTTTTCGTTGCACCGAAACCCATGTCTCCAGTACAAAGCACCACTTTTCTGTAAGGTAAGCCAAGTAGCTGTAGAATTTGTTCAGCATGACCTGTTAACTCTTCAAGCGCTGCCATTGAATCTTCAGGTTTAACCAGTTGCACAAGTTCAACTTTATCAAACTGATGTTGACGGATAAGTCCGCGCGTATCACGCCCATAGCTACCCGCTTCGCTTCTAAAACAAGGCGTGTGCGCCGTCATCTTAATCGGCAGCTCTTTTTCGTCATAAATAACGTCACGGGCGCAGTTAGTTAACGGTACTTCTGCCGTCGGAATTAGACTAAAGCCATCTTGATCTTCAGATAATGCTTCTGTGTGGAACAAATCTTCTGCAAACTTAGGAAGCTGACCCGTGCCAAACAAGCTCGCTTTATTCACAAGATATGGTACATACATTTCTGTATAGCCATTTTGCTCAGTGTGAGTATTCAGCATCAGTTGTACAAGCGCTCGATGCATACGCGCTACACCACCACGCATCACTGTAAAGCGAGAGCCACTTAGCTTAACACCAGTTTCGAAATCAAGGCCTTTATCAAGCGCTTCACCAAGGTCAACATGATCTTTAACTTCAAAATCAAACTGCTTTGGTTCACCCCAAGTGCTTATTTCAACATTTTCTGATTCATCAGCACCTGCAGGCACCTCTTCAGCAGGAAGGTTTGGCAACGACATTGCGTAGTCATTTAGCTCAGCAAGAATTTTATCCTGTTCTTCTTTCGCTGCACTTAATTGGTCGCCCAAGTTTGCAACAGCATCTAGTAAAGGTTGAACGTCTTCCCCTTTCGCTTTAGCTTGACCAATCGCTTTGGAGGAACTGTTACGCTCACTTTGTAATTCCTGAGTTTTGGTTTGTAGCGCTTTGCGCTTTTCTTCTAATTCGGTGATCTTAGCAACATCGAGTTCAAAACCACGCTTTCTCAAACGCGCAGCGGCTTCCTCGATGTCTTGACGAAAGTATTTAGAATCTAACATTGTTTTTTTAACCTTTTTGCATGATGAGGCAGAGACCAACCCAGGCCATGAAGATACACGCCACCACGTTTAATGTGACGTTAAACGCCATTTTCACATATTGCCCTTGTTGAAGTAACAACAAGGAATCCATTGAGAATGTAGAAAAAGTAGTCAGTGCACCTAAAAAGCCAATACCTATCAACGTTTTAGATGGAGAAACTGAAATAACTTCTTTTTCAATTAAACCGTAAAGCACACCCATCAATAATGAACCAAGAATATTAACGATCAACGTCCCAAAAGGGAATCCCTTACCTAAGAGTTTTATCGACATATCGCTGATAAAAAAGCGTAACATTGCACCAAACGCTCCACCTAGCGCAATTGTGAGATAATTTATCAGCATCGCTACTTGTACCTCTTGGTGCTACTTTGTGCATTTTGCATCTGTAGATAGTTGAGCTTGTCGGCTATTTGTTTCTCAAGTCCCCTATCTGTAGGATGATAATATTGTCGCTCTTGAATGGCTTCTGGAAAGTAATTTTCTCCAGCGGCAAAGGCACCAGGTTCATTATGCGCATAACGGTATTCTTCGCCAAAACCCAGCTCTTTCATTAGTTTTGTCGGTGCGTTTCTGAGATGTTCAGGTACGGGGTAATTCGGATCACTTGCAGCATCGCGTTTAGCTTGATTGAACGCCATGTAGACCGCATTACTTTTTGGCGCACTCGCGAGATAGAGCGTTGCCTGTGCTATCGCACGCTCTCCTTCGCTTGGCCCAACACGATGAAATATATCCCAAGCATTTAACGCTACTTGCATCGCTCTTGGATCTGCNCGGTGGCGATCGCCAGCAATCGCCTTGCAACATATAGCGGATCGCCTCCGCCTGCTAATATTTTGCAATACCAATAAAGTGCCGCATCTGGTGCGCTGCCGCGAACCGACTTATGAAACGCTGAGATTAGGTCGTAATATAGGTCGCCCTTATTGTCATAACTTGATAATTGACTGGGCAACACTTGTTTTAGTACCAGTTCATTCACCAAATGAGTGCTTGAGTTTGGCTCAAAACTTAAGTCAACCGCCTGCTCCAGCAGATTAAGTGCCTTTCTCGCATCTCCCGAAGCTGCTTTGGCAATGAGTTCAAGTGCGTTGTCATCAATAGCGATAGCTAATTTCGACAGCTGTTCATCGCGTGACAACGCGTCTTTAAGTACTTGACCTAGTTCGTCCTCGACAAGCGATTGTAAGGTATAAACACGCGCGCGGGACAAGATCGCGTTATTCAGTGCAAAAGAAGGGTTTTCAGTGGTCGCGCCAATAAAAATAAAGGTGCCATCTTCAATGTGAGGTAAAAACCCGTCTTGCTGGGATTTATTAAAGCGATGTACTTCATCAACAAATAACAGCGTACGTCTACCAAATTGAGCTAATCGGTTTTTAGCATCGACGACCGCTTCACGAACCTCTTTAATTCCTGCACTTACAGCGGAAAGCTTGATAAGCTCTGCATCCGCATAGTTGGCAATGATCTCAGCAAGGGTGGTTTTACCCACTCCGGGTGGCCCCCAAAGGATTAGGCTATGACAGCGCCCTGATTCGATCGCACGATAAAGCACAGAGCCTTTGGACAAAATATGGCTTTGCCCAACATAATACTCTAACGAGGTTGGCCGCATTCTTGCGGCCAACGGTCGTACATCTGGTGTAAAATCAAACCCTAAACTAGTCACTGCCTCTTTGGTCGTCTACGACCACTCCTTGTGGAATTGTAAACTCAAACAAACTCTCTTTTACTGGCGCATTGACTTTGCTTTCCTTAAAGCTAAACGTAGAGACTTGACCTGAAATATCGTTCACTTTCAATAGTGCTAAGCCATCGTTTTTATCATCAAAACGCAGTGTTAATTGCTCTACCTGCGAGTCTACTTTGTTTTTTGGCGTGATCAGGTATTCTTGACCATTAAGTGCTACGTCGTACTTTAACCATTGACTATCCTCTTGGGTCGTAAGTAACACGAATGGCGTAGTATCAATAAGTTTAGTCGTATCTAGGATGGTTACTTGCTCAGCAAACGTATCGTAGTAATAGGTTGTTGCTCCGCTTGATACAAATAAAGTGTCATCTGGCATCTCTTGTTGCCAGCGGATTTTTAATGGCTGCGCTAAGGTTATCGCCCCTTCACCGGTTTGCAACTCATTGCCATCTTGATCTTTAACGATTTGCTCAAACTTACCTTGAAAACTGGTTAATTCAGCCAGTCTTCCTTTTAGACTTTGCATCGCTGCCTCATCAGCCCACACAGGCTGAATAAGGAGGTTTGATAATACCGTTAGCAACGCAATTTGCTTAAATTTTTTCATTAATTGGCTCCACCTTTTACCAATACATCTCGTGCACCATTATGACCAGGAGCGCTTACCACTCCCGACATTTCCATTTGCTCAACTAATCGAGCGGCACGGTTATAACCAACTCTTAACTTACGTTGTACACTCGAAACAGACACTTTGCCTGTTTCAATAACAAACCCAACGGCTTCATCATAAAGTGGGTCAGACTCTTCATCCCCACCTTCCGGTGCTTCGCCTGGTAGTAAAATATCCTCAGTTGCTTCACCGCATAGAATTTCTTCTACGTAGTTTGGTTTACCTCTTGCTTTCCAGTCACTCACTACCGCATGCACTTCATGATCGTCAACAAACGCGCCATGTACACGAACCGGAACACTCGTTCCTGGCGGCAGATAGAGCATGTCACCCATACCCAACAGGTTTTCTGCGCCTTGTTGGTCTAGGATTGTACGTGAATCAATCTTACTTGATACTTGGAACGCCATTCGCGTTGGTATATTCGCTTTGATCAAACCCGTAATGACATCCACTGATGGGCGCTGTGTTGCCAGCACTAAATGTATGCCTGCCGCTCGTGCTTTTTGTGCAATACGTGCAATTAACTCTTCTACTTTTTTACCAACAATCATCATCATGTCGGCAAATTCATCTATAACGACCACGATACTCGGTAATTTATCTAGCTCTTGTGGTTCATCCGCCATACCGTCTGTATCTTTAAAGAGTGGATCTAAAATTGGGTGACCCGCTTCTTTAGCGTCTTTAATCTTTTGATTGTAGCCTTTAAGGTTACGGACACCGAGTGCAGACATCAGCTTGTAACGGCGTTCCATTTCCCCCACACACCAACGTAGCGCGTTTGCTGCCTCTTTCATATCGGTAACCACTTCACACAATAAGTGCGGGATACCTTCGTAGACTGAAAGTTCGAGCATTTTCGGATCTATCATGATCATTCGCACATCTTCTGGTGGCGACTTATATAACAAGCTTAAGATCATGACATTAACGCCCACTGACTTACCAGAGCCTGTTGTTCCAGCCACCAGCAGGTGCGGCATTTTGGCTAAATCAGCAACGACCGGCTGGCCTGCGATATCTTTACCAAGCACCATAGTCAAAGGAGATGGATTTTGTTCAAACTTAGGAGCATCTATCACTTCGGACAAACGTACGATCTCGCGGTGTTTGTTAGGTAGCTCTAAACCCACGTACGTCTTGCCTGGGATAACCTCAACTACACGCACTGAGACTGCAGATAATGAACGCGCTAAGTCTTTTGCCAGACCGGTGATCTTAGCCACTTTAATGCCCGGCGCGAGATCTAACTCAAAGCGTGTAACGACAGGGCCTGGATACACACCAACTACCTGTGCTTGGACATTGAAGTCTAATAGTTTAGTTTCAACTAACCGCGAAACCTGCTCTAACTCTTCTTGCGAAATTGGATTCTTAGCCTTGTCCGGCCTATCCAACAAATCTAATGAAGGCAATGGTTCTGCAGGTGGCTGAGCCTCTAGAAGCGCTTCAAATTGCTCTTTTGCGCTTGGTGGAGGCTGATAACCATTGGCCGCCTTTTCAGGTGCTTTAGGCTTTAGAGGCCTTGCCGGAGAAACCACTTTGGTTTCGTGCACAGGTGCTTCATCCAAGGCATTTAATGCTGCGACAGTATCCAGTGGCTCATCCTCTATCGCTGAAAAGTTGATTTCTTGCTCAAGGATATCATCTAGCTCATCGAACACCGACGGTTCTTTCTTCTCTTGTAGATCAGAGTGCGGTGCAGGCGAAGTTTGAGGTGTAGATTCAGTGTTCGTTTTGCGGAACAATTTATCTTTTAATTTGCCAAGTCCACTAGGTTCTTCTTCAGCATCGAAGTCAATATCAGTTTCAGTATCGGTTTGCTGCTGGAGAGTCTGCTCATAATCATTTATTTTCTCGGTAGCTATTATTGGTGTCTCACTTTCTACTCTATCCGTTTTGGTGCCAGCACCCTCAGGTTTCTGTGAAACTGACTGCGTTTGCTCTATATTGCGCTCTGCTGTCAGCCGATCGCGTAACCATCTAAAGCCGGCGAGTACCTTTTCACCCAAATAATCAACGAATTCAACCCAAGATACACCGGTAAGTAGCGTCATTCCTGCAAAGAAAAAGCACAGTAATAGTATAGAAGTACCGGTGAAGTTAAAGGCAGGCATCATGGCTCCTGCAACCACATCCCCTACTACCCCACCAGATGAGAAATTATAGATATCATCGAAATTGATGCTGCTGATTGCGCTTGCAGAGGTAATAAACAGTGTCGCGCCAATAAGGCGTAAACCTAGCGTGGTGTAATCGAGTTGCAGTAGCTTATGCGGTTTTTTAAACAGCAGATAACCAAGAAACTGCAGCGCCGCTGGGATCAAAAACGCCAGCCAACCGAAACTCAGCAGCATAATGTCTGCCAGCCAAGCTCCGGCAGCACCCGTTATATTGTTTACTTTTACGTACTCACCAGATTGAGTCCAAGCAGGGTCTGCTGGGTCGAAACTTATCAACGCACACAACATAAATATTGCTGCAGCCGTGCTTACAATCAAACCTGTCTCTAAGAGGCGTTGCACACCATTTAAGCGCATTGTAATTAAACCTTTTTTCTGTTTCTTTTCTGGGCTATGTAAGCCCAAAACGTCAGCAAATTAGTGATTTGCGTTAGTATTGCTGTATATACTTACACCTTACCAAGAAATACCTCAAGGTGCACAAGGTTTTATTACTTCTCCTTCTTCTCCTTTTACTTCTTCCATGACCACAAAAGTGCGACTTTCACTGATACTTGGCAGCTTAAGTAAAATTTCTCCTAATACTCCTCGATATTCTGACATGTCGGTCACTCGTGTTTTCAATAGATAATCGAAACTACCGGACACAAGATGACATTCAATAATTTCGTCATGCTGCTTTACTGCTTGATTAAATCTATCGAATACATCAGGCGAGTTTTTATTCACTGTAACTTCAACAAACACCAAAAGTCCCTGTCCAAGCTTAGCAGGATCGACTACGGCTTTATAACCCCGAATAAATCCTTCTCGTTCCAGCTTTTTAACTCGCTCCAAGCAAGGCGTAGCGCTCAATCCTATGCGTTTGGCTAATTCTACGTTTGAAATTCTGCCATCTTTTTGAAGTTCGACTAAAATCTTTCTGTCGATTCTGTCTAGTTGTTGATACATAGTGTAGTTTTTTATCCTGAATGAATCATTAATTCAGAGTATATCACTACATTAAAATATTAAAACAGTGAGACACACTGGCTATAGGTAAATATAATAGTCAAAAATTTTACCCCGTTCTTATTTTGAGGCGAATATTATGATTATTGGTGTACCTAAAGAGATAAAAAACCACGAATACCGCGTTGGTATGGTTCCTGCGAGCGTTCGTGAACTAATCAATCACGGTCACGAAGTCGTTGTTGAGACAAATGCTGGTATTGGCATTGGTTTTACTGACGAAGATTATGTTCAAGTTGGTGCTAAAGTTTTAGACACGGCGGCAGACGTTTTTGCTACTGCTGATATGATTGTTAAAGTAAAAGAGCCTCAAGCTGTTGAGCGCGCGATGCTACGTGAAGACCAAATTCTATTCACTTACCTTCACCTAGCACCAGACCTTCCACAAACAGAAGATCTAATCAAGAGCGGTGCTATCTGTATTGCATACGAAACGGTAACTGATGCACGTGGTGGTCTTCCACTGCTAGCACCAATGTCAGAAGTTGCTGGTCGAATGTCAATTCAAGCTGGTGCTCAAGCGCTTGAAAAGTCACGTGAAGGCCGTGGTATGCTGCTAGGTGGTGTGCCGGGCGTTGAACCAGCTAAAGTTGTTGTGATCGGCGGTGGTATGGTTGGCCGTAACGCAGCGCAAATGGCTGTAGGTCTAGGCGCAGACGTAACTATTCTTGACCGTAGCATTGATGTGCTACGCTCTTTGAATGCACAGTTCGGTAGCCAAGCTAAAGTTATTTACTCAACGGCTGATGCACTTGAAAAACACGTACTTGAAGCAGACCTTGTGATTGGTGGTGTACTAATTCCTGGTGCAGCAGCTCCTAAGCTTGTAACTGCAGAACACATCAAAGCGATGAAGCCTGGTGCTGCTATCGTTGACGTTGCAATCGACCAAGGTGGTTGTATTGCTACTTCTAAAGCGACTACACACGCAGATCCAACATACATTGTTGACGACGTAGTTCACTACTGTGTAGCGAACATGCCAGGTGCTGTACCTCGTACTTCAACGTTTGCACTTAACAATGCAACGCTTCCGTACATCATCAAGCTTGCAAACCTAGGCTACAAACAAGCGCTACTTAATGACAAACACTTTATGGACGGCCTAAATGTTCTGAAAGGTCAAGTAACTTGTAAAGAAGTGGCAGAAGGCTTCAACATGGAATATGTTGACCCACGCGCTGCACTAGAAAATGCTTAATTTTGAATTTTAAGTAGTAAAAAGGGCTTCAATTGAAGCCCTTTCTGTTTGGCGTTAGTTTGTCTCAAAATTCACTTCGGTATCTTGGGTTAATGTAACGTCTTTTGCTTGATACAAACTAAAATCTGCATCTATCGTTTCGGCATCATCTAAATGACCTAAGCACGAATACCCTACTTTGTAATCTCCAGAACCAATAAATGCTATCTCATATTCACTCTCAGCATCTAAGTTTGCGGTTGCTACTGGCGCTGAATCTTCATCACTGATGTCGCTTGGCACTGCAACATCCGTTTTATAAAGATAAACAACATGTTTGTACTCTCCGACTAGAGGAGCTAGATCTGCATTATCCGCTACACATGCATTTTTTACAGACTCGCTAACCATGCCCTCAATCTCAAAACTGGTTAATAGATTCTCCAAACGGACAGCTGTTGGTTTTAGATAAACCGTGTCATCATTTGTGCGCTTCAACAGCGCCTTATTTAAGTCAAACTCCAATACGATTTGGTTCTCACCTTCATTTAGCGAGAAATTATTGAGTTGGATTTCACCTACACCATCGTTACCTTTACGGGTTACGGCTAATGGTGCTTGACTACCATCTAAAAAACGCACGCTAGAAGTTAAATCAAAATTCGACCCAGCACTGCCGTTTACAACATCGGCTCTGATCCACTCATAATCCCCAGCATCGATCTCTTGGTCGTTTACAACCAAATAGATATCATCACCCGTATACTCAAGCAGATTGATCTTCATTGGATTACCCTGCGCATCCAAGGTATCAAATGTCACATCTTCTTTTCCAGATGCTCTAAATATCAGCCGTTGAATAACAAGGTTGACTTCTGCAAGATTATTCACAGCAGCATCTGAAACACCAACACTTACGGTGGTTTTTTGAGTTGGTTGTGAGGTGTTGTTGTCGTTTGAGTCAGAACCTGAACCGCCACCGCATGCAACGAGTATCATCGCCGAGGCAATTGCTGTTAAAACGGGTTTGTACATGATGTTTCCTCCTCTTCTAAGTATTAAAGAGTAAGAATTGCGCCATGAATAAATAATTAATATAAACGCAATAATTTGAAATAGCTTCAAATGTAGTGCAGAAGGTTTGGCATTTTCTTATTAAATGTCATAAGTTTAATGTATCAAACTTATTGGAGTGTGGCCGTGAAGTTTAAACACAAAGTCGTATCCGTCTCTGCGCTTGTGCTGCTAATAGCATTACTGATCTTATCTGTTATTCAATATATTTCCGTGCAATCAGCAATCAAAGCGCAAGCTGAACAAAGTGTGGATGAAATAATTCAGGGGATTGGTAACACTGTCACTGCGCAAATGAAAGGAGCAACCGATCTCGCCGCGCTTGCTACCAATCTCGTTGCTTCCACTGACACCTTAGACGCAGCCTTTCCTATTCTCTCGCAGCCACAGCTCACAACCTCTTTCCTACTGATAGGTTATGGTGAAGAGCAAACTGGAAAATATGTCGCAAGCGATCCAAATTGGAACCCCGGTGCAAACTGGGACCCGAGAAAGCGGCCTTGGTATACCGACGCAAAAACTGCAAGAAAGCTAATTATCACAGCGCCTTACGCTGATGCGGTAAGTAACGAAATCGTAGTATCAATTGGTGCACCTGTGTTTAAACAAAGCCAATTTAACGGCGCAATTTTTTACGACGTTAGTTTGGCAAAACTCGGCGAAATGATTAACTCGTTTAACCTGCTAGGCGCAGGCTTTGCCTTTATGGTAAGTAAAGACGGATCGACTATCTCACACCCTGATGTAAAACTAAATGGTAAGTCTTCTCGTGCATTTCTCGGTGACATAAGTCTCTCAGAAAATATCCAATACGTTGAAGTTAACGGCGAAGAAAAATTAGTGCAGTTTAAAGAGGTCGAAGGCTTAGATTGGTATTTAGGGGTGATGCTGGATGAAGACACCGTTTTTGCTGCACTTTCACGACTGCAAAGAGATGCAGCCATATTTGCCTTTATTTCTGTGGCACTCGCAACTGTGCTACTTTCTTTTGTGATTAGTTTATTATTAAAGCCACTTGACGAAATCAACACCGCCATGGCTGCTATCGCACGTGGTAATGCAGACTTAACCGTACGATTAAATACCGAGCATGAACCCGAATTTGCAGCACTGGCGCAAAATTTTAATGCCTTTACCAGTAGCTTACAGTCTCTAATAGCGAATATTCAGGGTCTGGGCCACGAGGTATTAAACGATGCTCAACAAACATCTAAGGTCGCAAATAAAGCCAAACTTTCCATTCAAGAGCAATTAGCAAGTATCAAAGTCCTTGATGAAGCAACAACACACATGTCTGCAACTGAGCATCAAGTAACACAATCTGCCCATGAAGCCGCTGAAGCAATTAAAACCACCGATCAAGTTGCTCGCCAAGGAGAAACAATCGTTGCGGAAACAACGGAAACAATTCAAGAGCTATCTAATCAGATCAGTTCGGCAATGACCGTAGTTACTGAGTTAGAAAGCTCGTCTACGGCTATTGAACAAATACTATCTGTTATCAACAGTATCGCCGAGCAAACTAACCTCCTAGCNCCATTGAAGCCGCAAGGGCTGGTGAGTCTGGTCGCGGCTTTGCCGTCGTTGCAGACGAGGTGAGATCGCTTGCACAAAGAACACAAGAAGCCACAACTGAAATCCGTGGAATGATAAGTCAACTACAGTCAGGTTCAGAAAGTGCGGTTACTGTAATGAAGCAAAGCCAACATTATGTCGATAAAACGGTTGAAAAGGCAGACCAAACCAAAGCCGCGCTTGAAGATATGCGCAGCGCCATTCGCCATATTGTTGATTTGAACTCACGTATTGCTGATATGCTGAATGAGCAAAATGATATTGTAAATAACGTGAATAGCAGTAGCTCATCAATTCGCGGTATTTCCGAGTCGGTGTATAGCGAAGCTAAGAGCGTTGATGCCACCATGCAGTCTCAAGTAGAAAAGATAACAACCCAAGAACAACTACTTGAGCAATTCAAAGTTTGATTATCGGTAAACTAAACCGTTACTATAGAGACAGTTGTAAAGCGGCGCGATGCCAAGAGATAAAACATGAAAGCGAATTTGCAGGAATTATTTGAACAGTATTTTCAGATAGCTGAACAGGTTCAGATCAACCTCTATCCGGTTGATGACAATATGGTTCCAGAGAACGAATATCAATTAGAAGCTGCAATTCCGCCGCTATTTAAGCTCGCGAACGAAATTAATGAGTTAGATCTTAATGCCCTGCGACCACTTCGTAATCTGGGTGATATTGCCAATGAGTTAGCAGCTTATTTGCAGGCGCAATCACGTAAGATTGATTTAATTATCAGCCATATTCTCGCAACCGAAGAACCTGATGACAGTCATCTATTTTGTGACAGCTACGGCGGCGGCGGTCTGACCGCAACGTTAGAAGCAGATTATGAGGTCGGACAATCGTTACGAACTAAAATATTTTTGCGCAATGAAGCCAGTGCTATCTTTTGCTACTCAGAAGTCATTGCCAAGCAAGATGGTAAATTCACCCTCGCCTTTACCGCTATTAGAGAAGCGGATCAAGAGTTGCTCGTACGGGCGAGCTTACACGCCCAGACCAGACAACTTAAGCTAAAGCAGCAAAAAGACCAATAAGGCATTTAACGCATTAGGTGCCTTCTTTAAATACTCAATTATCTTCATAAAACTTACTGACACACCTGAGGTTAATGATAAACTATAGGCTTATTATTATATGGTGATGATTTAATGAGTTTTACTTTACTCCCAGAATGGGCACCACAAGACGCAATCATGCTTACTTGGCCGCATTCTGATACCGATTGGAGCGACATTCTCAGTGACGTTGAACCTGTGTACGTTGCACTTTGCCAACATATTACCCAAGTTCAAGAAGTCGTTATCGTGGCGCATAATGAAGCGCTAAAACAGCATATCGAAAACTTACTCAGCACAGCTGAGGTTAGCTTAGCTAAGTGTCACTTTGTTGTTACGCCTTGTAATGACACCTGGGCCCGCGACCACGGTCCACTTACGACGCAAACAAGTACAGGTAATCTATGTATTAAAGATTTCACCTTTACAGGTTGGGGTAACAAGTTTGCTGCGGATTTAGACAATAAGATCAATCAGCAGCTTGCCAAACAGGTTCTCAACTCACACTGTACCTTTGAGAAGGTCGACGTGGTACTTGAAGGCGGCGGTATTGAGATCAACGAGTCCAATGTTCTATTGACTACTTCAGAGTGTCTGTTGAACCCAAATCGCAATCCACATCTAAGTAAAACCGAATTAGAACTATTGTTGCAAAAAGAGTTGGGTGCAGAGTCATTCTTGTGGGTAGATCATGGATACTTAGCCGGGGATGATACTGACAGTCATATCGACACTTTAGTGCGTTTTGCACCAGATAACACCTTGGTATATGTAAAGTGCGACGACAAGTCAGACGAGCATTATGATGCCCTCAATAAAATGGAGCAGCAGCTACGCACATTTCGCACCCCAAATGGCGATCCATACCGTTTGATTAGTTTACCTTGGCCTAGTGCTAAGTTTGATAATGAGGGTGAGAGATTACCTGCCACCTATGCAAACTATCTGATCTTGAATAAAACGGTGTTAGTACCTATCTATGGCGACGACAAAGATCAAGAAGCGTTGGACAAAGTCTCTCTTGCTCACCCAGAAAGAACGGTAATTGGCGTAAACTGCCTACCAATCATCCATCAATTCGGTAGCCTGCACTGTATTACGATGCAGTTACCAAAAGGTTTTTTAAGGTAAGTACCATGACTGAAAAAAACATCAAAGTTGGTATTGTTCAACATAGCAACTCTACAGATCTCGTAAACAACTTTGCAAAAACCTGTGACGGTATCCGAAAAGCGGCAAGTCAGGGGGCTAAGCTTATCGTTTTACAAGAATTGCACCGCAGCTTGTATTTTTGCCAGACAGAAGACACAATTCTCTTCGACTTAGCGGAAACTATTCCAGGCCCAAGCACAGACTCACTAGGCGCACTTGCAAAAGAGCTTAATGTTGTCATCGTTGCGTCGTTATTTGAAAAGCGTGCAACAGGGCTTTATCACAACACCGCAGTTGTACTTGAGTCTGACGGTACGATCGCCGGCAAATACCGTAAAATGCACATTCCCGATGACCCAGGTTTTTATGAAAAGTTTTACTTCACTCCTGGCGACATGGGCTTTACTCCAATTCAGACTTCTGTCGGCAAATTAGGCGTATTAGTGTGTTGGGATCAATGGTTCCCAGAAGGTGCGCGTCTGATGGCAATGGCGGGCGCTGAGTTTTTAATTTACCCAACGGCAATTGGCTGGGATCCTCGTGATGATAAAGCAGAGCAAATCCGTCAACGAGATGCTTGGATAATTGCACAGCGTGCACATGCAGTCTCTAACGGAGTACCTGTGATTAGCGTTAACCGTGTTGGCCATGAATCAGACCCTTCGGGTCAAAGTGAAGGTATTCAATTCTGGGGCAATTCTTTTGTTACCGGTCCGCAAGGTGAAATGTTATTGCATGCATCTGAAGAAGCTGAGGAAATCTCGGTTGTTGATGTTGATCTTGCACGCAGTGAATCCGTTCGTCGCATCTGGCCGTATTTAAGAGACAGACGAATCGATCACTATCAGGATCTTTGCAAAATTTATCGCGATTAATAAATAGGAGTAATCAATGGCGAATGTGCAATGGAACAATTTACCTTGGGTAAAATCAAACAAGGATAAAATTTCGTGGGGCAATTTGGTTGGCAGTAGCTTATCACTGTGTTTGAGTGAGCACATCCAACAACATGACAACTTAGTTGTACTCGTCACCCCCGACACCCCCTCTGCACTTCGCCTTGAGCATGAACTAGCGTATCTTTTAAAAGATACGCCTGTCATGATGTTTCCTGACTGGGAAACATTACCCTATGATCACTTTTCACCACATCAAGATATTATTTCTCAGCGTCTTGCTACGCTAAATACACTCAAACAGGAAAAGCAATCCGTACTCATCATTCCTGTTTCAACCCTTATGCTACGTACCGCACCACCTAGCTTTATCCACGGCATGAGTCTTCAGGTAAGAAAAGGTGACACAGTAGACGCACAAAGCTTGCGTGATACCTTAACTCAAGCGGGTTATCGTCATGTTCAGCAGGTAATGGAGCATGGTGAGTTTGCTGTTCGAGGCTCTATTATTGATTTATACCCCATGGGTAGCCCACTCCCCTTTAGACTAGATTTCTTTGATGATGAGTTAGACTCCATTCGTCATTTTGATATTGAAAGCCAACGTTCAAATGATGAGATTGATGCTATCGATTTATTACCGGCGCACGAATTCCCAACCAATGCAGAAGACATTGAACGCTTTAGAATTAATTACCGCGAAGCGTTCGGTGCAAGTAGTGAAAAAGACAGCATCTATATGCAGGTTAGTAAAGGAAACTGGCCTGCGGGTATAGAGTACTATTTGCCGCTCTTTTTTGATTCATTAGCGACGGTGTTTGACTACTTGCCTGAAGATACTGTTTTTATGCCTTTTGGCGACATTGAATCTGCGGCGCAAACCTTTTGGCAAGACGTATCTAAACGCTACGAAAATCGCCGGGTTGACCCACTTCGCCCGCTACTTTCACCAGCCAAGCTATATCAGCCAATAGAGACCTTGTTTGAAGGCCTTAACGGCTTCTCTCGAATAAAGCTTAGTCAAGCGATGCTAGGAACCAAAGCGGGCAATAGCAATGTCGCAGCTGAATTAATCGACGATGTTCGCATTGAGCATAAACACGCTAATCCATATCAAAAAATCCTCGATTACATCGCTGCTGAGAAAAAACAAAAGTCTCGGGTGTTATTCAGTGTTGAATCAGAGGGCCGACGAGAGTCACTGCTTACCTTATTAAAACCAACAGGGCTAAAGCTTAAGCCTTATAAGCGCATTGCAGAATTTGTATCTAGCGACTCAGATGTTGGTGTGGTCGTCACTCCACTCGCTACCAGTGTGAAACTTCTGGACAAACAATCGCTGTCTATCATCACAGAACAAGAGCTGTTAGGTGTTAAGATCTCCCAAAAGCGCCGCCGTAAACATAAATACGAGCAAGGGCAAGATGCGCTGATCCGAAACCTCGCTGAGTTAAAAGAAGGTCAACCTATTGTTCATTTAGATCATGGTGTAGGCCGCTATTTAGGGCTAGAAACCATAGATGCAGCGGGTATTGCTACCGAGTTTGTGACTATCATCTATGCCAATGACGCTAAACTTTATGTACCAGTTTCTTCGCTCCATATGCTCAGTCGTTACTCTGGAGGTGAAGAAGCTTCTGCTCCTCTTCATAAACTGGGCAATGACGCGTGGGAAAAAGCAAAACGTAAAGCGGCTGAAAAAGTCAGAGATGTCGCTGCTGAACTCCTAGACATATACGCAAAACGCCAAAGTAAACCAGGTTATGCATTTAAGCTAGATGCGAGCGCCTATCGAGACTTTTCTGATAGCTTCCCATTTGAAGAAACAGACGATCAACGCAATGCAATCACTGCCGTACTTGCAGACATGCAATCAAGCCTAGCGATGGACAGACTCGTTTGTGGTGATGTTGGCTTTGGTAAAACTGAAGTGGCCATGCGTGCTGCATTTGTTGCCGTCAACGATAGCAAACAAGTGGCTGTCTTAGTACCAACTACGCTCCTTGCCCAACAACACTTTGAGAACTTTAAAGACCGTTTTGCCGATCTGCCTGTTGAAGTCGGTGTGCTTTCGCGCTTTAACTCAGCGAAAGAACAAAAAGAGACGTTACAAAAACTTGAAGAAGGCAAAATTGATATTGTGATAGGCACCCATAAGCTTATTCAAGAAAACATCAAGTTCGCCGATTTGGGTTTGTTGATTGTCGACGAAGAACACCGTTTTGGTGTGAGGCAAAAAGAAAAAATTAAGCAGCTTAGAGCGGATGTCGACATTCTTACCCTGACCGCAACCCCAATTCCGCGTACACTGAATATGGCCATGAGTGGTATGCGTGATCTCTCTATTATCGCGACACCGCCAGCCAAACGATTAGCAGTAAAGACCTTTGTGCGAGAGCGCAATGACGAGCTTATCCGCGAAGCAATATTACGTGAAATCAAGCGCGGTGGACAGGTTTACTTCCTCCACAATAATGTCGAGACAATAGATAAAATCACCGCTGATATCTCGGCGCTCGTGCCAGAGGCCAACGTCACCACTGCCCATGGGCAAATGCGTGAAAAAGAACTTGAGCACTTGATGGGTGAATTCTATCACCAAAAGTATAACGTGCTGGTGTGTACAACCATTATTGAAACCGGTATCGATATCCCCTCTGCTAATACCATCATTATGGATAGAGCTGATAAACTGGGATTGGCACAATTACATCAGCTTCGCGGCCGTGTAGGACGAAGCCATCATCAAGCATACGCATACCTACTCACGAAGAATAGCCAAGCCTTAACCAAAGACGCGGTCAAGCGCTTACAGGCCATTGAGCAACTCGAAGACTTAGGTGCAGGTTTTGCCCTTGCCACCCACGATTTAGAGATCCGTGGTGCGGGTGAGCTGCTGGGAGATGACCAAAGCGGTCAAATTCAAACCGTTGGCTTCACACTATATATGGAAATGCTGGAACAAGCAGTTGAAGCCTTGAAAAATGGTAAAGAACCAACACTCGATAACCTACTTCAGCAGCAAAGTGAGGTTGACCTTAAATTCCCAGCACTGCTACCGGATGACTACATTCATGATGTAAATATTCGTCTTAGCATGTATAAACGCATCGCAAGCACTAAATCACTGGCCGAACTCGATGAACTGCAGATCGAATTAATCGACCGCTTTGGGCTGTTGCCAGATGCGGCTAAAAACCTCTTTGCGGTACAGTCTGTTAAGCTAAAGGCAACCCAATTAGGCATTAACAAGGTAGAAGCAAACCCCAAAGGTGGCTTCTTCGAGTTCAGTAGTCATACAAAAGTTAACCCAACATTCATCATAGGATTGATACAAAGTAGCCCGTCAACCTATAGAATGGAAGGCGCGAATAAACTGAAGTTCCTGATCGAAGAGAAAAATGGCCAAGAGAGATTAAAACTGGTCAATGCGATGATTGATGACTTTGAGAAAAAGGCTGTAGCATGAAAACAATAAAAAGTCTGGCCATCCTAGCGGCTTTGGTAAGTAGCGCATCTGCACACGCCACCCGCTGGTTTGAAGTAGAAATGATAGCATTTGAGCAAGAGCCTAGTTTCTCTTTGCGAGAAGACTTTAGTATTGAACCTGAACCACTCAATCGAAAAAACATTATGTCACTATTATTCGGCGGTTTTAATACCACCGGCTATAAACTATGCTTGGAAGGCAGTGAGCAGTTTGCTGAGCAAGATTTTATTCGTGGATTAACATCCGGCGCACGCTCTAGCTCTTGCGACCCAGATGTAAACTATGTTGAAAAATTCGGCACTTTGCCTCTGTCACCACAAGCTGAGCCACAGGAACATATGGACTCAATTTATTTGTTGGATAAGTCACAGTTTAATTTTTCTAACAAAATTGCCGAGTTAAAACGCAAAGGACTCAAGCCACTATTACACACTGGTTGGCGATTCCCAGAACAAAGTAATAAGCGTGCTCCCAATATCGAAATTATTGGTGGCAAACAGTTTGCGTCACCATCAAGTTATAGCGTAACTGAAAATGACGATCAGTTTTCTTCACTATCGAACCGTTTTAATATTCAGGAATCAAAAGAGCAAGTGCACTGGCAACTTGAAGGCCTGATCAAAATTCACGTGAGACATTACCTTTACGTGACCACAGATTTAGATTTAAAGTACGAAGACGGCAACGATATTCGTACTGCTCGTATGTCTCAATATACACGCGTGTATAGCGGCGACATACATTACTTAGATCACCCCAAACTTGGGGTCATCTTTCAAATAAGAAAATACAAACATTAGACGGGCAACCCTATGAAAAAACTACTAACTGCTGCTGCGTTACTCACCCTAGCCGGCTGTTCTAAAATAAATTTAGAAAACTACAACAAAATTGAAGTTGGCATGGATAAAACTGAAGTTGAGAACATTCTTGGCTCTGCTGATAAATGTGAAGAGAAAACGCTACATACCAATTGCATTTGGGGAAGCGAAGACAAACATATTAAAGTAACGCTACTTTCTGACAAAGTCACATTGTATTCTAAAAAAGGGTTAGAGTAAGTTTTACTCAATGCCTTTTCCATCAACGGTGAAGGCATTTAACTGCTCCTATCGATACAACAATGCAAACACTAAAGATTAGTTCCCCCCTAAAATCTATATTCGTTTTTAATACCATTTTGACTAAGTTTATGATCTAATAACCTCATTGAACATTGAAGCGACTAAGTTGAACTTTGAAAGGCCACGCAAAAGAGAAAGTGGCTGTCACTTAAAATCTTGTATTCACTTAAAATCTTGTACTTCAGCGCTTATATTGGACAGGTGCTCAAGGTTTCAGTGTCTACCCTTTCAGTTTTCTCGGATAACAAACTGTTCAAAGCATCCCAAGCAACCTTCTGAGGCACGATAAGTTTTTTCCGCAATATCGACCTGCTGAATGATCCTTCAAGTCCCATTATATAACGATTGGGTATCTAGTTTTAGTCAGAAATACGACTATTCGCTTGGACGAGAAAAGCCTTATGACTCTGTGTAACAAAACGACTGCTATTTGACTACACTCACCCATCTTTGTCCAAGTATGGAAATGCAAAAAGCTCTGTTTGCAACCTATGCAAACAAAGAAATCACGCTGCATCATCTTGATGCATACTTCAAAGTCATAAGATATGAAAAAGTTACCTTGGTGATAATAGATCGCGCAAGCTGGTCATTAGAAGGGCAGCTTGAGGGCTTGGAAAAAATTTAGAGTTAACGTAAGCAAAGGAAAATGTATATGCCGTAGAGGCTAAATTAAGCTGGACAGTTTATAGATAAAAATGGTTTAAACATGAAAATTATATACTAGTGATTCATAAAGTAAAAAGGCCACCCGAAGGTGGCCCTAATTCAATTTCGAAAGTTAGAAATTATAAGTTAGATTAACAAACGCTCTGCGGCCCCAAGGATCGTAGATCGATGATGACGTACCTCTGCCACCAACGTAATCAGGTATAAGTTTATCGAAAATATTACGAACCCCCAATTCAACCGAAAGGTCTTCAGTTGCTAGGTAGCGAGCCGATAAATCATGATATACCATGCTCGGTGCATAAGGATATGCGGTATCTTCGGGCGTATCACCTTCTTTCTTACCATCAACAGTGTACGTTTCTTTCAAGTTAATGATAGCGGATCTGTCTATAAAGCGGCTACTCCAAGTGACAGATAAGTCATCTAAGTTGTACGTTGCCCTGAAAGTCGCTTGCCATGTTGGATCACCGATTTCGCCGTCTTGACGGTCAGGCTTATCAGGGTTGTTCTGGAATTCATAGGTATCGTACTCGATAACATGGTTAACGAATAAGTTTATCTTTGCACTACCAGGTAGCGAGAAGTCTGCAAGATCAAGGTTATAGTTAAAGTCAGCTTCTACGCCTGATAAGACACGTTTAGCGGTATTTTGGTAGCCAGACTCAACAAACGTAACTGATTTGTTGTTTGGATCGCGTGTAATTTGCGAGCAATAAATAGGGTCAAGCTCTGGGCCATCTACACAGTTATTCACTACTGTCTGTGGTGTAATTGACTGAATAGCGTCTTCAATTTCAATATCATAGTAATCAATACTAAATGAGAAGTCCTCAAACGCTGTAGTAACGAAACCAAGTGTGAATGAAGTTGATTCCTCAGGCGTCAAATTTGGGTTTCCGCCAATGATTACCCGTTTACTAGCATTATCTTGACCAACATGGTCAGCTGGAATACCCAAGGCGGCACAGTTCGCTGCGCGATTAGGATTATTTGCCAATCTTGATTTATCGCATGGATCCCATACGCGAGCAAAGTCAGGGCTACGAGGAGAGAATGCTTCGGTTACGTTAGGAGCACGCACCGCTTCACTATAAGTACCACGAAGACTATAACCTTCCACTGGAGACCACATGAAACCAGCTTTCCAAGCGTCTACTTCACCGGCGTGTGAATAATCTGCTCTACGGAAAGCACCGTCAACACTTAACTCGTGCGCCAAGAAAGCATCAGATAAAATAGGTAAATTAACTTCGAAGAACCATTCTGACACATCATATTCGCCATATGTATCTGGCGTCGCTACCTCGTTTAGAGCTCCTGACTTAGTTAACTCATCAGTAATCGAGCCCGACGATTCCCAGCGTTTTTCGTAGCCGAGTGCCATTCCCATAGCACCGCCAGGTAGTTCGAACCACTCAGCACTATCAAACGACACCGAACCGCCAAAATACCTTTGTTTAATCGTATCCTGGCGAGTGACATTAGCACTAACCCACGCTTTTGCTTCTTCAGACGCTTGATCATAGCCAAACGGGTTGTAAGCCACACAGCTATTCACATCTACCGTAGCGGGACTTGAGTAGCCTTCCCCTTGCATAGATGGAACATTAGCACGACAATCAGCTTGGCCTGTTTCAGGGTTAATGACAGCATCTAATGCAGCAACCCAGTTACCAATAATGAGATCATTAGCCTGAATACGGTCATTTTCGGTGCGACCGTATGAATAGTAAACGTCATAATCGAATAGCGTTTCACTCAGTGTGAAATCACCTTTGATCCCGGAAACCAATCTAAATGTCTCACGCTTGTTACGTGCCTCTCGGTTACCTATCTCATCAAAGAATTTATGTATACTTATACTTTCTAAGTTAACACTATCGTCCTGCGCAGCCTTAGCCTTGAAGAAGTCAAGCGTCTCTTGCGACACGAAAGGGTTTTCTAATAAATTAACGGTATCACCATCGCCAAAACGATACGCAGGCTGAGCCTGTTGAATAATATCCGAACGTACATATTTTACGTCTGAGTAAAATTTAACATTATCATTGATTTCGTAATTAAAGAATGACCCTACCGTAACTTTGTCACGCTCAGGAAGAAAATTTTCGTATCGTGTTGTAGAAAAGCATAGCTCACAGCCATCAGGGAAGCTACCGAAAGCTGGAGAGTTAGACAAATCTCGCATCGGCATTAATTCGCCATTACCTGCATTATCAAAAGTGTAGTTTGTTCTACTATAATCTAAAACAGAAGTTTGACTGATCCACTCAGATAAAATATTTGGCGCCCACAGCTTATCTGGGATACCATCATCTTCGCCTGTATCTGCTGGATTATCAACAGTGCCGCTTTCACTGTAATGGCGCATGTCTCGTTCCATTACTTCAGCAACAGAGTCTTTAGTGATGTAAACCGTCGCGTTGCCTTTACCATCAGCAGTTGATGCACCACCGACTAAGCTGAAAGTTTTATTTTTGTTGCCAATGCCATGAAGTGAGTCACTATAACCTACTTTCAATTCAAGGCCTTCAAAGTCATCTCTCGTAATAATGTTAACTACACCAGAGACCGCGTCAGAACCGTAAATCGCCGATGCACCACCGGTAATCACTTCAACACGTTTAATCATTGAAGTTGGAATAGTCGATAGATCAACAACCGCAGAACCTTGCTGACCAGCTACATGTCGTTTTCCGTTTACTAGTACTAGTGTTCTGTCCGTTCCTAAACGACGTAAATCGATCGTACTTGAACCTGCATTTTCACTGCTCCCAGTATTTGCTCTTAACGTACCTGTTGCACCAATCGCTGGTAATTCTGAAAGTACCTGCGCAAGGTCGGGGATGCCTGCTTGCTCTATTTGTTCACCCGTTAATGTGATAGTTGGAGACGGTTGGCTAAGTTCATATCGCGCAATACGAGATCCGGTTATTTGTATTCTTTCTAGCTCTTTTGCCTCCTTTCCTTGTTCCTCAGCAAGTACCGACCCTGAAATTGTTGCTGCGGCAAGAAAAGACATTTGAATGGAGCTAAGTATTTTATTTTTAGCAAACATTGAAATTTCCCCTGTTGATATTCGTTTTTATTTTTAACTAGCAATTCATATTAAGTTAAGATTTGATAGCAAATCAAATTAACAACTCATTTTTACCTTTTTTAACAAAAAAATAAAAGCTTTATTTCTAAACTCATGGCTCAACAAAACAACACAATGTAAACATATCAAAACAAATCACAAAAAAACAACTGCTTAAGCCTTAAAGAGAATAACCTATAAAGTCCAAAAAAATGCGCAATAAACCGATGAAAATCATGTATTAACAAAAGAGACACAAAAACCCACCACCTTAATGATTACTGCATTGTCTTTTATGTCACTTTTCTTTAATAAAATTGAGGTGTAATGATAGGAATTTTAATTTTTAACCGAAATTAAAATTCAAATTGATTAAAAAGCAAACAAAATTTTTTTGAATTAATTTATATGCACTAAGGATTCGATAATTGTCTTTAAGACAAAAGTCCAATTAGTTAGTGATTCCAAAGATACATAACTTGCGACTAGGCGAAGATGGATTGAAATGTACCGATAAAATCTGTATTTGACCTGAGATAAGTTCAGAAGATAAAATTTCAGATAACTTTTCAGACGTATGGTAACGAGTGCTTTCTTCGAAAACTGAGNTGAAGAGCTTGT
>NZ_NSDG01000015.1:576-39196 GCF_002289345.1 Pseudoalteromonas sp. HM-SA03 | reverse complement strand
TATTCACAAAAAATCCGTAGTTAGTTGCCTAACTACGGATTGTGCATGATCATTTTGATCGGTCAACCGATCACTTCTTAACTGATCAGCATTACCGTAAAGGCCCTTTACAACAAGTAGAAACTAGCAAAAACAAGGATTAGCGCATTGCCATCATCATTTTAGCCGGTTCCTCTAAGAAGGTTTTCCATAAATTATTGAAACGTGCGATCGTGCCACCATCAATAATACGATGGTCGCCAGACCAACTTACCTGCATGATAGCGCGTGCGACCACATTACCTTGTGCATCAAAGCGTGGCAACTGCTGCACTTTGCCAAGTGCAACGATGGCAACTTCTGGTTTATTGATAATCGGTGTCGCAACCGTACCGCCAATCGCCCCTATGTTTGAGATTGAGATAGTACCCCCTTTCAGTGAATCAGGAGATACACGCCCTTCTCTAGCGGCTTCTGTGAGTTCAGTAACAGATTGGGCAACTTCAACAATCGATTTGCTTTGGCATGATTTAATATTTGGCACTAGAAGGCCCAGCTTGCTGTCCACTGCCATACCAATATTATGGTCATCAAAATAAGTGATTTCCGTACAGTCATCATTTACTTTTGCATTCAAAATTGGGAATTCATTGATAGCAAGTGACAACGCCTTGATAAAAAATGGCATCATCGTCAGCTTCACGCCTTGTTTGGCATATTGCTCTTTCAAAGCACCACGAAGCGCAATTAAATCGGTTAAGTCAATCTCGTCGCAGTAAGTGAAATGTGGGATCGTCGAAACAGAGGCCACCATCTGTTTGGCCATCGCCGCTTTCATACCACGTAAAGGCTCAACTCTTTTCCCACCTTCTGAGGTAGGAGTTGGTTTTTGCGTTTGAGACTGTACAGTTGTGCTAGATTCATTCGTGGTCGAAACCTCACTTACACCGTGCTCAAGGAAATGTTCGATATCCTCTTTATAAACGCGACCATTTTTACCAGAGCCTGGCACTTCAGAGAGGTCAACACCAACTTCACGCGCCTTACGGCGTACTGCTGGAGAAGCGATCGCTTTACCATTTTTCGGTAGACTGCGCGTAGCACCAACACTTACAGTAGTTACTTGTGCTGTACTTTCCTTAGGTTTGTGAACATCAGCGATTGGATCATCGGATTTTCCGGCATGAGATGACGCCAACTTCATTTGAAATAGCGGACTATGCACCTGTGCTATCTCGCCTTTTTGATAATAGAGTTTCTCAACAATACCATCGTATTTGGCTGGAATTTGCACTAGTGCCTTGTCAGTCATTACATCACAAACGGCCTGATCTTCTTTGATTTCATCACCTTCAGCGACAAGCCATTCAACAATTTCGCACTCAACAATGCCTTCACCGATGTCTGGTAAAATAAAGTCTTCAAGTACTGCATTGGTTGAAGTAGTTGGCGAGGATTGAGCTTCCGATTGTTCTGGCTGAGTAGCTTGCTCACCGGCAACATCCATCGCAAACAAAGGTTCATGGACCTTTGCAATTTCACCTTTTTCATAGTGCAGCTTGGTGATCACACCATCATGTACCGCAGGGATCTGCACTAGCGCCTTATCCGTCATCACGTCACAAATAGGTTGATCTTCTTTTACTTCATCGCCAACAGCCACCAACCACTCGACGATTTCGCACTCTACGATGCCTTCACCAATATCTGGTAAGATAAATTCTTTAGCCATGACTTATCCTTAAAATTCCATAGAACGTTTGATAGCGGCGAACACTTTCAGTGCATCTGGCACATACTCTTTTTCAAGTGCTAGAGGGTATGGCGTATCTAATCCACAAACTCGCTCAATTGGAGATTCTAAATGCAGGAAACACTCTTTTTGTATGGTTGCTGCAATCTCAGCGCCAAAACCATTAGTGATAGGCGCTTCGTGGCTCACGACCAAACGACCCGTTTTAACCACGGACTTGGCTACCGTGTCCATATCCCAAGGAAGAATGCTTCTTAAGTCGATTATTTCACAGCTAATACCCGCTTCTTCAGCTTTTTGCGCCGCTTGTTCGATGATCTCCATCTGCGCGCCCCAAGCCAATAGCGTTATGTCGGTACCTTCTTTAACTACTTCAGCTTTACCAAGCTCGATGCTGTAATCTTCTTCTGGTACTTCACCAACAGAAGCGCGATATAAGCGCTTAGGCTCAAAGAAAATAACCGGGTTATCGTCTTTGATGGCAGCACGCAGTAGGCCTTTCGCTTGATACGGATTGCGCGGCACCACAATTTTAAGACCTGGTGTATGTGCAAAGTAAGCTTCTGGCGATTGTGAATGATATAGACCACCTGCAATACCGCCACCGTATGGCGTACGAATTGTTAAGTTACCCACATCAAACTCATTACCCGAGCGATAACGGAACTTAGCCGACTCGTTCACAATTTGGTCAAATGCTGGGAAGATATAATCCGCAAATTGAATTTCAGCGAGCGCAGGGGCACCAAACGCTGCAAGACCATTGGCAAAACCCAAAATACCTTGTTCAGTCAATGGCGTATTAAAAACACGGTGTTTACCATATTTTTCTTGAAGGCCTGAAGTTGCACGGAATACACCACCAAAGTAGCCAACGTCTTCACCAAAAATACAAGCCTGCGGATGCTCCGCCATCGTGATATCTAGCGCCGAATTAATGGCGTGTAGCATGTTCATTTTAGCCATTATTTAATTCTCCCTGCTGTGACTGGGTATGCGTCTGGATAAGCTTTAATATGCGCTTTCAATTCATCATATTGTTTCTGCAGCGATGGAATTGGCGTGTCATAAACATCTGAGACCAGATCTTCTAATGCAGGCTTCTGTACTTTCTCTGCGACCTTCAATGCAGCCAAGATATCTTCACGGATTTTCTCTTTTTCCGCATCATCTTGGGCTTCATCCAGCCAACCTTGTTTTAGAAGCCATTGCTTAAATCGATTTACTGGGCAACTATTCTTAAATTCAGCTTCTTCATCTTTGGTACGGTAACCAGATGGGTCATCGGAAGTTGAATGTGCACCCAAACGGTATGCAATAGATTCAATCATCACAGGTTCACCGTTTTCAACTGCGATTTTACGCGCGGCTTGTGTTGCGGCGTAAACAGCAAGCGCATCGGCACCATCCACACGGATGGTCTTAATACCATAGCCCACACCGCGGGCAGCAATACCATCACCTTTGAACTGTTCATCAGCAGGTGTTGAAATCGCATAACCATTATTACGTGCATAAAAGATGACCGGTGAACCATGCACTGCGGCCATGTTTAGACCAGCGTGGAAGTCACCTTCTGACGCAGCACCTTCGCCAAAATAGCAAATCGTAACGTTATCGATTTCAGACGTTAGTTCACCAGTTTCTTTATCAATGTGTTTTAGCTTTTGGCCGTATGCATAACCCGTTGCTTGAGGAATTTGCGTTCCTAGCGGCGACGAAATAGTCAGGTAATGTAATTCTTTAGAACCATAGTGCACAGGCATTTGGCGGCCCTTGCCTAAGTCCTTCTCATTCGAGAATAACTGATTCATGAACTGCTCAAGCGAAAAGCCTCGATAGTGAATTGCGGCTTGCTCACGGTACTGAGCCATGATCATGTCATCTTCTTTAAGCGCTGCGGCACTTGCTGTAACAGCAGCTTCTTCGCCAAGACATTGCATGTAAAAGCTAATACGTCCTTGACGCTGAGCACCTTGCATACGCTCGTCAAGTAAACGAATAAACCGCATTGTGGAATAAATTCTTAATGCCGTTTCTTTGTCAATATCTGGTGCTGTTGCACCGTCTAAAACATCGCCTTGGTCACTTAAAATCTGTAATGTAGGGATATTGAGTGCATGACCATCTATAAATTCCAGCGCGTGGCTGATATTTAAGGATATATTATTGGGGTTAGTCATAACCTACCTTCTCTTGTTGTCATAACAAACTTACGGAGTTCAACCCGACTTCCTCATACGAGATCTGGCTTCAGATTGCGTAAGACGAAAAGAGTCTTAGCTCACCTCGCATTTATGATTGTGTTAATTGGTCTTGATCACATTCGTGGTTAGTATGAATAACTGGTCTAACAACTTATCAAAGACTGAATAATATTTGCGATTTAAGTAAGTAAATTAAATTAAAGCGTTTCAACTTTACGTTAACGTAAACGGTTATTCAACTAATCCTAGATGAATAACCGTGAAAATGCATCAATGTTTTTGGAAAGATTTTGATACGAAGGCAAGTAGAATTTTACAGCTATGATTTATATAAAGTTTTCATCAACCTCTAACGGGATAACCGTTAGTAATGCACGTTGCCCCAAAGCAACATTGGCATTTGGGAAGATAATAGCTTCGCCCTCAACCTCAGCGAAATACTGCTTATCTCCGTCTGTCGCTAGTAATTCACCTTTTGCAAAGCCTGTAAAATTCTCAGCAGAATCAGGGAATGGGAAAGAGAATTCAGCTTGAGTACGATTGATGGTGCGATAAACCGTAAACAGCTCGAATTCATTTGCATTAAATTCTTTATATTCTACCTTTTTTTGGCTAATTAATGCTTTTAGCGTTTCTTTGGTTTTTGCAAAGCTCGTCATGTTATTCTCACCAAACGGCTTAACCTGTCCAAGTTCGATAGTAAAAGCGTCGGCCCCAAACTGGTAAGAAGAAAAGTAACTAAATGTCGTCGCAGCCGAGCGCATCATTAATACGGTATTGACACCGCATGACAATAAAAATTGCAGCTGCGATTTCTTCCACGGCTTACCATGTAAAAATGGATAGACTGCAAACTTCTCATTTTTAGACCCTCGAATAGCAGTATGAAGGTCGTAGTGACAACGATAGCGCTCGTTACCACCCTGTTCAAAAAAGGCCCTAACGTAACTCTCTAATTTTTGTGCTCGAACCTTTTCGGGGTTATCTGTTTCTTGGTTATGTGCGCCGTTAAATAGCCGGTTTAGATTTTCATCGACAAAACGCTGCCCAATATTAATGGATTTCGGGTTGCCAAAAATAAACAACACCCGCTGCGCCAACACCAGCTTGCCAGTAATAATATGTTGGATAAGCTCGTCACATATCTCAATTGGCGCGGTTTCATTACCGTGCACAGCGCTCGATAGCACAATATCTTTCGTTGTTTCACCTGCGGGCGTAAACTGGATCACACCAGTATCATGGACTTCCACCAAGGTACCGTTGTCTAAAGTGAAGTTCATGGGTTCAAGTATAAATTCGTTATTTCTTGTGATAGTAAGAAAGTCACCGCTTTGTTTTAATTCTGCTAAGTACGTCATAATTCCAAATTGATGTTGTTGAGTAATACCAATTATCTTAATTAAGTGATCTATTTTGAGGCGAGAAAATCTTGTCGATAACAAGGCTAAAATTTTGCTATTTAGTTATTCTAAATAAGAAATTTTTAACGCGGTTAGCGTCAGATTTACTCCTTCAAATTGAGCAAGTATTACGACTAATTGGTATAACCCGCATTGGGATACAAAAAAGCCATACGAGGAGTATGGCTTGTAGAAGCTTTTTGTTAACTAATCACTGAGTCAACCAATGTCTTTGCCTCATGTTCAAGTTCAGCTAAATGTGCTTCACCTTTAAATGATTCAAGATAAATTTTGTAGATATCTTCAGTGCCCGATGGACGCGCCGCAAACCAACCGTTTTCGGTAACGACTTTAAGGCCACCGATAGCCGCGCCGTTACCAGGGGCATTGGTTAATATCTGAGTAATTTTATCACCTGCTAGGGTGTCCGCCTTAATGTTGTCCGCACTCAATGCCTTGAGCTTTGCTTTTTGCTCAGTACTTGCGGGTGCATCGATACGTTTGTATACGGGTGCGCCAAATGCTTGTTCAAAAGCGCGATAATGCTGAGATGGCGATTTACCGGTAACAGCTTGGATTTCAGCGGCAAGTAACCCCATGATAAAACCGTCTTTGTCTGTACACCATGTGCTGCCATCTTTTCTTAAAAACGCAGCGCCAGCACTCTCTTCACCACCAAACGCGAGCTCTCCAGCCGCTAACCCGTCTACAAACCACTTAAAGCCAACTGGCACTTCGTAAACTTCTCGGCCATTGGCGCCACACACTTTGTCGATCATGGCACTAGATACTAGCGTTTTACCGATTTTAACTGAGTTCTTCCAGCCTCGGTGTTTAATGAGATAGTCGATTGCAACCGCTAAAAAGTGATTAGGATTCATCAAGCCATCAGGAGTAACAATGCCATGTCTGTCGAAGTCTGGATCATTACCAATACCGATATCGTAGTCATCTTTCAGTGCTATCAAATTAGCCATTGCATAAGGTGATGAACAGTCCATGCGCACCTTGCCGTCTTTATCAAGTGGCATGAAAGCAAAGCTCGGATCAACAACGTCATTTACAACCGTTAGCTTCAAGTTGTAGTGTTTGGCTATCACAGGCCAAAAATTAACACCTGAACCACCAAGTGGATCCACGCCAATATTAACACCGGCTTGAGCAATGGCTTCCATATCAATTATATTACCCAAGTCTTGAACGTATGGTGTGATCAGATCTTCATACTTGATAAATCCAGATCTCCTTGCTTTCGCAAACGGGAATAGCTCAACTTCAACCAAATCTTCGAGTAGCAGCTGATTGGCCCTATCTTCAATCCATTTAGTGACATCGGTATCAGCAGGCCCACCATTAGGAGGGTTATATTTAAAGCCGCCATCTTCTGGCGGGTTATGTGATGGCGTAACTACAATGCCATCTGCAAGCTCGTGTGGATTGATTAAATTGTGCGAGACAATCGCATGGCTGATCACAGGGGTTGGTGTGTAGTCATCATTTTCTTGCGTGATAACTTGTACTTCGTTGGCCACCAAGACCTCAATAGCCGAGTTAAAAGCGGCTTCCGACAACGCATGGGTGTCTTTACCAAGAAAAAGCGGACCGTAAATATTGTTGTTTTTACGGTAATCGCAAATCGCTTGAGTGATAGCCAGAATATGCGACTCATTAAACTTAAAATTGAGTGAGCAACCTCGGTGGCCACTTGTGCCAAAGGCGACACAATGCTCTGGATGCGCTTCTAAGTCAGGCTCATTTAAATAGTACGAAGAAACCAGCTTAGGTACATTTACCAATAATTCTTTCGATACCTTTTTGCCAGCTTGCGGATGGATCGCCATAAGATTTCCTTACTTATAGGTAGTCTCTAATTTTCTCGGCAGCTTCATCTGTGTAACCTAACACCTTAGCTACTTCATGAAGCATCATTTTCTTTCTAGTCGTATTTGAATTTGTCATCACCCAATATTCGCTATCTGCGATATTTTTCGGGTTCATACTGCTACCACTTTCGAGTAGAGCATCTTTACTCGTAGCGAAATAAATTCTATCGCGGCCCTTAATTTCAAGCACACTATTAAATTCGGACTTATGTGTACGATGGAGCGCGGATAAGATAAACAAAAAGCGCCCGACTACACCTTTTTGCATGGCAAGCTCTTCTTTATTTAGAATATTAAAGACATTCGCTGCTGGCTTTACAGGTTGGCTTGGTGTTTTTGTTCGTGACTCAGCTGCAATTTCTTGTACTTGTTTTTCTTCCTGCTGTGCGACGGGTTTAGATTCTGTCCCAGGAGTAAGTTTTAATAAACGACGTAAAATCTCAGAAGCACTTTCTCCAATACTTTGTGTGTTACTTGCAATGTATTGATATAGCTCGTCATCTATTTCTATCTTTTTCATGCGTTTCCTGTCATCTATGCTAATTAGGAGCAACTCATTTCAATTGCCACTTAGTATATCCAAATTTAACTTATTACTCTACGGCTTTGCATTTTTACTCTTCAATGTCACAATTAGCGCCAAATTTGGAGGATTTATGCAGTTAAACTATCAACAAATTGGCGACCAAGCCAAACCTAGTGTATTTGTTATGCACGGACTATTTGGTTCTTTGGAAAATGTAAATGTGGTGGCAAAAGCACTTGCTGAACATTTCAATGTGATTAACGTCGATTTGAGAAATCACGGTCGCTCTTTTCATGATGAGCAAATGTCCTATCCAATAATGGCAAATGACGTCAAGGTGCTAATGGATGAGTTAAAACTGGAAAAAATACACCTCGTTGGTCACTCGATGGGTGGTAAAGTGGCAATGCAATTCGCCCAATTATTCCCAGAAAGCATCAACAAACTTATCGTATTAGATATTGCACCTGTTGATTATCACTCAAGACATGATGCAATAATTGCTGCGCTGAACGAAGTGCAAAAAAGTGGTGTATCAACTCGTAGTGATGCAGATACCATCATGTCGCAGTATATTGAAACCGTCGGCGTGCGTCAGTTTTTGCTCAAAAGCTTAGCAAAAAATGAAGAAGGCAAACTTGCTTGGCGTTTCAATTTAGACGTAATTACTGAAAAATACGACACAATCACATCAAATATTAATGAAACTCATTCCTGTTTGTGCGATACTTTGTTCGTTAAAGGGATTAATTCTGACTACATCCTGCCTGAGCATAGGGATGCAATCGCTCGTTTTTTCCCAAATGCACGAGCAAAAATAATACAAGGTGCGGGCCACTGGCTACATGCTGAAAAGCCCGAAGCGGTAAATCGCTCAATTATTGATTTTCTTCAATAAAACGAATCGAATTTACCGTTATAAACTTAATTTATGCATTTAGGTTATGATATAGTACCCGCCGTTTAAGTATTGAGTAGAGCTCAGATGGTCAGTCAATTTATAAATGAATTTGAAACGCTAGGGCTGTGGTTTGCGCTAGCTGGTATATTCTTTTTCATCGGTATGGCGATTCAGGACGTACTGAAAAAAGGTGATGTGCCAAAGTTCGGACGCTATATCGTTTGGCTGGTGTTGTTTCTAGGTTGCTCTGGATTTATAGCAAAAGGCTTGATCCAGGTGTTTTGGCAAGGCGCAGGTGTTGGATAATGGCCAAGGCTGAAACAGATAGAACGACTATCGACCTATTCGAAAATGAAAAACGTCCCGGACGTCCTAAGACGAATCCACTGCCACGAGAAGTGCAGTTAAAGGTTAACAAGCGCAATCAAATCAAGAGAGATCGTGCTCGTGGCCTAAAAAGGGTAGAATTTAAGGTTTCATCAGAGTTGTATCAAGCGCTAAGTGATATGGCAGAGTCGCAAAACATTAGTCGAAGTGCACTCATCGAGACCATCTTACAAGAAAAGTTAGCGGTTAATAGATAGAAGGTAAGCAATTAATGGCAAGCGTAGGTATTTTTTTCGGCAGTGATACTGGTAATACAGAACATGTTGCTAAAATGATTCAAAAAGAGCTAGGCAAAAAGCTCGTTGACGTAAAAGACATTGCTAAAAGCAGTAAAGAAGAGATTGCTGAATTCGATTTAATACTGTTCGGTATTCCAACATGGTACTACGGTGAAGCGCAATGTGACTGGGATGATTTTTTCCCTGAACTTGAAGAAGTCGATTTCGAGGGCAAGCTGGTTGCTATCTTCGGTTGTGGCGATCAGGAAGATTATGCTGAATACTTCCTTGATGCGATGGGCATGATCAATGACATCGTCACTGAACGTGGGGCTATTGTTGTTGGCCATTGGTCTACCGATGGTTATGACTTTGAAGCGTCAAAAGCTGTCGTTGAAGACGGTAAATTTGTTGGTCTTGGTATTGATGAAGACCGCCAGCCTGAGCTAACAGAGCAACGCGTTAAACAGTGGTGTGCACAAGTATATGACGAAATGTGCTTAAGCGAGCTGGAAGATTAATTCCATTTGCTTTGCACTTGCTGCCCGAGCAAGTTATTCTTAGGTTATAGCGTCGTGAATATTGACCTAAGACAAATTATAACTAACAGATTGAGACAGATTTAATGACTGATCACAACTTAGAGCTTAAAAAGGCTGGTTTAAAAGTAACGCTTCCACGCATCAAAATTTTAGAGATCCTTCAGTCTCCTGATAATCAACACATCAGCGCAGAAGATGTGTACAAAATCTTATTAGACAAAGGTGAAGAAATTGGCCTAGCTACGGTATATCGCGTACTAAACCAATTTGATGATGCTGGTATTGTAACACGTCACCACTTTGAAGGCGGTAAATCTGTTTTCGAGCTGTCTGGCAGCACGCACCATGATCACTTGGTATGTTTAAAATGTGGCAAAGTTGTCGAATTTGAAGATGACGTTATTGAAACACGCCAAGAAGAAATCGCGAACAGCAATGGCATCAAACTCACGAATCACTCACTATATTTATACGGTGAGTGTGAAGATAAAGAAGCGTGCAAAAAGTACGCTGAGGAAAATGGTAACTAACTTACCTTTTCGCCAATTTAAGCATTAAGCCAGCAAATTGCTGGCTTTTTTAATTTGTTGCATAAACACCACCTTCCATTTATATAGTCACTATATTCTAGAGTACAATTCCAGCTGATCTTTGTATGCTTTTTTAAAGGCATCTCTAGAAACGCATTGCTCTAGATACTCGCGACAATAGCTATATTGTTTTAGCCCATCAAACCTATCAACCAAACGAAGTACATCAGACATCGCGATGTCTGCAATAGAAAATTGCTCAGCCAACCAAGTTTTTCCCCGAAGATATTCATTCATGTGTTTCAAACGGCTATGTAAAAATCGCTCTATCGCTTTGCTGCCATCACTCTCAATAGTATCTTCAGAAAATTTCAAAATTGTCCATGGAAGAGTTGCCATTTCTACAGAGTTGAGCGCGGCGAATAACCACTGTATTACCGATGATCTATTTTCTGTCGATATTAACTCATCGTTATGTTCAGCGATGTATAGCAGACCAGCACCACTTTCGAATATCTCCTTATCTTCATGGCTAAGCCAAGGAACTTGCCCAAATGGTTGATGTAAATAATGCGTATTTTCTCGTTCATTGAAAGCGGTAAGTTCTATATCATAGGGTATGCCCGCCTCTTCTAGCGCCCAGCGCAAGCGAATATCCCTGACATATCCTCTTGGCAGCTCAGGCACCCAATCAAACGTGGTAATGGTAAAGTTCGGCATATATCAGCTCCATGTCTATTGGACTGATAACTCAGCCCAATTTAATAACTAAGGTTAACACTCTACTATTGTCTTAAAGCCACCATAGATAAGCCTTTTGCCATCAAACGGCATTGGATTAGCTTCTTGATCGCAAATAGGATCTTTAAATACTTCGGCCATTCCAGCATCACGGACTTCTTTTGAAGGCCAAGTGATCCAGGAAAACACCACTGTTTCATCAGGCTTACACTTTACAGCCAGTGGAAAAGAGGTAAGCGTTCCATCAGGAACATCATCCCCCCATGCCTCGACAACGCATTCTGCTCCAAACTTTTTAAACACTTTTGCCGCTTTACTGGCGTGCGCTTGATATTCTTCGCGCTTATTGGTGGGTACGGCGCATACAAACCCATCTATATAACTCATTTTTCCTCCTAAATTAATCACGTTTTTGTGCTTCATAGCTGACATTGTTCTCGTCTTGTAACTCGCGAACAGGCCGAATCTCGATGCTGCCATAGCGTGCAGGCGGAATTTTGCTAGCCGCTTGGATGGCCTCATTTAAGTCTTTAACATCGAGTAAATAGAACCCAGCAAGCTGTTCTTTAGTCTCTGCAAATGGACCGTCAGTAATATCGACTTTGCCCGCTCGTATCCGCAATGTTGTCGCACTTTGCGTTGAGAGCAACGCGTTACCCCCTATCATTTGCTCGCGCTCTTTTAATGATTCTCCACACGCGATGCATTCACGGTTAAGTGCGTCCCATTCATCTTGTGAGAGCTTTTCCATTGCTTGTTCATCGTAATAAACCAAAGCGACATATTTCATAGTGTCCAGCTCCTTATTAATTAGTATCTGAATAGCGAGCGTCTTTTGCTGCTCGCTTTCACTTAGCTATTCCATGCTCAAGGTTAATTGGCATTACTAGGTAACATCACCATCCACGCAACACCGAATTTATCAACGACTTGACCATAAAGGGGGGACCAAAATGTTTCTTGTAATGGCATTCTGACCGTGCCACCATCGGCTAGCGCATTGAATGCACGGTGAGCTTCTTGTTCAGAATCAATGGTTATAGACAGGCTAAATCCTGCAAACGAAGCATCATCACCACAGCCGTCAGATGCAAAAATCTTCATATCACCAATGCTAAACTCACAGTGCATTACTTTATCTGAAAAGTTTTCTGGTATTGCGCCATCAGGAATAGGATCTGGACTTTCGTTAAAGCGCATAAGCAGACCGACTTTGGCATATAGATGCTGTTGATAGTATTCAAGTGCCTCTTCGGTACGCCCTGCAAAAAACAAATAATTGCATACATGCGCAGTTTGCATCGCAATCTTTTGTCTTAATTGTTCTTCATCTTCGAGGATTTCGCCGCTGGGATCGATATCAGCAAAGTCAGCCATTTCATAAAACGGTCGAACTTCAATATCAGATTCCTCATTCATAGGATTAGGGCAGCGCTTAACCCATTCTAACGCCTCTTCCATTGATGTTACTTCCCAAACCCAATAACCCGCAATTAACTCATTAGTCTCTGCAAAAGGCCCTTTAGTTACAATGCGCTCTTCGCCTTTAAAGCGAACGCGAACTCCCTCTTTACTCGGCTTTAAACCGTCACCAGAAGTCATTATTCCAGCATCAACTAATGCATTATTGAATTCTCCCATCGCAGCCATTAATTCCACGGTTGGTAGCTCCCCTGCTTCAGACCCTTCACTTGCTTTTACAATCACCATTACTTTCATCGTCAATTCTCCTGTTGTCTTTTATAAATAGAGCTGAATAACCAAGGGTTACCTGCGGTTTTAATAAATAAAGTGCTCTATACACTCTAGTCGAATGCATTCTTTAGAGATCGACAAAGTAAGGAAAATTTTCTTAATTAATTTTCACCGAGCTTGAGAAGCTTTTGTTTGAGAACCCTTTGCTCTGGTAATTGCGTTGTTAAGTTGAGAGCCGTTTTAAATGCATTAATCGCACTAGCCGTTCTGCCAGCACGAGATAACAGTTCGCCATAAGCCGCATGAGCCAAGTGATACCTTTGCATTTCTTTGCGCTCAAGTAGCCGCTCTATAATGGAAATACCCGCATCCGGCCCCTCTTTCATAGCGATTGCAACCGCTTGGTTGAGCTCAATAACAGGAGAAGGGCTCACTTTGTGTAGCTGAGTATATAATTCAACAATCTGTGACCAATCTGTCGCCGCTGCAGTTGTCGCAACAGCATGAGTCGCAGAGATAGCCGCCTGAATGGTGTAAAAGCCATATTCACCGGCGCGCATTATTTCAGCGACCAACTGCGTACCTTCTGCAATCAGACCTTTACTCCAAAGGTTTCGGTCTTGATCTTCCAGTAAAATGATGTCACCGCTGGCATTGGTGCGCGCCGCCTTTCTTGCATCATTCAAGAGCATCAAGGCGAGTAACCCCGCCACTTCTGGATCTGGCGTGAGAGAATAAAGTAAACGAGTTAAGCGGATGGCCTCGGACGTCAGTTCACTGCGTATTGCAAGTTCGCCTTGTGTCGCTGAATATCCTTCATTAAAGACCAGATAGATAACAGTGAGCACCGCATCAAGTCGGTTGTTAAAGTCAGTGTCGTCTGGCAGCTCGAACGGAATCCGGGCATCACGGATCTTCGCTTTGCCACGCACAATTCGTTGTGCCATTGTTGTGTTAGACACCAAAAATGCACTGGCAATTTCTTCTGTTGTTAGCCCACAGACCTCCCGCAGAGTCAGCGCAACTTGTACTTTTGGATCAATAGCCGGATGGCAGCAGGTAAAAATTAATCGCAATTGGTCGTCTTCAATTACATTGGCATTTTGCTCTTGAGCTTGGCCTGCGATATCAGAAACCCCATCCATTTCTGTAGCAGCAACTTCTAGCTTTTCTCTTTGACGTTGCTGTTTACGTATTGAATCAATGGCTTTAAAGCGACCAGTAGAAATTAACCAAGGGACTGGCTTTTCCGGCATGCCTTGAGTGGGCCAGTGTTTTAACGCCGCATTAAACGCGTCTTGCAATGCTTCTTCCGCTAATTCAAAATCACCTAGAAGGCGGATCAGCGTGGCGTAAATTTTCCGGCTTTCTTGCTTGTATAACACTTCTATAGACTTACGAATAGCATTGCTATCGCAAGCATGTTGATTGCTCATCACTTTCCTTCGTCAGCTAGGTTATAGCCATTTGAATTGGTATAGTCACTATTTCATAAATCAGCAAGAGCCTCAATGACTAGCCAGAAGTGGTACTTACACCTAAGCGTTAACAACAAATGTTTTGGGGTTTTTGGGAAAGAAAAAGTCAGGCTGGCGGTCGCATAGAGCAAACTCACGTGTATTTTTATAGGGCAGCTTCATAAACCCTGCTACGCCATAATCTTGAATACTAACCGCGTATTGCATGATCCGAGTCAGTAGCGCCTTAAATTGCGCTGCTTTATTAGCATCAAGTAGCCGGTAGTAATAATGAATTTTCATCCTATCTTGCAACGATTCAAAAATGATGCAACCTGTATGATGGATCTGATTTAACTCGAACACGCATTGAATTATCTGTCTTGGCAGCTGCAGTTGCTCGTCTGGATCTTTGCCGTCTTCAAAGTATGAATGCGGGCGTGTAATTTCATTGCTCGAAATATCGCTAACGCTAAACTCTAGTTCTGGCAGATGGTCAAATTGGAACGCACCGGTGCCGTCACGAGTCAATTGAATAGTTTGCCGCGCGTCGAACAAACAACATTTGAACAAACCTTTTTGTTTGATCCCCTGCGCAATCATTACGGTGGCGTTCAACGCGTCTTTAAATGCAAGACTCAATGTTTCATCGTGTAAAATAAGACTCGATTCAACAAATACCTGCGCGTCTTTCCAATGAAAACTGAGACCACCAACGACCGGATATTTTGCCAGTCTGCTGATTGAGGCCAAAAAGGCTTTCTCGGTATCGCCGGTATCAAACAAAAACTCTTTATAATATCTATCTAATTGCGCGTCGTTTACGTCTCTTAGATTGTGTTTATCATCAGCACGACGCAAAAACTGCTTGCGTGAGCTGTAGACGACCGTTTCAGGTTTAACTGTGGTTTCGTAGGTCCAAAAAGGAATGCGGGATTTTTTCTCTGACAGCGTTAAATCCGGTAAATACATTTTTGCCATTGCTGGCATATTACGAACAAAGTAATCCCCTGCACTATCCCTCGTTGCTTTGTCTTTGCTAAGCATGCCATCCAGCACTTGCGCAAATACTTTTGGCAGCCCCAAAGCGCTAGCAGGGATGACCTGAGCACCAAAGCGACATGATTGTGCGCTAGCCAGTGCATAAATCGTCGATGCAACGCCTTGTTCATCAAAACGAGGAGAAGATTGTGCACCCGACATTTGTTCATCACCAATAAAATACACATCTCCCATCCGAGCGTTGGTCGTACTTACATCAGATGACATTAAATCCATGATATTGCTCGCGATAGGCTCGCCATGTACGTCCACCTGAGCATAGACTGAGCTTCCCCAATCAACCAAAGAGAAACCATCGGAAGCTTCATCCCAAACGATATTAGATGGCTTAATATCTCCATGAACGATGGGCTGAGGAGACATGCCATTGCGACGCTCGCGCAAATCAACCAACACATTCCTGAGTTTTAGCGCGAGGCTCACCAACTCATGCGCTTTAAAACGGCCCTTTTTGAGTGAAATCTTTTCTAAGTCTTCACCAGGGGCACGCTCCATCATTAAAATGCCTTGCTTTTTTACTCGCTCGAAGGCATAGAAGTTTGGCACCATAGGGTTGTCAATTTGCGACAACATATAGCCTTCATCTTCAAGCCTATCACGCACACTTTGGGCAAGCGTGATCCGAGAAAATTTAAACACCCAGTCTTTCCCCATATCACTTGTACCAGCAAATACGAAGCCAAATGCACCAGAGCCAATTACCTCAACATGTTTATAGCCAAGTTGGCTCAATTGTTTTTTACAGATATTCAGCCATTGACGGTGCTTTTTTGCATCATGATGAGACAGTAAGTAGATGGACTGCTGTTCGTTGATATAGAAGTGTTGGATGGATTTTTCAGACATAATTGTACGCAGAAAAAGCAATAAAAAAGGTCGACATTAGCCGACCTCATGCAGTATTAACCTTGCTGTTCTATCTTAGCCCACGAATCACGTAGACCAACAGTTTGGTTAAACATTAGCGCTTCTGACTTGTTATCACGACAGAAGTAACCTAAACGCTCAAACTGATAACCTTGCTCAGGCTTAGCGTTTGCAAGTGCTGGCTCAAGTTTGGCATTTGCAATGGTTACCAAAGAGTCTGGGTTTAACACTTCCGTGAAATCTTCAGCAGCCGCTGGGTTTGGCACAGTAAATAGACGATCATACTGACGCACTGGCGCTTCAATACAATGTGAAGCAGATACCCAGTGAATTACGCCTTTTACCTTGCGGCCATCTTCTGGGTTTTTACCCAAAGTATCAGGGTCGTAACTACAGTAGATTGTCGTAATATTACCGTTTTCGTCTTCTTCTATGCGCTCAGCTTTAATCACATAAGCATTACGAAGACGCACTTCTTTACCTAGCACCAAACGTTTGAACTTTTTGTTCGCTTCTACGCGGAAGTCTTCTTGTTCAATGTAGACTTCGCGCGTAAACGGTAGCTCACGCTCGCCCATGTCTAATGTTGGGTGATTGGGCGCTTGCAGCATTTCAACTTTATCTGTATCAAAGTTTTCAATGACTAGCTTAACAGGGTCAAGTACCGCCATTGCGCGTGGTGCATTTTCGTTTAAGTCGTCACGGATACACGCTTCAAGCATGCCCATTTCAACCATGTTGTCCATTTTGGTTACACCAATGCGCTTACAAAATTCACGAATTGCAGCTGGTGTATAACCACGACGACGAAGGCCCGCGATCGTCGGCATACGCGGGTCATCCCATCCCTCAACATGGTTATTAACAACCAAGTCATTGAGCTTACGCTTCGACATCACCGTGTATTCAAGATTTAAACGAGAAAACTCAATTTGCTGAGGATGACACTCGATGCTGATATTATCTAGCACCCAGTCGTACAAACGGCGGTTATCTTGGAACTCTAGTGTACAAAGTGAATGCGTGATCCCTTCAAGCGCATCGGAAATACAGTGCGTAAAGTCATACATCGGATAGATGCACCACTTATCACCAGTTTGATGATGGTGTGCAAAACGTACACGATAGATGATAGGGTCGCGAAGCACCATAAATGAGCTTGCCATGTCAATCTTAGCACGAAGAACACATTCCCCTTCTTTAAACTCGCCATTTCTCATTTTTTCGAATAAGGCTAAGTTCTCTTCAGGTGAAGTGTCACGATAAGGGCTATTTTTGCCAGGTTCAGTCAGCGTGCCGCGATATTCACGCGCCTGCTCAGGCGACAGGAAGCAAACGTACGCTTTGCCATTTTCGATTAGCTCAACGGCGTAACTATACAACTTGTCGAAGTAGTTTGATGAATAGCAAATTTCGCCATCCCATTCGAACCCTAGCCACTGTACGTCTTCTTGGATCGACTTAACGTAGTTGATGTCTTCTTTTTCTGGGTTGGTATCATCAAAACGCAGGTTACACTTACCTTGATAATCTTGGGCAATACCAAAATTTAAGCAAATTGATTTAGCATGGCCAATGTGTAAAAAGCCATTTGGCTCAGGTGGAAAACGTGTGTGCGTAGACGCATGTTTGCCACTGGCAAGATCCGCATCAATAATGTTGCGAATAAAGTTTGATGGGCGATTTTCAGTTTCCGCCATAGGAAATCTTTCCTCTGAATTATGCTCTTAGTTAACCTCGGCATTATTACAAAAACTCAGCCGAACTTACAGCAATTATCTGCGCTGTATCAGGATTTATTCATTCGGTTAAATGTTCATCAGATTTTTGTGACAAATTTTGTTCTAGCGCAATATTTCCGTCACAACTTCATCCTATAGTTGCGCCATCTCAGTGTTTATAGCACAAACACTGCTTAAGTCACGTTACCGAGGAAAGGACAAAAGTAATGGCTTCAATGAATTTGAATCGTGTTTATATATCAACTAAGGCTAGGAACAACCACTATATTCTTGCTGAGTTTAAACCGGATGATGCATTCTATGCATGTTTTGACTCCAGCAGCGCGTGTTACGAGCGTTTGTCTCGCCAGCTATTCGCACTGTGTGACGAATATGAGCTGCATAATGTGCATGTAATTGCGAACGATAAATTGCCGGTGGTGCGTTATCACGACGAAGCCTATACCATGCAAACAGAAAAGCAGATTTTGTTTTTCTACAACCCTAAGTTCCACGAAGCGCACCAAACTTATCTCAATGACGGATACCAAGCGCGTAAAATCCGCATATTATTTTTAGCCACGGGAAATGAATTACGCGCTAATGCAGCGACCTTCCACAGCAAAGTGAAAAAGGTGCTTGATGCACTTAAAGAAGGGTTTTCTCCGGTAGAACCTCAGTTTAGAGTGCGAGACCACCAACATTTAACCTATGACCTATTTGCCAAAGCGAAAGGCGACAAAGAGTCGTATGGCTATAAGTTGCGTGCACTTTACCCACGTTATCAAGCCAGAAACTGCACTTTACCCGAAGAATATAGTGAAATGACTTACGCGACCTTTAACATTCCAGTATCACGTGCAATAAAAACAGAGTTCCAAAGCCAAATGCGCCCTGGTGATTACGGACAATTCTATCGCACACTAGAAGATGCATTTCTTTCTTCTTGCGCCGATAAACAGCTCAATATGGTAGCAATGGTAGCCGATGGCCGTTTGCCTATCGTCAGAAGCGCCAAAATCGATAAGTCCGATACTAACCGAGAGCTACAAAAGCTGAGTTTTGATACCAGCTCCGGTGACAATCAAATTTACTCACTGTTTCACGAAGCAAACCTAGTGGACACCATTCGCTTTGTCATCGTCGCCAATCACAAAGACAAAAAAGACATGGGCTATGGTCGTTTTATGAATCACGTAGAAACGGCGATTAAACGCTTTGTTGCGCAACTACCAGTTAATGTTGAAAAACAAGATATCAACGTACGCTTCTTCCAACATATTAGTTACGATTACTAACCATTAAATAAGATTTGGGCGCTTCCTAGCAGTTCATTGCGCCCGACTTCTTTACGAGAATAATATAAGCATCGATTTAAACGACGAGATAATTAATACTGGTAATTGAAGTTATAATTTTTTATGCCAAGTGAGGCCTGAATACGGTTGCTGCTGCAAACTTTTTAACCGACTTTGCAAACTACCACTATGGATCTCGAGTTTGTGATGATCGGGGTCATAAATATAGAGCGAGTCTCCTTCGCTGCTATTTTGCTGCCATACGCCAACCCCGTTTTCCAATAGTGTTTTAGAAAAAATTGTAAAGTCTTCGGCAGCAATATTAAACGCTATATGACTGTAATCTGAGCTTGGAGATGGCTCTCCTAAAGATAAGCAAAGCCATACGTCACCAAGCGTTAAATACGCGCCTTTGTCCCAAGTTACCCAAAGTTCGAACCCTAGCAAACCGCAGTAAAAATCCAGTGATATGTTTAGGTTAGATACTGCTATTGTAATGTGATTTATACCTGTAAGCATTTCTCCTCCAGCTAGACACGAAAAAAGCCGCGACCAAAGGTACAACGGCTTTAACAACCAGAATTATTTTTCTTGATGTAAGCTAGCTACAAAAAGAAGCGTTACAGTGCCTGTTCAAGCTCTGGTAACGCATCAAATAGATCCGCAACAAGGCCATAATCAGCCACTTGGAAAATCGGGGCTTCTGGATCTTTGTTGATAGCAACAATGACCTTAGAGTCTTTCATACCTGCAAGATGTTGAATAGCGCCGCTGATCCCAACTGCAATATATAAGTTAGGCGCCACAATCTTACCGGTTTGGCCCACCTGCATATCGTTAGGCACAAAGCCCGCGTCAACAGCAGCACGCGATGCACCAATTGCAGCCCCTAGTTTGTCAGCAATACCATTTAGCAAGGCAAAATTTTCACCGTTTTGCATACCACGGCCGCCTGAAATAACAACCGGTGCGGCAGTTAATTCAGGGCGCTCAGATTCAGTTTGTTCAATGCTCACAAACTCACTCACTTGAGAGGCAATACTTTGCGAGCGCTCCTCAATGTCACATGCAACTTGAGTCTCTGCGGCATCAAATGCTGATGCACGCACAGTGATAACTTTTTGAGAGTCTAATGATTTTACAGTCGCAATTGCATTACCCGCATAAATTGGACGCTTAAAGGTGTCTGCATCAATCACATCGATAATTTCTGAGATCTGTGATTTGTCGAGTAACGCCGAAACACGTGGCGCGATATTTTTACCTGTGGTAGACGCTGAAAACAAAATGTGTGAAAAGTCACTTGCTAATTCAACAACTAGCTCAGATGTGTTTTCTGCCAACTGATGTTCGAATGAAGCATCATCAACAGCCACCACCTTTTTTACGCCAGCGATCTGTGCAGAGTGATTGGCAGCCTCAGCAATGTTGTGACCTGCAACTAATACGGTAATGTCGCTTGCGATTTTTGTTGCAGCAGCAACCACCTTAGCGGTTTCAGGTTTCAATACACCATTTTCATGCTCAGCAATAACTAATACGCTCATGAGATCACCTTTGCTTCTGTTTTTAACTTGTTTACTAACTCTTCAACGCTCTCAACCATCATGCCACCAGAGCGCTTAGCTGGCTCTTCAACTTTCACCAATTCAATACGAGGTGCTAAATCGATACCTAGCGAATCCGCTGCGATCACATCTAATGGTTTACGTTTAGCTTTCATGATATTTGGCAATGAAGCATAACGAGGTTCATTCAAACGCAAGTCTGTTGTCACGACAGCTGGAAGTGATAGCGACACCGTTTGCAAACCGCCATCAACTTCACGCGTCACTTGTACTTTATCGCCTTCAACTACAACTTTAGAGGCAAAAGTGCCTTGAGCACGCTTAGTTAACGCCGCTAGCATTTGTCCTGTTTGGTTATTATCAGAATCGATAGACTGTTTACCTAGAATCACCAGCTCTGGAGTTTCTTGTTCCACTACCTTAGCCAGTAGTTTTGCGATGTGTAGAGATTCAAGCTTTGCGTCTGATTCAATGTGGATTGCTTTATCTGCACCCAGTGCAAGCGCCGTTCTTAGCTGCTCTTGGCAAGCTTTATCGCCAATTGATACGGCAATAACTTCCGTTGCGGTGCCCGCTTCTTTTAAACGAACCGCCTCTTCTACCGCGATTTCACAAAATGGGTTGATCGCCATTTTAACGTTGCTCAAATCAACATCACTGTTGTCAGGTTTGACTCTTGCCTTTACGTTGTAATCAATCACGCGTTTGATTGGCACAAGTACTTTCATGGTTACTCCATCATCTGGTTATTCTCTAAGCTGACGTCTACGTCAACAAATTATTTTATTGGTTTCAGACTACTTCCTGTTGACGTAAACGTCAACCTCAAATAACCTTAGTTTAACGAAAATCAAACTAAAGCCTCTCTTTAGTTAATCTACCGTCAAATAGTGTGAGGTTAATAATGGTCGAACGTGAAACCATGGAGTTTGATGTTGTGATAGTTGGTGCAGGTCCTGCAGGCCTGGCTTGCGCTATCCGACTCGCTCAACAGGCTCAAGAAAAACAACAAGAATTAATGATCTGTGTAGTCGAAAAAGGCTCAGAAGTAGGTGCACATACCTTGTCGGGTGCAGTATTTGAAACCAAAGCACTAGACGAACTTATCCCTGATTGGGTTGCAAAAGGCGCTCCCGTGACAACGAAAGTGACGGGTGACGACATTTATTTATTCAAAAATGAAACCAATGCCACCAAACTGCCTCATCTAGTGGTACCAAAAACATTTAAAAATGACGGCAACTATATTGTTTCTATGGGTAATGTTTGCCGTTGGCTCGCTGAACAAGCAGAACAACTTGGCATTGAGATTTTCCCAGGCTTTAGCGCCCACTCTTTAATAATAGAAGAGCAACAAGTTAAAGGTATTATTACCGGTGATATGGGCCTAGATAGAGATGGCCAGCCTAAAGACAGCTACATGCCTGGAATGGAGCTTAGAGCGAAATATACCGTATTTGCTGAAGGTTGCCGTGGTCACTTAGGCAAACAACTTATAGCTGAATTTAAACTGGATAAAGACGCTTCCCCTCAACACTATGGGATCGGCTTTAAGGAAATTTGGCAAGTAGACCCAAGCAAGCATAAAGAAGGTCTTGTTGTACACGGCACAGGTTGGCCACTCGACAATGATACCCATGGCGGCTCATTTATGTATCATGCTGAGAACAATCAAGTCGTGGTCGGGTTAATCATCGACTTAAATTACACTAATCCACACCTAAGCCCATTTGATGAGTTTCAGCGTATGAAGCATCACCACACCTTTGCGAGTGTACTTGAAGGTGGTGAGCGCATTGCCTATGGTGCTCGCGCAATAGCCAAAGGTGGCTTTCACAGCCTACCTAAAATGCATTTCCCAGGTGGTTTACTGATTGGCTGTGACGCAGGTACCCTCAACTTTGCTAAAATTAAAGGCAACCATACAGCAATGAAGTCCGGTATGCTTGCAGCCGATGCCATCATTGAGGCACTCGGCCAAGAGAGCGCTCCGTCAGACTTGGTAAGCTTTGCCGACAAATTTAAGGCAAGTTGGCTTTATGATGAGCTTTATCAATCTCGTAACTTTGGCCCAGCAATGCATAAGTTAGGTCGTATTATGGGTGGCGCCTACAATATGATCGACCAAAACATTTTCTCAGGTTCGCTACCATTTACTATTAAGGACGAACATCAGGATCACGCACAGCTTAAGCTTGCATCTGAATCGCAAACTATAAGTTACCCAAAGCCGGATGGTAAATTAAGTTTTGACAAACTTTCTTCCGTATTTTTATCAAATACCAATCATGAAGAAGTGCAACCATGTCATTTACAGTTAAAAGATTCTGATATACCAATCAAAGTGAATTTAGCTAAGTTTGATGAGCCTGCACAACGCTACTGCCCCGCTGGCGTGTATGAAGTAAACGAAAACGAGCAAGGTGAGAAGCAGTTTGTCATCAATTCGCAAAACTGTATTCATTGCAAAACCTGCGATATTAAAGATCCGAGCCAAAATATTACCTGGGTCACCCCAGAAGGGGCTGGTGGTCCGAACTATCCAAACATGTAATACCAATAAATCCTAAATTGCGGGGGCGAAATGCCCCTTTCTTTCCTATACTTAGCGTATATTTTTAAAAATAGAGCTGAGCCTATGCCACAACAATCCGTCACCTTTCGATTTTTAGCAGAACCCACCGACGTCAACTTTGGCGGTAAAGTACACGGTGGTATGGTCATGAAATGGATTGATCAAGCTGGGTATGCTTGCGCCGCGGGTTGGAGCGGCAGCTATTGCGTTACCGTTTCAGTAGCGGGTATGCGTTTCCACCGTCCTATTCTTGTGGGTCAGATTGTTGAAGTTTCCGCGCGCATTGCCCACACCGGGAACACCAGTATGCAGATTTTTATTCAGGTGCGCTGTGGTGATCCAAAAACGCAACGACTTGTCGAAACCAATCACTGTATTATCAGCTTTATCGCCATGGACCAAGCTGGGTATCCAATCCAAATTCCTCAGTTTAAAGCGAAAACCGAAGAGGAGAAAAAATTAGAAGCCTATGCGGTGAAGATGAAAGAAATAGCGATCCAAACCGAATCGCTATTGGAAGAAACCTTGTCCGATAGTAAATAACATGAACGTTTGATAATAAAAATTAAAGTGTAGAAGTTCAGCTACGATTGAACTTCTATCAGTTTAAAGGCGCTATTCGGCTCACCAAAAACCACGACATTACACTCACCCCAACTTTTCGGTATATTCCACTGCATATTTTCCGCAAATTTAAATTGTGAAAAATGGTTATAATGACGAACTTCGGGGCATTTGGACGGGTTTCTTGCAAGTGGACCAGCATTAACAATGTTGACAAGTGCAAATTGGATTCGCTCTGTGCTGAGATACTAAAGCTGCTGAAACTAAGTACCATTGAACTAGCGATTTAATCCAATTTTACATTTAAAAGCTTATCCAACAAAGAGCATTACTTATTCAAATTTTAAGTTAAATAGCAATTTCACAAAAGATTTCTTGCAAGAGAAAAAATAACTTTTTCACTTGCCGCTAACGCGTCGCGTTTGCTTAAGCTGCCTTCTTTTAATAATTGTAAGCTTACTTTTTCAGCTTCTGGACTGAGAAGCACATCCATTTTAGTTGGACTTACCATTCCTTCTGTTAAATCATTAATTATTGCTTGCAACACAGCTCTACGCTCCGATATAGCGCGGATCAAAATAGGTTTTAAAGGGGATGATTTACAGAGCACTTCTTGGCAGCTTTGGTCAACCTTTCTATTAAACTCCATTATTTATACTCATTTTTTTGGCGGTTAAATGCTTGTAATTTTTCTCGTAAGCCTTGAATTGGTTTTATGTCTTCTACCAATTGCTTGTACTCGTATGCTCTAGTACCAATAATTTGTTCGTTATTTGTGCGCAAACTCGAACGTAAACCGTTTTGGGGCGAAAAAGTATACCGAATCATATTACGACTTCCACCGAAATTTCATTACTTACAAGGCTATGCGAAAAATCTGAATAAATGAATTACATGACATTACAGGGCTAATTACAAGCAAGATTTTGTGAAAATCAGGATCAATAGTAAACTTCGCTCATCTTAATTAAAACAGAGACCATAGTGGAACAAATCACTATCGAGCCCATCGGCTTTATCCAATCTCCTTATAAACAGAAATTCGCTATACCGAGACAACCAAGACTTGTCCCAGAGGCAAAAGCCAAGCTTAGATTTGTTGGTGAATTCAATCGCGAAGAATTTGTTCGTGGTATTGAAGCGTTCACGCATATTTGGTTGTTGTTTCGTTTTCATGAAACCGCTGATAAAGGCTACTCTGCGCTTGTACGCCCTCCGAGACTCGGCGGTAATGAGCGCAAGGGCGTGTTTGCGACTAGAGCGACTTTTCGACCCAACGGGATTGGCATGAGTGCAGTAAAGCTCGAGGGCATAGAATATAAAAATGGTCAGCTGGATCTGTTGCTCTCCGGCGTAGATTTATTGGACGGTACACCAATCATTGATATAAAGCCGTATCTCCCCTATTCAGATGCCTTGGTGGATGCAACAGCTGGCTTTGCTGATACTCGGCCAGAAACGCAAATGTCTGTTAGTTTCTCAGACGAGGCTATTGTTTTTATTGAAAAACAAAAAAGCTATCCCGAACTGCAGCAATTCATTACTAATGTACTGAAGCAAGATCCTCGTCCGGCTTATAAAAAGAAACGCACATCACAGCAGGACTATGGTATGAGTTTATATGATTTTAATATTCGCTGGACAGTGGATGGTGAGCATAACCATGTCACTGAAATTTCGTTAGCAAAATAGCAAATTCAGCGGCTTGTCAATAAACTTATAAATTATGAAGATGTTTAGGTATTAAAGCTTTTTAAGCGGCTACTGCACTGCTAGAATAGCCGCCAATAAGAGAACAATAAGTAACTTATACTGGAATAAGAATGCGCACGAGTGAATATATATTAGCGACTCTAAAAGAGACGCCGTCTGATGCAGAGGTGGTAAGCCACCAGCTAATGCTTAGAGCGGGTATGATCCGTAAATTGGCTTCAGGTCTTTATACTTGGCTACCATCAGGCCTAAAAGTTTTCCGCAAAGTAGAGAGAATTGTCCGTGAAGAAATGGACAAAGCGGGAGCGATTGAGCTGCTAATGCCAGTGATCCAGCCTGCAGAGTTATGGGAAGAGTCAGGCCGCTGGGAACAGTTTGGTCCTGAACTACTTCGTATTAATGACCGTCATGGCCGTCCATTTGCACTTGGTCCAACGCATGAAGAAGTGATCACTGATCTTGTACGTCGCGAAATCAACAGCTATAAGCAACTGCCGATCACACTTTATCAAGTCAGTACGAAAGTACGTGACGAAGTTCGTCCACGGTTTGGTGTGATGCGCGCGCGTGAATTCACCATGAAAGACGCCTATTCATTCCACATGACTGATGAGTGTCTTGAAAAAACGTATCACAAGATGTTCCAAGCTTACTGCAACATTTTTGATCGTTTAGGCGTTGACTACCGTCCTGTTATTGCTGACAGTGGTTCAATTGGCGGCAACCTATCGCATGAGTTCCATGTACTTGCAGAGTCTGGTGAAGATGCAATCGCATTCAGTGATGAAAGTGACTACGCTGCAAACATTGAAAAGGCGGAAGCACTTGCACCAACTGAAGCTCGCCCAGCGCCAAGTAAAGAACTTAATACGTTTGACACACCAGAAGCTTTCACCATCGCTGAACTAAAAGCAAAACATGGCGTTAAACCACACCGTGGTGTGAAAACACTCATCGTGTATGGCGCACCAGACGAAGATGGTAAACGTGGGCTTGTCGCGCTTATCGTTCGTGGCGATCATGACTTAAATGAGCTTAAAGCTGAGAAATTAGCACTAGTGGATTCACCCCTTGAGATGGCGAGCGAAGAAGACATTGTTAACGCTATTGGTGCAAAACCAGGCTCTTTGGGACCTGTCGGTCTTTCAATGCCTATTATTGTCGATCGTAGCGCAGCTATCATGGCTGATTTTGTTGCCGGTGCAAACAAAGATGGTGTTCACTATAGTGGGATTAACTGGGACAGAGACGTAAGCGCTTATACTGTTGAAGATATCCGTAACGTGGTTGAAGGCGATCCAAGCCCTTGTGGTAAGGGTAAAATCCTTATCAAACGTGGTATCGAAGTAGGTCACGTGTTCCAACTTGGTACTAAGTACTCTGAAACGATGAAAGCTGGTGTACTTGGCGAAGAAGGGAAAAACCAAACATTAACCATGGGTTGTTATGGTATTGGTGTTTCTCGTATCGTTGCCGCAGCAATCGAGCAAAATAACGATGATTACGGTATCAAATGGCCTGTTGCTATTGCGCCATTTGAGTTGGCAATCGTGCCAATGAATATGCATAAGTCTCACCGTATCCCAGAGATCGCAGAAAAGTTCTATGCAGATCTACAAAATGCGGGGATTGATGTGTTATTCGACGACCGTAAAGAGCGTCCGGGGGTTATGTTTAACGATATGGAACTTATCGGTGTTCCTTATACCCTAGTGATTGGCGAGCGTAATCTTGATGAAAATAAGGTTGAGCTGAAAAATCGTCAAACGGGCGAAAAGCTGATGCTGGATATTGAGTCTGCGCTAGAAACAATCGTTAGTGCAATTAGAAGTAAATAAGCCTACGTAAATTGCATAATCAAAGAGCATACAGGTGTATGCTCTTTTGTCATATTAGCTTCTCCTAACTGCCCCGTCACTGTCATCTTTGCCTCTTAGCATTGTCATTATTACGCTAAAGAGCCAAGCCATGAAAACAACATACTATCCGAGTATTTGGATCTCAGACGTACACTTAGGCTACAAGGACTGTAAAGCAAAGTTCTTGCTAGATTTTCTCAACAAAACTGAATGTGATGTGCTCTATCTGGTTGGTGATATCGTTGATCTATGGTCAATGAAACGCCAGTTTTTTTGGGATCCATCCCACTATCAGGTATTAGAATGCATACAAAAAAAAGCGGGATCTGGTACACGCGTTATCTACATACCGGGTAATCACGACGAAACCTTCAGAAACTACGTTGGGCAATCGCTTTTTAAAGTCGAAGTGCATAAAACCTTTATTCATACCACTTCCGCAGGTAAGCGGTTTTTATTACTACACGGTGATGATTTTGACTCAGCAACAAGATACAACAAACTGATCAGTATCATTGGGGATGCCGCTTATGACTTTCTACTCTTCTTAAATCGCTGGACCAATCGCGTACGACGTTTATATGGTGGTCATTATTGGTCGCTTGCATCTTGGCTGAAAAAACGCGTGCATAAAGCAAGAGAGGCCATTGCCGCATTCGAGAATACGGCAATTCATGAAGCGAAGAAACAAGGTGTCGACGGTATTATCTGCGGGCATATCCACCAACCAGAGATCCGTGTCGTAGATGGTATTGTTTACTGTAATGATGGTGATTGGATAGAAAACTGCACGGCATTGGTTGAAAACCAAGAAGGTCGTATCGAATTACTGCATTGGTCAGATGTACAATCCGTTCTCAACGTAGTTGAAATTGAAAACATTGAAACCGACAATGTTGAAGCCGCTTAGTTAGCGGCTTCAGTTCTTCCAGTATGTACTAGTCACTCATCTATTAATAGCTTAGGCAGTAAATCGATGCGCTTATTAATACGCTTGCTTTTCACGTACGACTCTGCGCTTAAGCCCATCATTAAAATCAAAAAGATGTATAATACCAATTGAATTAATTCTCTAATCAATTTGAAGGGTGAAATAGCATATTAGCTTCGTTAAAAATTTCTCATTTAGAACAACTAAATAGCAAAATTTTGCCTTGCCTATATGGATATAGGTACCTTAGCGGTAGCAGGACGCGAGAGCGGTGCTACTAAAGCTATTTCCCCGCTTCAAGATAGATCATTTACTTAATACAACTGGTATAAAACGGGTTGTTCAATAATTTCTAGATAGCGATAGATTAAAAATACTATTGCCTCTAGCATACCTATATTCAGGTAGAATCGCCGCTTTTGTCAGGTGTGTTATATCACAAATGTAGTCATTGCCCAGACAATAATACCGATAATAAACACTAGACTGCCATATTGAAAATGCCTCACCATTGGAAACACCGCTTTATCCGTGCGCTCAATAGACAAAGGATATTGCCAATGCGTTAACGCAAGTAAGAGTGGCTCGGCTTCTACGGTCATGCCAGAGAGTGAAACCGTCGTGCCATACTCAGTATCAAATACCAAATCAACAATATGATTACGACGAGTCGAAGCCGTTAACATATCCAAGTCACTGACTATAAACGTATTCCAGTGTACCTTAATATCGTTAATTTCATCCTTTTTTACCTTTCGTGCTTGTTTATCTGTAAACAGTAACGCAGGTAAAAACAAACTATCTTCCTCAACCTTAATTTCGTTACAGGGTGAATGATAAACAAAATAGTGTTTATTACTGATAAGTAAAGACGTCAACCAATAGCTCAAATACGTGAGCACCAAAAATACTAAACCCGCTATATAATTTTGTGACGAGTAAAGAATAAAGCAGGTCATTAGACCAAAAACCCCAACCACCATCCAAACAATATGAAGCTTATCTTTAGGCGTCGGTAGTGCGCATCGTAACACGGAGAATCGCTCTTCAATATCACGATTGCTATTCATAAACAAAGGAAATAATTTTGCAAGGCTCGTGGGAGTTGAACGCGTAGCAGATCTCGTATCTACATCCGCGTCTGCCGTCGGTTGAACGTTATGGTCAAAACCTGATGCAGACAAAAGTAAGTTGAGTTTATCAGCTTGCCGCAAACACGAAAATGAATAGACCGCAGGCTCCTCACTTTCTGAAAGATAGCTTATACCAATATAATTGAGTTGCTTGTTACAACCTGAAGATACATCAGTCACAGTAGCAAGCGGTATCACACACTCGTCTATTCGCCGAATACTTATATTCAATAACGATAGTTGTTTAGTGATAACAAACTGTCTTTGTGCAGAGTCAAACATTAAACGATTACGGTATGAAAATAGTAACAAAGAAATCACTAAGTAAATCGGCGCTTCCAAAAAACTTGACCTGGCTAAGTGAAAAACCGATGAAAACAAGAATAAAATGGCAATGCCGCTAGTAACCGATTCACTGACTGATTTAAGTACCGAGGTTGATGTCATCCTGCATTCCTTGAGTGACTAATATTGAAACCTACTACTTGCACAAGCTACCTAAACAGATAGCAGGCTAAATTACAAAAAATTAGGCGCTGAATAAGGCGTTTATCGTACAGAAAAACGCCATAACTATCAATAATTCACGCCTAGCCGATACTTTACCTAAATAATACAGTTTCTTTATTAAACCATTTCACGCAGCACACGAGTAACCCAGCTGCTAAAACAGCAGAAGCGCCAAAAATTAACGCAACGTAGCCATAATCAACCGTGCCTTTGATGATTTCTTTAATCGCTAATGCGACATTAGTAATTGGGATCAATGCAGTTTTAGCGGTTAACTCCATATTTGGCATTAAAGACATCACAATGGGAATGAAAATCCCCATGCTGAGTGGTCCCATGTAGTTTTGTGCTTCTTTAAAGGTTCTGGCGTAAATTGAGATGGCAAGTGTTAGTGACGAAAGCATCACAGCAACAGGAAGCAACAGTGCAAAAATCAAGACAAAGTCTAATAATGCTACCGACGAGAAGGCGTTTTTAATCACGTCTAGTTCAACAAAGCTACTGGCAATCCCTATCCACAGCGCCATGCTGGAGACCGTGATAAGTGCGCAGAATATTGAACTGCTCAATACGGTTAAAAACTTACCTAGCACCAACTCTGTACGAGAGATTGGTGTTAACAACAATGTCTCTAAGGTGCCGCGCTCTTTCTCTCCAGCACCTAAATCAATAGCTGGATAGCTTGCCCCCATCAATACCAACGGAATTAACATGTAAGGGATAAATGCACCTAACTTCTCGCCTAAATTTTCGCGTTTGTCAGCAGTATCCACTTTAGTAATCGATATGGGTTGGAGCACTGCCGCTTGCTCCGCCTGCGACAACCCCAGTGAGGTTAACTTCGCCGCTCGGAGTTCATCAGAAAAAGCCTTGGCAAGTTTAGATAAGCGGTCGTATATAAAGTTGATAGATTGAGCATCATTGAACACGACTTTCCATTCACTTTTTACGCCAGACTCCAGATTTTCAACCGGATCGGATGGAATAAAAACTCCAACATCAATCACGCCACTTCGTACCGCGTCACTCAGCGCTTCAACGTTATCAAGGCGTAGCTCACCAGCATATTTTTTAAAACTTTTATGATAAAAAACCTGCTCAGAGAACTTTTCCGCATAGGCTTCATTTGCGATGTAATACGTATGAACTTCTTGCTCCGCTTCCATAGCGGCTTGTGATGCCATAAAGCCTACTAACGCCATAATCACTGGAAATACCAACATCGGAAGTGCAATCACAAAGAATAGTGTTTTGCGGTCGCGCAGAAGCTCTCTAATCTCCTTTAAAAATACCTCAAACATGCTGTGCTCCCGTTAACAAATTTAAAAATGCCTGATTTAGTTCTTCACTTTGCCCTTTTGCTTTAAACTCAGCCAAACTGCCATCAAAACAGGTGATCCCTTTATCGATAACAGACACTCTATCGCACAATAACGCGACTTCATCTAAGTGATGAGTAGAAAATATAACGGGTGTACCACGTGCTTTGAGGTCGCGAATAAAAGAGATAACTGTTTGTGTGGTCATAATATCAAGGCCCGTCGTAGGCTCGTCTAATACGACGACTTTAGGGCTATGTACCACCGCCCTTGCTATATTGGTCTTTTGTTTCATACCGGTCGATAGGTGTTCAGCCCTTTTATCTAGAAAAGTTTCCATCTCTAAGCGCTGAAACAGCTCATCACATTTCGTTTTTAATGCTTTTCCTTTTAAACCATGAAGTCGTGCAAAGTATTCAACATTTTCTTTGGCGGTAAGACGTCCATATAAACCAGTTGACCCTGATAAAAAACCGATGGCTTTGCGTGCAACGACTGGCTTTTTCACAATATCCTGACCATCCACTAAGATAGTACCGGCGTCCGGCGTCAGTGCAGTTGAGAGCATACGCAAAGTGGTGGTTTTTCCCGCCCCATTGGGGCCGAGCAATCCAAGTACTTCGCCTTGTCCACAGTGCAGGTTGACCTCTTCTACACTGTGAAAAAAACCATCACGCTCACGAGGATCCGTCTGACTCTTTTTCTTTTTATGCTCGCGAGTCAGGACAAATCGCTTTTTTAATCCATTGATAGCTATCATGCTACTTCCTTCTTTTCGGCCTGAAATAGTCCGTATTTTGATAAAATTCTAAATCTTGTGGCTCATGCCAGTTTGGGATCCCAAGCAGCGGAATGGGTGACATTTTGGTATTGTCTTCAAGCAGCCCGTCATTGATCAGTGCGACCAATTTATCATCTAACCAACGATATTGTTCGCTTAGTGAAAGTTGCCAAAATGCAGCATCAACATTGATACACACCAGTTTTCCCGTCAGCCCAATAAAGGGATTGGTTAGCATCTCGTAGTTTGCGTGGCCAAATACGAAAGGCTTTAGGTTTTGCTGCCATTCTGAGCAATTATCGTAAAATACATTCAGCCATTGGTGTGATTTAAAGGCATCACGCCATTTATCATCATCGATTGCCAACACCAAACCACACTCATCAAAGAGTGTTAACGCGTTACGCTTTTTACTCCGCTGCTTTAAACCAAACTGCGCTATTTCTTCGATATGTAGGGCATTTAACAAAGCTTTTGTTTTTGGGAATAAACACCAAATCAACGCACCAAATAAGTCGTGCCAATTTTGACTACGCGTCGGTACCTGGTGGGTTTCAAAGATAATCTCTTCATAGTATTTATCGCCAAAGTCTATCGTTTCATCGGCCACAAAGCGGGTATCATACTGTTGCAAGCTAATGCTGTTTACGTGCGAAGACAGCCACTGGGGGCTTGGCCAGTCTTGTTGACTTTTTAAGTCAAAAAGCTGATTTAAATGGGAAAATGGCTCAGCATGTAAACATGCAACCTGCCACGCCTCAGGCGCTGTAAACTTTTTCATTTGGTTGAGATACTTATCATACAATTAGCCGACTATTTTACTGAAGCGCCTGATACTTGGCAAAAGCCAATTGTAAATGAGCGTAACAGGCTGCATCACATGCTAAAATTAAGATAATTATTAAAAATTGTGCAGTGTTCTGTTCCAGCTACGGATTTTCATTCATTTCTATCTCCTCTAGCCATCTTGTCCCGCTCGAACTTTTACGCATTTTATGTTACTACTTATGGGTTCCTAACAAGTAAAAGAAAGGCAATTATGAAACTTAAACTGACGCTCAGCGCTCTATCTATGGCGGTGCTGGCGGGCTGTGTTAGCACTAGCAATAGCCCCCAAGACATTGATACTGCATACAATAGTATAAACGATGCTCAACTCAGAGCCCATATTAAAACCCTTGCCTCTGACGAATTTGGCGGCCGTGCTCCGTCAACAAAAGGTGAAGAGCTAACGCTTGCCTATTTAACCAAACATTTTAAAGCGCTTGGCTATCAGCCTGGTAATGGCAACAGCTTCTTGCAAGAAGTGCCGCTTGTTTCGCTTGAAGCCGATCCTAATATGACGTTAACAATCGGTGGCAAAAACTACGAATATAAAAAAGACATGGTGATGGGCTCGGCCCGTATCAGTGAACTCGAATCAATCAAAGATTCAGAGCTGGTTTTTGTTGGCTATGGCGTAAATGCCCCAGAATACGACTGGAATGACTACGAAGGCCTAGACGTGAAAGGCAAGACAGTGGTGATGCTAGTAAACGATCCTGGCTTTGCTAATCCTGAGTCGGGTAAATTTACCGGTGAAGCTATGACCTATTATGGTCGTTGGACGTATAAATACGAAGAAGCCTCACGTCAAGGCGCAGCAGGTGCGATCATTATTCATGAAACAGCGCCGGCTTCTTATCCTTGGAGCGTAGTAGAAAACTCTTGGAGTGGCCCACAGTTTGGCTTCCAAAAAGAAAATAACAATATGGACCGCGTTGCGGTTGAAGGTTGGGTAACGGTAGACGTTGCTAAAGAGCTGTTTCAAAAGGCTGGACTTGATTTTGACACTGCAAAGAAAAAAGCAGCAGCAGGCGCATACCACGTTGATATGGGCAACCTAAGCGCGTCAGTTACCGTCAAAAACACCATCAAAAAGTCAACTTCGTATAACTTTATCGCCACCCTGCCAGGTAGCAAAAAGTCTGACGAGCACATCATCTACTCAGCACACTGGGATCATTTAGGTACCGATCCAAACCGTAAAGGCGACCAGATCTATAACGGTGCGCATGATAATGCCAGCGGTACAGGCGGTATGATTGAGGTAGCCGAAGCCTTTACTAAACTGCCAACTCGCCCTAGCCGTTCAATTACGTTTTTGGCTGTGACGGCTGAAGAGCAAGGTCTGTTAGGCTCTAAATTTTATGCTGCAAACCCTGTTATTCCAGCAGAGAAAACCGTTGCTAACATCAATATGGACAGCCTAAATTTATTGGGTAAAGTAAAAGACATCAGCGTGGTTGGTATTGGCAAATCAGAACTCGATGACATGCTAGAAACTGCAGCAAAAGCGCAAGACCGCGTCGTTTCAGGGGATCCACGTCCTGCCGCTGGTGGTTACTATCGCTCTGATCACTTCGCATTTGCGAACATGGGTGTGCCTGCAATGTACGCCGGCGGTGGAACCGAAGCACGTGATGAAGAGACTGAAACCTACCGTAAACGTATGGGTTTAGTTTTGCGCGGTTGTTATCATCAGCCTTGCGATCGTTACCGTGAAGAGTGGGATTTAAGCGGAGCGATACAGGATCTACAGCTGTTCTTTAAAGTTGGCTATGATGTCTCTGAGCAAGAAGCATGGCCGAAATGGAAAGCAACCGCAGAGTTCCAAAGAAAATAATGCAAATGATATTGATTTTCATTTAAAATGAAATTAAAGTGCAACTTAGACAATACACGGGTTGCACTTTATGTTTTCATCTCTACTTCGATACTCTCAACCAGCACATGGCGCTAAGGTGAGTTTATTGTTCAACAAGCGGCTAATTTTACCCCTCGTTATTATTGTACTTTTAGCATTTGAAACGGCGAGACCAATTGTGGTCAGCGCGCTGAGTGATGCATTCTTTCAAGTCAGCGTTTTTGTAGCCGCTACCCTGCTCGTGTACTACTTTCTTGTTGACAGAATTCCACAGCTTAATCTCAGCTATCTGAGTACCAAATCCCCTATTCTCGAAATCGCCATGGCGTCAATATTGGGCGCACTGCCCGGCTGTGGTGGTGCAATTATCGTGGTCACCCAATTTACCAAAAAACAAGCAAGTTTTGCTTCGGTTGTCGCAGTGCTTACTGCGACGATGGGAGATGCAGCGTTTTTGCTACTCGCCAAAGAGCCCCTGACAGGCCTCACTATCATAGCAATGGGGGTTGGTGTGGGTATCGTGAGTGGGCTATGTGTGCACTTAATTCATAAACCCGACTTTTGTGTCCCGCAGACCATCAATGAAGTCGAAGAAGAAACCTTACACGCGAGCCGTGCGTTTAGTCTAAGCCGTAAGGTGTGGAAGCTGTGCTTACTGCCTAGCCTTGCAATTGCACTCGCGATTGCTTTTAACGTCGACTTAGCACCTTTTGATACAGAAATCGCTTGTCTTGGTGCTGCATTATGTCTTTTCGCTGTGTGTGTGTGGGCACTTAATTCAAAAGGCGTAAGCTATAAAGATATCACCTGTGAAGAAGGTGAATGCGACCCACCGTCAAAACTCACTAGAGTACTACAGGATACGCACTTTGTGACCGCTTGGGTCGTTGCAAGCTTTTTGCTTTACGAGCTATCTACCGCGTATTTAGGGCTTGATCTCGCGGTTTGGTTTAAAGACTATGCGCTGTATGCACCACTGGTGGCCATTATTGTCGGATTATTACCAGGCTGTGGACCCCAAATTGTTGTTACAACGCTGTACCTGCAAGGCGTCGTGCCATTTAGTGCCCTGGCGGCCAATGCCGTTGCTAACGATGGCGATGCGTTATTTCCAGCGATAGCACTGGCACCAAGGGCGGCGCTATTTGCCACCATCTACTCTGCAGTGCCTGCATTTATCGTGGGCTACGGCCTCTACTACATTAACTTGGCTTAATACTTGAGCACGTCGACGAAGTGACCTGACGCTGGCTCATACACGATCTGGCTGTTTAGGGTTATGAGTTCAACCAAATCTGACCGCTCGTAACTGATTAATGGCCGAAAAGAGCGAATAGCGGGCGGTCAAATAAACTTTTTGTTGGACATAAACGTTTTTGGTCGTCGGCTGTATTAGACAAATTTCGCTTAAAGGTTTCTATGGGCTAACGCCGCATTAAGGTATGAGTAACGCTTGGCTATACTTGAGCGAAGCCAAAATGCCAAGTGTTGCGGATCACTATTCAGTCCTTTTGTTAGCACTATAAGTACTCTTGACCAACACTTTGCAGCACAGAAAGCATTGCCAACACTTCAGATGCTACATAGCTACCATTATTGCCTTCGAAACCATAGCGCCATGAAACGAAATGTTTACTGTTTGTTTCAAAGAAACTTTCAGCAGATAACCCCATCTCTAGAGCATCGAACTTGCTCACTATTTTCTCTTTGTACTCACAAGGTAAACCACCAAACAAATTCTGTAAGTTATGACCTTGTTGGCTAACGCTGCCTATGACTCTTTCGTATTGAACAACCCCTTCGCTGTACACACAAGGTTTTTTTAAAACTGTCTTTCCATCAAAACATTTCAAATATAGTTCAAGCGCGAAACTAGCATTTACTATACTATAAAAGGCGCACCGCGATACTTCATTAGCTCTGATTCATGTAATACGTCTGCCGCAATATGAAATGCTTCTGCCTGATAATAAATTTTAGGTTCTACATGCCTTACCACTTTCATCGTAACCTCATATAGTGCTAGCTCCTCAATCAGTCGACGCGTTAGCGGTCGGCTGCATTGATTTGTTAGGGTTTACAAGCTTGGTCTTTAACCAACTATTTATATCGCTTACTATCTTTTCGCGCATGCTTTCGCCGTTAATATTCGCGAACCCATGATCGAGCGCTTCATATCTTCGGTATTCAATGTTTTGCTTTTTAATCTCTCTAAGGTTAGTGATCATTTCATCGACTTTGTCGGATGATACAGATAAATCTCCACCCCCTTGAAGAATAAGCAAAGGTGTGTTCACCTTTTTTAGAACGTCAAATTGATCAATAGATAGCATCTGCCGCCACCACTTGTAACCATGTCCACTTACTTCGAGCTTATCTGGTTTGTTGTTAAGAATGTGATTTGAAAACTCTTTAAAACCAATGATACTTGCTTCCGCTTCTGTACTATTTGCAGCGGTGGCAGAAATATTGTGTGTGACATCATCAATGAACTTTCTCCCCCCTCCATTGAAAGAGATTGTTGCAGTTATACCGTCAATTGTCGCTGATACTAAATTCGCTATAATTGCCCCTTCACTACCACCTAGAACAACAAGATTAGAGTATTTATTTTGTTTCCGTATAAAGTCTAAAACTTTCATAACGTCAGTCACACGCTGATCCGGACTGTCGTTTTGAATGTATTGTGCTGGACAGTCTTTACGTTCAGCATCTTCGCTATAGGTCAGCGCGCTATCAATACCGTATTTTTCAATTAAGAGGACGTCTGCCTCTGGCCAAACATTCTGATAATCTGTAAATATTGTTTCGATTTTTAGAACGCTGTTGCAATCAGATCCCTGAAGAATCAACAGCAACGTATCACTCTGTGACTGAGGGAGCGATCGAAGGAGGTAATAAGATATATTAGTGCCATCATCTCTACTTACGGTATGAGTGCTGATGTTTTTCGCATTCAAAGAAAAAGTCAAAAATAGTAATGCTAAATATACTCCAGTTTTCATTTGCTACCCTAACGCCCCAAGCAGGGCTACTTTTAAGCTGGCTAAAATTAGGAGCAAAGCGACGGGAGCCAGCTCAAAATTGTCCCGTTGACTTGGCTTGTTATGTACCAAAACCTGATTTGGCGATAACGACTTTTTTGAAGCTATTACCTTCATACTTATACGCTGATAACACTAAGGCATCACTGTTTAAAATAGAACCTTTAGACCACAACAAAAATGAATCTGCTGACACAACGCTGTATTGATACTCAATTACCCAAGGATCTTGAGGTAATCGTTTTATGTAAATAATAGTGCCGTCATTTAAATTTCCAAGATGTTCTGGTAGACGGTTATTGTCTTTATAATAAAGTGAAATTGCAGTTTGTAATATCTCAATATCAAGTTCTGCTTCGTCGTTTTGGTTGAGAGGTGGGCAATCAACCATACTGGGAGCAAATAGACCTACAAGGATTAAGAAACCAAGAATTACGCAACTAAATTTGAAATATTTCATTGGCACACCTTGATACATAACGCCGCAAATAAACGGCAAAAATTAGTTGGCTAAAATTTGTGAGGAACGAGCACAGCTAAGCTATTTGTGTCCGCCCTTTAAGCACTTTGTAATATGCGCTTATATGCATCTTCATGTGAGATGCCAAGATTTATTAATAAATCTTCAAAATAGCCAACATCTTCTAACTCGCGATTATCTTCATAAGCTAAGCACAAAATAATTCTCATCTTTGCTACTTCTGGGACAGATATGTTGTAACCATCGTTACTATCAACCCAAGACCACAAATCCTCTTTTAACTGCT
>NZ_NSDG01000015.1:0-359 GCF_002289345.1 Pseudoalteromonas sp. HM-SA03 | reverse complement strand
CAAACGATGGCTACAGCCCGTAAAAAACAAATCAGTTTAACCGACACCAAATACTACCACTGTATCTCCCGTTGCGTAAGGCGCGCCTTCCTCTGTGGTGAAGATAAATTTACTGGCAAATCATACGAACACCGCCGTGATTGGGTTGAAGAAAAGCTATTGATGTTGGGGTCTGTGTTTTGTATTAATGTCTGTGCTTATGCCGTGATGAGTAATCACACTCACATTGTTTTATATGTTGATGATAAAAAAGCTAAGCGTCTGTCGGATGAAGCGATTGTAATACGATGGCACAAGTTGTTTAAAGGCAATTGGATAAGCCAAAAGTATATTGAAAATGAGCCACTCAGCGAATCGGA
>NZ_NSDG01000014.1 GCF_002289345.1 Pseudoalteromonas sp. HM-SA03 | reverse complement strand
AATTGTCGGGGCAAACAGACGATGGCAGCCGCTGCCATAAGCGTTTGTCCAACGAAGTTGAAGTTAAAGAAGTCAAAAGATTGCCAATGTTCGCTCAATGCTTCAAATGAGTCGGGAACTTGAGCTAAGGATTGCCATGCAAGCACGGCAACAATACCGAGTGCGAGTAGCTTAACGATAGATTCAAAAGCAACGGCCAACATCAACCCTGAGCGATACTCAGTCACATCTACTTTTCTAGTGCCAAAGAAAATCGCAAATAATGCCATGATCAAGGTGCCAGCTAATGCGAGCGCAGTGCCAGACACTTGCTCATCCTGCTGTAATAACAAAAAGCTACTACTCAAGGCTTTGAGCTGGAGCGCAATATATGGAATGGTTGCCAATAGGGCTATCATCGTTACCATGACGGCCGTAGTTTGGCGTTTACCGTATCGTGCTGAAATGAAGTCGGCAATGGTGGTGATATTCTGCTTTTTACTGACCAATATGAGTTTGCGCAAAAAACCCTGACCGAACAAAAACAGTAAAATGGGCCCTAAAAGAATGGGGAAGTAATGCCAGCTACTGGTGGCCGCAGTACCTACCGAGCCGTAATAAGTCCAAGAGGTACAATAAATCCCTAAGGAAAAGGCATAAACAAACGGATGATGACTAATTTTGAGTGCGCGGGGGGTGGTTTTATCTCCCCAGTTGGCGAGCCAAAAAAGTACACCAATATAAGCAGCGGCAACAAGGAGTAAAATGGCAGTCATAATGTTTGTTATAGTTTTTGGTATTAATATCGTCATACTTTAGCAAACAAATGGCACCCATAGTCTAGTTTACTCTATAATTTTATTTTATATTTATATCTTATTTAAAATCAAAGTGTTAGAGTTTTCTTTGGTGAGTGAAGACGTTCATTCACCATTCAAGTTAGACTAATGTCTTACTGTCGCATCCACTCATTGAAAATACATCTTCATCCAACCTGTTTTGACTTATCTTTTTGTTTATAAAGGCTTTTTAATTCTTATGAATACCATGCATCTGCAGTTTACGTAAACGTTAATTTGCCGTTACGACTAAGGTCTCAATTTCAACTTACCAAGCCGTTGCTACTCTCATTAAGGTCTATTAACACAACTTGCTCCATGTTGGAGCGGGTGATAGGAGATTTAAAATGGCTTTTAAAAGTGAAGAACAAGCGAAAGCATATTGGTCAGAAAATCTCGCCTTGATGTTTAAGCTACTCGCTATTTGGTTTGTCGTTTCATTTGGATTCGGCATCCTATTAGTTGATGTGCTCAACGAAGTTCGTTTTTTTGGATTTAAACTCGGATTTTGGTTTTCTCAGCAAGGCGCAATTTATACTTTTGTTGCGTTAATTTTTGTCTACGTTTCAAAAATGAATGCGTTAGACAAAAAATACGGCGTGGATGAGTGAGGAGCTAATCGATGGATGTTCAAATTTTAACTTTTATTATCGTCGGCCTTAGTTTTGCGCTTTATATCGGTATCGCTATCTGGGCGAGAGCTGGGTCTACGAATGAATTCTACGTTGCTGGCGGCGGTGTACCTCCTGTTGCAAACGGTATGGCAACTGCAGCAGATTGGATGAGTGCAGCGTCCTTTATTTCAATGGCGGGGATTATTTCCTTCGCTGGTTACGACGGCGGTGTTTATCTCATGGGGTGGACCGGTGGTTATGTATTACTTGCCCTGTGTTTAGCACCTTATTTGCGTAAATTTGGTAAGTTCACGGTACCAGATTTTATCGGTGATCGTTACTATTCTCAGGTTGCACGTGTGGTTGCGATCCTGTGTGCTATCTTCATCTGTTTTACCTATATTGCTGGTCAAATGCGTGGTGTTGGTGTGGTGTTTTCTCGTTTCCTCGAAGTTGATATCGAAACGGGCGTTTACATCGGAATGGTAATTGTATTCTTCTACGCGGTACTTGGCGGTATGAAGGGGATCACTTATACGCAGGTCGCTCAATATTGTGTACTTGTCTTTGCTTATTTAGTTCCTGCAATTTTCATCTCCCTGATGATGACAGGCCATTTGCTACCACAAACCGGTTTTGGCGCAACGTTGGCTGATGGTTCGGGCACCTATCTACTCGATAAGCTAGATGGACTTAGTACCGAGCTCGGTTTTGCGCAGTACACCGAAGGCTCTAAGAGTATGGTTGATGTGTTTGCGATTACCGCTGCACTTATGGTTGGTACTGCTGGTCTACCACATGTAATCGTTCGCTTCTTTACCGTTCCTAGAGTAAAAGACACACGTATTTCAGCCGCTTGGACTTTAGTATTTATCGCTATCGTGTATACAACAGCACCGGCTGTTGCATCGTTCGCTCGTGTGAATATGATCGACACGATTAACGGTAAAGATGGTAGTGGTACGGTTTATGAAGAAGCACCACAGTGGGTGAAAAACTGGGAAAGAACAGGCCTAATCGTGTTCAATGATAAGAACGGTGATGGCAAAATGCAGTACTCTGCGGGCAAGATTGATGATCCTGCAAGTGCAAACGAAGTGAAGATTGACCGCGATATTATGGTATTGGCAAATCCAGAAATTGCGAATCTACCTGCTTGGGTGATTGCATTGGTCGCTGCGGGTGGTATTGCTGCGGCGCTCTCGACAACCGCTGGTCTGCTACTGGTTATTTCAACATCAGTATCACACGACTTGTTGAAGCGTACCATTAAGCCGGATATCAACGATAAGCAAGAACTGCTAGCCGCGCGTTTAGCAGCGATGGTAGCGATTGGGATCTCGGCATACTTTGGTATAAACCCGCCAGGGTTTGTCGCCTCGGTGGTTGCATTTGCCTTCGGGTTGGCTGCGGCGAGTTTCTTCCCTGCAATTATCATGGGGATATTCTCTAAGCGAATGAATAAAGAAGGTGCGATTGCCGGCATGGTAACGGGTATAGGTTTCACTGCGGCTTATATTATTTACTTTAAGTTTGTCAGCCCTGAGCTAAATGCCCCTGCAAACTGGTTGTTTGGGATTTCTCCTGAAGGGATCGGTATTGTAGGTATGCTAGTGAACTTCGTTGTAGCTGCACTGGTTATGAAGGTGACCGCGGATACACCTGAAGAAGTCAAAGTGATGGTTGATGGGATCCGTAACCCTAAAGGGTCTAGCGCTGCTCACGCACACTAAGCAATGCTAATCGAATTTGCCCAGCCAGCGTGCTGGGCAAATTTGTTTTTGATAGTGCAAAATTGTAGACGATTAAAAGGACAGTTAGGTATGACGCCAGAAATTCAAGATGTCTTTCAGTTTGTTTATAAACAAGCCCCGTTTTCTGAATTGCCCGAAGCGGCTGCCAGCTACTTTTCAAAACATATCGAAATTGTTTATCTTAGCCAGACGAATCAACAAGATTGGCTTCAAGATGGCAAGCCTAATTTATATCTACTGCGCTCTGGCGTGGTTGATCTTATCTCAGCTAAAGACGAAGTTATTGGCCGTATGAGTGAAGGAGAGTACTTTGGTTATCCTTCTTTATTAACCGGTGATGCCATTCAAAATCGTATCGAAGTGCAAAAAGATGGCTTGGTTTACATTCTCAATGAGCAGAACTTTGATTTTTTGCGCCGAGAATACAAATCGTTTGAACAATACTTTGTTAGAGCACATGCTAACCGACTACTTTCTTCTCGTTATAAACAGCAGAGCGAAACTTGGTCAGAGCGGAAAATATCTGAACTAATGACCAAAGATGCGGTTACTATCGCGCCGACAGCGAGTATTCGTGAGGCCGCCAAATTGATGAACCAGCATCGTGTTTCATCAATTATGGTCACGGAGCAAGCGCGCTTGGTTGGCGTTGTGACGGATAGAGATCTGCGCAATCGAGTGCTAGCGCAAGACAAAGATCCCAGCGCTCCACTTGCTGAGATCATGACGGAAAAGCCAAAACATATTTTTGAAAACAATCGTGTGTTTTCGGCCCTGCATTTAATGCTTAAGCACAATATTCATCATTTGCCTGTGTTAAATGAAGCATATAAACCACTAGGCATGCTGACCAGCACCGATCTGCTCAGACAGCAAAAAAGTGATCCGGTGCAACTTATTGGCAGGATCTATAAAGCGCAAAATCTTCTGGCTATCAAAAACTGCGCTCAGGAGATCCCGGATCTATTGCGTCAATTTTCCTATCATATCGAAGATATTTCACTGATTGGCAAGCTACTAAGTGGCCTCACTGATGCGCTAACATCAAGATTAATCTATTTATATCAACAGCAGCACGGTGCCGCGCCATGTCGTTTTGCGTGGATCTGTTTTGGCTCTCAGGCACGAGAAGAGCAGACCTTACATTCAGATCAAGACAATGGTTTGTTGCTACCAGACAATATTAGCGAAAACGATCGTCGTTACTTTGCTGCTTTAGGCGCGTTTGTCTGTGAACAACTCAACGAGTGCGGTATTCAATCTTGCCCGGGAAATATCATGGCTAGTAATGCAGATTGCCGTGGCACAGTTGCCCAGTGGACCGCCAAATTTAGCAAGTGGATCTTGTCTCCTACGCCAAAAGCGATGCTTAATTGCAAGATCTACTTTGATATGCGTTTTATTGATGGCGCCAGCGATCTCTATGCGACCCTGCGCCAATCTTTGGATCAGATCAGTCGAAACGAGCTGTTTTATGCGGCAATGGCGACAGACATCAACGCAAACTCGGTACCGATCGGGATCTTTCAACAATTTAAGCTGGAAAAAGACAAGAGCAAACATAAGTATTTAGATCTGAAAAAGCGTGGGGTTGCCATTATCAACGATGTGGTTAGGTTGTATGCGCTAAAGGTTGGGGTTGCAAGAGCTAACACCTTAGAGCGCCTAGAAGCACTGACTAAAAGCCCATTACTTGCTAAGTCGGATATCGACAATCTAAAAGACTGTTGGCGATTCTTAACACAATTGCGGTTAAAGACTCAAATCAACCGTGAAGGATTACCAGGAAATTGTATAAACCCAGAAAACCTCTCTTCTCTTGAACGCCATCAACTCAAAGAAGCATTTTATTTAGTAAAACAAGCACAGCAGGCGAGTGCGTTTAAGTTTGCTCGAGGGAGTTTATAAGTAATGAACTGGTTTTCTCACTCTGTTGCTAAGTGGCGCTATAAACATCTGCCGTTTGCGCAAGCCGAGTTGGTGGTGCTTGACCTTGAGCTCACAGGTCTTGATCCTAAGCGCCATGAAATTGTGTCGGCTGGTTGGTTGCCGATTAAAAATATGCGGATCCAAGTGAAAGATGCACAGTATCATTTGAACAGTGAAGTGCGAATGCTTGCACAAAGTCCAGTTTTCCACGGTATTGATAGTAGTCGATTAGCTGACGGTGAGTCCTTACAAACTTTGTTGCTGGCGCTTCAGCGCGCGCTCCACGGTAAAGTGTTGGTATGTCATAACGTACAGATGGATTGGGCGTTTCTTAAGGCGGCATTTCAGCACTTTGAGCTACATGTAAGACCTGCTTTGTTGTTAGATACCATGCAGATAGATAAGCGTCGTGTGTTAAAGCAAGGCTATCCGTTGGCGCAAGATGCATTAACACTAAACGCTTGTAGAATGCGTTATGGTTTACCTCCTCATCAATTGCATGATGCGCTTAGCGATGCTTTAGCGACAGCGGAACTACTGTTGGCGCAATCTCAGGCCATTTGTGCTGGTGGTAAATGTAAAATTGCGGACTTAGCTTGAGTTAAAAAATTGCTCTAGCCCCTTACACATTTCACTCAGGTCGATTACAATAGCGCCATCAAAACGAAGGGGAACTTTCGTACTTGCGACTTCATGGATTTTCAATTTAATGACAATCAAGCTTGCAATTAATGGCTTTGGTCGAATAGGGCGTAATATCGTAAGAGCACTCTATGAGTCGGGTCGTCACCACGAAATACAAATTGTAGCCATCAATGAGTTGGCGGATCCTAAAGGGATCGCGCATCTTCTAAAATACGATACCTCACATGGGCGTTTTGCTTTTCCAGTTTCGTTAACAGAATCTTTTTTGGAAGTAGCTGAGGATAAGATCCAGTTATTTTCAGAGCCAGATCCAAGTCACCTGCCTTGGCGCGCGCTAGATGTTGATGTGGTGCTTGATTGCACTGGCGTCTATCATTCTCGTCAGCACGCACTTGCGCATATTCAGGCAGGGGCAAAGAAAGTATTATTTTCACACCCCGCGGATGCTGATGTTGATGCGACAGTGATCTTCGGTATCAACGAAGAGATATTGTTACCTGAGCACACCATTGTGTCTAACGGCTCATGTACAACAAACTGTATTGTTCCGGTAATTAAAGTGCTAGACGATAAGTTTGGTGTTGAGTCTGGTGCTATTACGACTATTCACGCCTCTATGCATGATCAACAAGTGATTGATGCTTATCACAGTGATTTACGGCGTACACGCGCGGCAAGCCAATCCATCATTCCTGTTGATACTAAGCTGGCTCGCGGTATTGAACGTATTTTACCTAAGTTCCAAGGTCGTTTTGAGGCGATCGCGGTACGGGTGCCAACAATCAATGTTACGGCGATGGATCTGAGCGTTACGCTCAATGAAAATGTCACAATTGATGCGGTAAACTCGGTTCTAAAGCAGGCCGCTGGTGGTCGTTTAGAAGGGGTATTGAGCTACACTGAAGAGCCGTTAGTGTCGGTTGATTTTAATCACGATCCACATTCTTGTATTATAGATGGTACGCAAACTCGAGTGAGTCACAAGCGCTTGGTTAAGCTGCTAGTTTGGTGTGATAACGAGTGGGGTTTTGCTAATCGTATGCTTGATACCGCTTGCGTGATGATGCGTGGCTAATCATTTGTTTCAGACGCTGTTATAATCAAATTGTCTGCGCAAAATTAAAACAATAATTCAAACCGAGGTGGCAAACGATTGCTGCCTTGTAGATAACAAAATGTATCGTTCTTTAAGGAGATGTCCAATGTCAGTCATTAAGATGGCGGATTTAGATTTAAACGGCAAGCGTGTGTTGATCCGCGAAGACCTAAATGTGCCAATTAAAGATGGCAAAGTCGCGTCGGACGCGCGGATCCGCGCTGCACTACCTAGTATCAAATTAGCACTAGAAAAAGGTGCTAAAGTGATGGTGATGTCTCACCTTGGTCGTCCAAGCGAAGGAGAGTATGATGCACAATACTCTATGCAGCCGGTTGTGGATTATCTTAATGATGCGTTATCTCAAGATGTACGTTTAGTGACTGACTATCTTGATGGCGTGGATGTACAAGACAATGAAGTTATCGTATTCGAAAATGTGCGTTTTAACGTTGGTGAGAAGAAAGACGATGAAGTACTGGCGAAAAAACTAGCAGCGCTTTGTGATGTCTACGTGATGGATGCCTTTGGTACTGCGCACCGCGCACAGGCTTCAACACATGGTGTTGGCTTGTACGCTGAAGTGGCTTGTGCAGGTCCATTGCTTGCGGCAGAACTCGACGCGCTTGGCAAAGCACTTGATAACCCAGCTCGCCCTTTGGTGGCCATCGTTGGCGGCTCTAAAGTATCAACCAAACTAACCGTGCTTGATTCATTGTCTAAGGTTGTTGACCAACTTGTTACTGGTGGCGGTATTGCAAATACTTTCATTGCTGCAGCGGGTAACCCTGTCGGTAAGTCACTGTATGAAGCGGATTTGATCCCAGAAGCGAACAAGCTAGTGGCTGCTGCCAGAGCGAATGACGGCGATATTCCTGTTCCGACTGATGTAGTTGTAGGCAATGAGTTTTCAGAATCTGCGGTTGCTACCATTAAAGATGTGAGCGAAGTTTCAGATGAAGACATGATCTTCGACATCGGTCCTGATACTGCAACTCAACTTGCCGAGATCATTGCAAATGCTGGCACTGTGGTTTGGAATGGCCCAGTGGGTGTATTTGAATTTGATCAATTTGGTAATGGTACTGAAGCGATTGCCAATGCCATCGCTAAGTCATCAGCATTTTCAATTGCTGGTGGTGGTGATACGTTAGCTGCTATCGACAAGTATGGTGTTGAGCAAGATATCTCTTATATTTCTACAGGTGGTGGTGCTTTCCTTGAGTTCTTAGAGGGTAAAACACTTCCTGCGGTCGCCATGCTTGAGCAGCGAGCTAGAGACTAAAATTGAGGTAGCGTTAAGCTGCCTCTTAATATCAGGTAAACATCACTCTCTCACATACTTGATGTTTGCTTGATGACGCGTAGCGTCCGGTTAGCCAACAAATAAAGTGGTTAACCTCATCAGCGTTGGCTGGTGTAAACATATTATCCGTTCAAACCGATAGCGGTGGCTATCAACAATTGGAGAAAAGCAATATGGCTTTAATCAGTATGCGTCAACTTCTCGATCATGCAGCTGAGCATGGTTATGGCGTTCCGGCATTTAACGTGAATAACCAAGAGCAAATGCGTGCGATCATGGAAGCTGCGGACAAGACAAATAGTCCGGTTATCGTGCAAGGTTCTGCTGGTGCACGCAAATATGCTGGTGCACCATTTATCCGCCACATGATTTTAGCGGCTGTAGAAGAATGGCCTCATATTCCAGTTGTAATGCACCAAGATCATGGAACTTCACCTGCTGTATGTCAGCGTTCTATTCAACTTGGTTTCTCGTCAGTCATGATGGACGGCTCCCTAATGGAAGACGGTAAAACGCCTTCAAGCTACGAGTATAATGTGGACGTTACTCGTCGTACCGTTGAAATGGCGCACGCTTGTGGCGTGTCTGTTGAGGGCGAGCTAGGTGTACTTGGTTCTCTTGAAACCGGTGAAGCTGGTGAAGAAGACGGTATCGGCGCTGAAGGTAAATTAACAGAAGATCAGCTACTGACAGATCCTGAAGAAGCAGCAGACTTCGTCAAGAAAACCAATGTAGATGCGCTTGCTATTGCATGTGGTACATCGCATGGTGCATATAAATTCACTCGTCCACCAACGGGCGATATCTTAGCAATTAACCGTATCAAAGAAATTCACGCTCGTATTCCCGATACCCACTTAGTAATGCATGGTTCGTCTTCAGTACCGCAGGATTGGTTAGCAATCATCAATGAGTTTGGTGGTGAAATCCCCGAGACTTACGGTGTACCGGTTGAGCAAATTGTTGAAGGTATTAAATTCGGTGTTCGTAAAGTCAATATCGATACCGATCTACGTTTAGCATCAACAGGTGCGATTCGTCGCCATCTTGCGCAAAACCCAAGCAATTTCGATCCACGTAAATTCTTAGCGGAAGCGACGAAAGCGATGACTGAGATTTGTGTTGCGCGCTATGAAGCGTTCGGTACAGCTGGTCAAGCAGCTAAGATCAAGCCAATTTCACTTGATGATATGCACTTGAGATATCTAACTGGTGAATTAGATCCTAAAGTGAAATAACTTATCGGATCAAAATTTGACTAAGTAAAATTGTGCATCGCACTTTGATACTTCAAAAGCCTCTGAAATAGAGGCTTTTTTGTATCTGATCCTTGATTGGAAACCTAGAGCTTGCAGAGTGAAAGTACACTTGGATCGCCATTTTACTAGCAAGGCAAATCGGGATCAGATCTTTACTAACAAAGATCATTGTTTAACTAAGTAGATATATTTCAAAACCTCAGATCAATAAGTTAGCCTCGCTTAGATCATTTTTATACCAACTTGATCCAGCGTTAAGTAGCAATAGGTTAGTAAGAAAATGATCTTGAGGCCGATCTTGTTAGTAAAAATTTGATCCTGACCATGGATGATCCTAATCAGTTAATAAAATAATGATCCCGTAGTCAGTTTCTTGATCTCCAGCTAAAAGTGTCTAACTTTAAAAATACGAGATCTGTTCGCTACCTCCTCTCTGTCTGGCTTCAGCATCTCAAACCTTGTTGTACTGCGCCCAAATACTATCCAAGGTGATCAAAGATGAAAATGAAATACCTACCATTTGTTGCTCTAAGCCTTTGTTCTATGAGTGTTTGTAGTTATGCAAACGAAACTGTATCTGTTTACGGTAGAGCTCATGTCGGGGTGCAAAACTCTGATAAAGACGGTGACAGCGATACTTCAATTGAAAGTTATAACTCTCGCATGGGGTTAAAGGGATCGGCAAAGCTGCAAGAAGGACTTGAGATTTTTTATAAATATGAATTCCAAGTTGAGATCACGGATCAAGATAAAGATGGTAAGTCAGGCGATAACCTTACAGCACGCTCTCAGTACCTTGGGGTTAAAGGGAGCTATGGTCAGCTCCTGATCGGCCGTGATGATACACCGATGAAAAAGTCACAAGGTAAAGTAGACTTAATGAATGACTTTTCTGGTGATATTAATTCGTTCTTTGTTGGTGAAAATCGCCTTGGTGATACCGTGCAATATACGACTCCGGCGATTAATCATTTGCAGTTTACAGTGAGTTATATTGCCGAAGACAACAGTAAACAAAACGGCGAAGATGGCTTATCTTTATCGGCAAGTTACGGTGATAGCAAACTCAAGAAAACCAATGTATATGTTGCTGTTGCCCATGATAATAAAGTCGCGGGACAAGACATTAATCGCGTGACGGTACAAGGAAGGCTGGGGGACTTTAAACTCGGTGGTATGTATCAACAAAATGAAGCGATAGATAGTAATAATGAGGAAGTAGATAGTTTTATGGTGAGTGCTGCTTACCAGATTGAGTCATATACCTTGCTTGCCCAGTATCAAGATTCAGATGGTGCAGCTGGCAAGCTGAAAGACTCTGGCAATGCAGCCTCAGTAGGTGTGGAAAAAAGTCTAAGTAAACAAGCTCGTATGTATCTTTGGTATTCTAAATTTTCTTTGGATAACAACGAAGATCACAACACGATGGCGGTCACATTGAGATATGACTTTTAATTTACAAAAGCGTATGGCTATTTACAAAAAGTGTGCTGATTTTGCAGTGAATTGCAGCGTAGTTTTTGTTGTATGGCTTGGATGTCGTAGTCCACATTTCGAAAACACTATTTTGAGACCAACGTTTTAGTATGAATTTTATTTAAAATCAGGTGATTATAAATAAATAAGAAATTCCCTTTGTAGCCAAAAAAGAGATTTTTTTGGCTTGTTTTGCGTTTACACGTTACACTTTCATAAAAATGTCACAGTTAGTCATAATAATGACATCAACAACGTCGGTAACGAGAGAACATTGGGAATGTCACGTAAAGTACTTGTAGTTGATGATGAAGCACCTATCAGAGAAATGTTGGTGTTCGTATTAGAGCAAAATGGTTTTCAAGCAATTGAAGCGGAAGACTATGATTCAGCAGTTGCTGCTATGGTAGAACCTTATCCAGATATGGTGCTACTAGACTGGATGTTGCCAGGAGGCAGTGGTATTCAAATTGCTAAAAAGTTTAAGCAAAGTGAATATACCCGTCAGATCCCAATCATCATGCTAACGGCAAGAGGTGAAGAGGAAGACAAAGTTAAAGGATTAGAGGTTGGTGCGGATGATTATGTGACAAAGCCTTTCTCTCCCAAAGAGCTAATGGCTCGTATCAAAGCGGTAATGCGTCGAGTTTCACCGACGTCGCTAGAAGAAGCGATAGAAGTCCACGGATTACGTTTAGACCCTATTTCTCACCGAGTGACATCTGCGGGCACTGAGTTAGATATGGGACCGACAGAGTTTCGTTTATTACATTTCTTCATGACACACCCAGAACGTGTTTATAGCCGTGAACAGCTGTTAGATCACGTATGGGGTACTAACGTGTACGTTGAAGATCGCACTGTAGACGTTCATATTCGTCGCTTACGTAAAGCAATCGCACCGCTTGGTCACGATCGCTTAGTGCAAACCGTACGTGGTGCAGGTTACCGTTTTTCGAGTAAACTGTAATTAGTATTCCAAGAGGAACTGAATTATTTGGTTCCTAAATGGATTTAGTCTATGTATCGAGTGATTGATAAACAGGCGCTAACGAGACGCCTGTTTTTGTATTTCCTACCACTGGCCTTAATTGGCTATTTAGTCAGTGCACCTTTTCTGTTTCTTTTCATCGGTGCTTTCGTCTTATTAGTTTGGCATTACAAACAACTCTATCGTTTGAGCGACTGGCTGCTCAACCAACGTAGTTTTAATCCACCTGAAGGTAAGGGCGCTTGGGAACAAGTGTTTGAAGGGATCTATCAGCTTCAGCAACGTAATCGTAAAAAGCGTAATGAACTCGCTGAACTGATCCGACGTTTTCGTGAGGGGGCTGAAGCTATCCCAGACGCGGTCGTTGTACTGCAACAAGATCTCAGTATTGTGTGGTGTAACCAATTAGCTTTGAAAGTGTTAGGTTTGCAATGGCCTACAGATCATGGTCAAAGGTTGGATAACCTTATCCGAGATCCTAAATTTGTAAAATACATGCATGAACATCACTTTGATGAAGCATTAGAGCTTGAGACCGGGCTTGCACATGAGCAAGTGCTCGAAATACGTGTAATGCCGTATGCCGAGCAGCTTATGCTAGTGGCGCGTGATGTTAGCCGACTAAAGCAATTAGAGCAGATGCGCAAAGACTTTGTCGCAAATGTATCTCATGAGCTAAGGACGCCCTTAACCGTCATGGCTGGCTATCTAGAGATGATGGATAGCGATAATATGCCACCCCCCGCGATGTGGGCTAAAGCACATGGCACTATGATAGATCAGTGCAAACGGATGGATAGTCTGGTAAATCAACTTCTTTCCTTGTCTCGAATTGAAGGGGCGAGAAAGCAAGACAATGACAAAGCCGTGAATATTCCCGCCATGCTTGATCTTATTCATACCGAAGCGAAGTCACTTAATCAGGAAAAGGACCATGAGCTTGTTTTTGATATTGATCCGACTTTGGATATCAAAGGGGCTGGGGATGAGTTGCGTAGTGCTTACTCAAATTTAATTTTTAATGCTATTCACTACACCAAACCCGGTGGGCACATTCATGTACGTTGGTATTTAGAAAACGACTTACCGACGTTTAGTGTCGTCGATAATGGCGATGGTATCGCGCCTGAACACATCAACCGACTAACTGAACGTTTTTACCGTGTGGATAAAGCACGAAGTCGAAAAACAGGCGGCTCGGGCCTTGGTTTAGCAATTACCAAACATGTGTTGTCTCGCCATGACTCAGCTTTACATATTGAAAGTAAAGTGGGTGAAGGTTCTCGCTTTTGGTTTGCTTTTCCCAAACAAAAGCGAATTTTTATGACAAACGATGAAAGTCATAAAAGTGTAATTTAAAGGTAATTTTATTGTCATTTTATCGCTGCACAATGAGCTGCGTAAAATAACTGGGACCAACAACTGGAGTGACCCCAATGAAATTTAAAAGCTTAGTTGCCGCAATGGGTGTGGCTATTACTACATTAGTTTCTACTCAAGTATCTGCTTTAGACGAAAAGTTACCAGAGTATAATAAAACCAGCGGTATCTCAGGAAACTTCTCTTCTGTAGGTTCTGATACGCTTGCCAACATGATGACGTTTTGGGCAGAAGAATATAAAAGAATTTACCCTAACGTAAATATTCAAATCCAAGCTGCTGGTTCTTCTACTGCGCCACCTGCGCTAACGGAAGCAACTGCGAACTTCGGCCCAATGAGCCGTAAAATGAAGTCAAAAGAAATCGAAGCTTTTGAAAAGCGTTATGGTTATAAGCCAACAGAAATCCGCGTAGCAATTGATGCGCTAGCGGTATTTGTACACAAAGATAACCCAATTGAAGGCTTAACAATTGAACAGGTTGATTCAATCTTCTCTTCAACGCGCAAGTGTGGTTCGGCAGCACAGGCAAATCGCTGGAGTGATGTTGGTCTAACGGGGGATTGGGCAGCAAAAGATATTCAGCTTTATGGTCGTAACTCAGTATCTGGTACTTATGGTTACTTCAAGAAAAAAGCACTGTGTAAAGGTGACTTCCGCAATAATGTTAACGAACAGCCAGGTTCTGCGTCAGTAGTACAGTCTATCTCGTCTTCTGTGAATGCGATTGGTTACTCTGGTATCGGTTATAAAACGTCAGGTGTACGTACAGTACCACTAGCGAAAAAAGGCACGAACTACGTTGATGCAACATTAGAAAACGTGGCACAGGGTAAATACCCATTGTCTCGCTTCCTATACCTATATGTGAACAAGCACCCAAATAAAGAATTAGCACCTATCGAAGCTGAATTCTTGAAGATGGTATTGTCTAAAGAAGGTCAAAAGATTGTTGAGAAAGATGGTTACGTTCCTCTTTCTAGCGAAATGGCGACACGTGAATTGAAAAAGTTAGGTTTACTTTAATCAATTACTCAACCCGCTAATTACTTGTTGTTATTGATGCCGCTCATTGAGCGGCATTTTTTATTTTCACACTTCTATGTTCCCAGATTGAATAATTTGTTTAAATCTTCATCCTCAAGCGGCAAAAAAGCTGGAAATATTCTATATTTAGTTAAAATTTATAATAAATCAGTCGATAATGAACTCGTCTTACTTCAAAAGGTGTATATATGAGTCTAGGTACTGCTTTTGCTGATCTTAGTATCACCAAAAAGATCCACGCAATTACGCTCGTTGCGGTTGTCGCTTTTGTGGTTATCGTGTTTGTTAATTACAACGCTATTAGTTCTAACCAAAGGGCCTTAAATGAATTAGAGGAGCAGACATACAAAATTCTTAACCTCGCCACAGAAAACGCAAATAAGCTGCAGAATTTAGATGAGCTATTCACTCAAGCTGTAACCTTCGGGGATGCTGAATTATTAGATAAAGCAAAAGAATATCAACAGCAAATCCAAGCTAACTTGCAAAAAATTGAGTCGGTACAAAGCGGCTTTATGCCTTCAGATAATAATGATGAACTCTCACAGTACGGCAAAATTGCGCAACAAATTGCTGGAGGAATGATAGATGGTACTGCAGACTTCTCCCGTATCCAAGAAGATGCCAAAAAGAAAACTGAAATCTACGAAGGTCTAGTTGCAGATTTTACCAAAGCTAAAACGAACGCGAATGATCGTTTTGTCGAATTGCTACAAAACACTGAAGAGCGCTCAGCAAACGCGCTCACGATAATGTTGATTGTGGCTGTTATTTCTTTACTCGTGCTGGTTTTCTTAGCAGTTGTGATTGCAAGAGGTATTGGTAACTCTGCTAAGGATGCGGCGCAAAACCTGAAACTATTAGCGCAAGGGCAGGGTTCTTTGTCCACCACGCTCAATGTGCGCTCTCACGATGAAATTGGCCAAGTATCCATAAATTTTAATGAATTTGTCGCGTTACTAAAAGGGGCGGTTGTTGAAGTGATGAGTGTCGTTGAACCTTTGATGAAAGACTCAAGTCGTCTTGTTCAGGGGATGGAAAAAGCTGAGGGGGCAACTAATCAACAAACGCATGATGCGGAAGTAGTACGTCAATCTATGGAAGAAATGCGGTTAAGTGTGGGTGATATCTCTCATTCAGCGTCACAAGCTTCTGATGCTGCTCAGCTGGCCGAACAAGAAGTTGAGCAGAGTAAGCGCCAAATTCAGGTGTCAGTTAACGAGTCACAAGCGTTAAGTGAAGAAATTAATCATGCAGCAGAGACGATCAATAAGCTAGCTGATGATACGCAGAACGTGACGCAAATCTTAAATGTGATCACATCAATCGCAGAGCAAACCAATTTACTAGCCTTGAATGCTGCGATTGAGGCAGCTCGTGCTGGTGAGCAAGGTCGAGGTTTTGCGGTGGTTGCTGATGAAGTCCGCGAATTAGCCTCAAGAACAGCAAAGTCGACCAATGAGATAAGAGAACTTTTAAATGTGCTAACAGAAGCGGCAAATCAAGCGGTGAAAGCAATGACAAGTGCAAGCAGTATGGCAATTAATAATGCTGAAGCTGCAGCACAAACTGGGCAGTCGATTGAGCAGATAGCAGCACAAATCTTGTCAATAAATAGCATGAATGGTCAAATTGCTGCGGCAACGGAGGAGCAGACCTCGGTAGCCGCTATGGTAGTAAACAATGTGACATCTATGCATCAGTCTTTCCAAGACACAATGCAAGCGTTGAATGAAGTACAAGACGTTGCTGAGAATCTCCATGTACTGTCCGACAACTTGAAAGATGCAACCTCAAAATTTAGAGTCTAATGCTTTAATTTTTAAACGATAAATAAAAACAGCCACATTAAGTGGCTGTTTTTATTTGATAAGGAATATTAATTAGTATTTACCTATCACTTTGACGGCATCGGTTACTTTACTTGCATCAATATAACCAATTGCGTCTGCATTGCTCGAAACAAAATCGATTACCGCTTGGTCGCTATCCAGCTTCTTCGGAGGTGTTCCTTTACCGGTGAATACTAATTTAGACCAATGTGCATTTAGCTGAGAGCTAGATTTGCCAATCACTTTGTCGTTAAACTCGTCAAACACCGCATTACCATCCTGATTCACAGGGGCTGCACTACTACCATCGGCAAATGATTTGCTTTTGCCTAGGAATAACTTTTTGATAGTACCATCATCTACTGCAGATGCATTTGCTGAATTCACGATAACAGCAATATCTGCCAAAGTTGCATGGCTGGCTAACAGTAGCCCTAAGGTCATAAGTTTTTTAATCATATTAGCCTCCATTAGAATACTAAATCGATACCAAAGCTCAACAGCTCAACTTTTTGATCTGTTAGCGTGTTATCGAATTGGTTTAGTTCAATTTTGAATGCAGCTGACGGATGGAAGTCATAACGTGCACCAATACTCCAAGTTTCTGATTCTGCACGTGCGTTCGCGAGTGTACTATTAACAAGTGTTCTTAAATAAGGTGCATTGGGATTGGTTGGATCGGTCGTGACCGGAATGGTTACACCATTTGGAGCGGTGATCGTGAGTGGAACAGAATTAAACTCGTCGCTCTCATTTTTATCTTCATTGTGTTCATAGGTTAGGTGGAGTGTCCACGCATCAATACGATAGCCAAGAGATGCATAGTATTGTTGTTGTTTAGCAAGTATGCTGTTATCCACGTCGAACTGAGTGTATTCTACATCGAACAAGATATCGTTATAGTCGATGGAAATACCAATCGCGGCAAAGTAAGCATCATCTTTATCGACTGCAATATCATCCGCTTGTTGAGTTAGCCCATAGCCAGTCAACCCTGCTAATAATCCAGATAATTCAGGGCTATTAGCTGCGCTAATACTTGCCTTGGTAGCAAAGTAAGCTGCACGCACACTGAACCAATCTCTGTTTAGTGTCCAGTTAATACCTACCGTGTTATTTAACTCAGCTTCATCTGAATAGGTGATAGCAACAATGTCGTCATCTACGCTACCCAGTGCCAACTGTACAGTGCTTTCCCACTCCCCTAATGTCGAGTTATGGATATAACTCAATCCATTATAGGTGCTAAAGCTTAGATTATATACCGATTGAGGTGGTTTAACCCAGCGGTACGCATAACCGACATCTAAGAAGTCAGAATAGCGATAGAATGGAATTCGCATTTTACCTGCGCTTATCTGCGAAGAATCTGAAATTGCATAAGTTAAGTATGCCCATTCAAATTCGGCATCAAAGTCATTCTGGCCACGACCTACGATTTGTGCTGTGGCTGTTAGACTTTCTTGTAGATCGGCGGAAAGTTGTAGGGCGAATAAGCTGCGGTTCTCCATATCAAAATCATTATCATAGCCATGTAGTGTGTCGTCACTATCTAGCGTTTGACCACCAATAATGGAAGCAAAACCATTAATTCTGATTTCAGCGACACTGTGAAAACTCACAGTCCCAAGCGCTACCGCTAATGCAATTGCAGATTTTTTCATACTGATCCCCATTTTCTTTGCAAAGAGTCGTGTCTGTAACACTCATTAAAAGCGCTGATACTGAGCTCAACAATAGTGTTACTTTTGTCTTAGAGATTAGAATAAAAACCAGAAATAACAAGTTATTAAGCAAAGTTAGTGCTTACGACCTGCATTGTTTAAGAAACCAAGTCTTGAGCCAAGTTAAGTTGGAGTTGTATGCCTATCTCATCAGACCAGTTTATTGTATCGCAAAATATTCTAAAAAGGTGAATAAAAAATAACGGCGGGAGTTAGAAAGTACTTGTATTTAAAAGAATATTAAGGAAATCTTTTTGCTAAAAAGAGCAAGCTATCGTTTGCTCTCGGTAATTTCCTCAGCCTGTACTTTGCAGGCATTATGCTGCTCAATACATTTATCAGTGCATATCTGTAAAGACATTGTTTCTGGTGTGTTTTGCATCTCACAGCTGCGTTCGCATTGATAATTCTGTTGTGCACACTGATTCAACTCAGGTGAGATAGAGTTACTGCATCCCAATAGGGTGGTAGAAAGTATTAACAAGGCGAACGCTATTTTCATTATTATTCCTTAGGCTGTGACTTGAATATTATCAATCAGTCTGACTTTGCCGAGGAAAGCTGCGGCAAGAATGACGAGTTGATTGTCTTCGAGTGTAGCAGGTTTCAAGCTATCTTTTTGGCAAATGTTAAAATAATCCAACTTTAAACCCGAATTATGCAGCATTTCTGTTGCATCTTTTGTTACCTTCGAAAAATCCTTTTCGCCATTCTCTATCGCGCCAGCTGCTGCTTTTAGTGCTTGAAAAAGTACTTTAGCAGTATCTTTTTCTGATTCTGAGAGATAACCATTACGTGAGCTCATCGCCAGTCCAGAAACTTCTCTTTGAGTCGCAACACCAATCACTTCAACAGGAATAGACAGGTCTTTGACCATGGTTTTGATAACCTGTAACTGTTGAAAGTCTTTTTCACCAAAGCAGGCAAAATCAGGTTGTACTAAGTTAAACAATTTAGTGACAACCGTTGCAACGCCACGAAAGTGTCCAGGGCGTGTGCCACCACAGTGTCCTTCAGATACCCCCGGCACATCAACAAAACTTTGTGCATTTAGGCCGTTAGGATATATGGTCTCAACGGTAGGCGTAAACACAATATCGGTTTCTAGTTCTGCAAGGCCTTGCTTGTCTTGCTCAAGCGTACGAGGGTAGCTGTCGAGGTCTTCGTTCGCACCAAATTGCATTGGGTTTACAAAGATACTGACAACGACTTTATCCGCTAGGGTTTTTGCTTTTTCTACTAAGGAAAAATGACCACGGTGAAGGTTGCCCATCGTTGGTACGAAGGCAATGCTCAACCCTTGTTGGCGCCAAGCTTTAATTTGGCTTCGTAACGATTTAATCTCAGTAACTGATTGCATGTTGTACTCTAACTCAATAATAACAATACTAATCCAAACAAAATGCTTGGATCAGACTCGGCGATAAGTATCGCTCATCGCAAATTTAATTAAATTCGTGATCAGGCCCCGGGAACTCACCTGATTGCACGTCTGCACAAAACTTTTTCACCGCTTCTGGCATGTTGCCAGTTTCGAGCAGGAAGTTCTTCGAGAACTTAGGGATATAGCCTGCAGAAATACCAACCAAGTCATGCATAACCAAAATTTGGCCATCGGTCTCTTTACCTGCGCCAATACCAATGACCGGAATTGCCACAGCATCGGTAATGCGTTTAGCCAGTGCTGAAGGCACACATTCAATCACAATCATTTGTGCACCAGCACGTTCTAACGCTTGTGCATCGGCTATCATTTTTTGCGCCTGAGCTTCTTCACGACCTTGAATTTTAAAGCCACCAAACACGTGTACTGATTGTGGTGTTAAACCTAAATGGCCACAAACTGGGATCCCTTGCTGAGTAAGCAGTGCAATGCTGTCGTAAAGCCATTCACCACCTTCAAGCTTAACCATGTTAGCACCAGAGCGCATTAAGGTAGCTGCATTCTGGCAGGCTGATTGCGGTTCTGAGTAGCTCATAAAAGGCATATCGGCGATAACGAATAGCTCTTTGCTACCAGCTCTTACACAGCGGGTATGATAGGCAATGTCATCCGTGGTAACGGCTAAAGTGTCTTCACCACCTTGTAAAACCATACCCAGAGAATCACCCACTAAGATGACATCTACGCCATTGTCGTGAAATAACTTTGCAAAACTTGCATCGTAAGCGGTGAGAGCGGTTATTTTTGTTCCTTCACGCTTCATTTTGGCAAGTGTTGAGACGGAAATTTTTGCCATGGTTAAACCCCTTGGATTGGTTTATTTGAGGATTGCTAATCCGTTAAGTGGTAACTTTTGTGTTAAAGAGTTAAGCTCAGTGCCATCAGGTAATTTGAGCTCTGGCTCTATCTCTAACAGCGGGTAGACGACAAACTCTCTTTCTTTCAAGCCATAATGCGGCACCGTTAGTCTATCGCTGTTAATGGTGTCGGTATTAAAAAGCAGAATATCTAAATCGAGTGTACGCGGTCCCCAGCGTTCAGCCTTGCGTACACGGCCATGTTCACGCTCTATTTGTTGCAACACATCGAGTAAAGATTCTGCTGTTAATGATGTCGCTAGTTTTACTACGGCATTCACATAATCAGGTTGATCTTGAGGGCCCATAGGTTTTGAGCCATACAGGCTAGAGTGCTGGACAAGCGAGAGGTCTGGGTGGGCGGCGAGCACATCGAGTGCTCGCTGTATTTGTGCCATCGGTTCGGATAGGTTTGCACCCAATCCAATGTACGCAATATTCATTTAATCTTCTTTTGGTTTTCTTTTTGGCTTACGTCTATTATAACGACGCTTAGGCTTGCTTTGGTTACCTAAGTTGCGAACCATGTCTTTTTGGCCGGTGACGTCATTCTTGAGGTAGTCAGTCCACCAAGCTGCAAGTTCTTCTTGCTCTTGTTCACCACTTTCAACACGCAATAATAGGAAATCATATGCGGCTTTGAATCTCGGCTGCAAGCTTAGGCGATATGCACGCTGCCCTGAACGTTTATCTAGGCGTTGTTGAATATGCCAGATATCTCGGGCACCTAAAGTAAAGCGTTTAGGCACAGCAACGTGTTTTGCATTCTCAGCAAGAACGTGATTGATGGCTTGCATAAAGGCATCGTATTCATTCATGCCTTCGGCCGCAAGTGCTTCGCTTTTAGCTAAAATAGGGAACCATAAAAGTGCTGCATAGATAAATGCTGGAGTTACTTTTTTATCTGCGTTGATACGGCTGTCCGTATTGGCAAACATTTGCTGAATAAAGCGACGCTCAAAGTCATTATCAGGCTGTGCTAGAATTTTATCTAGCGCTGGGAATAATTGGGCAAATAAGCCGTATTCACGCATCTGAAGAAAGTTCTCTTCCGCTTTACCATTTAAAAATAGTTTTAGCGTTTCTTCGAACAAACGCGCTGCGGGGATATGTCCAAGTAATGGCGCTAGTGCTTTAATCGGAGTGCGGGTCGGGGTAGCAATCTCCATATCTAGTTTGGTTGCAAAGCGAATAGCTCTTAGCATACGCACCGGATCTTCGCGATAGCGAGTTTCAGGATCGCCAATCAGCTCAATTTTACGCGCTTTAATGTCTGCAACACCACCGGCAAAGTCGCGTAGGGTAAAGTCATTAATCGAATAGTATAGCGCATTGATAGTAAAGTCGCGGCGCTCGGCATCTTCTTCGATACTGCCGTAAACATTGTCGCGTAATAGCTGCCCGTGTTCGCTGGCTTGACTTGTCGTGGCACAAGAGTCATCACTTTGGTGATGGCCACGCATGGTGGCAACTTCAATAATTTCCCGTCCAAAAACAATGTGTGCAAGGCGGAAACGACGACCTATTAAGCGACAGTTACGGAAGAGCTTTTTGATTTGTTCAGGTGTTGCATTGGTAACGACGTCAAAGTCTTTAGGCTCTATTCCTAGCATGATATCGCGGATACAACCACCAACTAGGTAGGCATCATAGCCACCGTCTTTTAAGCGATAGAGCACTTTGATAGCGTTAGGGCTAAATTGTTTACGAGATATACCATGCTCGCTGCGAGGAATTATCGCAGGTGTCGGGCTGGCCATTTTCACCGTCTCATCGCCTTTTCCAGTTACAAACTGGCGGCAAAAGTTTACAAGCTTGGAAATAATAACTCGTCTCCTGAGCAATCAAGTTTTCTATTCTAGTCGTTGTGAACCACTGCTTTTGTCTTAAAACAGGTCGCATTTAAGGCTCGCTATCATATACTCAAATGAGACTAAATTGAAGTACTTGAAAACAGTGGGCGAAAAGCAAAATCGCCATTTTCTAGAGAGTCTAGTTGAATTTCCTGTACTTTAGGAACGCTATCTAGACTAAAAATATCAATAGCGTGAGTCAGTAATGCGTCAACATCTTGATAATTATGGAGAGAATCAACCGGCACATGCAAATAACGCAGCGCGGCATAAAGGGTTGGTAGCGGGTTGCGGTTATCAATAGCTGGAGCATGATTTTGCTTAGATAACTTAAATCCGGGCTCTGCGACAGCCAGAGGCACGTGAGCGTACTCAGGTGATGGCTGATTGAGCTGTCGAAATAAACTAATTTGTCTTGCTGTGGGTTCTAGCAGATCGGCACCACGCACGATATGACTAATCTTTTGCTCTATGTCGTCAACTACCACCACCAATTGATAAGCAAATAAGCCGTCGCGGCGTTTAACGATGTAATCTTCATGCGCAATTGCTGAGGGAATGACAACCATGCCTTGTATTGCATCATTAAATTCAGTAACTGGACAGCGCTGCTGTAGGCGCAAAGCGTTATCTTGCCAATTTAGCGCTAAGGCTCTGCAATGATTGTTGTAAAATCCACCCATTACTTTAATTTGCTTTCTTGTACATTGACACGCATACACAAGAGAGTCTGATTTTAGTGTCGCCAAATAGGCTTGGTATAGGGCATGGTGCTGTGATTGATAGACAACCTTTTCATCCCAGTAAAGGCCGTATGCTTCAAGTGTGGTTAATATATTGTCGGCAGCACCCATAACTACACGCGGTGTGTCTATGTCTTCGATGCGAACGAGCCATTTACCTTGATTAGCTTTTGCGTCTAAATAGCTACTCAGGGCGGCTACAAGAGAGCCGAAATGAAGTGGACCGGAAGGCGAGGGAGCAAATCGACCGCGATAGCTCCCAGTTTGCTTTAAGCTTGGGGACACAGGGCTGAGATTATCCTCTGCCTTGTTGTTTTTCTTTGATTTCTGCGAGAGATTTACAATCAACGCAAAGATCAGCTGTTGGACGCGCTTCTAACCGGCGAATGCCGATTTCAATACCGCACGACTCACAAAAGCCAAAGTCATCATCTTCGATAAGTTGAAGTGTTTTCTCAATTTTCTTGATTAGCTTACGCTCGCGGTCGCGAGTACGCAGTTCAAGAGAAAACTCTTCTTCTTGCGCTGCACGGTCCACAGGATCAGGAAAGTTTGCCGCTTCGTCTTGCATGTGTGTCTTAGTACGGTCTACTTCATTACGTAGATCGGCACGCCATGCTTCTAATATCGCTTTGAAATGAGCACGTTGTGCTTCATTCATGTATTCTTCGCCTGGCTTTTCTTGATAAGGTTCTACACCGGCTTGAGCCAATAACCCTAGTTTTTTCTGGTCTGGCATACCATTCTCCTAAATCCTTAATACATAACCCCAGCTTTCGCCGGCGGGTATAAATAGCAAAATCTTTACCCCTTAGCAAACACTTTTTTACTGCAAATGTCAGCCACTTTTTTCAATGTTTAACTATTTGGGGGAGAAAACTATCACGGCTATATGTGGGCAGCATGAAAAAAGTCAAGCGTAATCAAAAGGAATTTCTTCAATTAATTGTACTTGGTTGTCGTCAATATGCGCTCGGTAAGCAATGATTTCTACTCCATGAGAAATTGCTTCTTTTACTAACGCTGCATATTTTTGATCGATATGGCTGGCTGGTTTGACACAATTTATCCCTGTATGGAGCGCGGCAAACAGTAACACCGCACGATGACCTTGTTGTTTAATGTGGATTAATTCTCTAAGATGTTTTTGACCTCTTAAGGTTTCTGCATCAGGGAAAAAACCTTGCTGTTGCTCAAGCAAAGTCACCGACTTTACTTCAACGTAGCAAAATTGCGAGGATTGTCCATTTTCGACGTTGCTCAACAAAATATCAATTCGACTATTTTCAGCCCCGTATTTCACCTCAGTTTGGAGTGTTTTGTAGCCTTGCAGTTGCGTTATTCTTCCTTGCTCAATGGCCTCTACAGACACTTTATTCGCCACCGCTGTATTTACACAAATAAAATGACCATCATTATCTTGCGTCAGCTCCAACGAATGAATGTACTTTCGTTTGGGGTTATCGCTGGTGGAGTAATAGGCCGTAAATCCCGGGTCTGCACAATTGGTCATTCTACCAGTATTGGCGCAGTGTACGGTGAATTCGTCACCACTTGGGGCGCGTAAATCGACAAGAAAGCGTTTATATCGTTTGAGCAAGGTTGCTTGTTGTAATTGCCTAGAAAACTTCATTGGTCGCTTTAGGTTGGGTGTATTTAGTGGCTAGTGTACACTTAACCACACTTACAAGCACAAGAGTGAAAAGAGAATGTCAGAGAAATTTATTGTACGACTGAGTGAAGACGCTAAACCAGAGTATTTATCTGCTGGTGCTGCATTGTCGTTTGAAAAGGACGGTGCTTTTATCCATTTACAACAAGACGAAACGCTGAAGAATATTCAAAAAGCGGCTCGTAGCATCGCACAACAAGGGATTAAACAAGTGCATCTAGAAGGTGACTTGTGGTGTACTGAATCTCAATGGGCTTTTTATCAAGGTTTTGTGTCACCAAAAGCATTAGATGGCGTGGTGTTTGTTGACAACGACCAGTCAAGTCTTAAAGAACTTGATGCATTAAAAGCGTCGGCAACATGGATGCGTCAGATGATCAACGGGACGGCCGAAGACATTTACCCTGAAAGCCTTGCAGGAAAAGCGGCTGAGTTTATTCAGTCATTAGCACCTGAGCATGTTAGTTATCAAATCATTAAAGGCGACGCGCTGTTGGAGCAGCAATGGATTGGTATCCATGAAGTAGGACGCGGCAGTGAGCGCCCCCCAGTGTTGCTTGAGCTTGACTACAACCCAACAGGTAATGATGACGCACCAGTTAGTGCGGCACTTGTGGGTAAAGGGATCACGTTTGACTCAGGTGGTTACTCCATTAAGCCAAGTGAAGGCATGCTTACGATGAAGTGTGATATGGGCGGGGCGGCAACCGTAACGGCTGGTTTAGCGCTGGCTATTCAACGTGGTTTTGACCGTCGTGTTAAGTTATTCCTGTGTTGTGCTGAGAACCTTATCTCAGGCCATGCCTATAAGTTAGGCGATATTCTTACCTACAAAAATGGTACCACAGTGGAAATCGTAAATACCGATGCAGAGGGTCGCTTGGTGCTTGCTGATGGCTTGATGGCTGCCGGTGAAACAGGCGCAGAGCTTATCATTGATGCCGCGACATTAACGGGCGCTGCGCTCGTTGCTGTAGGCCAAGAGTACAATGCGCTATTTGGTTTAGACAAAGCGCTTGTCGGTGATGTACAGCAGTTCGCGAGTGACGAATTTGAAGCCGCGTGGCCATTGCCTCTAGAAAAGTGGCACCAAAATAACTGTCCATCGCCTTATGCGGATACAGCTAACAGCCGGGCGCAAAAAGGTGGCGGCTTTGGTGGTGCATCAAATGCAGCGGGTTTCCTGTCTCGCTTTGTACCAAATGAAGGTCAAGGTTGGGTGCATATCGACCTTGCAGCTTCTTTCCAAAATAGCGCTGGTGGTCAATGGGCTGCGGGTGCAACGACGTTAGGTATGAGAACCGTAGCGAGAACGCTTCAAGAAAAAGCGTAATCATGTAGTTAGCTGAGTGTATTCAGCGGAATACACTCAGTTTATTACCACGTTTAAGACAATAGTGCCGCGGCGAGTCGCACAAAGTCTGATGATGTTAGTATTCCAACCAATTTGTTTTGCTCGTCTACCACAGGCATACAGCCATGGCGATTATCGACAAAAAAGCGCACCACATCTTGTAATGATTGATCCGGGCGCACGCTCGCAAAATCGGTCGCCATAATATCTCGTACTTTTGTTTGTTTCTCTTTTCTTGCAAGCGCATTGGCGCCGTAGGTTGCCATTATTCCCATTACCTTGGCGATCATAATTTTTTGCGTGAGCATACCAACCAAGACTCCCGCTTCGTCAATTACTGGGATGTGACGAACGTTTTTTTCTTTCATTAAATTATGCGCATCTTGCAAGGTATTTTCAGCAATCACTGCAAAAGGATCTGGGGTCATTAAATCAGCTACGGTTTGGGTCATCTGTTACTCCTTTTCACTCCATATGTTTATGTTGAGTTTAGCCTGATCTATTTGGCATGTATGGAATTGAGATCAAGTTTTGAACTATTTCTCGAAGAACTGCTCTTATGAAGATAACAATAAGAAAGGCTAACCCAATGAAAAAGTTACTGATGTTAGGTGCTGTTGCGAGCTTACTTTGCAACTCTGTTTTTGCCGCTGAGCGAAGTGTTGAATATGGAGAAATTAATCAAATTCTAGATTTAATCGCCAACAAAGCGCAGTCGCAATATATCTTGTCTAAATTTACAGTGGAAGTGAAGCAGCCTGATATCGCGCTAGAGGATGTTAAACTTTGGTTGGAGCAAGATGGCAATATCATTGCCAACGGCATCATAGACAAAGACGGCAATATTGATTTACCTATTCTCCAGCAGTTTCGTGCTGATAAAGTTAATTTAGTGATCAATCAAGAAAAAGATGCCGTTGCGATTATGGTCAATACGGATATAGCGCCGCTGACTAAGCAGCGGGTTATGTATCGCGATTTGTTTATTCTTTTAGAGGATATGGACGCTTTTGTTGAGTTGATGGCTGGTAGCTTGTCTTGGTTTGCTCCAAGCTTTGATGAACTAGAGTTTACATTTACCGAGCCTGCATCAATTCAGTTTGTGGATGCAAAAGGTAAAACCCAAAAGTTTGTGACGGATAATGAGTTTAAGATCCAAATCCCTAATAAGAAAAAGTGGATGAAGCAAAATCCATCCTTGCAATTTAGTGCCTTACCCACGCGGTTTGCGCCCATAGATTAGGGAAGAAAGTTCGTATGCCTGCTAGCAGGCGGGCATGTCTTTTTCCATCAGGTAGTTAGTTAACACTTCGCCACGAACCTTCACTTGTTGTTCCTTTATCACTTGGAAACCAAAATATTCAAAGAAAGGTTTAGCCGTTTTGCTAACATGGGAAAATAAGCGCGTTGTGTTGGTTATTTTGCTGTGTTCTAAGAGTGCGAGCATAAGTGCTTTACCTACGCCTTGGCCTTGATGTTCCGCATGGCAAAAAAAGTGATCAATAAGACCGTCAGCTTGGATGTCGGCAAAGCCAACAATTTTACCATTTAGTACGGCGACAAGGGGCTGATTGTTCCTTAATCGGTCTTGCCAGCCTTTATCGGCAACGTCGCTATGTGCCCATGCATTAACTTGGCTATTGGAGTAATGCTGTATATTTACCGAGCGTATTGTGTCAAACATAAGCTTGCGTAACACGGCTTCTTCGCCGCTTTGAAATTGTCTGATGATAATCATTGTTAATCTTTATTCTTGGAGTCTTAATTGTCCAGAAATAGCGTGTTGCTCAGCAATTTCTGCAAGTCGTACGTATTTTTGTTCAACCAGTTGAGACACGGGAACCAGTTTGGCATCAATACTTTCAAGCTCAGCTAACTTGGCTGCAAGAAATGCAGCGGTTTCCTTATATGGGTGCGCAATGATAATAACATGCTCGTGATTATCAAGTAGCTTAAGCATATGTTGCCACTGCTTGTTGAGTGCATCTGTGGATATGTCATTGTCCAGAAAGACCTGACGAGCGACGTTTTTTACGCCGTAAAGGTTGGCCGCATATTGGGCTTGACTGTGGCTAGTGGTACGGCTATCTAAAAAGTATAATCCGCGCTTTTTTAGTATTTCCATAGTCCATTTCATTGGCTCTATTTGTTCGGTTAATGCTGAGCCCATGTGATTGTTTACGCCTTTAACCTGAGGCAGTGTTGATAGTGCATTGCCAAGTGTCATTTGCAACTGCCATTTTTCCATATCGGTGGTTAATGCGCCCGGACCAAGGGCCTTTTCCGTGTCTTGTGCCTGCATTGGCACATGTAATAAAAGCTCGCGTTGTTGGCGGCTGGCTGCAAAGGCAAATTGTTGAGAAAAAGGCGTATGGGGCAGGATCGAAAAGGTGATCCCACCCGGTAAAGACAGCAACTCTAAGTCACGTTGGTGATTGCCAATATCGTCTATAACAATGGCAAACTGTTTTGCTGGCACTGCAAAGGTCATGCAGGCCAGTATTATCCCGATTATTTTTTTTAGCACACAAATTATTATTATAGTTTACAGCCCTACAGGGCTGTTTTTTATTTACTGTGATTGAACTAACGCCAGCGCCTTAGGCCAATGCGATGCTAGCTGCTCAATACCTGTTGTTTTGATTGATTCTTCACCAGTGATTATAGCGCTTTTATCCAACAGGGAAAGCGCTTGTTTGGTAAAATATACATCTGGCTCTATGCCTTTACCTTCAATTGATGTACCTGCTGGTGTGTAGTATCTCGCTGTCGTTAACTTTAATGCAGTAGTACCATTGCCAATTGGGATCAAGGATTGAACCGAGCCTTTACCATAAGAACGTAAGCCAACGACTAAGGCACGTTTATTATCCTTGAGTGCGGCGGCTAAAATCTCGGCCGCTGAAGCGGAATTATTGTTGATTAACACCAAAATAGGCTCACCATTGAGAATGTCTCCCCGCTTTGCAATGTAAGCCTGATTGGCGTCATAGAAGCGGCCTTTGGTCGTGACGATTGTGCCACTATCTAAAAAAAGATCTGAGATTGCCACTGCACTATTAAGTGTGCCACCGGGATTGTCACGTAAATCAATAACCAACTTTTTCAATGGACTGCCTAACTGTACTTGTAGTCGATTTATGTGTCTTGCAACGTCATGATAGGTATGATGATTAAAACTGTTGACGCTTAAAAAACCGGTTCCGTCGTTTAGCAGTTTACTGGCGACACTTTCAATGACTATCTCTTGGCGTTTAAGCTCAAGTGCAACCAGCTCGTCTTGCCTTAATACCACTAAATTGATGAGATTCTTATTTGCAGCTTTGAGTAGGGCAGACACTTCTTCTATCGATTTGCCCGCGACATTAGCGCCATTGATTGCGTGGAGTTTATCACCGCTCTCTATTCCTGCTTGGGCTGCTGGTGAATTGGGCAGGGTATCCAAAATAACCACGTAATTATCTTGCTCTTCGACTTCAATACCAAGCCCTGTGTATCGCCCATTTGCTGCACTGAAGATGGATTCCAAGTCTTCCTCGTTGAGGTATTTAGAGTAGGGATCTAAATTGTCAAAGAGGCTCGTGAGGTTGCCTGCGTTGTAGCGACTCAGAGGCAAGTCTTCAACATAATAGGTGTGAATATGATAGAGGATCTCATCGATTTCTTGAGCCGAAAACTTCTGTGTAGACGCGTGACTAACAGCGCTAAAACTTAACAAAAGTAGGAAGCCTAATAATGCAACATAGCGTGCTGCAAGCGCGTAAAAACGGGTTTGTCTATTCATGTGCTGCTCCTCATCAAGGTGCAGCACGGGTTATTCAGTTAACTGGATCTGCACCATTTTATCGGATCTACAGCGCTTCCCTTATGCCGTATTTCAAAGTATAGACCAGGATCTCTTTGTCCGCCGCTTTGTCCTACCAAAGCGATCACTTCACCACTGCGAACTTGATCGCCAACATCGCGAAGCAGCGTTTGTGCATGGCCGTATAGGCTCATAAAACCATGACCATGATCAAGCACAATAACCCAGCCAAAGCCATTTAACCAATCTGCATACACAACTTGACCGGGGGCGACACTCGCAATTTCAGCCCCTTCTTTTGCACCAATGAGGACGCCCTTCCAATTCATGCCAGCATGTTTGCTTTGGCCGAATTTATGCTTAATTCGACCTTTGGTTGGTAAACTCATTTTGCCTTTGAGTTTGGCTAATCCATCTAAACGTACTTCGGCTTCTCTTTGTGCCTTGGCAAGCTCTTCTAACGTTTGGATTAAGGTTTGTTCATTTTCTTTTAAATAAGCGATAGCAGAGCGTGTTTCACTGAGTTTGTTATTTAGGTTTGCAAGCTGGTTTTGACGTTCTTGCTGCGCCTTCTTGAGCACTTCCAAGCGTTCATTCTGATGGTTTTGTAGCGCTTTCAAGCGTGCTTGTGTTCTTGCTAACTCAGCTTGAGTCTGTGCCAATTCTTGGCCGATAGATTTGAGCTGTTCAAGTTGTTTAATGCGTGCTTTATTTAGGTAATCATAATAGGCAATGGTGCGCTCAAGCTTTGTTGCATGCTCTTGATTAAGTAACATTCTAGAATAATCATGAGAGCCCGTCATGTAGGCACTTTTTAGCTGAGCCGCAAGGATCTTTTCAAATTTCTTCTTGTCGTTTAACAGCGTGCTTTCTTGCTTTTTAAGTTCGGCCTGCTCGGTTTGGTTTTCTTTTATCCCCACTTCTGTGAGTGAGATTGCTTTGGCACTTTTGGCAATATCAAGTTCGAAGGCTTTGAGCTTTGCTTCGTGACTGTTAATTTTACCGCGTTGCTTTTCTAATGCTTGTTGGCTAGCTTTAAGCTGTTGCTGAACTTCGCTTAAGTCTTGTTTGGTTCTAGATTCGTTGGCAACAGCGGGCGCTGTTGTCATGAGTAACGCCGCACCGAGAAGTGCGGCATAGTGAAATGTCGTTTTTAACGGCATACAGGCAGGCCGTTATTTTAAACGCATAATTGGAGTGCCAGTCATCTCGCTAGGCTGCTCCATACCAAGTAAATGCAGCATTGTTGGTGCAACATCGCTTAGTACTTTTCCTGCTTGTGGCTCTGCATCACGACCTACATAAATAAACGGTACAGGCTCACTAGTGTGTGCTGTGTGAGCTTGGCCCGTTTTCGGGTTTTGCATTTGCTCAGCATTGCCGTGGTCTGCTGTGATCAGAGCTTCACCACCGGTTTCTTTTAACGCTGCAACCANCCGATACACTTATCAACGGCTTCACATGCTTTTACTGCGGCTTCGAATACACCAGAGTGTCCAACCATATCACCATTCGGGTAGTTACAGATAATGACGTCAAATTCACCGCTATGAATGGCTTCAACTAACTTATCAGTTAGCATTTCTGAGTTCATCTCTGGCTGTAGGTCGTAAGTGGCGACTTGTGGAGAAGGAATGAGTTCACGTTTTTCACCTTCAAAGAGATCTTCGCGACCGCCGCTAAAGAAGAAAGTGACATGGGCATATTTTTCCGTTTCTGAAATACGCAGCTGAGTTTTGTTGTGCTTAGCGAGCCATTCACCTAGCACATTGACAAGTGCTTCAGGCGCGAAAGCGATAGGGGCTTTAATGTCGGCAGCGTATTCAGTCATCATAACAAACGCACTTAAGTCCGGTGCTTTGCGTTTTTCGAAGCCGTTAAAGTCAGCATCGACAAAAGCACGGGTCATCTGACGCGCTCGGTCTGCACGGAAGTTCATAAAGATAACCGTATCACCATCATTGATAGTTGCGGCTGGTTGCCCAGCTTCGGTGATCGCTGATGCTTTAACAAACTCATCATTTTCATCACGCGCGTAAGCTGCTTGTAGCGCTTCAACGCCATTACGATAAGTAAAATCAGCGTCGCCACTTACCATCAGGTTATAAGCAGATTCGACACGGTCCCAACGATTGTCACGGTCCATAGCATAGTAGCGACCAATAATAGACGCTAGTCGGCCACAATTGAGTGACTGCATCAAGGCTTCCATTTTTTCAATTGACGCTTGTGCGCTGCGAGGTGGTGTATCGCGGCCATCCAAAAATGCGTGCAAATAAACGGTTGCACCGCGCTCAGCTGCTAATTTAATTGCTGCAACAATGTGGTCTTCATGGCTGTGAACGCCTCCTGGGCTCAATAATCCCATTAGGTGAACGGCTTTACCCTTTGCTACGGCTTTGTCGATATTCTCAACCAGAGCTGGATTGTGCTCAAACTCACCATCGTTAATCGCTTTAGTGATCCGGGTGAAGTCTTGATAAACCACACGTCCCGCACCGAGGTTAACGTGGCCAACTTCGGAATTCCCCATTTGTCCATCTGGTAGACCAACATCAAGGCCTGAACCTGAAATCAAGGTGTGCGGAGCAGAGCGCCATAGTTCATCTAATACTGGGGTATTGGCTGCTAAAATAGCATTGCTCTCGCTTTCTTCGCGATAGCCCCAACCGTCTAAAATCATTAATACCAATGGCTTTTTCTTAGCTGTCATTTGCGCTCCTGAAATCCTGAATTAGGCACGATGTTGATGTCTTATAGCAAACGCTGCAAGGTTAGGTTAACTAACTTGGGCTGCAGCGCTGCGATAAGTTTGCTCTGGTTGCTGATAAGTAGAATACCTGTTTTTGTATGAATATTCAGCCCCACAGTGATGAATTATCAACTTTGAGATTGATATTTGCTCATGTTGAACAAGTCTGTTTTGTCGAGAATAAAGCAGGTATACTTGCTGCCACTTTATCGTTTAATAATTTTTGGTTGATAAATTAATGGAACAATACGTTGCGTTTTTAGGTAACCATCCGGTACTTAGCATCATTTGGGTTGTGTTAGCCGCGATGTTAGTGAGTAGTTGGTTTAAGAGTCAGTTTTCTAAAATTAGACAAATTAATCCCCAGCAGTTAACTATGCTTGTTAACCGCCAAGATGGTCAGGTACTCGATATGCGTGCAGCAAAAGAGTTTAACCAAGGCCACATTGCAGGTTCTGAGCAGGTGAATGCGGAAAAACTCAAGCAAAAAGATTTTGCTGGTCTTGAAAAACATAAATCTAAGCCCATTATATTGGTCTGTAACACAGGTATGACGGCATCTGCTGTTGCTGATAACATGCACAAAGCTGGATTCGAGCAAGTGTACGTATTATCAGGTGGTATTGGCGCATGGCAAAGTGCGGGTTTACCAATCTCTAACGGAAAATAACTGAGGTCTATGATGAGCCAAGTCGTAATTTACACCAAAGACTATTGTCCATTTTGTCATCGTGCAAAAGCACTATTAGATGCAAAAGGTGTCACATACACTGAGTATGATATTGGCGCACAGCCTGAGCTTCGTGACGAGATGATCGAAAAAGCCAACGGTGGCTATACCGTGCCACAAATCTTTATCGCTGAGCGCCATGTTGGCGGTTGCGACGATATGATGGCGCTTGAAGCGCAAGGCGAACTCGATAAGCTATTACAAGCATAAGATTGATTGAGCTTTGGCTCAGCTTACTTTTTATAATGACTGCTAGGCACTAGCAGGAACACAACAGAATTTAGGAAATTATCATGGCAGAACAAAACCAAGCAGCAGAACAACAACAAGAAGGCGCTCAGTTCAACATTCAACGCATCTACACTAAAGATGTATCGTTTGAAACGCCAAACTCACCAGCTATCTTCCAGAAAGAGTGGACACCAGAAGTTAAGCTAGACATGGACACGCGTTCAGCAAAGCTTGATGACAACGTTTTTGAAGTTGTTCTAGCGCTAACGGTAACGGCAACTATTGGTGATGAAACTGCATTCCTATGTGAAATCCAACAAGCGGGTGTCTTTGCAATTGCCGATCTTGAAGAAATGCAAATGGCACACATGCTAGGTGCATTCTGCCCTAACATCCTATTCCCTTATGCGCGTGAAGCGGTAGCTAGCCTAGTTAACCGTGGTACTTTCCCGCAGTTAAACCTTGCGCCAGTTAACTTTGATGCATTATTCGCTCAGTATATGCAGCAACGTGCGGCTCAAGCACAGCCTGAGCAAACTGCTGACGCATAATTGATGAGTACAGCAAAATCAGCTGTAACTGTATTGGGGGCGGGGTCTTATGGCACCGCCCTTGCTATTTGTTTCGCCCGAAATGGTCACCAAGTGACACTGTGGGGCCGCAATAGCGAACACGTTGAGGCGCTAGCAGCTGAGCGCAAAAACCAACGTTATCTTCCTGACATCCAGTTTCCAAACTCGCTTGAACTTGAGGCCGATTTAGAAACGGCTGTTAAGTCTAGCGAGCGTATTTTGGTGGTTGTGCCAAGTCATGCGTTTGCAGACACCTTGAAGAAGATTAAACCTATGCTACTTGAGAATGCAAAAGTAGCTTGGGCAACCAAGGGGCTCGAACCAAATACTGGGCGACTATTGCAAGAGGTAGCACTGGATGTGTTAGGTGACGATGTGCCGCTGGCGGTGCTAAGTGGACCTACTTTTGCAAAAGAAATGGCCGCAGGATTACCTACTGCTATTTCAGTGTCTTCGGTTTGTGCAAAGTTTCGTGAAGAGCTCGCAGAGCTGTTGCATTGCGGCCGCTCGTTTCGGGTGTATAGCAACGAAGACTTTATTGGTATTCAGCTTGGTGGCGCGGTCAAAAACGTTATCGCAATTGGCGCGGGCATGTCTGACGGCTTTGGTTTTGGAGCGAATGCCAGAACAGCGCTTATCACCCGAGGACTCGCTGAACTTTGTCGTTTAGGATGTGCGTTAGGTGCGCGTTCTGAAACCTTTATGGGTATGGCGGGACTGGGTGATCTCATTCTCACTTGTACGGATAACCAGTCGCGTAATCGCCGCTTTGGTCTTGCACTTGGCTCGGGAAAGTTGGTCGAAGAGGCGATGTTGAGTATAGGTCAGGTGGTTGAAGGTTATCGCAATACCAAAGAAGTTTATCTACTTGCTAAACGCACAGGTATTGAAATGCCGATCACTGAGCAGATCTATCAAGTGCTTTATGAGCAAAAAGATGTGAAAGAAGCCGCAATGGCGTTACTTGGTCGCGAAAAGCGAGCTGAGTGATAATCGAGTAGAGAGGCGTTGTGACCTCTCTATTACTCTCCAAATTTAATGTTATAGCGACGTTTAAACCACAGTAAAAATGGGATTTCAATCACGCTAAACGCGATAATCGTAAACACCACCCAGTTACTCTCAAAAAAAATTAACGAAAATTCGATATCCTTGCCATAGTACAAACTTCCAGACACGATTAAAGAAACCGCAGTAACCAACAAATCTTGTTTGCTGATACTGGCGAGGCTTTTCTCTTTTAACTTTGGGTAAACGAATACATATGCTACAAAAAGGAGAATAAAGTTGAGTAAAATAAGCGTTAGCTCAGGTGACATGATTACCTCTATGCCTGGTGTGTCCTTCGGCACACGATAACATAGTTTTTTAGCTTAATGCCTCGCTGAAACACTTTTATACCAATTTACTCCCTCAAATGGAGCTGGCCTTAAGTAAAATTGGTATTATCTGATATTGAACAGGTATAATGGTGAATCCAACTTTTGAGGTGCACATGATCTCCAAGAATCAACAAAAACTACTTCGTGCTTTAGGGCAAAAAAAATATCGCAAACAACATGGCCTGTATTTAGTACAAGGCGAGAAGAATGTGATTGAATTAGTTGATGCTGGGTTGGCCGTTGAACAGTTATTCGCAACCAATGAGTTCATGACAAAGTATAAATCCAAACTCGTTAATATTGCCTGTGTAGAAGCACAAGAAGATGTGCTGAGTAAGGTGAGTACTTTGGTGTCAAATAATGCGGCGATAGCGGTCGTTGCAATGCCGCCAGCAGAAGAAATCAATACAGCAGGGTTGGTGTTAGCATTAGATGGGGTCTCAGACCCGGGTAATCTCGGTACCATTATTCGTCTTGCTGATTGGTATGGATTAACGCAGCTTGTGGTGAGCGAAAACTGCGCGGATCAATTTAACCCTAAAGTGATCAGTGCCACCATGGGCTCATTTGTGCGTGTTAATGTGGTGAGAACCGATCTCGAGGCCTTTTTAAAGCAATATCAAGGCGAGTGCTATGGTGCATTCCTTGGTGGTGAGAGTGTGCATCAGTGCCAATTTAGTCGTAATGCCGTGTTGGTCATGGGCAGCGAATCTCATGGTATTAGCGATACCATAGCGGCTCACATCAATAAAAAGGTGACTATTCCCGCGTTTGGCGGTGCTGAATCATTGAATGTGGCGATGGCTACCGGGATCATTTTGGATAATATCAAACGCTGTCATTGCTAACTCATAGATCTTACTAATGAATTGTCTTATTCTCAAAAGTAACCGCGAACAACAATAATAAGCTATGCGACTGAGTAGCATCAAACTGGCCGGCTTTAAATCTTTCGTAGAGCCAACCAAGATCCCGTTTCCTGACCAGATGACATGTGTGGTTGGGCCAAACGGCTGTGGTAAGTCTAATGTTATTGATGCGGTTCGCTGGGTATTGGGTGAAAGCTCCGCGAAAAACCTCCGTGGCGATGCCATGACGGACGTTATTTTTAACGGTACGACCAAACGTAAACCTATCTCGCAAGCTTCTGTAGAACTGATTTTTGATAATACTCAAGGCCGGTTGCCCGGCACGTTTGCAGATCGTAACCAAATTGCCATTAAGCGCTTAGTGACGCGAGATGGCCAATCTCTTTATTTTTTAAATGGTAGTAAGTGCCGTAAGCGCGATATCACGGATATCTTTTTAGGTACTGGCCTAGGTCCTCGCAGTTACGCAATTATCGAGCAAGGGATGATCTCTCGCTTGATCGAAAGTAAGCCGCAAGAGTTAAGAGTTTTTTTAGAAGAAGCCGCCGGAATTTCAAAATATAAAGAGCGTCGACGAGAAACTCAAACTCGGATCAAGAGTACTCGCGAAAACATGGAGCGTTTGCTCGATGTTAGGCAAGAGCTACAGAGTCAGCTAGATAAACTGGCACTTCAAGCACAACAGGCGAGCGAATATAAGTCTTTAAAGTCGCAAGAGCGTGACTTAAAGTCGTGGATAGCAATTTTAAAGTGGCAAAGCCTTGAGCAAAAGCAGGCAATAAAAGCCAAAGAAATTGCCAAACTCAACGAAAAATTAGCATTTTTTAATGAAGCTCACAGTGGCCATGACAGCATTTTGGCGACGCTAGAACATGAAATTAAGCATTTCAATGATGGCTATGAGCAAGCACAACATAGCGTGCACCGAATTGAAACCCAGTTGGCAACGCTTGAGCAACAGAAGGTCAATCTAACTGAAAAAAAGCGTCAGCTTATTGAGCAGTCCCAAATACTGAAATCACAACAGCAAGAAGTGATTGAGGCGCAAGACGAGCAAGCCGAGTATGTGGCGAGCAGTGCTGAAAAAGTCGCTGAAGTTTCTGAGCGACTTGAGATTGCGCTATTGCAATTGGAAGAAATTCAACTCACAAATGAGCAAAGTGACACAGAGCAAACTCAATTAGAAGCACAGTATAATGACGCGCAGAAGCAGTATCAACAAATACATGCTCAGGTACAGCAAGGGGCAAGCCAATTAGCGCAACAACAGCAAGCTAAACTGCACGTAGATAAGCGTCAGGCTGAGCTGCTGGAACAGGCTGACGCGCATCACGCATCTATGTTGGAAAATGACTTGGCTGAAGCTCAGGATGCACATCATCAGCTGGTTCAAGCGATGGCTAAATTACAAAGCCAAGCTGGTAAGTTGCAAGGCCAAGAGCAAACCAATAAAGAAGAAATCTTACAGGCGCAGACTCATGCTCAAAAAGCGCTTCAGGCGCTACAAGAAGTGCAATCTGAAATAAAAGCGTTATCACGCTGGGCAGAAGAAACGTCGGAGACTTCTGCTGCGACTATGTTATCGCAGCTTGCTGTTGAGTCAGGGTATGAAGAATGCGTTGAAGCGGCACTGCTTGGGTTGACGCATTTAGTCGTTGAGCAAAGCGAAATGAATACGCTATGGCCCATCGAACTCGAAGTTCCCGTTGATTCCGTCGCGACAAAAATAAGCTCAGGGCTGTTCCCAAGCTTTTTAACTAAAATAAAATTATGTGCTGAATCTACAGACTTTAAATCGTGTGAACAATTCCTTCTCGGTGTGACGGTCCATGGCGTTATTGCAGGTGATAACTTTAAGGCCAAGGCGAAAAGCAATGAAGAGAGTGGCGCGTTAAAGCGCTATGCCCAATTGCAGTCATGCCATACTCAACTTCCTCATTTGCAACAACTCGCCGAAGAGGCCGAGCAGGTTGTAGCACAAAAACGTATTGCCCTTGAAGACACACAAGCTGGCTTATTAGAAATACAGCAATGCGTTCACGAAAAAGCACAAGCGATCGCCAGCCATAAAACCAAAGTTGAAATGCTGGATGAGAATCTGAGCGCTTGGCGCGAGCAAGGACAGAAAATTCAGGAACAGCTTGATGCCATTGCTCAAGAACGAGGCGAGGTCATTGAACAACTTGAACTTTATACTGAACAGCAATTACAACGTGATGAGTTGCTAGCGCAAGTACAAGAAACACAACAACTGGCCGAGGCTAAGTTGGCCGAGTTTAAACAATATAGTCAATCTCGGCGCGCCGCATTACAAGACGCGCAGCAATTAGTTCATACCACAAAACTTGCGTCGCAACAGGCAGAAAGTGAACTACAGCTCAGCAATTCTAAGCTAGAACACTTACAACATCGTCGCGATGAAATAAACCAACGCATCGAGCAAACACAAGAAGATATTGTACTTTGTGAAGAGCCGCTCGCGGAGGCACATGAAGATATTGAATTATTGCTTGCCCAACATTTAGAAGCCAAGGCACAAAAGCAAACGATGTTGGATACGCTCAACCAAGCCAAGGAAAACCTTTTCCAAAAACAAGCAGCATTAAAAGATGCACAAGGTGAAGTGAGTAAACTCAATGAGTCTTTGCAACAAGTGAAACTTGAAGAGCAAAGCTTGATGATTAAAGCGCAAGCGGCACTTGAACCCTTACAGGAGCTTGGTCGGACGCTAAAAGCGGAGCTGGCACAATTACCTGAGGATGCAAATTTGGGGCAGTATCAAGCCAATTTGAATCGAGTCAGTAATGATCTTGGCAAGTTAGGGGCTGTAAACTTAGCGGCAATTGAAGAGTTTGAAGAAGCGAAGGCACGTAAAACCTATTTAGATACACAACTGGATGATCTCACTAATGCGCTAGAAACGTTAGAAGCGGTGATCAGAAAAATTGATAAAGAGACCAAAACCCGCTTTAGTGCCACCTTTAATCAAGTGAATGAAGATTTAGCCGAGTTGTTTCCTAAAGTGTTTGGTGGGGGGAATGCATATCTAGAATTGACTAGCGATGACCTGCTTGAAAGTGGTGTTTCTATCATGGCAAGGCCGCCTGGTAAGAAAAACTCGACAATTCATCTGTTAAGTGGTGGAGAAAAAGCGCTGACCGCATTATCATTGGTGTTTTCAATATTCAGGCTTAATCCAGCCCCATTCTGTATGCTGGATGAAGTAGATGCACCGCTTGATGACGCAAACGTAGGACGATTTTGTCGTTTGGTTGAAGAAATGTCGCAAACAGTGCAATTTATTTATATCAGTCATAATAAGGTCGCTATGGAAATGGCGGGTAGACTGACGGGGGTAACCATGGCAGAACCCGGGGTATCGCGCATGGTTGCCGTAGATATAGAACAAGCGGTGCAAATGGCACAGGCATAACAACAAAAAAGGTGAGCAATGGCCACAGAGTTAAGATGGGCATTAATCGTGATCAGTGCGTTGGTCATAGGCGGGTTACTCATACATGGACTTTGGTCTGTTCGTAAGAAGAGCAGCGATAAAGCTTCTAAAAAGGAGCCCAATGAACTCAAAGAGCAAACGCCGAATCATGATAAAGAGCCTGACGAACCTGAAATTGGAGAGATGACCTTTAGTGCGGTGGATGACGAGCCTGCGACTGAGGGTATTATAGCGACGGAAGAGCCTGAAACTGAGGCGCAAACCGAGAGCTGTGGCTCTGAAGAGGCTGAGCCTGAAGAGAGTGCATTAGTAGAGCCACAAGACTTTATTATTCTTCACGTTGATATGCCTGAAGGCCTGAAAATGGCAGGTTCTAGGTTGTTACCAACCGTGTTAAGCCTTGGGTTTAAATATTCTGATGAGGGCTTCTTTAATCGCCATTTAGAGCCGTCCGGAAACGGTCCTGTGTTATTTAGATTGGTAAACATGTACAACCCAGGTACGTTTGATATCGATAACATGGAACAATTTAGCACCGCTGGCATTAGCCTATTTATGACCTTACCTTGTGAAGGCGATAACTTGGCTGCATTTAATATGCTTCACAGTGCATCGAAAAAACTAGCTGAAGAGTTTGGCGCAACCGTACTTGATAAAGACCGCGAGCCGTTAACGGTTGAAGCCGTGCGTGGTTATGTTGAAAAAGTGCGTGAATTCGCCGCTTAATCGCTACTTAGAATTATTTTTAAGCCACTGGCATCCGCTGGTGGCTTTTTACGTTTAGAGGTTTAAATGTCAGACAACATTGAAAGCCAAGTTGCAGCTCTTAGGCAGCAACTCGAAGATTACAATTACCAATATTATGTTCTAGATAACCCAAGTGTGCCTGATGCGGAATATGATCGTGTAATGCGCCAGTTGATGGTGCTTGAGCAGCAGCATCCTGAGTTACAAAGTCCGGATTCCCCATCGCAGAAAGTGGGGGGGGAGGCGCTTAGCAAGTTTGAGCAAGTAACACACAGAGTACCTATGTTGTCGCTCGATAATGCCTTCGACGAAAGTGAATTTACGGCATTTAATCGCCGTTTAAAAGAGCGCCTACTGACAAGCAAAGATGTTACTTTTTGCTGTGAACCAAAGTTAGATGGCTTGGCCGTATCTATTTTGTATCGTGATGGTGTGCTCGTTCAAGCGGCGACAAGGGGAGACGGGCAAGTTGGGGAAAACATCACTGAGAATGTCAAAACCATTCGCAATATTCCGCTGAAACTACGTGGAGAACATATTCCGCATGAAGTAGAAGTGCGTGGTGAAGTCTTTATGGATACTGCGGGTTTCATTAAGTTAAATGAAACGGCACAAGCTAAAGGTGATAAGACCTTTGCAAACCCAAGAAATGCGGCAGCGGGAAGTTTGCGCCAATTAGACTCGAAGATCACTGCTAAGCGTCCGTTGATGTTTTATGCTTATTCTATGGGCTTGGTTGAAGGCGGTGAACTGGCCAACGAGCATTATGCGCAGCTACAGCAATTACAAGGTTGGGGCTTGCCAATGAGCCCTGAAACAAAGCTTGTTGATAATGCACAGCAAGCTTTGGCTTATTATCAAGATATCATGACGCGCCGTGCTGAGCTTCCCTATGAAATTGACGGCGTAGTGATCAAAGTGAATGATAAAGCGCAGCAAGAACAGCTTGGCTTTGTTGCTCGCGCGCCGCGCTGGGCGATTGCATTTAAGTTCCCTGCGCAAGAAGAGATCACTCAGCTGCTTGATGTTGAATTTCAGGTTGGTCGTACTGGTGCAATTACGCCGGTTGCACGCTTAGAGCCTGTTTTTGTCGGTGGTGTTACGGTATCGAATGCCACGCTTCATAATGGTGATGAAATTGCGCGTTTAGGTGTAAAGATAGGTGATACCGTTATTGTACGCCGAGCTGGGGATGTGATCCCTCAGGTAACTCAGGTCGTGTTAGATAGGCGTCCTGACGGTGCCAAAGAAGTTGAGTTCCCAGATCTTTGCCCGGTGTGTGATTCTCATGTTGAACGTGTTGAAGGGGAGGCGGTTGCGCGTTGTACAGGCGGGTTAGTGTGCCGTGCACAACGTAAAGAAGCTATTAAGCACTTTGCATCGAGAAAGGCCCTCGACATAGATGGCCTTGGCGACAAAATAGTTGAGCAGTTAGTTGAGCGAGAGCTTATCAAAACCCCTGCCGATCTGTTTATCCTAAGACAAGGGCATTTTGAGTCTCTTGAACGTATGGGACCAAAGTCTGCTAAAAACTTGGTCGCGGCGCTTGAAGAAGCAAAGCAAACAACGTTAGCCAAATTTTTGTATTCGCTTGGGATCAGAGAAGTCGGTGAAGCGACAGCACAAAACTTGGCAAATCACTTCCTGACGCTTGAAAAAGTGATGGCCGCCTCCATTGATACTCTACAGCAAGTAAGTGATGTTGGTGTTGTTGTTGCGCAGCACATTCATAGCTTTTTTGCCGAGCAGCACAATCAAGAGGTGGTAACTGCATTGATTGAAGTGGGTGTAACTTGGCAAGATGTGGCAGCACCGTCAGAGGATGCACAGCCTTTAGCAGGGCTAACTTATGTGTTGACTGGAACCTTGAGCCAACTGAACCGCAGCGATGCTAAAGCGAGATTGCAAGCGCTTGGCGCTAAGGTCGCGGGTAGTGTGTCGAAAAATACGGATGCAGTTTATGCCGGCGAAAAAGCAGGCTCTAAGCTCACTAAGGCACAAGAGCTAGGTGTTGAGGTGTTCGATGAAGAGGCGCTGATCGCACTGTTAAACAAATACGAGTAGTAAAATGAAATCAGTAACACGATACGGCCCTGAATACTGGGATAAATATGGCGTTTATCGTACGCCAATCGCTTTTAATTTAGCGCTGGTTGTGTTGCTCCGCCCGTTGCTTATTTGGGTGTTTTCCGCACTTGCGAGACGCCCTGACTTGGATTTGATGTCGCTATTCTTTGAGTCTAAGTTTCATTTTTTTGTCGCGACAGGGATCGCTTGTATCGCGCTCATACCAACCGTTGTGTTTTCTCTTCGACGGCCAACAAGCTCTCCAAAGCTTGCAGCCGTCTGGCGTTATATGCGTTTGCCACTTATATTAACAGCGGTACTCGATTTAGCGTGGTTGATCCTGCAAGCAGGGAAAACCCATTATAGTTTTTCTCCTTATATTGCCGTACAAATGGTATTGGTGAGTTGGGTACTTTTATATTTAATTAAAAGTCGCTATCTAAGCTGCTTTTTTGGCGATTGGCCACTTCCTGTTGAAGAGCAAAAGACAGAAGTAAACAAGAGAGAGAATTGAGATGTTAAAGTGGTTAGATATACTAAACTTTGCCAGAAATGGTAATCCTGTTGCTCCTCGCAGAGTTGAAAAATCGGACCAGCAATGGCAATCAGAGCTTGCTCCAGAAACTTACATGATCACCAGGAAAAAGGGGACAGAGCAACCGTTTAGCTCACAAAGTTGTCAGCTTTTTGAACCTGGTAAATACTCCTGTGTATGCTGTGGCGAGCTGTTATTCGATGCCGAAGAAAAGTTTGATAGTGGCTCTGGTTGGCCCTCGTTTACACAGCCTGCAGCAGTGGAAGCGGTGGCGTATCATGGCGATAAGAGTCATGGAATGACGCGCGTCGAAATCACTTGTAACGTGTGTGATAGCCATTTAGGTCACGTATTCCCCGACGGCCCTGAGCCAAGTGGACTGCGTTATTGTGTTAATGCCCTTGCAATGGAAAAGAAATAGTTCAATTGCGATAAACAAGTGATTACTCAAAGTCGAGTTTCATTTCATTTAGTTTAGCTTTGAGTTTACCGTAGCGGATCTGCTGTTCACTATCCAACTCAGACTGATTTAGCAAGGTAGTACAACGCTTTGCTAAATTGGAATTAAAAGTACTTCCTGACTTAGCGCAACTATCACTCATACATTGCAGTAAATTTAGGGCTATTCCTGAGTTTTTAGGCATAATTCTAAATGCTTGAGTGAATGCCTCCAAAGCGGTTTCATATTGTCCTTTGTTAAACTGTGTGACCGCATGGTTATTGAGCTCCCGTGGGCCCATAGTGATCTCTTTTTTCTCTTGTTGCTGCTGATAAAGGTAGTGCATTGTGACGGGATCTGCGCTTGAGTTATGGCGTTCACAGTGTGCAATAACTTGACTAAATAGCTCTTGAGCCTTGTGGTTTAATCCCACCTCATGTAGTGCTTTTGCTTTGTCTAAAGTGGAATCTACCGAGCGAATAACTGGTTCATCTTCTAATTGTTCTAGCAGTTGTTTCGCGTTTTTATGCTCATCTTTTAGATAATGGACGCGGGCGTTGAGGACATCGATTTGCGTTTGGGTTTGTGCGTTTGGAAATTGCTGTTTTAAATCATTCAGATATTGTTGCGTTTGCCTTGTGAGACGAGAGACTTGGTCTGATTGATCGGTACTCAGAGCAAAGTCTATCCCAGCACGTGCTGCATTCAAATATACCTCTGGTTTGTCATGGATCGAGTAGCGCGCGAAACTTGCTATATCTTTATGCGCTTTATAGCTGGCCTCATAGTCGTGATTGATTTGCGCAACTCGACCAAGTGACTGTTGCCTATTTATGTTTCTGGGTGCCATCTCAATCGCTTGCTCTAACAATTGTTGGGCATTCTCATATTGGTTAAGCTTTATTTCGAGTTTGCTCAATAAATCGAGCGCGGGAAGACGAGTTTCCGGTCGCTCTATTAAAGTTTTCAACATCTTTTGAGCGATAACATCTTCATTGTTGGTAATGAGCGTCTCGACCAAGCCTAGCTTTGCCCATGTAAACTTTTGCAGAGCCAAAACCGATTTGTAAAAAGACTTTGCTTCCTCTAATCGATTGAGCCTGAGTAGAAGTTCTCCTTTTAGCTTTAGAAGCAGGGAAGTGTAGTTATGATCTTTGTTGTCTAGTTCTAAATCTAGCGCTTTCAATGCCTTTGAGTAGTTCTTATCGTCTACAAGCAAGTTTATATGCCTTAGAGCCTGTTTACGCTTTAAAACTCGTTCTATACGGTTTTGTAGTTCTTTTATTGAAAAGGGCTTAACTAAAAAGTCATCAGGTTGAAGTTCGATAATACTATGGACTAACTCGGGGCTAGTTTCAGAAGAAATAAAAATAAAAGCGGTACTTGAGCGAATTAACTGTTTGGAGCGTAGCTCTTCGTAAAATTGATAGCCATTTTGCTTTTTTGCTAAACCAAAAGAGCATACGATGAGATCAAACTTATTGATGGTACAAAGATCTTTTGCACTGTCTGCACTCTCTGCAAATTTTAAATTTCTGAAATCTAACTGTTCTAAAGATTGTTTCATATAGCTCAATGCTAATGGTTGATCTTCAACGATTAACATTTTGGCATTTTGAATAGATGGAGCTGACATAGAAACAATTTTTAGACAATGGCTTTGCTTCTAGTCTAGTACTTAGGTGTAGTTTTGAAAACAAAAATTAACTCATTTTTAGTAGGTTAGTCTATTTAGCTTATCCCAACTATTTACTGAAGTTAGTATCAAAATAGTTAAGGGTATAACCAAAATTTGGGAGGCTTAGTTGAGTAACTAATTAGTTAATAAATGAGAAAAACGAGTTTATTTCTATGGACTTTATGGCAGGTTTAAGTTTATTCAGTTTGATGTGTTGTTTGAGTATGTGATGTGGTGTAATGGATTTAAAGCTGTGACTTTAGACTTAGTGCGATGCTTTGCATCGGCCACTCTATCTAATAAAGAATAAAGTGGTGGGTTGTACTGGACTTGAACCAGTGACCCTCGCCTTGTAAGGGCGATGCTCTCCCAACTGAGCTAACAACCCGAATTGTATTTCAATTTATACTCTTGAATCGAGTTTAATGTCCAAGTCTAATCTAAGAGTAGAAGTGGTGGGTTGTAC
>NZ_NSDG01000013.1 GCF_002289345.1 Pseudoalteromonas sp. HM-SA03 | reverse complement strand
GCAGCCGTAGCTTCGGTGGTATGTTTAGCCCCGTTACATCTTCCGCGCAGGCCGACTCGACTAGTGAGCTATTACGCTTTCTTTAAAGGGTGGCTGCTTCTAAGCCAACCTCCTAGCTGTTTTAGCCTTCCCACATCGTTTCCCACTTAACATACACTTTGGGACCTTAGCTGACGGTCTGGGTTGTTTCCCTCTCCACGACGGACGTTAGCACCCGCCGTGTGTCTCCCGGATATTACTTTACGGTATTCGGAGTTTGCAAAGGGTTGGTAAGTCGGGATGACCCCCTAGCCTTAACAGTGCTCTACCCCCGTAAGTATTCGTCCGAGGCTCTACCTAAATAGATTTCGGGGAGAACCAGCTATCTCCCGGTTTGATTAGCCTTTCACTCCTAGCCACAGGTCATCCCCTAACTTTTCAACGTTAGTGGGTTCGGTCCTCCAGTTGATGTTACTCAACCTTCAACCTGCCCATGGCTAGATCACCGGGTTTCGGGTCTATACCCTGCAACTTAAGCGCCCAGTTAAGACTCGCTTTCGCTACGGCTNCCCCTAAATGGTTAACCTCGCTACAGAATATAAGTCGCTGACCCATTATACAAAAGGTACGCAGTCACCCAACAAGTANGGCTCCTACTGCTTGTACGTACACGGTTTCAGGTTCTATTTCACTCCCCTCACAGGGGTTCTTTTCGCCTTTCCCTCACGGTACTGGTTCACTATCGGTCAGTTGGGAGTATTTAGCCTTGGAGGATGGTCCCCCCATATTCAGTCAAAGTTTCACGTGCTCCGACCTACTCGATTTCACTTTAGATAAGTTTTTGTGTACGGGACTATCACCCTGTTTCGTCATGCTTTCCAGCATCTTCCACTAACTACACTAAAGCTTAAGGGCTGCTCCGATTTCGCTCGCCGCTACTTTCGGAATCTCGGTTGATTTCTTTTCCTACGGGTACTTAGATGTTTCAGTTCTCCGCGTTCGCCTCGTTAACCTATGTATTCAGTTAACGATACCTGCAAGCAGGTGGGTTTCCCCATTCGGAAATCCTAGTCTCAAGCGCCTCTTACTGGCTTGACTAGGCTTATCGCAAGTTAGTACGTCCTTCATCGCCTCCAACTGCCAAGGCATCCACCGTGTACGCTTAGTCACTTAACCATACAACCCAAA
>NZ_NSDG01000012.1:13273-13716 GCF_002289345.1 Pseudoalteromonas sp. HM-SA03 | reverse complement strand
TGTCTGTTAGTTCTGGTTTTATCTCCTGAAGCAGCTAAGTCGCTTACAAGCACCACAAGAATTTATCAGCGTCTTGTGTCTCCCTCATCACACCTGAAAGTAAAGTGCTAATGAGTCATTTCAACGCATGGATGCGTGAAAAGCTGTGACAGGGATGTCCCTTACACCGCGGTGACGTTCATATTGGCGATTTACTTGAGGAGTCAGTGTGATGTCGGGAGTGCCCTTTCTTTTGCATACTTGTTCTTTGGGCATCAAAGAAAAGTATGTCGTAGCCCATGGATGGGCGTCGAAACCTGTCAGGAGGACATATTAGCCTTACCCTCCTTGGCTGNCCCATGGATGGGCGTCGAAACCTGTCAGGAGGACATATTAGCCTTACCCTCCATGGCTCGTATCAAAGCGCATCCATGCGCTCCTCGTTCATTCTTTTGAAACGACGC
>NZ_NSDG01000012.1:0-13261 GCF_002289345.1 Pseudoalteromonas sp. HM-SA03 | reverse complement strand
GAAAACGTCGCCCCAGCATCACACTTAATCCTCAAATCCTAAGCCGATATAGTGCAACCGTCTTGTAAGGCTCGTCCATGATGCCAGACAAGACTTAGCCGACATCCTGTCGGCACATTGCATATCGGTTTATGCTTTTCGGGTGTGATGGAGGGGAAATCGCGCTGTCTGTTAGTTCTGGTTTTATCTCCTGAAGCAGCTAAGTCGCTTACAAGCACCACAAGAATTTATCAGCGCCTTGTGTCTCTCTCATCACACCCGAAAGTAAAGTGCCAATGAGTCATTTCAACGCATGGATGCGTGAAAAGCGGTGATAGGGCCAAGGATGGCCCTTACACANAGACAAGACTTAGCCGACATCCTGTCGGCACATTGCATATCGGTTTATGCTTTTCGGGTGTGATGGAGGGGGAATAAGGTGCTTGTAAGAGCTTCTACGATTTTTACGATTAAGCTGCTTGCAAGCATTGCAAAAACTATCAGCGTAGCCTCCTAATTCGCAGTGCAGATAGCTTTGTGGGAGGCAAAATAAGTGACACTCATCACAATTAGCAAACGGCGAAACCCACTCTGTATCCCGAGGAACAGACACGCTCAAAGCCGGCGATTGCCGAGTGTTTCTACTTGGCGATATCCACGACACCCGCTGTTTAACAGATAACTTCGTTTAATATCGTCTAACCAGTTGTGACTTTAAAGAAGAGAAACGCTCAGGACGGATGATCCAGTATTTGAGTGAGGTGTAGTGGTTTGCAAAAATTCAAGGCGATAGTGGGTTTAATTGTCGTCGCTGACATCTAATCATGCCGTTTTGAAGGGAGTTATGGCTGCTAAGAGCGAATTTGAGACTGTCGGCGCTCTTCTTGGGAGAGTCTTCGATGCTGCATAGCAGGTGTTCAACTAACTCATTTATGCTACAAAATCCGTTAACATAAATGAACTAAGGGTCAGATTTGAGCAATGAACGGGCATTCAAAATATCCCTTCGTGTAGTTCACTTAGGCATGGGCTTACATTTTCAAAAAACGACCAATTTCAGACGGGTTTTCAATAGATGGTCAGTATAACTAATTAGTGGTTCTATTGAGTAATCTAGTCGAAAGTGAGAATGTTAACATTATGAAATTATTGGTTTTTATGTTGGCGAAAACCTTGCTGTCTCAAGGTTTCTTTAATTTCATTATGGATTAAAAAATGAGAAACCTCGGATATTTTTTGTTTTTACTAATTTTTGCGTCAGGTTGTACTACAAACAATAGAGACCAAAGTCACACTCTCAACGAAGAAAAACACCAATCAAATGACGTTACTATTGTAGAAGAGGTCGTTTTTGAAAGCGAAGGTGTAAAATTATCAGGGAGCATGTATATACCTAAAGATGCACGAGCAGCAGTAGTACTAGTGCACGGCTCTGATCCTGTCCCACGAATGACTAAGTTAGCACAGTCACTGGCTAAGAATGACTTGCTAGTTTTGACGTATGACAAGCGTGGAGTTGGTGAATCTGGTGGCGTTTACGTAGGGCCTCAGGTGGGAACCAATAATATAAGTGTTGATAATTTAACTTTGCTTGCGAAAGATGCAAGTGCTGCGGTAGATGTGGTTCATGGCTATGACAAAGAGTTATCGATTGGACTAATTGGCGCGAGTCAGGCTGGCTGGATTATTCCAGTTGCCGCACTCAATAATCAATCAGTAGAGTTTATGGTTCTCTTCAGTAGCCCTACAATCACAACTCTGGAACAACTTAGATTTCAGTTTTATACAAATGGTAGAGAAGACTTTTGGGAAACTCATACTGATGAAGAATCGCGTGAACATACGTTAAATGATCCTGACAGATATGATTTTAAAGCAACGGACCCGAAAATTTCTTTGAATTCTTTATCGATACCTGGGCTCTGGCTCTTCGGAGAGCAGGACATACAGATCCCAGTCAAAATGTGTATCGAGCAACTGAATAGGATGAAAGCTAAGGGCAAGCCTTTTGAATATGTATTATTTCCATCGCTGGGCCACAATACTAATAAAGCAGAGCCTCTAGATATTGCGATACAATGGATAAAGCAAAATAATTTTTCCCACTAATTCGCAATTGTTGTTTTGCTGATGTTGATCAAATAGAAGAGCGTAGTTAACTAATGGCTCAAATGTGACGAAGCGGCTATGCTGAGCGTCACTGAGCTCTCTTGCTGCTAGGTCGACTTTATGAGCACCCTAAATGAATCTCCGCTTCTGACAGTTCAAGTTTAGACTTATCCCGTTTAATGGGTCTCGGTGTTTAACACCGATCCTAACCCTATACGCTGCCTTTGGATTCTATGACCAAAATTCTCGCCTCGCCACGAGGATGAGCAACATGCTCGGTGCCAATTGAAGCATAAAAAATATCACCAGTTTGCAAGAGGGCTGATTGTTCAACGCCATTCTCTTTATAAAACATTTCAACCGCGCCATCTAACACGACAAAGACTTCTTCACCGTCATTAACATGCCACTTATAAGGCTGATCAGTCCAATGCAGGCGGGTTGTAATACCATTCATATTGGCGATGTCTTTTGCGCCCCAAGCGCGTTGTGCTGTGAATGTTTTGCTTCTAATTATTTCCATGATGCTTCCAGGTTTTGGGTAGTTAACACTCTAAAAATCCCTGCCTATTTCTAGATTCATAATGTACAAACGATAAAGTTATTTTATCCAGTCGATGGTTTTGGATGTCATCGTTTTTCAATCAATGGCAAGTAATGACTTCGAGTACGATTGCGCCTAACTTCACAACTTATGGCCCTGTGGCTCACTTTTAGCCTTTTCCTAAAACCCTCGCGTAAGTAGTCCTCAATTTGGTATCTTTGCCCTTCGAGCAACTGCGTGTAACTCATGGTATCAACTCTTGTTTTTTGGCGATTACAGAGTACCACCAGCAGGCAGTTGATCTTTTCTCACCGTTTAACCACGAGTGGTGCCCTTATTATCTGAATTCGGAGCTCATTAACTATCAACATCTTCAATTTAAATGCTCTTTTATTTCCTTAATTTTTTCTTCTGCATCTTTATTTTCCGGGCTCAGTTCTCTAGATTTTATATATGCATCTAGAGCTAATTTATACTGTTTTCTAAACAAATATGCTTCACCTAGACTATCCCATGCATTAGAAGATTCTGGGTAATACTCAGTATTTAACCTGAAAAAATCAATTGCGACCTGACTATCGGTAGGAAACTGGTTGTCATACAACCTGTTGTAACCAAAGAAATTCACTAGGCTCTCTCTGGGCTTGAGGGTTACTCCTAATTTCTCTGAAATTATATTAAAGTGCTCCTGCAGTTCCACTGCTGGTCTAAATCTGATTGCGTCATCGACCATATAACCACTAAAAATATTTTTCAATCCCAAGTAAAAACTCATTATTGGCATTGTATGGTGGTTTTGATCAGTACCAAAAGTTTTGGAATGAACGGTTAATCCTTTAATTGGTGAAGCCTCTAATTTATGGATAAATTCACGGACATAATTTTCTTTAGGATAAAGCGAGGGCACGCGTTCAGATGTTGAAACAAAAAGCTGCCGTTTGTTAAGCTCCTTTTTCGAAAATTCTGTGTAACGTTTAAGCATTATTTGATTATCCCACCAAAGACTCGGATCAATAGCTATATATCCATTAAAGAATTCCGGCGTTTGGTAAAGCGAGTGAATGACAGTTAAACCGGTAAATGAATAGCCTGCTAGAATTTTGTAGTCAGCGGTTCGGTAATCTTGCTCTATTTGGGGTACTAGTTCCATTTGAATAAACTTTAAAAAATTATCAGCACCTCCAGTCGTTTCTTGCGACTTTGAGACACTTCCACCCCATTGAATAAGTGATTTAGTAGGCGAACTATCATGACCACGGTTCTGACTCACAATCCCAACAAGTATCATTTCAGGAATTTCAGGGCTAGCATCAGAGCTCATTTGTTTTGCAATACCTGAAAAAGCATGGAAAAAGCTATTTAAATTTGCATCAGTGAAATACAAAACTGGATATTTTTTATATCCCTTTGCTTTATAAGAAGTAGGTAAAGATACCCAATATTCCCTACTTTCATTCAGGACTTTTGATTCTATTTCGTGCCTTTTACCAATAACAATGTCTTCCGCAAATGCACTTAGCGAAATTAGTGCGCAAAGGAAAAATAGTAGCTTTCTCATTGTCACAACTTACTCCTTTGATGATGAATACGCCAAATCGTACTTAACGCCCGTAGCTTGTTAGCATCCCGCACCTTGTAGAGCATGTTGTATAAAAGGCCACTTTTTAACGGGGTATGCCTCACGATCTTTTTTGTAAGGACTGCGAGATTTCGCTTTAATTTTGCATATTCGTTGGCTATGCTGCCATAAAACCATTCGCCAGCTATGGCCAATAAATGGTTCATTTCCTTTTCGAATTTTTCCAGGCATGAAGCATAAGATTCTTCGAGTACTATGGGCGTCCTGCTCATGTGATGAGTTTCCTTTGTGATGCTAACTATCTTCATCTAAGAGTGATTCGGTCGCTTTCTTACCGTTAACCACCTTGAACTTCTACTTAAGGAATTTTTATCATACTGGATAACTTATTGCTACAAAAAGCTTTCTGCCTTTAAAGATTAGGTTGCTTGAGGATAAAAGCGATCGGATTGTTCATTTTCCTAACTGAAAAATATGTGACACCGATCACTATTAGCATTAAAGCTGACAAATTGAAGTAAAAAAAGTATGAAAACACTTCAATCACTTTGATCAAAAACGTTTATCGGTAGGCTAATTTTTAGCGCTCAGCGTATCTATTCACTAAAACTGGGTTATCGCGCACAACAACGCGCTGCAAATACAACAGTAAGATACTCTAGAGTTGAGAATGTGAGTTTTGCTAAGCCAACAAGCGCTCGCAGTTTGTTAGATTCGTCCGCCGTCGTTTTTGCAGTGTTTCACAGTAAAGCTACTAAAACGATGAAAAGTCGTACTAGTGTGTTTTCCTTTTTCCTGCGCAGATTGCGCGATAGGTGTTATCCAGCGGCTGTTTATATAAGCAAGATAACCCCAGCGTATTCAATTTATCGTATTCATTTCGGTGTGTGCAGACCTAACCGATTGCCTTCTGTATCTAAAAATAACGCGAAGAAACCGCTTTCGTCTGCATGTGGGGTTTTGGGGGTCAGTATTTTCCCACCGCTTTCTTCTACTTTTGATAGCACCAGCTGTAAGTCTTCACCCGCGTTTAAATACAGAGTGACGCCAGTGCAGGAAGGAGTGTAACCTTCACCTTGAACAATCACACCTACGGTAGATTGCCCTTCGTACGGGAAGAGTGCCATTGTCATTTCAGGCATATCTATGGTTTCAATGGAGACCGCAAAAATACGGCTGTAGAAATTTACGGCGCGGGTTAAGTCGGTTGCTGGAATTTCAAAAATTGATGCGAAGCTGTGCATGTTATCATCCTTATTTTCTATGTGTGTCGGCTAGCTATTGGTGACTAGGCTGGACTCGTTTAAGGTTCAACGAGTTCGACTTTAAGATAGCGTGGGGAGACAACAATTAATTGTAAAAAAGCGACAGGACTATTTATAGAAAAGCCGTGAAAGCGTCATGCCTTCGTCATCGAGAAACGCTCGCGGGTTTACCCCTGTGAGTGCTTTAAAGTCCTTAATAAAGTGAGACTGATCATAATAATTGCTTTTGTACGCGATGTTGGTGAGATTGTCTTCACGATTTATGAGGAGTGTTAAAGCGCTTTGCAAGCGTACAAGTTTACTTAAATGTTTTGGACTAATACCGACAAGGTCTAAAAACTTCCGCTCTAGTTGGCGCCTTTTATTGGGATTTGATTTGGTGATTGCATTAACCGATATATCGCCATTTTGTGCAAAGATAATGTCTACCGTTGTTTTTACAATGTGCTCAATTGTCTGCGGGTCGCTGAGCTTGTGAAGAAGAAAGGCCTCTAAAGTCTCAATCCTTTGGCTTGTGGTTCGCGCTTGAATGATATCGCCTTCAAGCTTTGCGGCCTCATCGGGTTTAAATAGTTCGTAAATCGATGTTTCTTGATTTTTTAAGCTCTTTATCGGTTTCGAAATAAAGTGGGAAAAGGCATAAGGAAAGAAGCTGGCTGCAAAGGTATGAACGTATCCTGTTGGTTGAATATAAAAAGGTGAAAGGGTTTGGCCAAGTACCATTGCGCGCGGTTGCAGTATGTATTCATGTTCTGATGTATAGCGCTTAATATCATCGCCCAATATAAAGGCCAGCTCAATGCAGCCGTCGGGGACAATGCGTTGCTTTGCGGCATTGTTATCTTCAGTAATCTCCAGTGTCCAAAAGCAATTGATAAATGAAGATAAATTTTCACTAGGTAAAAATTTTCTGTAATCCATAAAACCTCCGCATCTAGCTATGGACGGTTGAAATTTACAGCAAATAAAAACTAATCTAGATTAGACGGTGGTAAATTTAGCAACTGTTTTATGGTCTGCTTTTTAGACGCGCTTTACCTGCTACAGGCCTTTATTGATATGCTTATTTATCCAATCTTGGTAATAAGATACACGTGTTAATACTGCGGTTGAACCGTATTTTCCTAAAGTATAACTTTCCAAATCGCCTTCAATTTCTCTCCATGCAGCTAATCCAACCAATATCGGTGTTGAGCCTTGATAAATGATTGCTGCGCCGCCGCTATCTCCTGAGCCTATAGTGCCTTCTAACGGTAGCGCATCGGCTCCTTGTTCGAAGGTAAATCTGAGCCAGTGGGCTTTTGCTTCTGTGATCACGTTGTTGTAAACATGCATTTGATAGTCGTCTTGAGTGAAAGCCCAATCTGAGAAAAATTTGGTGACTTGATACCATGCATAGGTAGTTAGGCTTGGTCCCTCAGAGTCGTGCTCTTCACCCGTTATCCCTGTTCCGATAGCGCCGCGACCAAACCCAGTTATTTCCATGCCTAACTCTTCATTTCCTTGATATATAGCAATGGGTTGAATGTGTGTCACAGGCTTACTTAAGCGAATTAATGCAATGTCTTTGGCGTTATTTAGCTGCTCCATAAGCGGTGTTGGGTCGCCTTCACTCCAATCACCTTCTACCTTTTTGTAATCCGGATGAATAATGATTTGTGCAATTTGATTTTCAACGCCATGTACCATGATAGGTTTGTCTTGGTAGTCATACATAAACGTATAAATGACGTGAGCTGGTGCCAACAACCAATGCTTATCGATTAACACCGATCCGCCTTGAAATGGCATATCAACATAAAACTGCGGGATGCTGTTAACCTTATACAAGTCAGGGTCAACATCATGCCTTTTGACAACCGCATAGTTCTGAAAAGAGGCAAACATGAGCAAAAAAATGGCAAGGTATTTCATCATTATTCCTTATTTATTATTATTATTTTCAAAGTGGCCAATAAATCATCATACTGAAACTTTCTTTTCAATGCATCAATAAATGTACCTGTTTTCGTACGACGCTCCCCCTCAAAAATATCTGCACGTTCACCAGATTAAAAGAAATAAAAACAAATGGTTATTGTCATGCTATGACGCCAAAAATGTTGCAAATTAGTTCGGAAACATGATTGATAAGAAGTGTGACTGGTGCAATCAAGTTTGTGAGGTAACAGTGTTAAGGTAAAGTTAATTTATGTGCTCATAGCATGTCAAACTTAAGATTTTTGTAATCAAGGGTGAGTTGTTGATTGAGGAAAGTCAGTAACTCGTTAACCTAGCGCTATACTATTTTTAATCAATTTAAAGGAGTAATGTTATGATAAGGACCGTATTTACACTCATTTTTTTCTTTTGGGCAACCAGTCTTAGCGCTCAAGAGTTGATCCTATCGAGGGTCATCAAGTTAAATGTCGACTCACCTATTATTATTTCGCATGTATCTGAAACGTTAGTGTTGACGTTTGAAGATAATAAGTTGCTTCACGAAACGTTAGATCCGAAAAGATTTATACCTGCTGTTGATTTATCTGGGCATGAACATCAATTTATACGGAGTTTGTTTGAGGTCGATTCAAGAATGAAATTGCCAGCTTGGCTCCAGGTACTTTCAGAAGAGGTCGCAAGCGCTTATAAAATACAGAATGTCCAACAAAAATCTATTCAAGAAATTACGATATTTAGTAATTACAACAAAGAGGAAACACACGGGATAGTGTTTGTTCTTGAAGCGCAAGTAATTCATAAAATAGAGGTTTTTGGACAACAATCACAGTTTCAAAATGTGATAAATAATATAGCGACAAGGTTCTAGGGATCTAATAATCAAAGTGCTGTGGCGGAGGTCCAATCCCTGCTGCTCAGCACATTAAGTTACAGGCAGTCGATTCGCTAAAACTATCTAAGGCTTTGCTGCTAATCCAGTTAATCCACTCAAGCTTAAAACCTAACCACACACTTGACCTCAAGTTCACTTGAAGTAGTACAGTTACCTCTTATTAGCATGGCGCAATGGTAGGAGTGGTAACTCATGTTAGAAGATACGGTAAATACAGAGGATCAAACTGCTCTGGGGGCCGGACAAAAGCGGGTGTTGTTCAGCTTGGCTGTGGTACTCATTTTGCCTACGCTTGGCATGAGCAGTATCAATGTCTTGTTGCCAACACTTGCTGAGGAGTTTGGTGTGGGGCAGGCATTGGTGAATTGGGTCGTTGTGGCATATTTACTTTCGCTTACCGCGTTTATTCTTGGTGCTGGCGCTGTTGGAGATAGCGTGGGCCGAAAAAGGGCGCTGCGCATTGGAATCAGCGTCTTTTGTGTGGGCTCCATTGCCGCTGGACTGAGCGTAAATCTTTGGATGCTGATTGCTGCTAGGCTGTTCCAAGGCATTGGCGCTGCGCTGTTATTATCTCAAGTATTTGCACTGACAAGCGTTGTGATGCCAAAGCGTAAAGTTGGACTTGCAATGGGGCTACTCGGCACTACCGCTGCGATTGGCACGGCTTTGGGGCCATTGCTAAGTGGCGCAATGCTAGAGTGGTTATCATGGCAGTTCACTTTTTGGTTGATGATATTGCTTGGTGGTGCAGCTTACTTTTTAATAGCAAGATTTCTGCCTGATGATGTCGCAAATCCACCTGAGCTACAGCGTTTTGATGTTATTGGAAGCGCGTGGCTGTCGACGTCATGCCTATTTTATGTGTTGGCTATGCCATCGAGTAGTTCGTTTAGTCTTGTCTTGCATAGCGTATTTTTCTTCTTTTCTGTGACTTTTATCTACTGTTTTGTACAAAGTCAAAAGCGTGCTCAATTTCCACTTGTGAGTTTGGCTTTTCTTAAACACAAGTTACGCAATACCTCGTTAATCGTGAGCTTTATTGTTGACGCTATCGCGATGTCAACATTAGTTGTCGGGCCCTTTTATCTCACTTATGCGTTAGGGCTGAGCCCGGTCACGGTTGGTCTTATTGTATCTATTGGACCTTGTACTGCTGCTGTCGCTGGTTATCCGTCAGGCGAGGTGGTTGATCATTTTGGTATCGCGTTTGCCATGTTTTTGGGCTTGCTGATGATCCTCATTGGGACAATTAGCTTTGCAATCTTACCTTCATTATTTGGACTTTATGGCTATGTTGTGGCGTTATTTGTGTTAACTCCCGGAAGGCAGTTGTTTCTAGCGGCTCACCATACCTTTGTGATGACGACAGTAGCCGAAAAAGAAAAGGGCATGGGATCAGGGCTCATTAATTTATGTAAAAACTTAGGGCTAATGACTGGAGCCTCATTACTTGGTGGTGTATTTAGCCTGTTGTTGCAGGTAAAGAGTGCGGCCTTGGCAAGCTCTGCACAACTTAATATGGCATTTTCACTGACCTTTTCACTCGCTGCACTGTTTATTTTGGGGGCGCTAATTGCCGTATTTGTGATTAGCCGAAAGCAAGCGTTTTAAAACTGGAATGCGTACCTCGAAAAATTTTTTCCTCCTTTTTTCAAACTTAAGGTTTTCTTAATTTTCGCTTTTTAAAGTTTTACATCAGAGCAAGAAAGGTGTGAAAACGATGGGTGAATAAAACTTGTAGAGTGTGTTGCTTTACTTTGTTTAAAAGAGAGGAAATGCAGCAAAAATGTCATTGGCTTATGGTGCATCTAGCTGCTAACTTTAGAGTCGAACTATAGATATCAAGGAAACGATATGTATCGCACGCTAACTTTATTGGGGTTTTTGTTTGTTAATAGTGCTTATGCACAGATTGCGCTTGAACGTGATATTCAAGAGCAGATCTTGGTTGCGAACAAAGTGTCTTTGCAGGTTTATCATGTTGCGGGCAATGAACCTGCCATTGTTTTTGAAAGTGGTTCTGCAGCGCCTGCAATTTATTGGACGTCAGTAATGATGGGTCTCGCGCAGAAAGTACCTAATGCGTTGGTAGCCTATAATCGCGAGGGGTATGGTAAAAGTGAGCTTAGCCGCAGAGCCTATAGTGTCGATACGGATAATCGTAATCTTCGTGAAGTGCTGAGGACGCTTGATATTCGGCCGCCATTTATTTATGTCGGTCATTCATACGCATACTATGTGATGCAAAACTACATTACCTATTATCCTGAGCAAGTTGCTGCTTTGTTGTATATTGACCCTGTGACGGTTTACTTCATTGATAAAACTCATGCCTTAGCACAGGATAAGCTAATTAAGCCCTTAACTACACTGCCAGAAAATACCTTCGGTGAAGCTCTACGCCGAGAAACTCAAGCGCTAAGTGAAACTGTTGCGAGTGTTCGGGCGCATCAAGCTCCTGATCATATTCCGTGTCGTGTCATCGTTGCCCAAAGGCCATTTGATCCTACTCAACGCGATGTTAAAGCGTGGCGAGAAGGACAAGAATCGTTGGCATCACATTGTGATTCTGAGCTAATTATTGCCAAGGGAAGTGACCACACTGTACCTATGAATGCCCCGCAAGTGATCGTGGAGCAAGTGGTGCAATTAATTCGAGAATTAGAGTCAAAAAAGCCCCAGTAGTCTTATGAATATTTTATTGCAATCTCTATTGTTTACGGGGGGTTAGGGGAATAATTTTTTTAAAAATAGGGTGTTGAAAAAAACGTCAAAAAAATATTGATATTTGTCATTAGCAAGTCATATTGATGATTAAAAATACATTGACTTAGGGCGGAATCCCTATATGATGTTCATAGACAGAATTTGAGTCAGTGTTTTAAAATCTCCATTACGTTGTTGTATAAGTGTTTGCTTGTAGTAGTACCGTCCTGAAGTTTTATCCACTCTACAAATTTAGGTCTATGCGCCCACATGGGCATAGCTCATCAATGCGCAGCATTGGTTTTTGTTTTTATATCAGGATTAGTATTATGTCTAACACTCTTACAGGTACCGTTAAGTGGTTTAACGAGTCTAAAGGTTTTGGTTTCATCGCTCAAGAAAATGGCCCTGACGTGTTCGCACACTTCAGCGCAATCAAAGGTGACGGTTTCCGTACACTTGCTGAAGGCGAGAGAGTTGAATTCACAGTAACTGACGGCCAGAAAGGTCCTCAAGCTGAGAACATCGTTAAGCTTTAATCGCTTAACTGATGAAGAAAAAGCAAGCTAAGGCTTGCTTTTTTTGTGTCTGTAATTTAATGGATATCAACTTATACTCATCCGCTTAATGAAGTGATCTATTTTGAGACGGGAAAATCTTGTCGATAATACCACTACCATATTCTGCTACTGCCAACGTATCCACGGTCATGTAGGCGATGCAAAAGTTTTGCTACTTATGCTCTAAATGAGAAATTTCTAATTCAGTTAGCATCAGATTTGCTCCCTCAAATTGGTATATTATTTCTGTGTGTCTTGGCGAGATTTTCAAGCGTAGTGATCGCCGAAGCATAAATCTCTCGTGAGGTTTTATTGAGCCCGCCGCTAGCTGCTGAAATTTCAAATGTACGCTTCATATCTCCAAGTAAATTGATCTTTTCGTGAGGGCTTTCATTCATTGATATCGGCGCACCGATAGCCATCATCTGGCCTGAATCAATAAACCCTCCTTCGAATAGCTCTCTGGATATAGCTCGTACTTCTGCCGCTGAAATGTTGTGAACGTTGTATTTAGAGGCAACATTTTGCCAATTATGTTCGGCATTGTTTGCGGTTGGGCTAATGGAGACTTGGGCATCTTTCTGTGCTGCTTCTGCCTCTTTTGGTTGATGCGGGCTATGGCTGCTATAAATTGTTGGTGAGCCAACCCCTTGAGTTTGACTAACAAGCATAGGTAATCCTTTATATGATGAAATGCAGATTAATAACTAAGCAATTGTCGTGCCGCAACATTTTAGGTAACTGGTCATAATTCAATAGCAAGCTGAATAAGAATTTAGGGGGACGCTATACTTACTTTTACAGTATCATATGTCCATGATACACAGTCTTAAAAAGTGATACGGTTAATTATGTCTTTACCTTTTTGCCCCAAGTGCAATTCTGAATATGTTTATCAAGACCAAAGTCAGCTAGTGTGCCCTGAATGTGCTTACGAATGGGATCCTAACGCGACTGCTACCGAGGACGACATTCAAGTAAAAGATGCCAATGGCACATTATTAGCAGATGGCGATAAAGTCACTGTGATTAAAGACCTTAAGATTAAAGGCAGCTCACAAGTCATTAAAATAGGCACCAAGGCTTCGGTAAGGCGAGTGCTAGATAAAAAAGACCATGAACTTGACTGTAAGGTTGATGGCGTTGGTGAAATGATGGTGACAGCGAAGTTTGTTAAGAAAGCAAATACTTAAGTGGATAAGTGTTCAGAAGTTATGGGGTTTTAAAGTTGCTCCAGTGGGCTGGGGGTAAATAATGATGAAAGAGTGATGAAACTGAGAAACGGAAACGGTGGAAACTGTGAGGTGGAAACGGTGACACCCACGGGAGGAACGGAAACGGTAGGGTCGGTGAAACGGTGACATATATGGACGCTCTGCTGCTGTCAAGTAATACTCATCCAACAATGTGAGGTGGAAACGGTGACACCCACGGGAGGAACGGAAACGGTGAAGAAGGAAACGGTGACATCCATCGCTTTTTTGACTTTAGAACATAGCTAGCAGAGTTTTATGGTGTGCAAACGATGTAATAAGGGGCACAGAATGCGTCTAGAAGCATGCTGATTTGGATCTTTTGGGTGCTATTTCACATCTAAGTCTGTTCGTCAGATATTACAACGCGCTGTAAATACAACAGTAAGAAATTCTAGAATTGAGAATGTGAGTTTTGCTAAGCCAACAAGCG
>NZ_NSDG01000119.1 GCF_002289345.1 Pseudoalteromonas sp. HM-SA03 | reverse complement strand
GTAATGCTCACGCAGCACAATGTGCTTTACTATCTTCACGCCTTAACCCGCCAGTTAGGTGACAAGTATCGGAATATCGACTTTTCTTCTAACTACTGTTTTGACCTGTCGGTGACCACCACCTTATGTCCGCTCCTTGCTGGACAAACGGTGTGTGTCTATGAAGGCGATATTCTTGATGCCGCCGCCTTTAGAGCTCACCTAAGTACCGCGAATGTTGGCTTTGTGAAAACCACACCGAGTCTTGCTATGGCGCTATTGCCTGGCAGCGATGCGCAAGTCGATACCCTGATGCTTGGCGGTGAAGCACTAACTGAGCAGGCCATTGATGCATTAAGCGGCCATGTTAATGCTATTTTCGATGAATATGGCCCAACAGAAGCCACCGTCGGTGCGATGCTCGCGCAGGCCTACCCACGTCTTCATCAAGGCATAGGTAAAGCCTACCCTAACGTTAATCTTCATGTGTTATCTGAGTCGCTGCAGCCCATGCCTATTGGCGCGCCGGGTGAGTTATATATTTCAGGCCTTGGGGTTGCCCGTGGTTACTTAAACCGCCCTGAACTCAATGTTGAGCGCTTTATTGATAATCCACTTAGTCACGACCCCGCTCATAGCAAGCTGTACAAAACCGGTGACCTTGCCCGCTTCCTAGACAACGGCGATTTGGTGTACCTTGGTCGTAACGATGAGCAGGTGAAAATTCGTGGTTATCGTGTCGAACTAGGCGAGATTGCTGCTGCCATTATCGACCAGCAAGGCGTACGAAACGCAGTGGTGATTGATGTGCCTGCACCGCAAGGTAAAGCATTAGCCGCTTATCTTGTTGCAGAGCCTGACCTTGAAATTACCGAGTTAAAACTTGTCCTAAGTGCTGCTTTACCTGAATACATGGTGCCCAGTCACTTTACCTTAGTCGAGCATATTCCACTTACGGGTAACGGTAAGCTTGACCGCAAAGCACTCCCCGCACCAGAGCTTCAAGCCGACAACCTCTATGTGGCACCGCGTAATGCCTTAGAGACCCAGCTTTGTGAGATTTGGCAGCAGGTACTTGGCCTTGAGCAAGTGGGGATTGAGGATAATTTCTTCCAAATCGGCGGCGATTCAATTGTCAGTATTCAGCTGGTTTCACGCTTAAGAGAAGCTGGGTTAACGGTACAAGTTAAAGAGATATTTGCCGCCCCAACTCCCGCGCGGCTGGCAAAGCTTATCAGTGCGAATGGCGACAAGAAGGTTACGATAAAAACCGAACAAGGCCAGCTTGAAGGCGAGTTCGATCTACTGCCTATCCAGCAGTGGTTCTTCGCAAATCAGTTTGCTAACCCCGCACACTTTGCCCAAACTTTTGCCACTGTAATGCCAAGCGCAATCAGTGATGAGAGATTAGTTGAGCTATTGTCCGAGCTTGCTGAGCAACATGATGTGCTACGCCTTGTTTTCAATCAAAAGACGGCGCACATTACCCAGCAGTACCAACAAAATAATACCATGGCACCTCTAGTTAAACTTGATGCAGACACGCTCAGTGACGACGAGCTTGCCAAGCAATTAACCCGCTTGCAGTCACAGTTTGCGTTAAATTCAGGCCCTTTATGGCAGCCAATTCGTGTCAAACGCCAAAGCCAAGATGTATTGGTATTGGCCTTCCACCACCTGATCATCGACTTTGTCTCTTGGCGGATCCTAATTGAGGACTTAAATAGCCTTTATCAAGGCAAAAAATTGGCGCAAAAAACCTCAAGCTATCGTCAATGGGTTGAGACCTTAGCCCAATACGCACATGTTCAAGCCGAACAAATTAACTACTGGCAGGAAGTACTTGATACTTGCCAAACGCACTTAACAGCGAAGAACACACCGACAAACCAAGTGATTAAACTTGACTCTGCATTTACACAAACGCTGCTGTTTGACGCTAATCAAGGCTACCACACAGAGCCTCGAGACCTTGTCGTCGCCGCACTGTCCCTAACTCTCGCTCATATCACTGGTAGTAATGATCAGGTTATTGCGCTTGAAGGACACGGGCGTGAACACATCGCCGAAGATATAGATCATTCGCGTACCGTAGGCTGGTTTACGTCATTATATCCACTGGCACTTCATGCGGGTTCTAATCTCGAAAGCGCTATCGTCAATGCCAAAGAGCAGCTACGTAAATTGCCAGACAATGGCGTTGGCTTTGGTCAGTTCTATTTTTCCAAACAAGTGGCGGGGACTCTACCAACCGTTGCATTCAACTATTTAGGCCAAATCGGTGGCACAAAAACGCAGCAATCCAGCGGTGACTTCTACTTAACTGAAGCCATTACAGGTCAATCAGTCGCAAGCGAAAATAACGGCCATTACGTTCTTGATATCAACGCAGCTATTATTCATGGTCAGCTTGTCTTAAATTGCACCACGGCGTTGTCTAAAACCGAATTCGCCCTATTCCAAAGCCAGTTCACCGCCAGTCTGCAAGCGGTGCTGGACACCGCATTGCATACCAAAGCGCAAGGCACCAAACAAACGCCAAGCGACTATAACCTGACAGGCGTCAGCTTCGCCCACTTAGATGCACTGCGTACACGTTACGACCTAGCCGCGGTTTATCCCGCAACAAACTTGCAGCAAGGCTTTATCTTCCACCAGCTTAATAGTCCAGAAGATACAGCCTATCGCGTGCAGTCACAGATGCAGTATTTCGATAAAATTGACCCCGCACTCTACCTACATGCGTGGCAACTAACCTCGCTGCAATATCCAGCGCTGCGCTGCGCTTTTGATGTTGAAGAAACCATGCTGCAACTTATCGTAGATCACACCTGTGTTGATGAAGATAACTTTAGCGTGATTGACATCAGCCAATACGCCGAAGCAGAACAACAAGCACACATAGAAAAGCTTGCAAACCAAATGTTAAATCAGCCATTTAATTTTGCAAGACCTGGGTTATTTACACTGCATTTGGTAAAACGCGGTGAAGCGCATTATCACCTAATAAAAACAGAGCATCACAGTATTTGTGATGGCTGGAGTGGCCCGTTAGTTATGCAGACCGTTCACCAGAACTATACGCAATTACTACAAGGTCAAGAACCTGTTTTACAGGTGGACAACGCCTATTTAGATGCCCATGCTTACCTAAGAGATAATCAGGCCGCCACCAAAGCATTTTGGCAATATCATGTCGCTGATTTATCACAAGCAAACGATCTTAACACCCTGTTTAGTCACTCAACAGATTTAGAAACGCTCCGTCATAATCATGACCCGCAGGCGCTGTATTTTGCTCTACCAAGCGAGACATTAAGTAAGTTGCAGCAAGCGTGTCAGCAACATTCTGTCACGCTCAATGCTGCGGTACAATTTGCCTGGCATAAGCTTATCCAGATCTATACTCGCGACGAATTTACTTTAGTAGGTACAACTATCGCAGGTCGTGACTTACCAATTGACGGCATAGAGCAAAGCGTTGGTGCTTACATCAATACGCTACCGCTGTATCTTGATTGGCCTACAGATGCCACCATCGCGCAGCAGCTCGAGAAGATCCAAACTGCCATTTTGGACTTAAATAGCCATGCAAATGTGTCACTTGCGTCACTGCAACAAGGTGCTAATCGGCTATTCCAAAGCCTAGTTGTTTTCGAAAACTACCCAAGCCTTGAAAATGAACAAGCAGAAGCACAACAAGCTCGCTGGCAGTTTGACGCAGCACCAGAACAAGTTGAATACCCACTTGCATTGATAGCAAAAGAGCAAGGAGAGCTGCAGCTTGAGCTGATGTACGACGCCAGCTTGCTTTCGCCAGCACGTGCCGCACAACTGCAATCTCAACTGCTACTTATCCTCAAGCAAGTCGCTGACAATACTCACTTACCTCATCAGCACATTGAAATTGCCAATACAGTGGAAAAGGTTCGTATTCTCAACGATTGGAATGAAACTGAGCGCGAGTCATGTGGCTTCGGGAACTTCAACGACTTATTTAGTGAAAAAGTCGCCGGCTCCCCCGATGCAACCGCGGTGGTCTGGCAAGATGAAGCACTAAGCTATCAAGCACTCAACCGCCAGGCTTGCCAGCTTGCCCAGCAATTATTGGTGATTAAGGCTGAGGTTTACGGCAACGAGTATCAAGGTGATTTCCCTGTCCTATTGCTGCATGAAAAACAGTTGGATTCTATCGTTGCGATCCTCGCTATTCTTAAAGCAGGCGGTGGTTATGTTCCTGTATCACCGGAATTTCCTGACTCAAGGATTGAATATATTGCCAAGGACTGTGGCGCGAAAATCGTGGTCACTCAATCGGGATTAGCGGATAGAGTTGCGAGTACAACACTAGCATCCCTGACACATGTACTCAGCGATACACCAATAGAGGGACCAAGCTTAGACCAAGCGGTATCGGTGAGTCCGTCTGATTTAGCTTATATTATCTATACCTCCGGCACCACAGGTAACCCTAAAGGCGTGGAAATCAGCCATGAGGCACTATTAAACTATGCCACTGATGACCACTTTATCGACCCATCACAGCTGAACAAAATACTTAGCTTATCGAGTATTAGCTTCGACGCATTTATTTTTGACTGCTTTGTCACACTCAGTAACGGCGCAGCGCTACACCTGATAGATAAACAGACTCAACTTGATCCAGAACGACTGATTGAGTACTGCCAAGCACAGCAGATTGATACGTGCTTTGTAACCACTGCGCTATTTAATCGTTTAGCTAGCGAAGACTTCTTCTTACACGCCGGACTTAAACAGATTAATTTTGGTGGAGAGGCGGTCGACTTAGCTATGGTTGAGCGAGTAAAGCATCAAGCGCCAGAGCTGATGCTTTACCACGCCTATGGCCCAACAGAGGCCACCGTTTATGCAACTTGCTGCTTACTCAACACTGTAAATCACGGAGCACCTATTGGCCGCGCCATTGCCAATAAATCTGCTTACGTGTTGTCGCCCGCTGGCAAAATACTTCCACCGGGCGTGGCGGGAGAGCTTTATATTGGCGGCGCGGGTATGGCAAGACGCTATTTACACCGTCCAGATCTAACCGAACAAGCATTCTTAGTTAATCCGTTCGCATCGGATAGATACCTCGCAAGCGGTTGGAACAAAATGTATAAAACGGGAGACTTAGTTAAATGGCGTGAAGATGGCTTATTAGAGTATGTTGGTCGTAATGATTTTCAGGTGAAAATTCGTGGTTACCGCATCGAACTTGGCGAGATTGAAACTGCAATTAAGCAACAACCGCAAATTCATACAGCTCTTGTAAACGTAAGTGAACAAGATGGAATTAAACGTATCGTGGCCTACTTGGTCATGGCAAAAACTGAGTCACTAGATGAGGCAAAGCTCAAACAAACACTCTCTCAAATACTGCCGAGTTATATGCTGCCAAGTGCTTACGTCACATTAGATGCCCTACCCGTTACGGTTAATGGCAAGATTGATGCCCGAGCACTACCGCAGCCCGATTTTAGCCAAACTGAGACTCACCATGCTCCAAATACAGAACTGGAGCAGCATATCGCTAAAATTTGGTGTGCTGTATTGGGGATTAAGCAAGTTGGCTTGGAAGATAACTTCTTCCATATTGGTGGTGACTCAATTATGAGTATTCAGCTCATGTCGGCTCTCAAACGTGCTGGTTATTCATTGTCGACCAAAGACATATTTACGTATCCAACTTTAGAAGCGCTTTGTGCATTTTTGGCAAATAATGAACAGGTAGAAATCGAGGCTGAACAAGGTGAGCTCAGCGGAAAAATCAACTTATTACCTATCCAGCAATGGTTCCTCAACTCCCATTACCGTCATAAAGCGCATTTTAATCAGTCGGTCATGCTCGCACTTCCGCACAATATCGCGCTAGATAATTTGGAGCGTGCACTTGCGCAGCTGCATCAACAACATGACATGTTGCGCGCTCAGTTTAGCAAAACCGAGACTTGGCAATCCCAATATCAAAGTGTTGCTGCTTGTCCAACACCAAAGCTTATCCATTTGGACACCTCGGGGCTTGATGAGCAGCAAACCGGTCTGGCGTTGAGTAAAATACACGCCCGTTTTGAACTCGGTTCAGGTGCTTTGTGGCAACCGGTTTTACTCAGCGATGAGACGCCGCTAACTAGGCTCGTACTTATCGTTCATCACCTTGTTATTGATGGTGTTTCGTGGCGTATTTTGGTCGAAGACTTAAGTCGCTTGCTACAAGGCGACACCTTAAGCGACAAAACCAGCAGTTATCGCCAATGGTCAGACGTTTTAGCCCTACATCCTTTTGAACAACAAATACCGTATTGGCAAAACGTGCTAAGCACACAGCAAAACGTACCTTACGGTAAATCACAACAGCGCCTTACTCATCAATTTGATACTCAGCTTACTGAGCAATTGCTACGCCTTGCTCCTGCTGGGTTTAATACAGAAATCAATGATCTCTTAATGAGCGCGTTTACTCGGGCTTGGTGCAATACCTTCTCTACAAACTATTGCCACCTTACGTTAGAAGGCCACGGCCGAGAACATCTGAATGACCATATTGATACCTCAAGAACACTAGGCTGGTTTACTAGTATGTTTCCGGTTGCTCTGAAAAATGACACGGATTTATCGACGCTGATTATTCGAAGCAAAGAAACGCTTCGCGCCATTCCAGATAAAGGGTTGGGCTTCAGCGAATTGGTCAGACGTGGGGAATTTTCCTTCAATCAATTACCTAAAGTTAGCTTTAATTATTTGGGACAACTTGATAGCAATAGTGATGCACAAGATCAGGGCATCCGAATGCTAAATACACACTCAGGCGATGCCAGCAGCAAAGAGAATCACGATGAAATGGCACTCATCGTGAACGCCGAAGTGCGTCAAATGCGACTGCAAGTGAGCATTGCGAGTCAGTTAGATGAGACGCAAACCACTGCGTTCATCGATCAGTTCGATGCAGCCCTTCGAGCCATCGTTTCACATTCAATTACAGCAGCAAACCCCCAAGGGATAAAAACCCTGAGCGATATTGAAATCGGCGTGTTGGTGAATGAAGCCGATGCACCTATTGAATGGTTTTTCTTCCCTCCAGGTGGCGGTGGTGCTGAAAGTTACTTGCAATCCATTGCTCCCAAGATTTCCACGCCTTGTTATTGTTTCAATAACATCTATGCCGCACAGGAAAAACCAAAGGGTTCGCTCGCCTATGACTATTATCAGTTCCAGACGTTGGCGTTGCAGTATGCTATTCATCTTAAAAAGCTAAAGCCTTGTGGTCCTTATCGGATTTTTGGTTGGAGTTTTGGCGCAACGCTGGCGCTTGAGGTTGCCAAACTGCTGCAAAATGAGGGAGAGACAGTCGAACATCTCGTGTTCGTCGACCCTTGCTTTGACTATGCCGCGATGCATGATGAAATTTTTGCTCTACATCCAGAGTTCAGTCATCTTGAGCCTGATAGAATTAATTACAACTATCAAAATGCTCCGGTATTTTCTAGCACCGCGAAGGTGACGCTATTTAGTGCTGGTTGTGCGGTTGAAGTGGCTCAGTCAGATAGCCTAGAGTTGCAACTTTCCAGTCACATAATCAACCGCTACCTTGATAAGAATCAAAACCTTATAGAAAAAGTAATGCAGCCCAGTCAGGTTCAAGTGTTCACCATGAAAGGGTCGCATAACAGCTGGATAAAAACACCGGACGACTTAATAAAAATGTCAGAAATTATGAACACTCTTTAACATTTTACTCGTTAATACAATGTTAAATTACATTTCTAAAGTGGGACATTAAAGGGAGCTTCCCTCTTCACTCTAGAATTAATTAATTGCCACATTTTCTCACAATATATGATTAAGGAATTACAAAATGGCTAAGGAAAATGTAGATGTACTTATTATCGGCGCTGGACCTGCTGGGACAATGACCGCTGCAAAGCTAATCCAAGCAGGATTAACCGTGAAGATCGTTGAACGTAGCCACTTTCCACGCTATGTGATCGGTGAAAGTCTTCTACCACAAAGTATGCAGCATCTGGAAGATGCTGGATTTATGGATGCATTAGTCGCACGCAATTACCAAAAGAAAATTGGTGCTAATTTTAAACAAGATGACTTCCAAGAGTTTTTCGATTTCTCTCAAAATTACACCGATGGCTGGACGTGGACATGGCAAGTACCGAGAGATGACTTTGACAATGTACTGGCTGAAGAAGTGCAAAAAATGGGAGTCCCTATCGAATTTGGCACTTCCGTAGTCGATGCCAACATGGATCTAGCAGAGTCTATCATTAAGGTAGCCAATGAGGTCGGTGATGTGCAGGAGATACAAGCCAAATTCGTTGTTGACTCAAGCGGCTATGGCCGAGTACTAGCAAATCTACTTGACTTAAATGAACCTTCGTCCGCACCGACTCGGGCAACTTTGTTCGCGCAATTTAAACCAGTTGATGGCATGGAGACTGGGACTGAAAACAATAAAGTAACGATTCTGGTTCACGAAGAGGATGTATGGGTTTGGCTAATACCTTTCTCTGACGGTCGTGTTTCAGTCGGCTTTGTTGGTAACCCTGAGTATTTGGAAAGTGCAGAGGGCGATGCTAAAGCGCGCTTTTTAACCTACCTTGCTCGCGATCAACATGTGTTAGCAATGCTGGAAGGAATGACGCTGTGTATGGAGCCAAAGGAGATCAAAGGCTACTCAAAAGGTATTAAACAACTGTTCGGCAAAAATTTTGTGCTAACCGGTAACGCCAGTGAATTTATTGACCCCGTATTTTCAGCCGGCGTTATGTTTGCGATTGAGTCAGGCGCTCGCGCAGCTGATCTCATTGTCGCTCAGTTAAATGGCGAGGAAGCCGATTGGCAGCAAGATTATGAAGCGCATATGCTTAAAGGGATTGCTGTCATGCGCACCTACATTGAAGGCTGGTACGACGGGCGTTTGCGCCGCCTATTTTTCTCAGACAACAAGCCTGAAAGAATTAAGAGCCAAATCACTTCTGTGCTTGCGGGCTATGTATGGGATGAGACTAATCCATTTGTAAACCGCAGCGAGAAAACCCTGAACCTGCTATCTGAACTCCATAACAACCCTGAAATGGCGTGATTTTAGCTTTTTAGACCGGCGTGGGAATAGCTTTTCACGCCACATAATATACTAACAAAGATGCGTTTCAGTAGTAGTGAAAGTAGTTGTGCGATGCCTATAGTTTCCCGAATTGACGATTAAACAAAGTAGGGAATTTTGTTGTAGGCCGACCATAGATGTAGCACTTGGCGCTTTAAAGGACTTAGACAATGAAAACTAACTTTGTATACACTGCTGCACTTTCAGCGTTATTAACAAGTGCTGCACTTGCAACTCCCGCGCAGGCCGATGAATATAAAACAATTCTAATTCATGGCTTTCAAGCGGACCAACTTAATCGCCCTAACAGTACTAATGTCGAGCTTGAGGGTGAAGAATACTGGTCATCTTTTTGGATAAACCACGCTGATGAGCGTATTGATTGGCCTTCTTATGAACGCTTACAAGGCAAAATTGCAACAGATTATATTTGGCCAAAACTAAAAGCATTTGCAGAAAATGGAACTTGTAATTCTGGCTGTGTCTTTATTACCCACTCAACGGGTGATTTGGTTGCGCGCTATATCTTAGATAACCAAGCAACCTGGCTTGAAAATGCGGGTCTTCAACCACTCAATATCATTGCTACTTTTGACCTTGCAGGTGCAGGTGGCGGAAGCGAACTCGCAGACACTGCTATCAACGCTGCGACTTCTGGTGGTGTAGTCGGTGAACTTACTCGCCAAGCAGTTGAGGCATGGCTTGGCAGTATGCCTGAAGAGTTTGGTATCATGTGGGATTTAAAAGTAAATAACGCGCGACAAGTTGCTCAGTACCCAAGTGACAATGCGCCTCGCCTACGTTTTGTTGCTGATGCAAGCGATTACTACGGCCTCACTTCAGGTTTCTTACCAGGAAATGATGATGGTGTTGTGTCAACACACTCTTCTTGTGGTGCATCGACAAAAGGTGACTTTGGTAGTTGTAGCACAAGCGTTGCTATCAACGGTCAGTTAGCCGCTCAAGATGATGCTGTAACTAGCTTTATGCCATATCACTATCCACTACTAATGAGCGCGGAATATAGCCACGGTAACCTGCCAGATGCAGGATACCAAGGCAAAGTAACAGCGGCTCGTACTCAGTTTAACGCGGGTTATAAAACGATTAGCTACAACACCTATGAAGAAACAACGGGTAGCTGGTTTTGGAAAAAGACTTACCGTTATGTTAGCGAGTCTAACTCACAAAGTTTTTCACAGTTAATACTGAACTCACTATAACTTAACGGTTATTTTGCTAATTTCTATACCCAAGGAACTGCTCCATGCAGTTCCTTATATTAACCGAGTATTGCTATGAAAAAGTTTTTGTTGATTAGTGTCATTCTTATTGTGATCTGTATCACTGCAGGATATTTTGCCTTGCAGCGCGAAGTTCTGCCCTCACCTGCGTTAGCAACAACACCACAAGTCACCACTCCTATTTTGACGCCACCAGCCATACCTAAGACTACGATAGCACAAAAACAATCACTGATTGAATCGCTACCACTGGCACAAGCTGCGCAATCAGCTGCGGCACATTATGAGTATAGTATTTCTCTACCTCCTTATTCACAGCCCCTTGGCAAAGGTGATTTTGATAGGCTCAATCCAAATCATTTCTATGCCATCGAAATGCCAATTGAAGAAAACAACGAACAAGTGTCTTTGTCGCTGAATCAATATCGCTTTGTGCACCCTGCTACTATCGAGATAAGTTTATCTGGTAGTCAATTTTCTAACGCAACCGCAACGATACTTAACCCTACATCACAGCAAACCCTATCTACCACCCGCCTCAAAGAGTCTGATGGTATTTGGCTTGGTGCAGTCGATGGCGAGACAACATGGCCTCAAGAGCTGAATGTCGTCGTGCGTGCTAAGCCAAGCTCGGCTAAGGCCGTTGCATTAACGGCAAGTATCCGCTATTACCAACCTAGCGCCACACTGCTCGCCATTGCTGAACCTTACCCCGAGCAAGCAGACCTGATAATTCCATTGCAACTTGAAGTAAAGCAAAGTGGTACTTATCGTATCCGTGCAAACCTATTTACTTCCGATGGCACACCAATCAGTCATTTGGTTGAAAAGCAAAAGCTAAGCGAAGGGAAACAGGTATTCAACTTAAAAGCACATCAGTCGGTGCTTGCTCCTTTTTCAGAAAAGTCCGGCCCGTCCCAGTTCAAGCTAAAGACATTTGTGATTGAGAGAATGTCGCCAATGCCTGGAGAGCTCGCGCAGTTTGGTGATAGCAAAATAACCGAATACCACATCACTGATTTCTACTTTGATGCGCTAGAGAAGCGCCCATATCAGCCCTCGGCTGCGGAGCGTCAACGTCTGGATTACTTGCAAAAAATGGCGGGGAAGTAAAGTAACTAACCTTTGCTTAGGATCATTAATATAAAAGCAAACAGTCGGTGACCCTTTCTAGGTCACCGAGTTAGCTAAGCTATATCGCTTCTGACGTCGCCTTAGGCTTCAGCTCAGCGATGCGATAAAACCCAAGTGCGGTGATAGATACTAAGGTCATGATGATGAACAGCATCATGCCGGAGTAAAAATCTAAAATAAGTCCGCCTAAAATAGGCGCTAATGCGTACCCTAATGAACATAAGCCAGCAGCACCAAAATAACTAGCCTTCAGATTATCTGGTGCCAATCTGTCAATATAGACATTGATGTTAGTAAACATAATTGCTTCGCTCAGACTTAACACCATCATGGCTGCAATCCATCCCCAAATATTTTGTACATCATTCAAGGCCATCATGACTTGTGAAATAATCAATATCACGCCACCCGCATAAAGCCTATTTTCAATGCGCCAATTACGCATCAGATGTAGTAATGGAAACTGACAAACGATGATCACACTAGAATTTGCGATGATTAAGCTAGAAATTAGCCAAGCCAAATCGGGGACCTCTGCACGCGTCAAATACTGCACTAGGCTAGAGTCACATTGCGCATAGACCAAATACACTAAAGTTGTAGCAATTAGCACAATTAAAAAGACCCTATCTTTTCGCAAGATACCCAGCCACTGTGCAAACTTCGGCACTGACTGAGCGGCAGATTGCAAAGCAAAAGTCTGCGCTTTACTCTGTTTAGGTCTAAAGTAAAGCAACGCGAGCAACAAACCAATATACGAAATGCCAGTATAAATAAAGCTAAACTGCTCGCCATTAAGCCCCGCCCATAGACCGTACAATGGTCCTAAAGCCGCTCCCACATTCACGAGAAAATAGAGTAAATGCAGTGCAAGTTCCCTGTCTTTTGCGTCGGCAAGCTCTTCAGTAAGTAACGCTTTACTAGGCGCATCCCACAGCGTTCTGGGTAGACAAGCTAAGAACACTGACGTTGCAAACAGCCACAACGATTCAGCCACAGCCAACAGTGAAAAAGAAATCACACCAACAAACACTGCCGTGTAGAGCATTTTGGTGCGACCGAAGCGGTCAGCAAGATTCCCCGTATAAAACCCCAAAAATACGGCAAAAGTAGCGGACACCGTCAACAATAAACCGACCTCAGTTGCACTCAGTCCATAATTCTCGTACAGAATAACAGCCAAAAAAGGCCATACCATGTAGTAACTAGCGCGAACAAAAAAGTTACCAATAAGCATGACCCAAACTAAAGGTGTAAAACGCTTTAACCGTTCAATTGCAGAGCTATTCTCCATTGATGTTCCTTGATTATTATTGATTTACGCAGAACCCTAACTCCTAAACCTTAGTTTAGGTCAAGCGTTTAACTGCATTCTATTATCTCGGAAACTGGAACTCTATAAAGAAAAAATGACGTTATTTAACCTGAGGTTTGGATAAGGAATGTTCCAACTCATTGTTGCTAAAGCACAACTTAGTTTTTTCCTTGTCTAGCCAGCAAGTTTTAGGGAAAACACCGCTTCCGCGTCCTGCTCTCGCTAAGGTACCTACATCCTGTAGGCAAGGCGAATTTACGCACCAATAGCTGGCTATTGGAAGTGAATTCAACGCAGTTAGCGCTAAAACTGGCTGCTAGAAAAGCATTAATTATCCGCAGCTCAGGTTATTTAGTAAGAAAAATTTCATCCTTGAAATCACAAAGGGAGATAAAACTAACTCAATGAAATTAAGCGTTAAAACCGCTTAACGTAGAACACATTAAAAAAATCAAGACCGGGATTGTGGTCGCTCAAACCAGCATTAGAATAATGCAGATATCGGATCCCAACTTTAGTACTGGGGTTCAAATTAACACTAAGTCCAATACGGTCTTCAAACTGATAGTGAACGCCAATGTCTTTGCCCGCAAATCGGGTATCACTGACGTAGGTCATACCAATCCCAAACTCAAAATTTACCGGCTTGCCAGCAAACTCGGTCAGTGGAACACTAAGCACTGGTGACAATGCAATGGCAAACGTCGTGTCTGAGCGTTTTGGTTTGCCATATTCCCAATAGTTGGTGCTTAGTTCAAAATAAACATAGGCCCCTTCTCCAAAACCATAATCCGCTAAACTATAATGCAAGGGACGATACCCAAGCCGCAACCCTTTTACATCCCCCTCTCCCATCACATAATCAACTGCAACTTCACTAGCATGTGAGTAAGTAGACACAAACAACATAAGCAAGAATAAAACTAAGCGCATAACGACTCCTCTACAACGAGAGCAATTTTACGCCATTATTTGATTCTTAAAAGACACCAAAAAACCATATAATAATTTCCAATAACACACCAATATAGAATTTAAACTGGTACATTAATTTACCCAAAACCAATAACACATTATGAGTTATACTGTTAAAAACGATCTTGAGAATGTGATATGCTGTATATAATTGGGAGCGTTATAGGGATATTTAGTGTATTCAGTGCCTTAGCCACAGCACCAACAAAAGTAGATATCTACACAGAGCATTTTCCTCCGTACCAGATAGAGCAAAAGAACAGCACCATTACAGGGCCTGCTACGGATATTGTGCGCCTCATTATGTGGGAAGCAGAGCTAAGTTATCAAATTTATATGTTGCCTTGGGCTCGCGCAAAAGCCTTTTCCAAAAAATCCCCGTACTCATTGCTCTACTCGATCGCCAGAACAGAACAACGTGAAGAAAACCACATCTGGATTGCGCCACTTTGTGAGCTAAAGGTCGCATTTTATAAGCGTGCTGATATTGCCAATCAACAAGTATGGGAAATATGGAAAATCAAACAACATGTTGTCGCTGTTGCGGCTGATCAACTCTCCGAAAACTACTTAAAGGCACAAGGCTTTGTCGCCGATAAGAACATGCTATCAGTAACCAGTTTGAGTCGTGCAGGTGAGCTGCTTGAAAGAGACAGAATAGACTTTATTTTTGGTGCCGAAAATTTTGTAGATAGAATGGCTGCTAGAATGGGTTTAGTGGAGCAATGGGACAAAGTGCTAGAAGTCCCTGAGTTAAGTAAAACCCTTTATTTAACCGCCAATCCCAGCGCCCCTCCAGAATATATAAGTCGGCTACGCGCCGCCGCTGAACGAGTACAGGTGCAACGCAAAAAGGTTGATGTCGGCTGCCCCATTGACGAGTAATTCATCGTTTGCTACTGAACTTTGCACGTCGCTGTGATAGCATCTCCAAAATTGTATACTTTATTCAAAAATAACAAATGAAAGTACTCACAGGAATGTTATTACTCGTGCTCTTTGTAGCATGCAAAACACACGCAAGCCCAAAGATCATCAATGCGGTTTCACGCTTTGGTCATCCTCAGGTGATGAAGCCCGCAGACAAGTTTGGCCATAGTCCATATTCACCACTTTTTGATAACGGCGCATGGCATGGTCACTTACTTCCTCATAGCGCTGCGGAGTTTGGCGGCTTCACGGGTAACGCGATTATCACCGAAGAGTATTTAACGTATTTATTTGAACGTATTGAGCGTCTACAGGTTTTTCATGGTAAGACCAAGTTGCAATTTGATGCAGCGCAGTACAGCCTGCCCGGAGAGCTGGTGCAAACACTCAGACATGAACTGGCAACGGTCACAATCCGATTACGCTTTGTAAGTGAGCGTGTTTCTCTTATTCAAACCACTATTCATACAAAGCAACAACTGACTTTAAAATTGGACGGCAAATTACTCCACCAGCTTAATGAACAACAAACACTGGACCAACAATACCCTAAGCTCGCACCAACCATGGTTGCCAATGAAAGTGGTATTAGTACCACTTTTGGTCGTGTTCGCGATCCGTGGGCGCTTCTGACCTCTGGTAGCAACGAGTACTCACTCACTCGCACAATCCCTTTCAAAAATGTGGTGGAAAAAAACCGTTATTATAGCGAGACGCAAATCTCTGGTGATCTGCAGTTTTATACCGCCATAAGTTATGTACACAATCAACAGGAACGCATACAAACAGCAAAGGCCGTTGCCGAAATTCTCTCATCCCCTGTTACGTATTGGCAACGCTCTAAAGCTCGCTGGATGGGCTATTTAGCACGCTATCAAACCTTACCACGAGATAAACAAACATTGGCGATAAAAGCCGTTGAAACCCTTATTGGTAACTGGCGATCTCCCGCAGGGGCAATCGCGTTTGATACCGTATCGCCTTCGGTTACTGCCCGTTGGTTTTCCGGCAATCTAACTTGGCCTTGGGACAGCTGGAAACAAGCGTCAGCGCTGAGACTATTTGCACCAGATTTAGCCAAGGCCAACATTGATGCCGTATTTTCCTATCAAATAGCAGCTAACGATCCTGTGCGACCCCAAGATAAAGGCTTATTACCCGATTTAATTGGTTATAACCTGCCACCAGAACGCGGTGGCGATGGGGGCAATTGGAGTGAACGGAATTCAAAACCCTCGCTGGCCGCTTGGGCGGTGTTGAATACCTACCATGCCAGCAAAGATAAAGCTTGGCTTGCACAAATTTACCCTAAACTTGTCGCCTATCGTGATTGGTGGCTGCACAACCGCGATCACAACCAAAATGGCATTCCTGAATTTGGTGCAACCATAGATAAACACCATAATAATCAAGCGGGTGAGCTGTTATTTTATCTACATGAAGGAAAACAAAAGCATGCCCACTTTGGGCTAAAAGCCTATCGCGATGCGCAGGCGCAAGGTAAACAGATAAGTATTCCCGCCCAGACCGCAGCGTCATGGGAGTCTGGAAGAGACGATGCTGCTAACTTTGGTTTTATCTCACCACAGCAGCTTGAGACCTATGTGAAGCAAGGTGGTGATGCTAAAGACTGGCAAGTCGAATTTGCTAGCAATAAGGACGCCCAAGGCCATCTACTAGGCTACTCTTTGATGCAAGAATCGGTTGATGGGGCCAGTTATTTTTATTCTGATACCAAAAACTTGAGTACCATCGCCGATATCTTAGCAAAACCACAAGAAGCCAAAGCATTTTCAGCACAAGCAAAGCAGATCGCCGATTATATTAACCGCTGCATGTTCGACGATCACAGCGGATACTACTACGACATTCGCATTGCCCCATCACCGCTTGAAAATGGCTGTGCAGGAAAACCAATCGTTGAACGTGGTCGCGGCCCGGAGGGTTGGGCTCCGCTCTTTAATCAGGTCGCAACAGCGTATCATGCTAAACGCGTCTCTGAAGTAATGCTCAGCCCCAGTGAATTCAACACCTATATTCCTCTAGGCTCTTCATCCCAGACCAACCCTGCATTTGGCGCAAACATCTATTGGCGTGGTCGTGTCTGGCTTGACCAATTGTATTTTGGCTTGATGGGACTAAGTTATTATGGTTATGTAACTGAAGCGAACACTTTGCTTGATCGATTTATGCAAAATGCGGATGGTCTGATGAAAAACGCGCCTATTCGCGAAAACTATAATCCACTCACCGGCGAGCAGCAAGGTGCTCCGAACTTTTCATGGAGCGCGGCCCATATTTTGCTAATGATAGAAGCATTTGAGATGGACAAGCCCAAAGCACCAATTAAAGAAGAAAAGCCAGTTTCACAGCAAATCACTACAAACTAGCCGAAAATTTGCTAGCAATTCAGTGATGATCCGTCTACATTTTTTAAATGATACAAAAACAAAATTAGACGGATCGCAATGAGTTGGTTTTACCGTATTTACCATTTTGCCCTAAAGTGCATTGTTATTTTTATCGGGATCCCGAATCCCAAATTACATCAGGGAAAAACGGGGCTGTTAGACGCCATTAAGGCGCTGGGGTTAAAAAGTGGAGATAACGTCTTAGTCGTGACCGACCAAGTGCTGCTCAAGCTCAACTTGCATCAGGTTGTGGAAAACACACTACGTGAGTCAGAGTTAGTCACGCATTATTACGCAGATGTTTTACCCAACCCAACCATAACAAACGTTGAAGATGGTCTAAAGGTCTACCAACAGCATCAGTGTAAAGCAATTATCGCGCTTGGCGGTGGCTCGGTACTCGACACGGGCAAGCTGATCGGTGCTCGGGCTGTCAAGCCGAACAAACCGGTGACTAAACTCAAAGGGTTGTTTAAAGTATTAAAACGCCTACCGCCGAATATCGCGATCCCAACAACCGCAGGAACCGGCTCGGAGACCACCGTTGCCGCCGTCGTTAACGATCCTACTAATCACGCCAAATATGCCGCGACTGATTTTTGTTTAGTGCCACACCATGCCGTGTTATTACCAGAATTAACCACAAGTATGCCCGCACATATCACTGCGACAACGGCAATTGATGCACTAACCCACGCCATTGAGGCGCTACTGAGCATTAACTGTCTTAAGTTTAGCCGCGAACGTGCTCTTGAAGCCTGTAGAGCCATCTTTGAATATCTACCCAAAGCGCAACAAGACCCACAAAACTTAGAAGCAAGAACACAGCTACTACTCGCTTCTCATTACGCAGGACAAGCTTTTACCAGAACCTCTGTCGGCTACGTGCATGCAATTTCACACCAATTGAGCGCTCAATATGGTACGCCGCACGGGCTTGCCAACGCAGTGTTACTCATGCCCGTGCTAACCTGGTATGGCGAGCGCATTAACCAGCAACTCGCGCTCATCGCCAGATACTGTGGATTAACCTCGTTAGACTATCCCGTCGAGCGCCAAGCAGATGATCTTTTAGAGCACATTGAGCGCTTACTGCTTGATTTACAAATCCAAACCACGCTCGCCGAAGTACTCCCTGATGATGCAGCACTACTCGCAGAGCTGGCGTTAAAAGAAGCACATCCGGATTATCCGGTGCCCCATTTTATGGATCCCAGCGCCTGCCAGCGCATTATCAAAGGTATCGCTCCTACGCCTTAATAAGCACTGCGCTTGGTGGTTGGATCCACAAAATTAAAGTAAAGCTAATTGTTTCATGATCTTACAATCAACTTTCAAGTAAAAACACTAAAAACATAAAATCTATTAACGAACAGTTCAAAGCCAGCAAACGCAAACAAAAACAATTCTCAATAACAATTTTTAATGCTAGTATGCGCGACTTTTGAAAAGCAAACTGGTGTATTTTGGAACGTTATTACTCAGAAGTATTAAGTTATATCGCTCGTTCAGTGGGGTGCAAAGACAAGGCTCAAAATATAGTTCAAGAGGCGTATACCCGAATACTAAGTTATAAAAGCAGCAATCCAAAGCAGGATAACACGCAAGAGCGCGCGCTGTTTTTTAAAGCCGCGAAAAACATTGTGATTGATCAGTATCGAAAGAATCAAACCATTGCAGAGCCCGACGACGTCGAATTAGTCGCGCCAAGTCATTATGAGCCCGAGGCTAAGCTTGCAAGTCAACAGCAACTGGCATTACTTAATCGAAGTATCGACTCCTTACCCCTAAAAACCAAACAAGCATTTGTGCTCTATAAATTTAAAAACTTAAATCAGCCACAAATAGCAGAGCAAATGGGGATATCTGTCAGCATGGTCGAAAAACACTTGGCAACTGCCATGCTCACTTGCCGTAACGCATTACAAAAACAATAAGAGAATCACAATGGACCGTCATAATGTATCAATACAACAGCAAGTAAACCACTGGCTGAAACTCGAAGGGCAAGGGCTCAATAAAGTGCAGCAACAAGCGCTCGATCGTTGGCTTGGTGAAAGCCGTGCGCACCAAACAGCCTATCAAGAAAGTAAACAGGTTGAGCGACTGTTATCGCAATTTTCAGAGCAAGACATTGCACAATTAGAGAACCCAGTTACACACTCTAAGCTTAAATCAAAGACAACTCAGCGGTACTTCGCCATTGCTGCATGCTTTGCACTTCTTACGTTGAGTTTCTTTGGCTATCAAACGTGGTTCTTTCAAGTAAACAACGACACCTTTCACGCCAGCTATCAGTCATCACGAGGCGAATTGCGCAATATCTCACTGCCCGATAACTCGCTACTGACCTTAGATGCCAAAACTTCCCTCGCTATTGATTTTGATGGCAACCGGCGCAGTAATAAGCTACTCAGTGGTCGCGTGCTGTTTGACGTTGCCAGTGACAAAAGCCGACCATTTGTTATCAGTGCCGGCAGCACAAAAATTACCGTATTAGGTACCCGCTTTTCCGTTGATAAAAAAGCCGATAGCGTTCGCATTGTGGTGGATCATGGCCGTGTAAACGTGCAAAGCCAAAATCAGCAAATAACGCTAACAAAAGGTCAAATGGCGGTCGTGGGCAGTGACGGCATTGTCAAGACTGAGTTTGATCCAAACCTCAATCTCGTTGATGCGTTTAAACAAGGACGACTCGTGTTCGACAATGCGCCACTCAACGAAGTATTTGAGGAATTTAAACGACATCATGCGATAAGTTACACCTTAACCGCTCAATCAACTGAGCAATTAGTAATTTCGGGTACTTTTTTAGCATCAGAGCTAAAAAGCTTTTTAAACTTACTTCCACATGTTCTCCCTGTAGAAGTTAAAGAGTCTAATAATCATATAGTTATAGTTAATTCTCGATGACAAGATAAAAACATTTAAATTTTTATTGAGGAGTTCTCATTCTCATTCGTTTTCACCTTAGGTAATTTATTTGGACGCATAACAATGAGAACTCGCTCTGTTTTCAACACAAAACTCACTCCCTTAGCATTTGCACTCGGGCTTGGCCTGAGCCTGCCTGCAGCCGCGCAGAGTCAAGTTGCTATATATCAATTTAATCTTGCACAGCAACCTATTAGTCATACCTTAACGCAGGTAGCTGAGGCTGCGAGCATGAATCTAATTGCCGATGCGAAACTATTAAATGGCCTGCAAGCCCCTGCACTTAAAGGTGAAATCAGTTTAACCGAAGCACTAGAGCGTACGCTAAAAGGTAGCCAGTTAACAGCGAGCATTATCGACAATAACATTGTTATTAAAGCGGCGATTAGCGGGTTAACGCCAGCAAAAGGCAAATTCAATAACACTCTGGCTAAGCACAACCAAACACCAAATCCGCAAGATAATATTGAAGTTATCACTGTCAAAGGCGATAAACTCAACCTTAATCGTGAACAGATTGCTCGAACCAAGGGCTTATCTAACTCGGATATCTTCTCAACGTTTTCTGGTGTAGAGGCAAACAATATTCGAAATGAAGCGGGTGCACTTGATATCGGTATTCGTGGCGTTCAAGGCGAAGGCCGAGTGCCGATTTTCATCGACGGAAGTTTGCAATCAACGCACACAAACCGAGGCTATATGGGTTCGTCTGACAGAACCTATATCGATTCAAACTTGATAAGCTCGGTAAATGTCGAAAAAGGCGCATCAGCCAAAGCATCTCCTTTTGGCTCAGGCGCAATCGGCGGAACAGTCAATATCCGTACCTTAGGCACGCAAGATATTCTCCAAGACGGTCAGAATCTTGGCGCTTTAGTTAAGATAAATACGCACAACAATAATAAAACACCTGAAGTACCTGAGAGCTTTGGCCTGCAAAGTTATTACGAAATCAGCAACCACAATGACACACTCGACTTTGCAGGCGGTGGGTTTACGCTAGCGGCCGCTTATCAACAAGATAATTTGCAAGTGGTACTCGCTTACAGTAAGAAAAAGGTTGGTAACTATTTTGCTGGTAAAAATAGTTTTAACGACTTTGTTGAAGCCAAGGAGTACGTGCGTTGGGAGCCTTCAACTGAACACCAAGGGCAATATGACGAAGTCACAGTAGTCGACCTTATTCCACCGCCGGTTAATCAAAATGGAGAAGTCGTCAATACAAGCTTTGAAAGCGACTCATACCTAGCCAAACTAACTTATGCATTTACGGATGAACAATCGTTAGAGGTGAATACACGCTACCATAAGCAAGAAGCGGGAGAAATGTTAGCCACCTACTGGTACAAACAACGAGCCGGTGACACCAAGTTTTGGAAGGTGATCGATGAAAGTGGCCAAGAACAATGGATGTCCGAAGAAATTCCAGAAGGTGTAGAAACCATGCCGCAGTGGGCTCCGGGTTCTGCTTTGGTAAATAGTGCCAGTGCGCTATACCATTTTTTACCGAGTAATAACTCATTAGTTGATCTCAGTATTAACGTTTGGCGTACCAGCGCGAGATTACAGCAATATAATGCACTAGGTAGCAACCTAGGAGCAAATGCGGGACAATACTTTCACCGTTATAATAATCAGCGTCATGGGATAAGTGCATTCAATACCTCTGCATTATCTCTGGCAAGTACACCGATTATTTTGACCTATGGCCTATCCTGGCAAGTTGAAAAATTAAGCCCACATAAAGACTGGAAAGACAACTTTAATCGAGACTGGTACCCTGCTGACTTCAATTTAAAAGCGACTTCACGACATGGCAAGCAAACAAAACGAGCGTTATTTGCCAATGCCACTATCGATCTTGCGCCAGTAGAGCTTGCACTGAACTTAAATCTTCATGACTCGGCAAACGAGGACTATCAAGCAGGCGAGAAGCTTACATTTGATGCCAAAGCGGATGTGACTGTGCAAGCAAATTACCAATTGCTTGATAATACAGTCATTAAAGCCAAATACAGCAACGCATATCGTATGCCAAACCTGTACGAAACAACGGTTTCTAATGAGGTGTTTTCCTACTCTAGTGACTACCCGATCACCCCTGAAAAAACGAAATCGTATGATATTGGCTTTGAGAGTGACTTTAGCAACTTACTCAGCCACGGGGATAAGCTAATTATCTCGGCGGAGTACTTCTACACCCATATTGAAGACATGCTAGCCACCGGCTTTTTACCTAAACCCGATGCACCTTCATGGGAACAAACATTTACCTTTACCAACTATGACAAGTTTAAACTGCCTGGCACAGAGTTTGGTATTCATTACCAAAGCGACCTATTTTACAGCAAGTTATCTTACACCAAGTACACAAATGTAGAGATGTGTTCACGTTTAATTGCACAGGCTGAAGGCACCGCGACTTGTAACACAACGGGCTTTTCAGGCAGCTTAACACCACTTCGTGTGCCCCCTGAAAAAAGCTATATCGCTACGCTTGGCATGACACTCTTTAACGACACAATTGATATGGGCTTTACTTACAAAAAGCACTCTGAGAAACATCACCCGGGCGGCTTTTTGGCAGGGACTGGGGTAACTGCACTTGAGTATATTCCAGCAGGCTATCAGCTCAACTTTTATCTTGATTATATCTTTAGCGACAGCATCAAAGGCAGCCTAGCGATCACCAACTTGACCGATCAATATAAGGTTTCAACCGGCTCAATCGTCGCAATGCCGGAACCTGGGCAAACCATGTCGATTGGCTTAGAAATCAAACTTTAATAAACACTTACGCGCTGTACTTTTGCTTAAAGACAGCGCTATATTTTTACATCACCTTGGAGCATTAATGACTACTGTTACCTCTGCACTTTCTCGAGCGCAAAACTTAAAACATGCAACTGCAGATACCCACGACAATGTAGACAAATCCATTATGGCGCAAAACCCATTCGTCAATACACAAAGCTATCTCGATTTCTTGCGATTACAGTTTTATTTTTTAAAAGATGTGAGCGCCCTTTATGAACACCCAGAGTTGTTAGGGCTTATTCCTGATTTGGCTGAGCGTCGCCGCTTAGGCTTGCTTGAGCAAGACTTTATCGACCTTGAAACCGCCATCCCTACTCCCTACTTAATGCCAGAAGTAACCAATAATACCGACACCGCCAAAGCGCTCGGCTGGCTGTATGTGGTTGAGGGCTCAAAGGTAGGTGCAGCCATGCTAGGTAAACAAGTTGGGGCCAAGCTTAGTTTTAATGCGCAGCACGGCGCTCGATATTTAGCAGGCCCAGGAGCTGGCCGCGGCAGCGCTTGGCGAGAGCTTGTGCAAATCATAGACTCAATTGAATTGAGCGAACAGCAAGAACAGGCGCTAATTGAAGGTGCTCGTCAGGCATTCACCCGTTTCCAAGCATTCCAGGCACACGTTTATTCATGATGTTTAAAGCCGCCTTAGCCAACTATAAAAAAATAGCCCTACTGCTATGCGGATACCTATTTGTAGCCCTCGGTGTTATTGGTATTGTTTTGCCCGTCATGCCAACCACTGTGTTTTTTATTCTGGCTTTGGCGTGCTTTTCAAAAGCCTCTCCTAGGCTTGCCTTGTGGCTGCTAAATCACCCAAGGTTTGGCGCTTCATTAACGCAATGGAAGCAATACAAGGTTATTCCGCTCAAGGCCAAAGTCATGGCAACAGTGGGCATGACAGCAAGCTATGCGTTACTTATTTTGCTCTCACCAGCGGCCTGGTTAGCCTGTGTAGTTGGCAGTATAAAAATCGCAGTAATGTCTTATATTTATTCCAGACCATCAAAGCGTATTTGAATAGCGGTTTACACTTTTACAATTTAAAACGCTCAACCAGTGTTGCTAGACGATGCGAGAAGCTGCTTAGTGACTCGCTGCCTTTCGCCAAGCTTTGCATCGCCTGAGCATTCTCATTTGCGGTACTTTGTGCATCTAGCATCACCTGCTCAATTTGCTGACAATCCGTCGCTTGGTGATCAGCGGCTTGGCTGACTTCTTCACTCAACTGCGTAACCTGTAAAATAGCGTTGGCAATTTCATCCATGGCACTGGCAAGCGCCTCACTTTGTTTAACACATGAGGCAACATCACGTTGGCCGGAATTAATGGCCTCTGAGGCGCTATGTGTATCTTGTCTCAGTGCTGCGATCATTTGGTTAATTTCATTAGTCGACTCTTGCGTCCTTGACGCAAGCGTTCTAACCTCATCGGCGACCACCGCAAACCCTCTTCCCTGCTCACCAGCTCGAGCCGCCTCTATTGCTGCGTTTAGCGCCAACAGATTGGTTTGCTCAGCGATAGAAACAATGGTATCCAAGATACTGCCGATATTTTCGCTATGTGTGGTCAATTGAGTCATACTCTCTACCGCTTCACTCATGCGCGTGCTGAGCGATAAAATATGTTCTTTATTGTCTTGTGTGTATTTACTGACTTCGGTTTTATGCTGGTTAGCGGTATGGATGCTCGCGAGGCTATCTGACGAGCGCTTAGAAACCGCCAAAGCACTAGCTGATATACTTTGTGCTAAGCGATTGGCATTATCCATGCGGCGCATTTGCTCAGTCGCATTATGGGCTATTTGTTTACTTTCGCTTAATGATGATTCCGATAGTCCTTCTAACTCATGAACCTGATTATTGATTGACTCTAGCAAAGCACGGAGATTGTCTTTAACCTGATTGATATTATCAATTAACTGACCAAATTCATCATCACTGCGCTTACTCATTTGCTTCGAAAAGTCTCCAGCAGCAAGGTATTTAAGCATTTTATTCACCGCAGCCAACGGCCCAAGCATTGCCCGGCTGGTTGAAACCGAGATAAACGCACCTAAAGCGATAAAGACAATCACCAATAAGATGGCGGTATTTTGCGCCCGCTCGATAAGGGTTTCAGCATTATTTTGAGAACGATTAAACGCCGCATTGGCGCTTTGCTGCATTTTCTCAAGCTCGGTTAAAATGGCAAACGCATGCAGCTCTGACTGCTTGTATAACATCGCCGCTTGCTGCTGCTGACGCAGTTTCTCTTGTACCGCGACATAAAGATGACCTGGCTCACCCAGCTTTTCCCTGAGCTTAGTCATGCCCTCACTAAACTGATTTAACAAATCATCTGCATCCATGCCATAGGCTTGGCGCTTCAAAAACGTTAGGTTATTTTCAATATTATCTAATAAAAACAGCATGTCTTGCTGGTGCTGTTCTACTTGCTCTAGCGTTAACCCGCTGATCCGCTGACTGTTGTTTTCCAAAGTAAACAACATGTCATCAATACGAACGCCAGTCCCGACCATTTCTTCCAACTGCCGTGTTTTGTCTGTCTCGATTAACTCAAGATCCAGCATGGCATTGCTGGCCTGTTCTTTATCCTGTTTAAGTGCTTGATATTGTGATTGGATCCGTTGCTGCGCTTGTACAACATCTGTCTTAGCCTGCAACATTTGTTCTGCGGCACGACTGAGCTGCTCACCCAGCGCCAGAGTTTGCTTTAATGGTGTGACAAATTCAGGCATGGCTTGCGTCAATGACGTTAAGTGCCGCTGGCGCTCAACATACAGTTGCTGCTGTGTGGTAAATTGCTGTCGCGCCCGATTGATATCTTGCTCGCTTTCGAGGGTATAAGCTTGAGAAACCAACTTGCTGAGCTTAAGCTGCTCAAGTTGCAAGGCGTCAGCACTGCGCTGAATAGGCAAAGTAATTTGCCCCATATTTTGATTAGCGGACTTTATTTGCGCCAATGCTAAATAAGCAAGCGCGCACGCAAGTAGCAGCAGCACGCCTAATGCACTAAAGCCTAAAGTAATTTTTTGTTTTATTGTTAGTTTACTTAGCATAATGTCATTGCTCTGTTTTGAGTAAACAAACTATGTTACAAACGAGATAAAAAACCAAGTAAATACTCTAAAAATTACCAACATACCTTTTAAAAAGGTAGCTTCAAATTTGCGATTTTGCTTACTCAGTTTTTGATTTTATTTTTAGTTTTAGCGATCATAGCAGTTAGGTGTTTTACTATTTAAGCGCATAACAAGATGAGAGAAACCGCAATCAACGAAGCAAAGGCCCTATGCCAAAACCATAAGAGCGCATTTTTATCTACCCTTTCTAACAACCAAAAGGGGTTTCCCTTTTCTTCTATCGCTCAATATGTTTTTCTTGAAGATAATCACTTTTACTTCTTCATTAGTGATATCGCCCAGCACACCAAGAATTTAGCCAAGCACCCGGCACTTTCGTTTATGGTGCTCGGTGATGGTACGGTTGAAGACGTTGAAAATGCGCGAGTTACTATTCTTGGGCATGCACACAAACTGCCAAGAGCAGATAGCGAAAGCCTGATTGCACAATTCGTAATAAAACACGAAAAAGCTCAGCAATATGCCATGCTCGGTGATTTTCACCTATGGCGAATTGAAGTGGCTAGGGTTCGATATGTAGGCGGTTTTGGCCGTGCATTTTGGTTAGAAAAACAGGAATGGTACTAAACGTTCAAACTCGCTTTCTCGTCCATGCGATTGGTCATGTCAGCCAAGGTTTTGCACCAGAAGCCACACGAGCTTTCAACCTTATCTTGCATACGCACTTTCCAACGACCTTTGTATACCGACCAAATGTGTGCCATAAACTCGGTGGCGTAACGCTTTCTGCGCTCGGCAGGAGTAATATACAGTGCACTGACTTCAAACTCTCGGCGGTTTGAAATACCAATTACGGTAAAGCCAACCAACTTACCATCAGCATAAAAAAGATAAGCGATATTGGTTGCGCTACACAGTTCAAACGAGCCCACCTGCTTTTGATAATGACTCGCTTCTAGCAAATGTGTAAAAGTCTGCTCGCTGTATTTATCAACTCGAATTAACTCTAGTTCAACCACTTTTTTAATCTCCCGCTAGGTGTACGGTTGATCATGCTTAAAGTTTGTGGGCGAATTGTGAAGTTTTTAGATTGATTTAGTAAATTTTAGCGGCTTGACCTTTAGCCAGATTTCCAGCGCAATCACCTTTTCACTTGGCGAGCCTCCATTTTCTTGTGAAATTACTTCCGGATAATGTTCAATTAAGGNCGTATCCGCTTTGTGGCAGCCACTTTGCAAAAATATCTAATTGGAAACTCAACAAGTCTTTAATTGCTCCACGGTAATCAAAAATTGCGTATATTCCCGCGCTGAGCACATTGAGTTGATATGGCCGAGTCACCGCAGATTTTAACTTGTCGTTAATCACAATTGCGCCATCGTAACGCGCTTTATCTAGTGGCGTAAAAACGGGATTATCATGACCAAAACCAAACTTTTGTACTTGGCTATAATCCAGTCCATGTGCACTAGCCCACGCTGCAAGCTGCTGCCAACAGGCGCTAATTCCTTGCAATTGGTAGCCTTGTGACGCACGTAATGTACATAAGGATAGCTGTGAAATAGAGTGTAGTTTAACAGGCTGAATAACACTGTGTCGCTCAGCTCTTAATGCGTGTATCCGGGTAAGTTGTGTCGTGTTAAGGGCAGGCTCAATGTTATTTTTTGCCACCAGCTTCCTTAGCTGTTCTGTTTTTCGCACACTTGAAGGAGTCACACCAAAGTGCTCTTTAAACGCTCGCGAAAAGTTTGCGCTACCAGAAAAACCAAACTGTAGCGCAATATCTGTCACATTGTACTCTTCGGCTAGCAACAACATATTGGCCGCGCGCTCCAACCTCACGCGATTAGTGTACTGGCTCAAAGATTCACCAATCACAGCTGCAAAAATGCGCTGGAAATGAAACTTAGAAAAATGGCTCAGGCTCGCCGCTTGCTGTAACGAAAGCGGCGACTCTGGATTACTATGCACCCACTCAATGACAGGTTGTAACCGCCCTAAATATATCTCTTCAGCGCTTAACTTTTGCTCAGTTGATTGATGCAAGCTGTATCTCTCCCGATTGGCTCTTAGCCTGTTGATAGTGCCGCCAACACAGTATCAGTGTTAACCCTGCGGCTATAAAATCAGCCCCTACAAGTGCCATAAATACACCATTTAAGCCAAAGTAGTGCGGTGCAATAACGATTAATGGAACTAGAATAAACATCACCTTCAAGGCGCTGTAAAAACAAGCGCGTTTGGCATCACCTTTTGCTTGATAAAATCCAGATGCTAAAATTACCACGCCAAATAGCGGCATCCCCCAAAGGGCTGAGCGAAAAACGCGCTCTCCTATTTCGAGAAATTCACTCGCTTCGGTAAACAGGCTCAGCCATAGCCTCGGCAATCCCATCAACCCTAGCGTCAATAACAGCGCAAATCCTGTCATACCTAAAAAAGCAACACGCGTACACGCTTTTACTCGCCCACTATGTCCTGCCGCTAAGTTATAGCCAACAATAGTTTGAAATGCGATCAACATTGCAATCGCGGGTAAAATTGCGAAATTAATAATACGTCCCAGCATGCCGTGGGCGACTACCCAATTTTCGTTTGCAAACGACAACAGCTGCCAGTTAACCACCGCAGTTTGCACGCCAAGGCAAAATTGCGTGATCAAGATAGGCATCCCGATTGCGAGGATCGGTAGCCAAGCTCGAGGTTTCCAACACACCTTAACCGCAAGCAAGTCAGTACGCTTTCTTTTGAGCTGAAGCGCAATAATCAATGCCCCCAATTGCGCTGCGATTGTCGCATATGCCGCACCAGCAACCCCCAAACCAAATTGCGCGATAAATAGATAATCAAGCAGTATATTGAGCACAGCGGAGACTAATAACAACAGCATCATCAACTGCGGTTTACCCTGACCACGGAACATGTCTGCCACAATAGGTAATAAAACTCCGGTAATGGCACAAAGATATAGTGGCTGTAAGTAGCTAAGCGCATCCTTTACAAAAACCGCTTCCACTTGCAAAAGTGATAAGAGCTCAAGTGGATAAAGCCAACCAAGTACCAAGAATACCACGCTGACTATACCGCCAATTATCAGTCCATGACCGATAACCTCTGCGGCTTTATCTACTTGCTTTGCACCGATTAACCTTGTCATTGTGGCCGCCATGCCTGCAGATACCATAGCAGTTAGCGCTATCATTAACACTTGTAGCGGGTAAATCATTGCCACGGCACCAAATGCCATTTCTGACACATAGCGACTAATGAACCAGCCGTCGACCAAGGCATATAAACCCACAACGAGTAAACCGATACAAATGGGAATACAGGTTCGAATAAACAGCGCTAATATGGGCATCTCGGCGAGCTGCTCGAGTCCTAATTGATTTTTATCTTTCATGTAAACGAATCCTCAGTTGCCATAATATGGCAAGGTAAAACTACTTAACCTGAGGTTACAAATTACAAACAAAGATAAATATTCAAATATTGCGAAGTTGTTCTCAATTTACTAGAAACGCAAAGTAACCACAGCTTGAGCCCCTTTATTGTCCGGTAAATTGGCTAAATGCAACTCCCCTTGCTGATTACGAATAAGCTCTCGGCTCAACACCAAGCCGATACCCGATCCCTTTGGTTTAGTAGAATAAAATGGTACAAAAAGGTTCTCTGGATTGGCAATACCAGCGCCGTTGTCTTCTAGGGTAAAGCGCCAATTTTTTGGTCTATCTATGGTTAGTGTTATGCCATCATTCCCCGCAGATTGATTTGCTTGCTCAGCATTATTGACAAGGTTGATCATAGCCTGCGTTAGCTGATCTTCATCACAATAAACCAAGCCCTTATTAAGCGCCTTTATCTCAACATTAGGAAACAAAGCTTGCCAGCGCGATATCAGCAACTCTACCTCAATGTTTTGCATATCAACGGGTGGAAGCTGCGCTACTTGTGCGTAGTTTGCAACAAATTGCTGTAAATGAGCTGCACGACTTTCTATTACACCGAGCATAGTTTGCTGCATCTCAGGTGAAATGATATTGCCATCTTGTTGTAGGGATTGCGCCATTGAGTACACCGGAGTTAAGGCGTTTCGCACTTCATGATTGAGTACCGATAGTAGCTTTTGCCATACCTGCTTTTCATTATCTCGCAGCGCTTGCTCCACCGAGAAAAACACCAATAATTGATAGACTCGCTGCCCCCGATATAGTTTATGAGCCGCAATGCTAAATCGAGAGATGTGCTGCGTATGCTGCCATTGTTCATCCACATACTGAAGCGCTAGAGCTTTAGCATGTGCACCATGTAACACCTGTTCTGGATACACGGTATTCATGGCATGATTGGCAAAATACACATGATGATGCGCATCAAGTACCACAGTTGGCAGGGAGAGTTCGCTAATAAAATTAAATACAAAAGCTTCATTCTGACCATATTCTTGACGCTTTTGCCGTAATCGCTTGGCGGCTTCCTTGAGCTCAACCTTGAGCAATTCAACCCGACCCTTGCGGTATTGCGCTAACTGCCATACACCAAACTCTTCGTTGGTCACACCGTCCAACTGGACAGCCAAATTTTCAAGTACCTGCATTACTGCCCGATAGCCGTAACTCAGTGCGAATACAGAGGGGAGCATCATACCGAGCAACAAAGTGATTGCACTTAACAGCGTAAGCTCAAAATAGTAGATCATCCCAAGCGCGAGCATAGCAAGTGTAATTATAGGTATCGCAAAGCCCACCAGTAACTTGTGCTCAAGTGATACCAGCTTAGCCATCAAGCTCTGCCTTCGGGCTAATATCGTACTTTTCTAGGCGTCGATAAATTGCAGATTTACTCAAACCTAAAAATTCTCCAGCGGCCACTACATTGCCATCGAAATGGCGGATCGCTCTTGCAATCATGCGTTTTTCGGCTTCTTCCAGGCTCAAAAGTGGGAGCTCTTGCTCTGGTACACCTTCCTCAAGCTCAATATCATCCGCAGTTATCTCAGGCTGAAGCCCTAAGATCACTGCCCGCTCAATGACATGAGATAGCTCACGAATATTACCAGGCCAACTGTAACTCAATAATTTGTCTAGCGCCGCAGCAGTTAGCGTGCGCTCCCGCCCGGTATCATTACCATGGCGCTGGGTGTGCTTTGTTAAAAAATGGGCTGCTAAGCTTGGAAGCTCTGCTAATCTCGCTCTCAGTGGCGGTACCCTTAGCACCACCGTATTTAAGCGATAAAGTAAGTCCTGGCGAAACTGCCCAGCGTTAATCGCTTCTGACAAATCCGTATTAGTAGCGGAAACAATCCGCGCATTACTGCGGCGCGTTTCAGAATCTCCCACGACTTCATATTCACCCGTTTCGAGCACGCGTAATAGCTTGCCCTGCAGTGGCGGCGGCAAGCTGCCGATTTCATCTAAAAACAAAGTGCCATTTTCAGCCATTTCAAACCGCCCAGTACGGTTTGCTTTTGCATCGGTGAATGCGCCTTTGCGATGGCCAAATAACTCACTTTCGAATAATTCCGTTGGAATAGCGGCCATATTCACGCTCACAAGAGCGTGCTCAGAGCGACCGCTATTATCATGAATATATTTAGCCAACTGACTTTTTCCGCAGCCATTTTCTCCCAGAATAAGTACGTTGGCATTGGTTTTTGCAACGCGCTGAGCTTGCTGAAATAACTGAGAGGTTGCGTTATTGTCCGCGTGTGGTTCATGTGATGACGATAGTGCTTCGGCACTTTTAGTGTAGCGTCTAACGGTTTTCAGCAGTCGCTGGTTGTGCCAAGGTTTTTCAATGAGGTCACATGCGCCCAACTGCATTGCTTGGACCGCAAGTTCAACTTTGGCCCACGCAGTAATAACCACCACAGGCACACTTATTTGCGCTTGTCTCAGCCAACTAAGAAGTTGCAGCCCTTCTTTTCCTGAGGTTGTATCTCTATTGAAGTTCATATCAAGCAAAATAAGCGCAACGGGCTGCTGCGATAAAATAGCTTTAGCTTCATCAGGGTGTGCGGCTTCAAGGCTCATAAAACCATGACTTTGTAGCACTATGGTGGCTGACATTCGCACGTCAGGGTTGTCGTCGATGATTAAAATTGGCGTCATCACTTCCTACTTATATCCTGTTTGGGCTTACGCCCAAACTTTAATGTTTTAATGCTCGCATTGGTGTCGAGTTTATTAACTGTTTCATTGGGTAAATTGCCGTGGCTAACGCAAAAGCCAACATGGTAACAATCACCACAAGCAACCAGCTAGATTTTGCCAACAACCAATCTGACGAAACACTCATATAAAATCCCGCAACAACCATAATGGCAGCCAACATCGCCACTAACATAGGCGAGATGGTATCTGACAATAACAACCGATATAAACGGTGTCGTTTGGCACCAAGTGCCATTCGCATCCCAAACTCGTAGCGTCTTTGCTGAAAGCTATAGTTAAGCACACCGTAAATGCCCACCCCAGATAACAACAAACAAAAACCACAAAGCGCAAAGCTTAGCAGTAAAGTCAGGCGCTCCAAATAGGTAATGCTCTGATATGTCTTTGTTAAGTTTGAAAAACGCCATATTCCCGCCTGACCATTCACGGCGCTGATGGCATTTTGGATCTGAGCGCGAGTAAGTGATGCTCCCGGTTCCATTTCTATCATAAATGGATATCCCAAAGGCAGCGCGGGTAGCCAAACGGTTTTACCTTGAAGTTCATGATGACGTTTAGGGTGATTGAAGTTTTTTGAAATACCTACGATTTCAGCAGGTACATCTGGGTTAAAAATAAAATATGTTTCACCAATCACATCACCATCTGGTTTTAACGCCTGCGCCGCAGCCCAAGAAACAATAGCCTCTTCCTTTTCGCCTCGAATTGCAGCTTCGCTAAAAGTGCGTCCGGCAACGAGCTCAAGCCCGGTTAATGCAAAATAATCCGGCCCAACGTTACCTCTAACCATACTCGGTGTCCATTCACCCGCCATATCTTGCATAGCAACCACAGGGACATCGCTTTGTAATGGACTTTCTCCATGGGCGACGCCTAACACGCCCGGAATGTTAGCCAACGCGAGTTTGAATCCTTCAATATTGGCGTAACGCGCGGGAAATGGAGTAGGATCTGCGGGAATATGTAGCATCACGCTATACATATTGTCCAACTTTGTTCCGAGCGGTCTAAGCAAGGTATCGGCGCTTTTACACAACACCAAAGTCGCCCCAAGCACCAACACTGTGGTAAAAAACAGCTGTACTGCAACCAGTGTTTTTGTCGTCGCTATGCGTACCGCTTTTACGCTGCCCTTACCTGACGACTGCATGCTTTGCTTAAGCTGGCTAAAATCAATCATGCGTGAGGTGACAAACGCAAACAATAAAGCCAATAACAGTACGGTTAGGATAGCACTGAGCAGCACTGTGGCATCTAAGGTTAAGGTATCAATCAGCGGCAAATAACCACTGGTAAGCGCTTTAACTAATCTCAGCTCCCACGCCGCGATAAATAACCCCACCAGCACCGCGCCTGACACCAATAACAGCGCTTCTAGCAAAATGCCACGAAACAACAGCTTACGCTTCGCACCGAGCATAGCTTGTAAGGCTAGTTGCTGTTGGATAGTGTGAGCTCGAGAGATAAACAAATTACTCACATTAAAAATTGCGATGAGTACCAAGCATGACACACTCAACAACACGATAATGGCAAGCTTGTCATGTCCCGCCAGCTCTACTTCTCGATATGAACGTACTATAGGTTCAATATCAAGTAACGCTTCGTCAGCCGATTTCCATTCGCTTTGGTGCAGTTGAGCATTTTGATATAGCTGCTCTACGAGGATATCCTGACCACTATTGACTGGTAATATCGCCAGTAACTTCAAGTTGTTTAGTCTGCTACTCCACGGATGATACTCGCCGCGCTGATCACCAAAAAATCGCTCATCTTCAGAGAAACTAAGCCACAGCGCCCCATTTCCTTCACTTAAAAAGTAAGGGTCAATATGCGTACGCGCAGCAACACCGACGATGGTGTACAGTCTGCCAACAATCCGCAAACTCTCCCCAAGCACATTGTCATCACCATTGAAGTATTGTTGCCAAAGTTTATAGGAAATAATGACCTCTGGATTTTTCTGGCTAATGCTTTTCGTCGGCGTTAGGTATCGCCCCCGTGCTAGCGGCATTTTCACCATACTAAAATAATCCGAACTTGCAAAAGTCAGCGTAAGCTTTGGCTTGCCAGCTAGATTTTCAACCACATCGGAAAAGCTACTGATCAAAGCTCGTTTTTCAAATATGGAGGGGATCTGATACCAGTTCAGCATATTTTGAAAGCTTTGCAGCCCTTCAGACGCCCTATCTTGGTATACGTTTTTTTGTTCTACCACCACAAATCGTGATTCATTTTCAATCTCAAGCGGCTTAATAAAAAAGCCACTAAACAGACTCAATGCGACAAAAAAGCAGCTTAACGCGAGTGCCAACGTCAGTACTAGCGTGATACAAAAATTCGGCACCTGAAGCAAACTTTTAATTGCCAGCCCTAATTGACGCCGAAGTTGCAAAAACCCCATTACACCACCTCCGCAGTACAACTATCACGTTTTACAACGCTTGATGAAACCTGTACCCCATCTAAAAGCTGAATTTGCCGCTTGGCATAACCTGCATAGCGAATATCGTGCGTCACCATGCAAATGGTTGTACCTTGCCTATTCAACTCCCCCAGCAAGGCCATTACCGCATCACCATTTTTAGAGTCGAGGTTTCCAGTTGGTTCATCGACTAATAAGATACTTGGCTCGCCTGCAAGCGCACGCGCAATAGCCACTCGCTGCTGCTGTCCACCAGATAGTTGGTTTGGTTTATGTTTTGCTCGGTGGGACATTTCAACTTGCTTAAGCGCGCCCATCACACGGCGCTCAATTTCGCCAGTCGCAAGCGCAGGCTCACGATATTGAAGCGGTAAAGCCACATTATCAAATACCGTTAACCCATCCAGTAGATTAAATGACTGAAAGACAAAACCGATATGCAAATTACGCAGCTCTGCTTGCGTGTCTGCGTCTAGCGTACTGGTTTCTATATCTTGGATGCGATAGCTGCCCGAAGTGATGTCATCTAATAGTCCAAGAATGCTCAATAGAGTGGATTTTCCCGATCCTGACGGGCCAGTTATCGCAACGTAATCGCCCGTTTCAATTTCAAGGTTAATGTTGCTAATGGCGTGAGTTTCAACATCCTCGCCAAAGTACACTTTGCTCACTTGATGTAATGCCAAAATTGTCTTGTCCATTTGTTCTTCCTTTACCGATTGAGTGATTTAATTGTTATTTTTTCTAGGTGTTGGTAGTCAGACATGTCTGACACCACCACTTGCTCACCGGATACACCGCCTTCGAGTACTTCTATGGCATTGCCGGCTAGTTTACCAAACTTGAAACTTTTTTTGATAAGCATGTTGTTTTGTTTATCTAAAACAAATAATTGACTCTGAGATTGTGGAGTTGCACGCGGTGGCTTAATAAGTGAAAGTGCGGCGGTCTTTTTTGCTGTAAAAATTTGCCCTTCAACAGTCAAAAGTGGGCGAGCATTGCTTGGCAGCTCCCCAAGCAATGCCAGCTCTATCGCAATACGCCCGTCTTGTACGATGGGCACAATGCGGCTAACCTTTGCCTCAACCTGACCAACAAAGGTGTCTACTACTGCTCGTTGACCTAAGATAATCTCGCTTGCCCCTCGCTCTGGCACCAGTAAGTCGGCTACCAAAGTTCGCTCACTGCCCACCACAGCTAGCGCCTGCCCGCGTGTAATTGCTTGACCTTGACTGACATGTACTTGCTGCAACATGCCGCTGATCCCCGCAGTGACTTGTAATTGCTCCACCGCCTGAAGCGCGACCTGATAGCTCAGCTCATATTCTTTTAATAGTTCTAGCTCAATCTCAATTCTTTGCTTGTGTAATGCACTGGTTTGGCTAAATTGCTGCTGAGCGAGCTTTACTCGCTCGCTTAACTGAGCGACCGTTAAGATTGAGCGCTGATGGTCTAAGCTTGAAACTATGCCTTGAGTAACTAATTGGCGCTCAGCCTGTTCTCGCAATTTGGCATTTTCAAGCTCACTGCTGAGTAGGGTATTTTGTCCTTTCAATGCTAGTCGCTCACTTTCTTGGCTTAGCCTTAACGCTTCAACATTGGCTTTTTGCCTAGCGAGTACGAGTCTTTCTCGGTGGAGTTGCTGAGTTAACTCAGGATTGGTTAACTGTAAAATAATGGTGTCTGGCTCTACCCTACTGCCAGGAAGGTGCAGTACGGTTTCAACTTGGGCAGCAAATGCGGTCGTGATCTCTCTACTGATCTTTGAGCGTAATCGGCCATAACCTTTAACACTAAACTGTATCGGTCCGGATTGAACGGTGGCAAATTTAAGCTTTTCAGCATCTATTTGCGGGTCAAGAGGCACAATCCATACGCCCATTGCAGCGAGCACAATAAGGGTCGTTAACAGCCACCAGCGACGAAGTGGCTTTTTAGTCGTTTTGGTAAGGCTAGTGTGAATATCCATCGAATTACCATATTATTATTTTTATACGGCAATACGATATTCAGGCCAAATTTAACCTTTTGATTTTTATCAAGTTAATATAATTAGCCTTTATGAAATTTCCCTAACTTGGGACTACGCAATATCAGTTATGGGAAACCCGCCGCTCAGTAAAGAACAACTGGTTTAGGTACCTATTTAATTCGCCAAATCGCTTTAAAGGTTTTGCTCGCCAAATAGAAAAATAACAGCGGCATCAATACTAACTTCAGTAGCAAAAGCGATACCACGTTTAAGAAGTCGATAAAGAGTGACTCAGCAGCGTCGAGCATATCGTTAATACCACTAGAAACGGCTTTTACTGCTCGGCTTAGTGTCCCCTCATTGCTACCGTGAAGCTGCTCATTGAGCTTTTCGATTGCGTGTTGATGTTGATCTTTTTCTCTATTGATAAGCGCTATTTGAGTGTCGAGTTTTGTTTTATCGCTGGCCAACCTTTGTTGCTTTTCAATCAGTGGCTTTGCCTCTTCACTTTTGGTAAATGTTAACCACTCGGATAAACTTCGGTTCGCTTGAGCCGCTTCAATATCACCTTCCAAAGCGGTAATTTCAGCATGTAGCTCAGTCGCTTCACCATGAAGACGGATCTGTTGTTTTGTCAATAACGCTATTTGTTCACTATGGCTTTGCTTTTGACCGGTGATTTGGGCCTTTATTTTTGCACTTTGCGTGCTGGTCTTTGTTGCTTGAGATTGAAAGAGGTCAACACTGCTCGACACCACTTCACTTTGTTTATTTATTTCTTGGTCCAGTAACAGTTGGCTAGTGAGACCCGTCGATAAAATTACAAAGGGAACCACAAAACGGATCAGTAGCATCGTGGCTAATATTTTAGTCCTTACCGTTTGCCAAAATCCTAGATAGCAACACACGAAATATCCAATTACGGTGACGGTAAAAGCAACACTGAATAATATATGAGTAGAAATAGTGTAGAGAATACGTTGGATAAACAAAGAGCCAATGGCTAATTGCATCACATCAGAAATGTATTCGGCTAAATCATTGATAGGGTCGAGTAGCTGCGCAGGCTGAATGCTTGCAACACCAATCCCAACCTCGGCAGATTGCAGTAAAGAAATAGCGCCATTTACCGTACGTGCTGAAGCATAGACAAGCGAAGACTGTAGTAGCGCATCATCAATAAACGTCATCATAGCGGTGTTAAACTCTGGCAACCAACTTATTACCATAAGGATGGCTAACAGAAAATATAATGCTATTTTTCCACTTTTTGTTTGCATATCAACCTCAGCCTTTTAGTAGTTTTATTAAGCTTTGTTTGCTCGCTCTAGCACGGTGATAGTGCGCTCAATGAAGCGGGTAAGCGCCCGCTCTGGCAGAAAAGGTTGTCGCCCTTCAAGATTAAACAGTGACAATAAGCGCTTAATCTCCTCATCGTTCTTTATTTGCTCAACCGACTTACCCGCCTGATTCAAAATCTTCACCCGCTCAACTAAAGCGAATGTTTGAATTCTATGTTGTTCGAGTTCTCTTTTCGTTGTGGGTTTGCCATGACCTGGCACAATCAGCGTATTTTGATCGCCAATCGACAAAATCAAATCGACTGCTTCATTAAAACCCGTTAAGCCCCCAGCATAAAATGTTGGATGCCAGTTTGTGGTGTAAATGTCTCCGGTGAACAAAATATTGCTCGTGGGATGATAGAAAATGTTGTCATTGGCGGTATGTGAAACGGCTTGAGTATGCTTTATCACCCCAAGCTCCTTTAACCCTCGCGGGCTGTCAATAAGTGTAAAACCTTGCTGTTGGAAAAAAGCATTACCACCTGTGTGATCCGAATGACTATGCGTATTTAGCAGGTATTTTTTCTCGGTCTGAAAGCTATTTTGTATCAAATCATTGAGCTTTGGCAAATCTATATCTTCAGCGGTGGGGTCAATGATCACCACTCCCCTTTTCGTTGCAAAGATCCCAATGTTTGTGCCATAACTTTTATCTCTAACGACTTTTGCTGTGTCAGATTGATAAAGCACTTCAAACTCGCCGCTATAAGTTGGCTGAGCAACAATTAAGCCCAACAAGATGAACGCCATAATAGACCGCATTTCACACTCCTTTATATTATTAGATTGCTCACGTTATAGCCATTATGACTTCTTTACAAGCCTATTGCTCCACCAGCCTACTTTCCTCTCGGTTTTATGGAGCGACCAGGCTTTTCCTCAAGCGGTTTATCTGGCCATCGGTGTTTCNGTAATATGAACTATATATTTCGTTGACAGCATCATAAACCTATTAAATTCAATGACTAAAATTTAATTAGACTTCCATTCGTTGACAAGTCAATCTCATAGCATTTGTTGACACTTATTTGCCCTATGGTTGACACTTTATATTACCATGTTGACAAATCAATACGATCTCACGTTGACAATTAAACAAGTTAATTAGAAAGCAAGGTTTCACATAAGCACAAATTTTTACTTCGGCTTAATTGACCTTCCCGGCTTTTCTTCAAGAGGCTTTTCAGGCCATCTATGCTTAGGATATTTAGCACGCATGTCTTTTGCAACTTCAACATAAGACCCACTCCAGAATTTCTCCAGATCAGAAGTGATTTGAATTGGCCTTTTGGCAGGTGAAAGTAATTCAAAACGCAAAGGAATGGTGCCTCCCGCTAACATTGGAGATCTAACTTCACCAAATAACTCCTGCAAAATCACTGAAACTGTGGGACCTTGCACTGTTGAATAGATAATTCGAACATTTTTATTGCTCGGAGTTAGGTAAAACTGAGGGGCTTCTGAATCAAGTAAATTAGACTCTCTATAGGTTAAAATAGATGAAAGTAATGGAAACAAATTAATGCTTTTCAATTCAGAAATACTGCGGATATTTGGCAAATAAGGTAATAACCAGTTAGCAACATCCCCCATTATCAAATCAATATTCAAATAAGGAAATCCATCTAGCTTTCCACCTAGCCAAGCAACACGATTAAGCCAATCTTCACATTCTGGAGTCCAGTTTAAGATCTTTTTATAATCCTTTGGAATAAGTTTAACCAGTGAATCATGAATAAACTCTTGTGGAACATTTTCACTTTTGTCTTCTTCAATTATAAGTTGCCCATACTTCTTTCGTTGGTGTGCATATATCTTATTACTAGAGGAAATTTCATAATCGGTGTCTGTAACTACTTGCTCTGAGAAGTGCTTAGATAGAATATTGATATCAAAGGGAGCCGCAGAATAGATCCTTCCTTCTTTATTTTGTGCGTCACTATCTATCACTACTAAATATTCATATGAAGTGAGTGGGTCTGATTCTTGTAAAGTAACACCTTTACCATTTGCTAATTTATATCGACAACTGTTTAAGCCCCTGCGCTTTGCCAATCTATCAGGGAAAGCTGATAACAATAAATACCCCACAGAGTCCTGTATCCCCTCAGCTTTAAACTGTTCATCGACTTTAGGAATGTTATTACGTAAAACTTTAAAATCTTGCCCAACCACCTTTAAAGCTTGTTGGTTTAATCCGCTTTGCACGCCATTGCCTTGAATGGCTTCTATTAAAGCCTCTAATCTCAATAATAAATCAACACTATGACAATCTTTTATTAAATCTCTTTCAGGTAGCATCGCTGCTAAATAACAAGAAACTTGAGATTCAAAGCTATTTCTCGCTGACAGCAATATTTTGGCTAACCGAGGGTGGACTGGCAATGAAGAGGCTGCTTTACCTAAAGAAGTGACCCGTCCTTCATCATCTAAAAGATCTAATTTAATTAGTAAACTCTGGCTTGAATCAAAATGTGAGGCCGGGGGAGGTGTTAGCCAATTAATCGAGCTGTATTTATGAAAACCTGCGTTAGCTAACTCCAACACGACTCCAGAAAGGTCTGAAACCAAAATTTCTTCTCGCTGGTAGTCGATAAGCGAGGCATGTTCGGTTTCAGTCCATAATCTTATACATTTACCTTCTTTAAGCCTTCCAGCTCTGCCTTTTCTCTGCTCTGCCGAAGCTTTTGATATTTTGGAAAGTACAAGTTTAGACATGCCACTAGATGGATCATAAGCGAGTACTTTTTCCAAGCCTGAATCAATAACACAAGTCACACCTTCTATAGTCAAACTTGTTTCAGCGATGTTAGTGGAGAAAATAATCTTCTTTTTAAACGTTTTTGTTATAGCTCTATCTTGTTGTTCTGCGGGAAGGGAGCCATGAAGGGGTAGCAAATCTATATCTTCCCTGCTACCAAAAAACTCCTCAGCTTTGTTTATACAACGCTTTATATCACCAATACCCGACAAGAAAACTAGAATATCTCCCTCGTCATCAATAACATTTTGAATTGCTTTTAGAACATTAATTTCGATTCTGCTATTCACAGGCTTCATATAAGTTTCTGTCACAGGGAATGATCTTCCAGAGCATTTAATCACTGGTGCTCCATGCAAATAAGAAGATATAAAGCTAGTATCAATAGTTGCTGACATAACTAGAATTTTCAAATCTTCTCTGAGTACTTGTTGTGACTCTAGAGAAAGCATTAGAGATAAATCGGCATTGATAGATCGTTCATGAAATTCGTCAAAGATAAGAATTCCAACGTCAGTTAATTCAGGATCAGTTTGCAACCTTCTGAGTAAAACCCCTTCAGTAACAATTTCTATCTTAGTTGAGTTCGAGAGCTTGGTATCATTTTTTATCTGATACCCGACAGTTTGACCAACTGTTTCTGAAAGTTGCTTAGACAGAAAACGGGCTATTGATTTTGCAGCCATTCGTCTTGGTTCAAGCATTACAATTTTTTGGGCTTTCAAAACATTTGCTTCTAATAACTCAAGAGGGATGACTGTTGACTTCCCAGCTCCGGGATCAGCTTGCAGGACAACATTATTATTGTTCTTTAATTTTTCTAATAAGCTTGCCAACACCGAATAGATTGGCAATGATTTATCTCGTTGTTCCAATTTTCTGCCTTTTCAAACTATTTTCGCTTGTCTGATAGCAAGCTGTAGAGTGGTTTAATGCGTTTTTCGATTGTATCACGATCTAGCATTCCACAGTTGCGTTCCTTAACTCCTTTCCCATACCACCAAATTGCTAATTTACATTTTCGCAACTAAGCAGTTAATTCCATCCTGTAAATACTATTTTTAATAATTGAACATTTTTTATATTTAATTCTAATTGGTCTTAAATTTACTAACTTCAATAAAATTAGAATGTTATGTTCCAGAATGTTTAGCCTGTTCAAAGTCAGTGCTCATTGTGTATTATTTACTTTATAAAACAATTAGTTATAGTAAACCCCTATAACGTGATAATAAACAATATGATTAATGCATGACAAACAGTAGCATTGCGGTAGAGCCGTCCTCTATTGCTAATTTTGAAAAGTCTAAAAACGACCTTAACAACCATGTTGAATACCATAACTCAACACTTTCTCACGCTGATTTAAAAATGCCGCCAAATTCACGAGGGTACGTAATTCTTGGCAATGCTTTAGGATCAGGCGAACAGCTTTTAATAAATCAAATAATAAATAAAATCCCTCCATTTATTAAAGTTTTCATTTGCTATCAAAATGAATTTTTAGCTTGCCCTAGTTTTATTCGTGAAAATTACCCTAGTCCCATCGAACAGATGGTTTCAATAGATGAGTTAGTTAACGTGAAAGGCGGTATCATAAATCTCGACTGGACAGAGCCATCCAACCTTAAGAATTTATTGCACGAAGTCGGTTTAGTGGGAGCAAGTTGTATAGTGATTTTTGCGAGTGGTTCAAACGCAGGTTCAAAATTGAAAAAACAAATAAAATTAGTTTCACATTTATGCCAAAAACTATTTGTTGCTGTGAACATCCATGATCGTGAATCATTTTATTCAGCAAAGAGGCTAGCTAATGATCAAGAAATATCGAGATTAAGCTTTGGATGTTGGCAAAAAATTGAATTAGACGAAGGCTATCAGCATAACTTTAAAATTTTTTCAGCAAATGAATTCAATGAATATTTTGCAGGACGTTAGATGAACATATTATTTCTATGTACAGCTAATGTTCAGCGCAGTAAAACCGCTGAAGAACTTTTTCTAGCGATTGATAAGTCGAACAATTATAAATCAGCAGGTTTAAGTGAAAAATATGTAAGCAAGGCAGGCACAAGTCTTTGTAGCGCAGAGTTGTTAGACTGGGCTGACAAAATCTATGTCTTTGAGAAAAAACATATAGACAGAATCAGAAAACATACTGGCGAAAAAAATCTTCATAAAATTTCTAATTTGGACATTGAAGACAAATATCAGTATTTTCAAAGAGAATTAGTATTATTGTTGCTAGAAAGGTTACAAATAAACTTAACAAAATAACTTAACACATTAAATGCAAGCTTCCTCTATCGGCCATAAAGCATATCCTAAGATAAGGACCTAAAATACCTGAATTTCCAGTTGAAGCCTTATTTACTCATAAGGCTTCAACTCAGAACATTTGGTAATCACCACCAACTTTTTCCGGCATCGAGTCAAAGCCACATATAAATGTTTAGGAGAGTTAAATTTGTGAGCATCAAGGATTACAACAACATCGAATTCTAAACCTTTAGTTAGCAAAGTTGTTCCAATATGCCTACCTTCAACTTTCCTGCCAGCTCTCCTTATATTGTTCCTTTGTTCCCTCATGCCCTCTAGCACAGAAATACCATTCAGCGAGGAAATTTCAATAGCTTTCAAAAGTGACTTAAACAGCTCCTTTCTTGGACAATTCACGTTAGGGAGTTTTTCTATCTCGCCTAGAATTTCTCCTACGGAATTTACAGAATTACACCCGTCAATTAAATCCAATACCGCCAAAACACGCTCTTTAGAATCTTTATCTTTTTTATTTTTAAAGCCATTATCATTGAACCAGTCATTTAATCCTTTTTTACTAAACAACTTGTACGCGAGATCTCGTATCTCCAAAACGAGTTTATTTCTATCAAGCAAATCAATTGATTTCGCTAAACTATAAAAATCCCTATCATCAATGCTCTCAATAGAGCGAATATCTTTAAACCTTTTAGAGAAGTTTATCCTAGGAGCCTTATTCATCGAGTCAGGATGTATAACCAACAAGCTCTCTTCACGTCGCACTGCATTAAGGGTTCGGAAATATTCTGACCGAAAATCATATAAGTCTTGCTCTTTTGCAACGACAACATCAATTGAATCAGTGAAATCAGAAAGATTTATATGCTCATCTTTTTCAAGCTTCAGCCTGATCCTTGCTAGGGCCTCCCCAAGGTCATTAGCACCAACTTGGTTCCATCTATGAGGAACATCCAGCGGAGGAAAAACTTTAAAATCAGAAAGATCATCATCAAAATCGACTAATTCGCCATTGAAATCAAAAATTCCTTGTAGGGGATCACCTAGAATCCTAGTTGGAAAGCACTTCATCATTTCCCTAAGCATCAAGTGCTGTTCACGCGAACAATCTTGATACTCATCTACAAACATTCCTGAGTACGAGGATCGCAAAACCCTTCTTATCGTCGAATTCGAAAGGATTGATGTCGCTTCCCTGATGATAAAAGGATAATAATTAGTGGTGTCTTCTTGCTGCGGCTTTTCATCACCTATATAGAAAGAATCCACATACTTTTGAGCGAAACTAGTAATGGTTTCTACAGAGTATTTGCTGGAAAGAATACCAACATCTTTCAGTTTCTGTTTTATCGAAGCAACCCCTGCATGAGTATGCGTCAACACCAAGCTCTTTCCTTCAGCATATTGAAGACATCGCGATAACGTATAGGTTTTTCCATACCCAGCAGGAGATATGAGCAGCGCTTTCTCACTATTTATGAATGTTCCATAATCCATATCTAGTCAATCCATTCAGCCAGCCCATTTAATGCCTGATACAGCCTTGTATCTGTTATTTCATCAAAATACTTAAATATTACCTGACCTAGCATCTCACCATGACCGACACTCTTGAACCATTCTTTCTTTTTAACAACGGAGGCTTTAGCAAGAGCTTTCCTCATTGCCTCATTATCGGCCTGTTGCCAATTTTCAGGAAAGTCTCCCTCGTATTTTGCCTTTACAGCATCAGTCAGAGCAGCTTCTGTCTTTCCATGAACCTTAGCGACATATTCAAGCAATTCATTGATAGCATTCCACGGAAGATCATTAAAAGCTTGATCCTCAAATGAGTTTCTTTCGCTAGTATCAAAGATCACCACTTCTTCAGCAACTAATTCATCTTTAGAAGGTTTTAAGTCATCATCAACATCAGAATCACACAAGACAGATACCTTTAGCCCAGCTTGTCGGGTCTTTAAAGCCCTTTCGGTAAAAGAATGCCCTGTACCATCAACATATGCACAGTCACTAAAAGATATAGGCCCTTTACCTTGTTGGCGCCTATAAGCATCTAAAGCCCTACATACCCCGACCTCTGTTGCTCCCTCACACACAATAACTTTTCGCGAGAAGAACGCTTCTGGACACGCCCTAATAACACCTTGTAATGCACTATCATCAAGATCTAAAAACTCAGTTCTAATATCTCCAGTGTCCCGATTGCCATTTACAACCAAAAGATCTTTAGCTTCCAGCTCTGTTGCTACCTCACGAGAGTGAGTAGTAATGAATACTTGTCCTTTATTGTCATCTTTAAGTGTTCTAGCCACTTGCCTTATCCTATCAGGCTCAAGCCCTTGCTCAATTTCATCTATTAACGCAATTCCACCATCTCTTGAAATTGCTGTTTGAATAGCCATAGACGCAAGACGTTTAGAGCCTTTCCCCATCAAGCGAAAAGGAACATCATCTTTGTGAAGGCTTACTTTCCCTTCTTTAACGCTAACATCTTTAAAATCGAGAGTTGTCTGTATTCCATCCAAATTCAACCCTAAGCTCGCAGCCTGATTTTTAATGGCTGCCATCACTCCACTAAAGTGAGCATAATCTGCTTTATCTATTTTTTCTTTAGCTTCACGGATTGCATCTAGAACAACCTTTTCTTTACCAGCTTCAACTTCATGCATTTTTAGAAGCGAATTAAGTGGATTTCCTTTATTCCACGAAAAATGACTATCAATAAAATCTGAAATCATAAAACAGTTAAGTTTCGAGCGATCACCAGCGGTAATTTCAGCCTCTTGCTCTCTTCTGCCGTTAACGATGGTCCATTTAGGCTCTAAATCAGTACCTACAGTCAACTTAATTGTTAGTACATGTACGTCCCCAGCGGTAATTTCATCAGTAACAATCCCAGTGTCACGACAAAGTGTTCTAATCCATAACCCGTACTTGTGTTCAGAAATTAAACTTTCAGGAACATACGCAATAGAAGCAATTATCTCGATAGGCTGTTCAGAATTAAGTTTATAAAAGTCCGTATCATAAAAAGGAAGGTTCCATGCAGGAGAAAGAACTGATTTAATAGCTTCAAGGATAGTAGTTTTACCGCTATCCCCTCGACCAACAAGGCAAACAACATCACGATCAAATCTCTGGACGAAGGAATGAATCCCCCGGTAATTATGTATTTCAAGCTCAACAATTTTTGCCATTTCATTTCCCTATAGAAATATTAACCAGTGGTGTTAAAAAGAAGTTCCCTTTAAAGTTAGGCTTGAGTCGATAGAGAACGTTTCCCAAACTAACATACGGTATTTCGATTGTCAGTTTTTAGCTCATAACTGCCTGTCAGGTTAATTCCAAACCTATTCATAAAAACTGTAAGATCAGATATGAGCTACTACACTTAAAGCTGTTAACACCAAGCGGCTTTGTCGTATCTTAATTACCAAGCGATTCTGTCGTAATCGCTAATTACCAAGGAAATTTGTCGGTCACTTTTTTACGTGTCTGTTAGTGTTTTGTTTTTGGAATACTAGAAGGCATGTTGAGGATGATTGTGATGGATTCTAAAGCTCAACTCACCGTTGATATCATAGCTAAAGTGGTTGAAGGCAGGATAACAATTGCCAATGCTGCTAAGTTACTCAGTAAGTCTCGACGCACTATTGAACGCTACGTAAAGCAATATCAGCAAGTCGGTATTCAATTCGCTGTTCATGGTAACAGTGGCAAAGCCCCACCCAACAAAACGCCGGTATCAATAAAAAAAGCGGTTCAAAAATTGATTCAGGAAAAATATTACGATTTGAATCTGTTGCACTTGGCTGAACAATTAGCTACGAATGAGAACATTGTTATTAAGCGTGAAACCCTTCGCAGTTGGGCACATGATATTCATCACGTTAAACGAGCCAAACGAAGACGTAGCAATGTTCGAAAGCGCAGAGAGCGGATGGAAGCACCGGGTCTAATGATGCAAATGGATGGCAGTCCACATCGCTGGTTTGGGGATAAAAAGCACTGTTTAATTGCCATGATTGATGATGCGACCAGTGAAGTATATGCTGAGTTCTTCCCGTCAGAGACCACCGTTGGATGCCTGAAAGTCATGAGAGAATGTATCGAAACGAAAGGTGTGTTTAAAACGCTTTATGTGGACAGAGCCGGTATCTTCGGCGGCCCTAAACGCTGCAACTTCTCACAGATGCAGAGGGCTTGTGAGGAGCTGGGCATTGAAATCATCTTTGCCAATTCACCCCAAGGCAAAGGCCGTATTGAGCGAGCATTCGATACCTTCCAAGACCGTCTTGTTCCCGAGCTTAGGTTGAACAATATTAACGATATTGCCGCTGCCAATGCCTACCTTAAGCATGTCTTCATTCCGCAGTTCTGGCAGTCGAAAGTTCAAGTGAAATCAAAGCAAGTACCTGAATTTACGCCTCTGTCGAAACACATCAACCTTGATGATATCTGCGTCATTAAAGACCATCGTAAAATACGTAACGACCATACCTTCAGTTATGGCAACAAGTTCTACCTAATAGATTCACCGCTCAAGCACTCCATTGCCAATCAGAAAATCGAGATAAGGAACACGAGTAAAAAAGGGTTTACCGCTCACTTCGCTGGTCGCAAACTCAAGATCTCGGAAGTTAATGAACCAAGCAAACTGGCATCAGAAGACTTGGCAGTACAGAAGAAACTTGAAGTATTAGCGTTAATCGAAAAACTCGGAAGCGTCAGCGCTGCATCACGCCAAAGTGGCGTATCACGAGACACTATTCATCGGCACTTAAGACTGGTTAAGCAAGGTGGCCCTGAAGCATTAAAACGCCAAGAAACACCTAATCTACGGCACAAAAACTGTGTGGATAAGGCGATAGAAGACGCCGTTGTGCAATTCTCAATTGAACACCCTCACCTTGGTCAGCAGAAAGTCGCGATAAAGCTCAGTGAAGCCCTAGGTGTTGATATTAGCGCGGGCGGTGTGCGCAGCATGTGGCTAAGAAACAATATGAATACCACCGCATTGCGAGTCGAAAAATCTAATGCTCTGGCTGAATCGGCATAAAAGGTAGCCAGTTTAGCAACTGGCTGATATGCTATTTACGACAAAGTCGCTCGGTAATTAGACCGACATAATCCCTTGGTAATCACACTACTACACTTAAAGCGTAGGATATGACAACTTTTCGTTATGATGTTGAGCATCGTCTTCCCATATGAGGCGAACAACATGTTTACGTTTTGTCTGCGCATGAACAGAGGCCATCAATTCGACTGATTGATGCTTTTCTAGACTTTCCATTGGAAACTTATCATTCAGTTCAGAATCAACAATTAACTCATTTCCTTCTGGAAATTCAATTTTTACATTTCTAGCTGTAGCAGAGCCTTTGTTCCATATTTTTAAACGATATTTACTGCTGCCCAATTTAATGAAAGATGCCCCTAGGTCAGCTCTTTTTTCTCTTACTGCATCTTCATTTTCTTTTTCCAAAAGTAGGTTATTAAGCTTTTCTTGGCTTTCAACAAGCGTTTTTTGTTTCTTGTTAAAGCTAACTGTTTGCCAAGTGGCATAGCCTGATAACAAAAATGCCAAACCAGCAATAATATCTCCCGCATCAATAGTCAAAGACATTACTTAAACCTTATATTTTTGTTACCAGAGAATGCTTTTCTAAGCGATTTACGAATTTCGTCAGTGAAATCTTTAGTAACTTCTTTCTTTATTTCTGAAAGATGTTCGTCAATATTTTCGCTATTCTCGTGGATTAGTTCATCTTTATTAAATGTTCTCTCGCATGAAGCACAAGTCATTATCTGAATTGTTTCGTCTACACCTTCATCATATGAAAAATCAGGACATCCACACGTTGGGCACAATAATCTTATTGTTCTGTTATATTTTTCAGGGTTCATCCAATACCTCCAATTTAAATAAAGAGTTATCCCAGCGCCACCATCTTAGTTATCGCTATTAGAGCAATCAATGATAAGTAGAACCCCCATACTGAAAAAGATTTACATGCCTCTATTTGCAACTTATTAATATCGCCAGAAGGATTTACTGAAAATAGATCAGCCTCTTTAAGCTTTTTTTTATGCACTTTTGAAATAAATTCGTTGTACGAATTTCTAAACGCTTTTTCTAAAGCCAAGTAGTAAGCATCCAATGCACCAAATACAAAGGTAGGGAGTAATGCTATCCATGCATATTCTGGCTTTCCTTTATCAGCTACAATTACTAACACTGCTGAAACTAGAGTAACGCACCAAGCCTTACAACTGCCACTATTGGCAGACATTCTTTGAATCACATTTTGTATAATATTTAGATGAGCCTGAATTGATACTGATTCTGGTTCTATATTGATATATTCATCAGGCATGTATTAATTCCTTTTATTCGCAATAGCTGAATTTATCCATCCACGAATATTGGCTGCAATATCAGCGTATGCAGTGATAGGATTTGGATCATAACAAGGAATTACAGAAGATAATCGGCTTCCATCGTTGAAAGTAAAGTTGTCAAAAGGGTTAGCACCCTTCCTCGATGTACCACTTCTTGGACATCTAAGATTGTGAATATAAATACCTAGTAATGCTTTGCCATCCTCCCAAGCTTTTTTGATTTCATACTCAACCCAAGGGCGTGTCGATGTATCAGAACCTATCAGCACGATGACACAGCGTTTGTATTTCATGTTATTGTCAATCCAAGTTTTGACTGCACTGTCACCCGTTCTTTTTAATCGTTCCCATTCATTAGGAGTTGTTGGCGAGTTCCCTTCAATGGAACCGATATTCCTAACTTGCTGCACGCGCATTACGTCATTATTAAAGTGGAAACTGTAAAATACTGGTATTTTCGCCATATTAATTGCCCTTTAAATATATTTAATCCATTTACCTTTATCTGTCCCAGCTTCGAAAACACCAAACATATCTAGTCCAGTTAGTTGATGTGTGCCTTCATCTAAACGCTTATATAGTTGAAGATATTCATTCCCATACCAACTGCCGTTATCTTCCATTGTGGGGACAATTATTATGTTTTCATAACCCTTTAACTGATCAGCAACTCCGATCTCCCACGGACACCAACGAGAACGTGTTGAGTTGTTAGTCGCTAAAAAGAAAAATAAATCACTTTCATTAATTTTATTTTTTATTTGATCTGCTGTGGCCTTGTTCGGTTCGCTGGGCATAGTTGAATCTTCCCAGTCTATGTAAAGCTCTAAGCCCTGTTCCTTAAGAAAAATTTGAAGTCCTTTTGCTAACTCTTGATCAAGATGACTATGACATAAAAACGCAGTTTTTAACTTCTTGTCTGAAGCTTCGTTAAACGATTTTGCAATAGCAACACTACCGGACCGCTTGGCTGCCTGTTTAAGCTCTCTAATTTTTATTGTCATCGTTTTGCATCCTTTCAATACGAGCCTAAGCCATCACCTCAGCCTGCCTTAATATCGCCTCAACAGCTTCGGCTTGTTGATCAGGCGGATAGCCTGTGCGCTTAAGAATTTTTTTAATATTTCTACGCATTTTTGAGCGAAGATTAGGACGCTTTTCCCAATCCGGCTGCGAACTACTTCTAATTTCTTGAACTAGTGCTTTAGCAATTAAAACGATATCTTCGTCTTTCATTGCTTCCTTAGCCGTTTCATTCTCAAGCAGTGCATCATAGAAGGCCAACTCTTCTTTCGTTAGCCCAATTTCTTCACCACGATCTGCTGATTCTCTAAGTTCTTTAGCCAACCTAATCAGTTCTTCAATTACTTGGCTTGTATGCACTGCTTTGTTTTTATATTTAGCAACAGAAGCTGACAACATATCCATGAACGATCTTTGGCTAGCTGCATTCTTCGCTGTTCTGACTCTTATCTCGTCTTCAATAAGCTTTTGCAGCATTTCAACGGCTAAGTTCTTATGCTCCATCTTTTTAACGTCATCTAAAAATTGATCGTCTAAAATGCTTATTTCTGGCTTATTAAGGCCAGCAGACTTAAATACATCAACAACTTCACCCGTCACAATAGCTTTAGACACAACCTGTCTCAAGGCGTGTTGGACGGTATCTGCATCAAGCTTTTTCTTAGCCATCGTTGATTTTTTTATTGCCGCTCTAACCGTTTCAAAGAAAGCGACTTCTTCTTTATAATCATTAGCTTCATCATGAGTGCTACACAAGCTAAACGCTTTGCTTAACGCCAATACAGCCCGGTCAAAGCGTTTCTTACCATCATCACCTTTAAGAACATGGTTCATCGCCCCAGCTAATAACTTCAACGTACTTTTCTCGAAGTCTGAGTAGTCAAAACCATGCATAATGCTGCGGCATACATCTAGTTTCGTTTTAAATACTGACATAGCTTCGTCAATATCTACTGTTGGTCTCCCTTTACCATCATTAGCGGTATAATTTGCTAATGCATTTTTAAGGTCTTCTGCAATACCTAAATAATCAACAATCAAACCGCCTTCTTTATCTCTAAATACTCGGTTAACACGAGCAATAGATTGCATGAGGTTGTGGCCTTTAAGTGGCTTGTCGATATACATGGTGTTAAGACAAGGTGCATCAAACCCGGTTAGCCACATGTCACAAACAATAATTAGCTTGAGATCGCTATCAGGATCACGAACTCGCTCTGCAATCTTTCTTTGTATAGGCTTTTTATGGATATGCTCTTGAAATGATTGTTTATCAGATGAGCTACCCGTCATAATGACTTTCATTGAGCCTTTTTGTGGATCTTCATCATGCCAATCAGGACGAAGTTTTCTTATAGCATCATAAACTTTCACACAAGCTTCACGACTAATACAAACCATCATGGCCTTACTAAGCATGACTTCTTCACGTTTTTCAAAATGCTGAATAAAGTCTGTTGCTAATGTCTCAATTCGTTTATCTTCAGTAACTAGGGCTTCGAGCGCAGCATTTTTTGACTTCAATCGACTTTGATCAAATTCATCATATCCATCTGTCGCATCATAAACTTCATCTTCGATATCTTCTTCATTCACTAGTGAACTAAGATCTATCTTAATTAAGCGACTCTCGTAATATAGTGGCTTAGTTGCTTCATCTTTTTGTGCTTGTTCAATATCGTAAATTGAAACGTAAGAGCCAAATACATGCTGAGTATCTTTATCTTCAGTTTCTATTGGCGTACCTGTAAAACCAATGAAGCCTGCATTTGGTAATGCAGTACGAAGGTGATGGGCATAGCCGTATTTCATTTGACCTGTTTTTTGGTCAACTCTCGCTTTCATACCATATTGAGAACGATGCGCTTCATCAGCACCAACGATTATATTGTGGCGATTTGACAATGCCTTAAATTCAGTTTCACCTTTCTTTGGTTGAAACTTCTGCATTGTGGTGAAGAATATACCACCTGCTGGTTTATTATTTAGATGCAGATGGATATCGTCTCTATCCATACACTGAATAGGTTTTTGCCTTAATAAATCTTCACTTGCTAAGAAGGTTTCAAAAAGCTGATCGTCTAGGTCGTTTCTATCAGTTACGATAACGATTGTAGGGTTTTCTAGCTCAGGCGTAGCCATTAGCTTCGCACTGTAATAAACCATTGATAATGATTTACCAGAGCCTTGTGTATGCCAGAAAACACCACAGCGTTGATCGCCATCTGGCCTTGTTGCCTTAACAGTATTGACTACTGCATCTCGAACACCGTGGAATTGGTGATAGCCAGCTTGTTTTTTAATGAATGAATCTTTAGTTGCTTCATAGGTCACGAAGAATTGAAGGTAATCGAGCAGTAAATCTTTATCAAAGAAACCACGGATCATTACTTCAAGCTCTAGCATGGTCTCTGTATCGTCTTTTGAGCCATCAATAGTACGCCAGTGCATGAATCGTTCACGATCTGCCGTTAGAGAGCCTATACGCGCTACTGTGCCATCAGAGATGATCATTGCCTCATTACATACAAAGAGGTCTTTAATCGTGTTCTTGTACGTTTGAAGCTGGTTATACGCTGCCCACACATCAGCATCTTCGTCTTTTGGATTCTTAAGCTCGATTACTGATATGGGTAAACCGTTGATGAAAACAACAATGTCAGGTCTGCGATTATCTTTTTCACCGTGGGTTACACCATCAACAGAATACTGCTGAACGGCTAACCAGTCGTTGTTATATTTGTTTTTGAAGTCAATGAGGTAAACGCGATCACCAACAAGTTCGCCTTTATCATTATGATATTCAACCTGAATGCCTTCGATTAATTGACGATGAAATGTTTTGTTAGCAACAGCAGTATTGGCGTGATACTGCCTTAACTTCGTTATGGCATCCTCACGAGCCGACTCAGGTATCCCTGAGTTAATGTCTTCTATTGCTTTTCTGAGTCTGCCTAGCAGCATGACTTCACTTAGCGAATCACGCTCTGGTGATGCACTCGTTGGGTCTATTTTAGAACCATGAAGAATTTGATAGCCGATGCTATCAAACCACTCCATACATTCTGTTTCTAAATGATCTTCGTTTACCATTTTTACACCTTATTATTTTTTTATTTCCCTGTGCGTTAACTCGCTTCTTCGAGTAGTTCCTCTGCTTTTTGAATTGTAATCTTGCCTGAGATTAAATGAGGTAGTAGTTTATCTCTTACTTTCATCAATGTTTTAGCCTGAGTTAAACATAGATTGCTACGTTCAATTAATGGTCCAAATATATCATTACCTTTTGAAATTAATTCTTCTAGATTTGGAACAACTACTTTAGCTTGAGATAAATGCTCTCTTTTTATGTGCCCCATAGTAGTAGCTTTATCGGCTGCGATACGAATAAACTCTGCCAAATGTCTATTTACCCACATTGAGTAGAACCACTTTGGATAATCTTCAGATGTTACTTTAAACAAGTGCTGATTTAATACACCGGGACCATGACTCCAAAAGCATGTTGTTAATGAACCTGACCAAGAAAATAAAAAATCACCATCTTGAATTATGTACTTCGGATCGACGCTAGGAGATGCTTCATTCGTTTTTTCTTGATAGCCAGCTCTCATCTCAGCAATCTTAATTACTGGTAATGGTGTCTCTCCATCTTTTGGTTGATGTTTTTGGCAGGCCAATCCATTAAGAAAATGTGCAATTTCATCTAAACTCTTAACTTCCCACCCCTTCGGAATCATCCCTAGCTCTGACTCTTCAAGCTCGTTTGGGAACAAAGCTTGAATCTCAGGTGAAAGCCCATCAAATGGTAAGTCCTCTGCGTTAGCTTTAACGGGATCGAAATTAACAAACCATGATTTAAAGATACGTTGGGCGATCTTTTCTAATGTTGCGTTCATTAAAAGATTCGTCGATATTTTTTGGTTAAAGTTATCTATAACTTTTGAGATATCATTTTGAACATCCACTGGGGGCAGAACAATTGGTAATTTCCGCTGTGCTGTTATTCCTAAGTATGATCTGGTAGAACCGTCCCCTGCCCAAAGTTTAAATAATGCTTGAAATTTTGGACTATCGAAATAAGTTTTTAAATAAATGGGATTTAATTTTTCAAAATCTTTAACTCTATAATAAGTAACTTGAGGAGTTAAAAGAACTAAATCGTGATTATGCTCCTGCAAAATGGCTGTACGGCCAATAGTGGCCTTATGAGAAAGTAAAACGTCACCTGCTTTCGCAAATCCTTTTTTAAGGGTTTTAGCTTGCTCGATTGTTATTTTTTTACATCCTTTAAAATCTATCTCTCCATTTTCCATATCAGAAGCCATGACAAATGGAATACCATTATCTACATAATCTTTTGATTTTGGATGAATATTTCCATGATTACCATCAAGGGGCTTTTCTATGATTCCCTTTTCTATTAGACTTTCTACGGTCCAGACACTCCAACCATCTGGGATATCTAAATCATCAAACGTCATACCCAACCTCCTTCAAAGAGGCTTTAATCTCAACATCAAGTTTAACTGACTTAACTATTTGACCAGACAAAGCTTCTGTTAATAATGCCATTTCTTCTTCAAATTCGGCTTCATCTTCTTCAACTTCGGCTGCACCAACGTAACGTCCCGGAGATAAGTTGTAGCCTTGAGCTGCAATATCTTCTTTATCTACAGCTTTACAAAAACCCGGAATGCATTCGTAGGTTTTATCAGTTTCGCCTGTTTCAGCCCAAGCATGGTAGGTTTCAGCGATTTTTTTAATATCTTCATCATCAAATACACGTTGAGCTGCTGTTTCTAAACGCCCTAAGTGTCGCGCATCAATGAATAGTGTTTTACCTTTATGCTTCTTGTTTTTATTCAAGAAGAATAAGCATGACGGGATTTGAGTATTGATAAATAGTTTTGGCGGCAAAGCGACCATACACTCAACTAAATCATCTTCAACGATACCAGCTCTAATAACGTTTTCATTGCTGTTATTCGAAGTCATAGCACCATTCGCCATAACGATACCAGCTTTACCTTTATCGTTAAGGTGATGGATCATGTGTTGAATCCATGCATAGTTAGCATTGCCGTTAGATGGCTCACCATATTTCCAACGAACATCGCCACGAACCTTCTCAGCGCCCCAATCATCTTGGTTGAACGGTGGATTCGCCATACAATAATCGGCTCTTAAATCTTTGTGTAAGTCATTTAAAAGGGTATCACCGTTTGATTCGCCTAAGTCGAAGTCGATGCCACGGATGATCAAGTTCATCGCAGCCAGCTTCCATGTGGTGTGAGTGTATTCCTGACCGTATACTGAAATGTCACCGCGTTGACCACCATGCGATTCCATGAACTTTTCAGACCATACAACCATACCTGCCGAACCGATGGCTGGCTCATATAACTGGCCTTTATGTGGTGCGACTATCTCAACAAGTACTTTCACGATTGAGTCAACAGTGTAGAACGCACCAGCGCCTTTACCTTCTGCTAATGCAAACTTACCTAAGAAGTACTCGTAAGCTTGCCCTAGTACGTCAGCCGCTTTGTGATCTTTGCTATTGAAGCCAATTTTTGAGAATAATTCGATTAACTCACCGAATTTGGCAGGAGGAAGCTTTAATAGACTGAAGCCTCGGTATAGCAAGCCTTTAACTTTAGGGTTAGATTTTTCGATTTCACCCATTGCTTCATCAAGGATCTTAGCAATGTTGGTATCTTTAGCTTGCTTGGCGACATGTTCCCAGCGAGCATTTTCAGGAACCCAAAATACGTTTTCAGCGTTGTATTCATCACGATCATTAATAATCGCTAGGCGGTCTTCTTCATCTTCTTCGTAATAATCTTCATTATTTGGATCTGCTGTCCACTGCTTTAAGTTTTCTTGCATTTCAACGAAAGAATCTGAAACGTATTTTAAGAAAAGAAGACCTAAAACGGGATGCTTGTATTCGCCCGGTTCTAATGCACCGCGCAGTTTAACGGCTGATTGCCAAAGCATTTCGAAGAAATCTTTACCGCCTATATTTTTTACCATAAGAAACTTTACCTTTTGTTTGTGCTATGACATTAAATCCGATTTAATCTTATTAAGTCACAGTAACTTAAATTCTTTTTTACTGCCAATTACATTACAAAATTAATCTTGTTATGTCAAGTGATGTTATGTAACATAACAAATATATTTAATAAAATTAATAATATTGGAGATCTTATTATGGCTGTTGGTAAATCAGGTCGCGTAGTTGTCGAAATTGACCCTGAACTAAAAGAGCAATTGCATAAAGCAATAAAGATGCAGGGCAAGACTTTAAAAGAGTGGTTTGAAGAAAAGGTTAAGCAAGACTTTCCAAATTTAAAGTCGAGTGCCGATAAAGAGTAAAACTATCTCGGAATTAAATGTTACGTGGTAACAGTAATTTTAATTCAGAAACTTTTATAAGTATGAATAAATTCAATTAATGGTTAGGGCTGTATAAAAACCATAGCAAAATTGAAGCTTGGCTCCAAAAGGCCAAGCGAGGAATGATAATAACATTTAATGTTACCACTTAACGCTAATTGTTATGCAAGCTCGTGATAATGTTGTGGCTACTCAAAAACTTTATAGTTTCTTTATACTCTTCAGCAGAAATCATAACAGCAACACGTTTACCATCTTCCATAATTTGAACATGCTCATTGTGTATTTTAGATAGCATTTCATCAAAAGTATTTTTCAACATCTCGAACATCTAAAGTTTTCATTATTCCCCCATTTAATTATTGTTAGTAGGTAACATTTAATTTGATTCTTTATCATTTTTATCAATCTCTACGTCAACACGCATAAATGCTTTATCATCTATAAATGCCACTTCACCAACCTTAAGTTCTTCTAGTTCGGGAGGTAGCCTACTGACATTTTCATGAGCCAATGTTACACCTTTAAACTTCCTATCTGTTCTATCTTTTCTAGCCACAATTGCACTCGCTTTAATAGTTTTATTCACATGCTTAGAAGACTGATGAGGTAATGCGACAACCGAATCACAGTTATTGCAAACAGACACTAATACATTCTCAACCATAGCTGATTTATCACTTAGTGCTACGTCACGTTTCATAAATGTAGTCTCAACAACACATTCGCATTTATGACATATTGCTTTGCTATTATCACCAGATTTAACAGTTTTCATATCGAATTAAATCATATTGTTACTTAGTAAAATTAAATAGCACAAAGGCTGTGAATTGAAACTTTAATACTCAGATTGTGACCTCAAGATTATTTTGATTCAGCTAAATCAAGAGATACGGCTAGCGCATACTGTTCATCCGTCTGTTTAGAGTAGATATCGCCACGATGGATGTCATAGAAACTAGCAAAGTCAGGAAGATCCGATACGATGTTATTGCCCCATTTTCCTTTGTGAATAATATTGCTAGAGCCTAAATGTCTAAGTAATTTATGAACTTCAGAACTTAAAGATACTTCTTCAATAACTTTATTTTTTTCGTCACCGTATTCACATATATGAGTCGTGTCACCTTCTTCAACAAGTGCTTGAAAAGGGTTTCTTAAAAGTTCTTTTAAATCTTCAAATGTTAATTGTCTAACTTCTTTTCTTGTCATAATCACTCCAATATTTATTGTTATGTGGTAATACTAATTAATGCTCGAACAATTAAGTTCGTGTTTAAGCTTTTGAACAGCTCTAACCTTGTTAAACGACTGATACTTTTCTTTGTTATAGCTAGCAGTTTTCCCCGTAGGCTTATGAGTAACTGTAACGCCTTTCTGAGCGTTTCCTAGTATGTCATGAGGTGATACACATGTATCAAACTGTAAATCCTGTGCTTTCACATTCATTGATTTCAATAAGCCTAAGTACTCCATTTCATCAGCATCGCAGTTTATGTGAGCTTCACAACGATAAAAGATAGCTTTCCTGATATGGCCCGGTGCAGAATTCAGTGGTGGTGTGATTACCTCTGTTCTGACATCAATATGTTCCTTATGACAAGCAGAGCATTCTTCATCTTTAGGGTTAGTCATTATTTATTACTCATCATGAGTTTATCTTCTTTAATTTTTACCAAAGCCTCATCAAGACTATCAACTCGTAATGCTGCACAAATATTTTCTATCTGTAAGTAGTCACGCTTCAATTGAAGTGGCAGGTCATTCCAAGTTTTTGCATTCAAGGAGTCTTTTAAAATTTTAAGATCTAAATAAGCATCTTCACTAAATTCAATTTGTCTCGACCATCTGTTATTTTTTTTATACGCTTGCTGTCTTAAACGATTGTTATAACGTCTCCATAACTGTTCTGGAAGCTTTTCGATCACAGATTGAAATTCTTTAATATCCTCATCCTCAAATGCGGCTACTTTAGCCTCGACTTCTTCGATTCTTTTCTTTATTTCAGATTCACTTAAATTAGAACCTTTAAGTTCCATTATTCTGCTTTCTGCTTCAGAAGCACTTATTAAAAATTTAGATTTCTTAACAGTTGTCTCTGCTATTTTTTCATGAAAGTTTTCAAAAAAATCAGTAAAGAATTTTTCCTCTTCAGAATCTAATACGCTGAAGAGTTTTTCAAAGTACTCTTTGTTAAGATAAATATCTTCAAGCATATTGATGATTTTATCTTCACTCATCTGGCGTGCTGGGCGACCACGTTTGCTACTACTATTCATGGGTATTCCTTATTAAAATTTGCCAAAGCATTATAGTCGATCATTTATCGTTACCAAGTAACTTTAATAGAAATAACGTTACTATTTACCACTAATTGAAATGACTTATTAAGAGAAGCATTAAAATTTCAAATATTGATAGATTAAAAATCATTATCGGTAATTGTACTTTTAGTGCTTTGATATGTTTTGTATATGGGCTACCTTTCCGCTGTTTAATTCCAGATTTTCTTGTTCAAGCTCTCTACAGCGCTCTACTAGTTTTAAGTTGTCAGCCATCATGATATGAAGCTTGTTGGTAAGCTCTTTTATTTGAGCTTTGTCTTTTTCCTTCTGTTTCTGTAGTTGTTCATTTAGTTGCTCAATAACACTTTTAGTAGGTTTACGTTTAACTGAAGATTTATGCTCTTCAAGTCTATTTACTATTGATTTGAATTTGTTTCTTTCTGGTTTGATATAGCCTTTACTAACATTTCCAGCCTCGCGCTCTATCAGACCATAAGTGATATCACCGTAGCTATCAACTTCAATTATCTTTGGTTCACGATTAATTAGGCGATCAAGAGCTTCTTCGCAAGATTTGAGCTTATCTACTGCCATTAAACTATCTCTTCTGATTCTGAAGGTTTTCTATTCATTCTGTGTTCTCTGTATTTTAAGAGTGCGTCTAGATTTGCTTTAGTTATCTGGTACTCTCCTGATCCTTCCTCATATAAAGCTAGCTCTTCTTGGGTATATTTGATCTCTCTATCAACTTTACTTTCTTTAATGATTGCTCCTTCACACGGCAAACAACTTGTGAAATCACCTAGCATAAAACTGTCACAATCACCGACTTTGGTACAACCACCTAGCAGGGTTTCTCTATACGCGAACTCCCCTTTTTCCACTTTCATAGCTGTTTCAGTTCTTACGCTGTCAATAAGCACTTCACCCTTTCGGAGTTGTTCATTTTGTCTTTCTATGTATGAGCCGGTTTTTCCATATAGCGGTTCTTCACTACCAAGAATATCGTTGAGTACATGGTCAGCCATATTAAAAGGAATACCTGTACGGAATTCATGAATTATGTGTTCAGGAGGTAATAGGTACTTACCAGTCTTTTCATCAAAATAACCAAATATAGATTCAGCTTTTTCAAAATTATTGCTGTAATAGCGTGACATTGCTCTTGTAATGTGTTTCAACTGTGACTTGAGAGAAGCTTCTGATACAAATCCAGCATTACTGGCATAATAAGCCAATGAGCGCCTAAATTGATGACTGTGAAGATGCCAAACGTTACCTATTTGATACTTTTTTTCTAATAAAAAGTCCCTTTCATCATCACTATTATTTAACTCCTTGAAATCTAATTCGGTTATGAGAAGACCTTTGAGCCAAGATGGTTTATGTTTCGTCTTAAAGGTTACGGGAGTGCCATCATAGGTTTTATTTAATTTCAGAATTGAAGAAGATACAAACAACCAATCATCTTTAAGTTGTAAGTTATGTAATTCACTTAAACCTTTGTGGATTCGTTCCAATACTGAGACAGCCATTTTCACTTCTTTTGGCGCAAACCAAGAAACTTTTATTCTTTGGCCTGTAAACTTGGTAGTTGATGAAACTACCTCCACGATTTTAGCTTTGTCTATTACTTTACCATCTTGGTCTTTTACTTCTTTTGATGCAATTGTCTCATTAATTGCATTAGGCTTCATGCGCTGTACTTCCTGATTACGCATTCCAGTGTAATAGTGAAGCGCTAATTTACAAAGATACTGTATTTTAGTTAGTTGTAATTGGAGACTATTACGGTTTAATACTTTGTACTCACCGCTAAATAGCTTATCCAAACCATGTTCCTTGATCGCTTGAGGCATATCTGACCGCCAAAAAGCCTTACCACCGACACCTTGAGACTTTTGTCTTTCATGGCTTAACCCATAAAATGGATCTTTTAACTTAGTAAGGAACTTAGGTAGCTCTTTAGAGTGTTCGAATATGTGTTTAATACTGCTTTCTAAATGATCTCCAATCAACATATAAATGCGCTGTGGAATAATAACTGTTTGATCATTATCCAATCGCTCAATATCAACATCTACTATCCCTGAAACATCAAACTTTAGTATTGGCTCCCCAAGATAGAATAGACCACCAACTAATGCTTTCGCTTTATTATTAAATGAAGGTTTCTGATGTTTTATAACAAATGCTGTGAACAATCGCTCATCTGAAAACAAATCTTTTAATGTCACTTTATCAAGGGATAATGTATTACTTAAGCTAAAGCAGTATTTAGCCGCTTTAGATAAAACAATGTAATAATTATACAACGTGCTGACAGCAAGCATTCCAGTATGTCCAGCAGGTCTTGAATACATCAGGTGAAACAGAATGTTTTTCATTTCCGAAATAATTACGCTTTTCTGTGGTGAAGAATTGTCTTCAGAAATCGTTTCAAAGTTGAAAGTACTTATCTTATCTGCACTTAAACGATAAGGGTTAAAGTCCCATTTGTTTTCACCATACATGGCCGTAACATTGTTATTTTCATCTCTACACAATACAAAATCATGCGGTACGTCAAGCTCTTCTGATTTGTTAAATGTTAATGAATCCGGGGCTAGCGCCCCTATTAACTCATCTTCGTTAAAGCAAGTACTTTCAAGAGTTATGAGGTTTTTAGTCGAATTAGGCACTAGCAATTATCCCCATCCGTTCATATTGGTCTAATCTGCGCTCCCAAAACGTAGTTAATACCCCATTTACCATCACTTTTTTCTCTATTTTATTTATCATGACTTGGTGGACTTCAGACTTATCTGCCATTGATTTCAAAATTTCCTTCGCACGAATAGCGAGTATCTGAAAAGTTTTTTCAGCATGAGCAAAGTTAGTTGATTCATCTCTTACTAATTCTATAACAAACAGAAGACTATAGAGTTTATGAGCATCCTCTTCGTCTGCATGACAACTATACTTTGTGCAAAAAAGACATCCATATGGGTTTTTGCAATCAGGTTCAATTGGAGGATTGTCTATTTCAGATTCTGGCTCACCTTCTTCAACACAGTGACCCGTTGTGATGTTTTTATTTTCCTTACCAATTAAATCAAGATGCTGTCGTGCTTTTTTAACTGCATCCCAATGCGCTTGAAATTCTTCAGCTTGTCTTTCAGGCGTGGTTTCTGTGTAATCTGATGCATTAGTGTTTTCGGTATGATTAAGAACAGACGCTCTCGTTTCTATACTAACTTTTAGCTCACTAAGTATGAGGTTTTTATATTTACGTGCAGGGCACGAAGTAATATCCCCGAAATCTTTTGGAACATAGACACCTTTGATTCTATCAAAATATCTATAGAAATTTCGTCCTGATCCAACCTGCCTAAAAACTAATGACCTCTCTTTACGCTCATTTTGTTTATGAATTACACTAAAGAATAAATACTTACATTTAGTACCATTCAAAATCCAACTGCGTAGATCAAGATATTCTTTAAATAGCGCATACCCGTAGCTATCACCCAAACTATAGGAAACTTCTCTTCCCCTAGCCCGAAACTTAATCGCCCTAAAATCATTCTTGAAACTGTCTTTTTCTAACACAAATGAGTCTGAGTACTCTAGTTGCTTAACTTCTGTTGGTTGCGCTCCCGTCAAAAGGATAAATATTTTCATATAAGCTTGCATACTCAAGGTTGCAAAATCGATTCGCCTTTCATGCCTCTTATTTCTATTTTTTTCCTCAAAATTGGAAACGGACGCATCATAATCTGATTTCAGTCCCCCTTTTACAGTCCCTTTCCATTCATCAAACGTTGCTAAACGCCCTTCTTCAAAGTTGTAAATATTTTGTTGTTTCGATGTGTATGGTGTTTTTAGGTTTCCACCATGAGAATGAAATACGAATGTTTCATAATCTGGCATTTTAAGCTTTATGGGGAAATCGTTTTCTTCAACTACAAATGATTTAAGTTGTCTTGCTAAAGCTATTGTCGTTTTAATATATTGGTTAAAATGCTGCTCTTTAGGTGGCTTAGATGGATTTCTCAGGTATTTAATTCTATTGATCCGCTCTAAGATATAAGTCGATTGCTCTCTGCTAAAACATAACGCAATTAGTGATGCAAAAGTCCTTTGTAAAATTGCGCCTTTATTGTTAGAAATTTTACCTATTTTGATTTGATGTCGCCATTCAATACTTAATGCCTTGTATGCGAAACGGCATTTTTCAGGGTTCTCCATAAATTCTGAACACCCAAATTGGTCACACTCATCAACGACAGATTTAACATCATTTAATTTAGTAAGCCTAGAATAATCGGTATATTTACTGCTTGATATGTGATCAAATATATTAATCAACATATCTCGCCTTTCTTTCCTAAATGAATTTAAAATAACCGGAGTAGGTTCTTCAGCATCCTTCCACGTTATTGATGAGAACCGTCTTCTAATATAGCTTAAGCTGCCAATGTCGAAAGGAGCTTTTCTTACAGAATCATCAAACTTAATTCTTACATTTTCAGGATGTTCAATATCCTCTCTCAACTGTGCGGGAGTTAGTGAAACTGTCTCTCGGACAACCATATTTTCTTCGTTTACCGACACTACTACTGCTCCGCTCCATCTTTAAAAAATTCATCATCAAAATCTCTAAAAATGTAGTCCTCAAATGCATTTTGGGCTTCTTGACGTTCGTCAAAATTTTCAAAAAGATTTAGATATGACTGAGTAACTGTAATGTCTTTATGGCAAAGCCTTCTCATAACATCACGCAGTATCATGTCAAAACGCCTTGGTCGCTCTTGAATTCCAGCTTCAACCTTTGCCTGTTCAATCATTATCAAATTGTCATAATAACGAAGTGCAAATGTTGCTCTTAGCCAATGAAACACGAAATCTTTTGGGAAATTGGTTGATGCGTACTTTTCAATTTTCCTGCATAGTACATCAGTTCTTTTTCCTTTCGGTCTTGCATCCTTCCTCGTTACTTTATATCTAGGGTCATTTTTAGCCATATAATGACAATTACCTCTTTCAGAAATAAAAACGTACATATCATCTTCTGAAATTGGCTCTAAATCAGGATGCTCTTTTGAATAGTTTTCTTGAAATTTCTGTCTGCGTTTTTTAGCAACTTTACTATGTGCATAGACTCTCAATTCGTCTGCTAAATTAGCTGGGATGTAAAACTTGTACTTTCTATCGAATTTTGTGTCGATTCCAGTGCCGGGACCTGCTGTAATCAGATAAGTTCCATCTTTTTCAATTAAAGCTTCTTGTCTGAATAATTCGAGATGTCTCATTCGAATTGTTAATACTGTTTGCTTACGTATGCCCGTGTATAGTGACAATTGAGCTATCAGCCGCTCATCTACATTAAACTCACGTTGCTTTAATATAGAAACTAATTCTTGGCGCTCACCTGTTGTTAGAGGTCTTAAATCTTCACCTTCATCTCTTACTTTGCCGAAGGAAATAGGTGCAGCCTCTTTACTTACAGGTACTCTTTGAGACCTTTTTTTTCTTGTAACAGAGCCAGAACCAGTACTCGTATCAAAAAAATGATTATAATCTTCAGCGAGATCTACCCTGTCAATATCATTTTCATATCCGTGCTGCTTAAATAACCATTCAAAAAAGTAATAAACCTTCCCTGTCTTTATATTGACTGATCCTGCGGCTACTCTTCCACTTTCAACTAGCCAGTTAAAATATTTATAAGATGGTCGATTTACAGCCCTGCGTGCTGAAAAATCTAAGTAATCTATTCCTTTATCTTCACAAAAAATAAGATAATCGAGAAGCTGAGTGGCTGTGGATTGAATATCGTCGGTTTCCGAACCTAGTTTTTTAAAACCAGAAGCAATATTCCAAAGATACATATTTGCCTCTTTCCAAGGCTGTCCATTTTTGTGTAAAAGGAATGGGAAGTTATATATGGAGTCATCATGAGCAACTCGTGACTCTACAGGTGTATATGAGTATGTGTACTTTTTTTCTTGACCATTAAACTTATGTGAGACGATATGAGTAAGTGCATTTAAAGGTGCTCTGTCAAAATATAAATCAGCACTTACATTTGCAGTTCTTCTAATGAAGGTAATTCGCTGTGATTTGGATAATTCCATAATTTTATTGATCCTAAAACTTGAACTGCTGTCAACAGAATCGTAGTTCGCACAGAAAATGTCAACTAATTTTTGTTCACCTTCTTNTTAAATGAAATTGTCAACAGAAATATTTATTCCCACACTGTTGTCAACCAAAATACTTCACACAAGTTTTGGATATCGACCACGCATCTCTTTGGCCACCTCAAAATAAGAAGTTTGCCAAAAGTTGTTTAAATCACTGGTAGTTTGGATTGGCCTTTTCGCTGGAGATAACAGCTCGAATCGCACTGGGACTTGGCCGTTGGCGAGCGTTGGCGACGTCAATTGACCAAACATTTCTTGTAACACCACAGAAACGGTTGGCCCTTGGTGCTCATCGTAGCGGATCGCGACTCGCTTATCGCTTGGCGTAATGTAAAACTCAGGTGCTTGCGCCTCAAGTTGCTGTTGCTGCTCCCACGTGAGCATTGCTTGAAGCAGGTTAAAAATATCCACTTGCTTCAGTTGTTTGATAGTGTTTACGCCCGTCAAATAGGGCAATAACCAAGTATCAAGCTGCGCTATCAAACTTGCCTCAGATAGCTGTGGGAAGGTATCCAGCTGCTCACTTAACCATTTAGCTCGAGCGAGCCAAGCGTGACTTTTTGCCGACCAATTGAGCAGACCAAGCCCTTCCGATGTGAGAATATCCTTCACACATTGGGCAAACGCTTCTTTGGGGATTTGACTCAAATTTTGCTCTTTTAATACCAGAGCATGATATTTAACTTGTTGCCGGCCCTGAATCGCCTCTTTTTTACTATCCAGTTGATACTGCACCACCTCACTCAAATATGGCGCTAGCTGCTCAAGTAATGTGCTCTTTTCGATTGCGCAGCTCAGAAATACCAAGCCATCCTTATTTTTGCCATCCACATCACAAACAATCAAATAAGCCTGACCTTGCAGCGGATCGCCGTCACGTAATGTCACCCCCCGACCATTCGCAAGCAAGTAGCGGTTGTCCCCTAAAGGACGTTTTTGTGCAGCTCTGTCAGGAAAGGCATGGAGCAATAAAGTAGGTACTAAGGTTTGAATATCTACAAGGGTGATTGCTTCACTCTTGAGCTTAATTCCCAGTTTGTGTGCAAATGATTTGGCCAATTTTACGACCTGCTCTGCGGCAGCTCTGTGCAAGCGATATGCTTTGGCGGCACGGGTACGGTCTTGAACAAACTCAATCAATGCCAATACTCGCTCACATATATCGCTTGTGTTGGCTTGTACTACAATATCTCGCTCGCTCAATATCGCCGCCAAAAAACAAGCTAGTTGTTGCGAAATTGGCGTCTCACACCGCAGCAGCATGCTGGCAAGACGAGGCGCAACACCCAGTTGTAGTGCACGCTGCCCAGCAGTTAACACTTTATTATGCGCATCTACCAAGCCAAGCGACTGATTCAATTGACAGGCCACCGAAAAATGTTGCATCGGTGGCGGTGTTAGCCAATTCGCGTCCTTGTATTGTGTCACTCCCCACGCGCTGAGCTCTAACGCTAAGTCACAAAGGTCAGTGGTGGTGATTTCTTCTGGCTGAAAGTCACGTAAATTATTATGCTCGCTTTCGCGCCAAAGACGTAAACAGTGACCTGCGCGTAGACGACCAGCACGCCCGGCGCGTTGTGTTGCTGATGCCTTTGAGATCATCACCGTATCGAGCCGCGAGAGACCGCTTTTAACGTCATAGGTTAAGCGTTTTTCAAGGCCAGAATCTATAACCATAGTGATCCCGGCTATAGTCAAACTGGTCTCAGCAATATTGGTCGCAAAAATAACACGTCTTGATGCACTAGCGCTTTTACTCAGCACCTTTTCTTGTTCAGATAGGGGTAATCCGCCGTACAAAGGCAGAAGCTCAATATTACTTTGTTCAAGCTCTTGGCACGCCTGAATGCTGCGCTGAATATCAGCCTGCCCGGGGAGAAATACCAATACATCGCCATCGCTTTGTAGAGTGAAAGCATGGCGCAGCGCACTTAACACCTGATCTGCCAAGTAACGACTCGCTTTACCGACGTACTCAATTTCAACAGGATAGGTTTTACCAGGGCAAGATAACCTTGGTGCGCCATCCAGATAATTCGATAATAGCTCAGTGTCTATGGTGGCGGACATCACCAGCAATTTGAGGTCGTCGCGATATGCTTGTTGCACTTCAAACGCGAGCATTAAAGCTAAATCCGCATGAATCGAACGCTCATGGAATTCATCGAAGATAATAAGCGCAACATCACTGAGTTCAGGATCCGCTTGAAGACGGCGAGTCAATACGCCTTCGGTGACGATTTCCAAGCGGGTGTTGGATGAAACACGTTGCTCGTTTCGAATTTGATAGCCTACTCGCTCGCCGACCGATTCTCCCAGCTGTTTGGCTAAATAGGTCGCAATAGATTTTGCCGCCACACGACGTGGCTCAAGCATAATTATTTTTTTACCCGAAAAAATATCAGCTTGCAGTAAACGCAGCGGCACTAAGGTCGATTTACCTGCGCCGGGTTCGGCCTGTAATACCAGACGGTTATCATTGGTTAAGGTGGAAATAATCTCGGGGATGAAGGCTTCAATCGGCAGCAAAACTATAGCGCTTTATTATTCTATCTTGCTCAATATGATACACCTAAACTGGATGTCTCCAAATAGCCGAATTCGCTTATCGAGTATTACGAGCATAAATAAGATCGGATAGATTTGACCACGTTTTTAGTTTGCCTGCTTGTAAATATGAGCGTAGATTTTGCACCACGTGATCGGCTGGACTCTGTACTTCCTCGTCTCCAGTGTGCACGCCAACCCAAGCATTGCGATGAGATTCTTTCGCAAGATATAAGCCACCATCAGCTAACTCTAACACATGCTCCCAGCTAAGCTTGTCTGGTTGTGTTGGGTCAAACGGGAATGGCGCAAAACCGATTGAGCAAGTACAGTTGATAGATTGATCGTTCACCACAAATGGATAGCTCTCCACTTGGCGACGGATCCGTTCTGTCACTTCGTGCGCAGCCGCTCTGTCCATATCTGGCATCACCAGCAGAAACTCTTCTCCACCCCAGCGCACTATAATATCTGACTCACGTGTACATTGCTTAAGGATTTCAGCAAAATCTTGCAGCACGATATCTCCTGCTGCATGACCAAAATTATCATTGATATTTTTAAAGTGATCGATATCAATAATCACAAAAATCAGATCAGTATTCTGTTGTAATTCAGGTGCTTTCCATCTTTGTTTGTATACTTCAATTGTGCCATCAATGACGCTAAAAAAGTGATGCCGATTGCTCAGCCCAGTTAAGCTATCGGTGAAACTGAGGGTTTGTAACCGCTTATTTCGCTCCGCCAGTTCCTCGGTACGTTGCGCAACCTGACTTTCTAACAGTTTAGTGTATCGACGATTCTGCCAGCGCCAATAAAAAACCAGCAACAAAGTAAATGCAAGCAAGGCTATCAACAACCAACGCTGCTGGCTTAATCTTGCATTTTCTATCTGTTGCTGATGCGCCATAATCTGCTTTGCCTGCTGGGCATTGTCTCGCTCAAGCTCGTTCAGTGCCTGCTTTTGTTGGGCAAGAGAATATTGCGCTTCTAGCTTAAGTAGTTTGTTATTACGCTTTTGCAAATTCAGTGACTGCTCGGTAACGGCATAGCGTTTTAAATAACGATGCGCTTGCTGATAGTCTCCAAGCTGAGCATAGGCTGAAGCCAATATCCACTGCAACTGAGATTGAAAAAGTAAAAAACGTGTACCAAGCGTATCTCTCAGCCCAGCCTGAGCTACATCAATTGAAGTGGCAAAATCACCGCTTTGTAAAGCCACCCTGGCACGCTGCACCGTCGACATTATCCGCATTCTTCGATTTTGAACCAGATAACCCGCATCGTCTAACTCATCTAGAATTTGCTTGGCTGGTAAGTATTCACCAAGCTGTAAATGAGCCCAAGAACGCGTCAGCTTTAGCTGTGCAAGCGTCTCCTGGCGAATACCTGAAATTTCTGGAACTAAAGAAGACTTAAGCGCTAAACGATACGCGCCCCTATCCATATTCAAGCGCGACTGCCATAAGCTGATATCAGCTTTTATTTGGGCATTATCATCAATTTGCTCAGCCAGCAATGACGCTTTATCTAAATAGCGCTGTGCTAACTCATAGCTTTCTAAGTCAATATCAAGGTGAGCGATAGCGAGATAGGTGTTCGCCTTTAAAAATGTATTGTCATCGGCTTCGGCCAACTGCAACGCTTGTTGGTGCAAGTCGAGACCAACCTCAAACTCACCAAAGTGTTGAACTATACTCCCCTCCAACAGTAATGCTTTGATTTGCAACGGCTTATTGCCTTGTGCACGCGCTTGCTCTCGAAGTGCTCTGATGTCCGGTAATAAAGACAAGTCGTAATCTTGTTCAGCCGACATTTGTAGCGCATTTAAATTGCGCTGTATTTGTTCCGATGATTCGTAAGCAAACCCACAAAATGTAATTAGCGTACTCACCAATATGAAAAGCGATACCACAGCTGGCTGCATTAGTCTCCTCCCACCAGCATTTCAGCGTTAGCCACCTGCCAATTCGCCACTTTTTTGTTGATAAAGCCAGATTCTGTCAACGCCTGTTTGATCACACCTCGTCGTTTAAGTATTTTTAACCCACGATTGAGTGCCGCAAATATTTGCACACCTTCAGGATGGTTTTTACTGACGACAAAATGCCGAGAGTCTGGCAAGACAACCTTAATATTTTCGATTGGGACATATTCTTTACCTTCAAAATTTAAAGTTAAAGAGTCACTCACGCTAAAATTAATCAACATAGTGTCTACTACATCGCTTTCTACCATTGCCAACATGGTTTCCCACGGGCCAATAAAGCTCACCATGTGTAAATCTGTATTCATCAACGCACGCCAATCCACTTCCCATTGCGGATTCGACACCACATTTAGCTGCCGAAGCTGTGAAAGCGGTGTTTGCTGTAGTGCGACATTACGCTTGGTGACGTAAAACCCTGCTGCGTAATCTCCGACTTCAACAATCGGATCTGAGATAAATAATGAGCCGCGATAGTCCACGATGTTTTCATGCCAAACACTGCGAGCAAGGATGAGGCTTTCCCCAGCGATCAGATCAGAAAACTCTAGAATATTAACCGAAGGTTTTGGATTAAATACGACTTTACGTGTTTCACCACCAAGAAACAGAGCCTGCTGTAATAGCACCATTTCGATGATTTCAATATGGGAACCTTTGGTGGTAGGAAAGAAAGAATCAACGTCTAAGGCGTCACGACCCGCAAGAAAGTGCTCATAACGCTGACTGAAATTTTCGCTACTGATTATATCAACAACCAGCTGATTGCTCCCCCAACCGAGATTGGAAATAAAAAGGAGTGAAAACAGCCACTTCATCTTCATTGTTGAGTAAAGCCTTATTATTAACAGTTATTCAATTCAGTATACTTGAATTTAGCGCGCTCTGTTAACCACTAAACAACATATTCTAATGAATTTGGATTTGAAATTTATCAGCCTGCAAATAAACGTTAAAACTCACAAAGTGAAAGCAATAAAAAGCCTAGCTTACCTTAGCCTTAGATTAAGGTAAGCTAGGCTTCAATTCAGCTATTATGCGGGTTCATATCCTAAGTTAGGACCAAGCCAACGCTCCGCTTCTTCTAGCGACATCGCTTGACGCGCTGCATAGTCTTCTACTTGGTCTCTTTGAATACTCGCAACGGCAAAGTATTTAGAATCTGGATGCGAGAAATACCAACCCGACACCGCTGCTCCCGGCCACATGGCGTATGAGCTAGTCAGCTTCATACCGATACGGTTTTCGACATCTAACAGCTGCCAAATTTTTTGTTTTTCGGTGTGTTCAGGGCACGCAGGATACCCTGGCGCTGGACGGATCCCTTGATAGTTTTCACGGATAAGCTCTTCGTTACTTAGCGCCTCATCCGCTGCAAATCCCCAGTGCACTTTACGCACTTGCTCATGCAAGTATTCGGCAAATGCCTCGGCTAAACGATCTGCGACCGCTTTAATCATGATCTTGTTGTAGTCATCTTGCTTGGCATCAAATGCATCTGCTAAGTCATCTTCTTCAAGGCCACCAGTGACCGCAAATGCACCAAAATAATCAGGTGTGCCTTTAGGTGCAATATAATCCGACAAACAATAGTTAGGGAAATCGGTTTTTTCGGTTTGCTGACGCAGCTGACATGACGTAACCAAGACTTCGCTGCGCGACTCATCGGTATAAATTTCAATATCATCACCCACACGGTTAGCAGGAAACAATCCAATCACACCCAGTGGCTGTAAAGTGCCCGCTTGTTCTAACTGATCTAACATGGCATTGGCATCATGAAACAGTTTTTGCGCCTCTTCACCAACTACTTCGTCTTGTAGAATACGTGGATATTTACCGGCCAATGACCAGGTCATAAAAAATGGCGTCCAGTCGATATAATCGCGTAGCGTTTTAATGCTCACGTCTTTAAACTCGGTGATCCCCAACTTATTTGGCACCGGTGGCGTGTAGCTTTGCCAATCAAGTTTTACCGCATTATCGCGAGCACGCGCCAAGGTAACCGGTTTTGAACGTGGCTTTTTACGCGCCTGCTGCTCCCGTACTTTGACGTATTCGTCCGCTGTTTTTGCTAAAAGCTCTGGCTTTTGGGTTTTACTTAGCAGGCTAGATACCACACCAACCGCACGACTGGCGTTATTGACGTAAATCACACCTTTGTCGTACTGAGGTTCAATTTTAACCGCCGTATGCGCTTTCGATGTGGTTGCACCACCAATGAGTAGAGGAATATCAAAGCCGCGACGCGTCATTTCTTTCGCAACATGCACCATTTCATCAAGGGATGGCGTAATAAGGCCAGACAGACCAATGACATCAGCGTTTTCGTCAATGGCCGTTTGCAGAATTTTCTCTGCTGGCACCATCACACCCAAGTCCACGACTTCGTAGTTGTTACATTGCAGTACCACGCCCACAATGTTTTTGCCAATGTCGTGTACATCGCCCTTAACCGTGGCCATGATCACTTTACCGTTACTAGAGCCTTCTTCCTTTTCGGCCTCAATGTAAGGGTCAAGGTAGGCAACTGCGCGCTTCATCACTCGAGCAGATTTCACCACTTGAGGCAGGAACATTTTGCCTGCGCCAAACAAGTCGCCAACTACGTTCATACCATCCATCAGAGGCCCTTCAATCACTTGAATTGGCTTATCAAACTGTTGGCGACAGGCCTCGGTATCTTCGTCGATAAACTCGGTGATCCCTTTAACTAAGGCGTGCTCCAAGCGTTTTTCAACCGGCCAAGAACGCCACTCTAAATCTTCCTGCTTTTCGGCTTGCGCCATACCCGAGTATTTCGGTGCGATCTCAACCAATCGTTCGCCAGCACCGGCGTCGGTATTGAGGATCACATCCTCAACGGCATCACGGAGTTCTTTTGGAATATCGTCATACACGGCTAACTGACCGGCATTGACGATCCCCATATCCATGCCTGCTTTAATCGCATGGTAAAGAAACACAGAGTGGATCGCTTCACGCACCGGGTTGTTACCACGGAATGAGAAGGACACGTTCGACACGCCCCCTGACACTTTACAATGCGGCAGGTTTTGCTTAATTCTGCGCGTACCCTCGATAAATTCAACGGCGTAGTTATCATGTTCTTCGATACCCGTTGCGACCGCGAAAATATTGGGGTCAAAAATAATATCTTCTGGCGGAAACCCTAGCTCGTCAACCAAGATTTTGTAAGAGCGCTGACAGATCTCAAACTTTCGTTCTGCGGTTTCCGCTTGACCAACTTCATCAAATGCCATCACCACCACAGCAGCGCCAAAGCGCTTGATGATTTTAGCTTGATGGATAAATGGTGCCTCACCCTCTTTCAAAGAAATTGAGTTTACAATGGCTTTACCCTGAATACATTTCAGGCCCGCTTCAATGACTTCCCATTTAGACGAGTCAACCATGATGGGGACTTTTGAAATATCTGGCTCTGACGCTATCAGATTGAGAAATTTCACCATCGCAGCTTTTGAGTCCAACATGGCTTCATCCATGTTGATATCAATCACTTGCGCGCCGCTTTCAACCTGCTCTCTGGCAACATCCAGCGCGGTTTCGTAATCTTCTTCTAAAATTAAGCGCTTAAATTTTGCCGATCCCGTTACATTGGTACGTTCACCGACATTGGTAAATACTGCTGTTTGTGTCATGGTGAATTCCTAATTTAAGTTACAGGCTTCAAGACCTGCCAAACGCATCCGCACTTCGATGTTAGGCAAGCTACGCGGCTGGGTTTGTGCAAGGCCTATCGCGAAGGCACGAATATGTTCAGGCGTGGTGCCACAGCAGCCGCCAACAATATTGATAAATCCTTCATTACCCCAATCGATAATCTCTTTTGCCATGTCGTCGGCTTCTAGGTCGTATTCACCAAACTCGTTAGGAAGCCCTGCATTTGGATGCACTGAGGTAAACGTCTCACAAACGCGTGACAGCTCTTCTACATATTGTCTTAATAAATCTGGGCCTAGCGCGCAGTTGAGGCCGATAGAGATTGGCTTAATATGACGAATGGAGTTATAAAACGCCTCTGTGGTTTGCCCTGAAAGCGTGCGACCGGAAGCATCGGTAATTGTGCCCGAGATCATAACAGGCAGAGTGACACCCGCTTGCTCAAATGCTTCTTCTACGCCGTAAGACGCGGCTTTGGCGTTGAGCGTATCAAAAATAGTTTCAATCAAAATAAGGTGCGCACCGCCTTCAATAAGGGCAAGCGTTGATTCAACATAAGCTGCAACCAACTTGTCGAAAGTGATATTGCGAAAACCAGGGTCGTTTACATCTGGAGAAATCGAGCAGGTTTTTGACGTTGGGCCAAGTACACCTGCCACATAGCGAGGCTTGCTGGGATCTTTGGCGGTAAATTCATCACACACCGCACGTGCAAGCTTCGCCGATTCAAGATTAATCTCACGGCTTAGGCTTGCCATGTCATAATCTTCCATCGAGATGGTGGTAGCGTTAAAAGTATTGGTTTCAATGATATCCGCGCCAGCAGCTAGATAATCGCGATGGATCTGTTTGATTATCTCAGGCTGCGTCAAACTTAGTAGATCGTTGTTGCCTTTGATAAGGACATGCCAATCTTTAAAGCGCTCACCACGATAGTCTTGTTCTTCTAATTTGTGCTTTTGGATCATGGTTCCCATTGCACCGTCTAAGATCAGAATCCGTTGCTGCATTGCTTGCTTAAGCTGCTCTGCTATTTGCTCACCGTTTACGGCTACATTATTCGGCATAATTGTTAGTCCTTACATCTTGGCTAACTAAGTTAATATCATAAGGTGTGGTTTGGTAAACATAGTAGTTTAACCAATTTGAGAATAACAAGAATGCATGGCTTTGCCATGTCTTAGATGGACGTTTGCTGGTGTCATTCTCAGGAAAATAGTTCTCAGGCTGCGGTGCGTTGGCCATTTTTTCACAATCGCGAAGATATTCTTTTTGTAGCGTATCGGCGTCGTATTCAGGGTGACCGGTAATATAGACTTGGCTGCCTGAGTGATTTTTAATTAAGTAAGCGCCCACTTTTTCAGAGCCTGCTAATACCACGAGATCTTTACACCCGTTAATTTTATCGATGTCGATGTGGCCATAGCGTGAGTGTGGCACCAAAAACTCATCATCAAAACCGCGAGTGAGCGCCCCGTGGTCAAAGTAACAGCGGTGTTTGAATACGCCGCAAAGTTTGTCATTTTTGAGCGCTCGCTTTAACCCATAATGGTGATACAAGCCGGCATGTGCGGCCCAACAGGAAAACAGGGTTGAAGTAACATGGTGCTCAGCCCAATCAAAAAACGCTTGCAATTCCTGCCAATACACCACATCGTCATATTCAAGATGCGCCAGCGGCGCGCCGGTGACTATCAACGCATCATAGTTTTGATCTTTCACATCCGAAAAATAGCGGTAAAACATATCTAGATGTTGTTCTGAGTTTTCAGAGCTACGGTGCGTGTCTAGTCGCAACAAATCAACATTCACCTGCAAAGGGGTATTTGCCAGTAATCGGATAAATTGCACCTCAGTCTCCACCTTATTCGGCATCAAGTTTAATATGGCGAGCCGCATTGGGCGGATCTCTTGAGTTGATGCACGACTTTGTGGCATCACGAACACATTTTCATGACGCAATTGGGCAATGGCTGGGAGTTCGTCGGTGACGGTGATTGGCATGCGCTGCTCCAGACTAATCGAATGGCATTATTATGGACAAAAACTAGAAAATTTCAACCTCTAGATGTATGGACGTCTAAACCTCATGGTAATAATTTTATATCTCACCCCTAATTCATTATTTAACCCGAAGTTTGAATAAGGAATTATCTAACTAATTGTTTTAAAAACATATTAAATTACTCCCTTATTGCAAGGTTTCTTTAGCAAATAACAGGGACAGGATTGCTGTCATATATACGGTCTGTTAATGAGTTCTATTACAAACTCTAACCTAGATGTAAATCGCGCATATTGTCCTAATCAGGTTATCGGTATTTAGCTACCCCTGAACTCGACAGGTTTTCAATATGTCGGTTTGACCTGTTATGTCATCTACTTCAGTCACTTTCGCAATTCGGTGAAAGAAATCTATTTATCTTGCTTGATATGCCTATTTTGATACTGTAATTGCCATGCCCTCGCGTTTGTACAAGTCGATTTATCCAAAGACTCAGTTGGTCTGTTTTATACTTTGCTCTCGATACAACCGATGTAGCTCCTTGAATCAGTAAACATCTCAAATATCGATTACCACGCTTACTTACCCCGAGCAAAACTGATTTTCCACCCGTGCTGCGTTGCTTAGGCACTAGCCCCAATGAGGCTGAAACATCTCGCCCTTTTGTATAACCACTACCATTACCCATTTCGTTAAAGTAGCTACTTGCAACTATTGGCCCTATGCCCGGAATACTCTGTAAATTGACGCATATCTCATTGTTTTTAACTTGCTCTTTTATCTGTTGATTGTACGTTTCAATACTTTCATCAAGCACTTGTAGGAGTTTATAGAGTTGGCTAAGCACTTGTTTAAAGCTCGCGGTCAATACTCGCTCCTCACCTAACAAAGCAGCCACTTCTTTGCGAACATTTTCGATACCTTTAGTAATGGCAATACCGTACTCAAGTAGCAAACCTCGAATTTGATTACTCAGTGCTGTTCGTTGACCAATTGCAAGCTCTCTCATTTTATGGATTGTTTGACTATCTTGCTGCTCTAATGTTTTCACTGGAACTGAGCGAATATGTGCCTGCTGTGATGCAATTAAAATTGCATACGCATCGTTGTAATCATTTTTATTCCCCGTCAAAAATGGCTTCACGTGTTGTGGTGGTATAAGTTCAATTTGAAAACCTAATTGGCTAATTTCACACCCCCAATAATTAAAGGTGCCACACGCTCCCATGACTAAATTACAATTTGGCATTTGTGCCAAATAAGTCAGTAGTTGACTACCTTTAATAGCTTTCTTTACTACAATTTTACTGGATAGGTTACATCCAATAAAATGAAAAATATTTTTTGCGATGTCGAGTGTGGAAGGAGACCATTACGTCAAGTTATTTATTCAATTTATGTATACTTGTCACCATATTAATAAACACAAAAAACTTGGAGTTGAGGAAGCGGCAGCAATTACAGCTGATGCTTGTATGACACAGCCAAGTTTTGGTCTATTTAGCCTCGAAGATCTTACCTTCGACCATTAGCAAGGAGGGAATTATTATCCGAATCAAACAGTCAGTGGGCAGGATAATTCTTGGTTTCCTTGGTATACCAACTTTGTTGGCGATCCACCAGTAACAGAAATCTTTGAACAGGCCTCGAGTGCTGAAATGCTTGCACGATTGCAATTTAACCTAGCGCAGTTTGGTAAAATCAACCAAGACACCTATGTTAACGGCACACGCTTTAGCCAAGACACAGTCACCGGCTTCTACCGCTGCAGCCACCAATAACCAGCAGAAGCAAGATATTCGTATTCGAAACTCGCAAATTGTTAACAATGCATTAAACTTCATTCAACTGTTCAAAAAGGAATGAAGTCATGCGCATCATCATCGCTATTGCGACGCTCAATTTAATTGCTTGTAGCAGCACGTTTGCAGTCCAACAAGCGAATACCAAAGTATTAGGCGCTTACTCAATGTTCGCGCCTTCCACTACAGAAGCCCCAAATATCTACGCGCGCGTCGTTGTTGACGGCGTGCTCAGCGACGCCAACCAATGCCCAAGCTTGCTCTTTGGTAAAAAATCTATGCCGATGCAGTTGCGAGCAATGCGTCCGAACCAAACACATTTTCCAATCTCTGTATGCGAAGCGAAAATNACGGCTTATACCGTCAGTGGCAGCCAATTCTCGTTAGCGCCAGTGACATTCGATCCGAATAAAATTGCGGTTTTTGGCGACACGGGTTGTAAATCATCAGTTTGCGAAAACAACACTGCCGCCGAGCCGTTTAAGACCCTCGCAGAGCAAGGGGCAAAGCAACAACCACAATTGTTGCTCCATATGGGGGATTTCAACTATCGAGGTACCGGAGGTGCGATTTCCGGTGATACCTATGCTTATGACGCAGGCGATGGTGGATATGGCGGTACTAGCTGCGGTCTTAACGATACCTACTACAGTCAAAACGCGTTAAATAGCCCAAGACCAGATACATGGAGCAACTGGCAAGCCGACTTTTTTGCCGCAACAACGGATCTTTCAGCAACCGCACCATGGATTTTTGCACGAGGCAATCATGAACTTTGTAGCCGCGCAGGAATTGGCTGGTTTTATTTTTTTGGTCCGGGAGCCAACCTTCCTGATGCCATTGAGCAAAAGCAATGTCCTGCACAGGGGGATTATAATCAACCGCCACAATCTGCAAGTGCCCATATCATTGTGCAAAACTCCTATACCATCAACTTAAAACCACTCAGTATTTGGGTAATGGATAGCGCCAATGCCTGTGATGCCAGTGCTGATAATGGCCTGACAAAAGTCTACCAACAGCAATATCAACGACTTAATGTCAGAAGCGAACTACTCAAAGCCAAACCCATGTGGATTATGAGCCACAGACCCATTTGGGGCGTTGAAGACCCGACAACCAAAGACACATTAAACGTAATGTTGCAAACCGCCCTGAAGAACACCAGACAAGGTAAGTTGCCTGCTCACGTAACTTTATCACTCGCAGGACACATGCATATTTATCAGTCTTCAACCTTTACAGCCAGTACCGCGCGCCCTGCGCAAATCGTTGTCGGCAATAGCGGCGTCAGCCTCAGTGATACCAATGCCTTTAGCGAATTTGATTATGCACTTGATAGCCAAAACGCAATCGTTAACGAACAAGGTAAGTTTGGCTTTTTATCAATTAAGCTTGGCAAAGATGGCGCGTGGCAAGGAGAGTTTTTGGATGAAAGTGGTGCCGCTTTTCTAACCTGCAGCAGCGAAACTGCAGATAAACAAGCGGTATGCCGCCGGAACTGAGGATATACATTACATAGGTAGCGCTTGTAATTTGATTTTGGCAGCCACTATTTTAGCTGCTGCCATTCTCTAGCCATGTATTTCGCTTAATTGCTTAATTCTTCTACAATTAATTTGTACATATCCTCATTAAGCGAGAATATATATTGCTTGTTTTTGACCTCTACAACTGCGTATGGTGGGGCTGACATCAACACAAATGCTTCGGTATTATCTTTAAGTCGATAGCTTCCAGCATGGTAGCCGTTTAAGCTAACACCATTCGTTCTAATACTCAGCTGATATCTATTTGGCAAGCCATGCTCATAAAGCGGAGAAACTTGCTCAACCTGCTGGTGTTCAATGGTTCTGGAATAAAATAGACTTTCAAACTTTATTGAGCTTTTAGAAACAAGAACCTTGGATGAATTAAGTTGAATAAGCAACAAGGTTAATATTAAAACACTGACCGAAAAAACAAACCCAGCTAGCAGCCAAGTCACTTTTTTGGTTAACAAGAACTCTATGCCACTCGTCAACAGTACTGGAACAATCAAGACCACTATCACTAGAACTGCTAAATTACTTAATTCCTGTGGAACACTAAAAATCATAGTGTTCATCCTCCTTTTTTATTTCTAGACTATTGGCACCTAGAGATTTCAAAACCAAGCGTTCTAACGCTTCAAGCGCTTCAGATTTTTGCTCTTCATTGAGCTCTATAAGTCCCACGTTAATCACAACATTCAAGACCGCTCTCGCTTCACTTCGTTTAAAATCAACCACTGCTTTGCTATGTAACTCAGGTATACTTAAATGTCGTGAAAAAGTATCAACTACAGTTAGCTTATCCATCAATTTTGGCTCTATTCTGCCGAGCAACCCCTGTGAGTGACAGCTATTGCAATTGCCATCATGCTCACCCCCATCAACCGTAATTGCAATACTGACTGCAACAGAAATAGCAGCTGCAACATTCAGTCCAGCAACAGCATTGACAGCAGCCGCAGCATAAATAGCCACACCAACGGCGACAAATGCAATGCATACAGCCGCCACTGTACAGCTCATTGGTTGGACTTCTCCTATATTAATAGCTCACTCAGTTCCTTACCCACAAATAGAATCAAAATAATTATCATTTAGAAAATGGTATCCCAAACAGGATAAACCTACAACAGTTAACATAAATCAATATTAATTAACATTGTAATTTTTCGTAGCTGAAGATAACCCTAACTTATCAGGGTAGATGGGATTCATAGGTGCTGTGAGTGAGCAAGAAAGAACTACAGAGAGTACACTAGCAGCTTAACTTCCTGACATATAACAAACCGAAAAAGGTGTGACAATTCAATATGCCGTTGGGGCTTTCCACCGGCGCTGCCAGCCTTAAACTACTATCAATAGCTTAGGCGATTTTGTTAAAAAATACTCTCCTCCATTGAACTTTCAACAATCTAAAGAGGTCATTAGCATCTTCATCGAAACCGAGTGTAAATAAATAGTTATCACATCTACTATATTAACACAGCCTCACTACTTTCGAAGTAGATGGTGCCGCTTTTCTAACCTGCAGCAGCGAAACTGCAGATAAACAAGCGGTATGTCGTGCGAAGTAAGCGCGACTCTTACATCCTTAATCACTGACAACTTGAGTTGCTCGCCTTGTATCATCGTGTTTTTGATACCAGGCGAGTAACACCACAGTAGCAGCAGCGACCACTGCAACCCCAAATCCAAGATCCACGGTAAAGTGTTCAACGACCCATCCGGTCAACGCAGCCCCACCTGCAATCCCCACACCGAGCCCGGTAATTAGCCAAGTTAAGGCTTCAGTGAGTAAGTGTTTTGGTACGCTTTGCTCAACCAGACCCATGGCAATGATCATGGTTGGAGCAAACGCGAGTCCCGAAATAAACATCACTACTGCCAAACCATAAACGTGGTTAACACTGAGTAATAGCACGCTCGCGATCAATGTGAACATCGCAAAACGTACAAGCAGTACTGGCATAGACAGACGCCACTTAATGGCCCCAAATCCAAACCCAGCGATACAAGAACCAAGCGCGTACACCGACAATACTAAACTGGCCGCAATTGGCATACCTTGCTGCTGAGCAAAAGCGATACTTAATACATCGATAGCACCAACAATTACACCAAGTGCCAATAACACCAAACTAAGCAACTTAACCGTGGAGTTAGCCAGTGCGGAAGTTCGGGTCTGATTTTCACTTTGTTCTATTTTTGGTTCGGTGTCCTGTTGCGACACTAACCAGATACAGCCTATCACAAACAAAATAACCGCTAGCAACGGACCGGCTTGAGGAAAGAGCAAGCTGCTCAGTGCAATCGCAAGTGGAGGTCCTATCACAAAGGTAATTTCATCCAGTACCGACTCAAAAGAATATGCCGTATTAAGTAAGCCTTGATCTGATTGTATCGCACTCCACCTGGCCCGAACTAAAGCCGGAACACTTGGCATAATGCCCGCACACATGGCTAAAACATAGAGGCTCCAAAGTGGTGCTTGCAAGTAGCTTAATAGCAACAATGCCAGCGCAGATACTGCACTAAACAAGGCCGCAGGGATCACAACCTTGCGTTGCCCTACCCTATCAATCAGTCGCGACAACTGTGGCGCAGCAAATGCCATGGTGAAGGTAAATAGCGCAGCAATGGAACCTGCAATCCAATATGAGTCATAGAGTTGCGAAAGCATGGTGATTAACCCAATCGCCATCATAGAGAGCGGCATACGAGCAATAAAACCAGCACAGCTAAAATGCTTAGTTCCTTTTATCTTAAAAATTTCGGAGTAAGGATTATTCATTGATCTCTCCTTGAGATTATTTTCACATACAGTGTGTATGTAAAAATAATTGACATACACACTGTATGTCAATTATAAATTGCGTAGTTTTTTAATAAGGATCGCAAAATGACAACAAGAAGCAGCATGATGGAGAAAACCCGCAGCGAGCTATTGGCCCAAGCCAGAGTGCTTTTTGCAAGTAAAGGATTTGCAGGGACGGCATTAGAAGAGCTAACAGCGGATGTAGGACTCACTCGAGGAGCGCTGTATCATCACTTTGGCAACAAAAAAGGGTTGTTTTACGCGGTCGTACAGCAACTAGACAGTGAAATGGATCTCCGGCTCCGCGATATTGAACGTAGTGAAACCTCACCTCAGCAAATGCTTTTGAAACGTGCAGAAACTTACTTGGATATGGCTACGGAGCCCGAGATACAACGTATTATATTACGTGATGCGCAGTCGGTACTAGAACCTGAACAACTCGAAAAGGCAGCGTCAGGGTGTGTGGCATCAATCACACAGTTACTAAGTGTAATCGCACCGCAACAGAGCTCTCAAGCGCATAAAACCAGCGCTCAATTTATCAATGGTGGATTAACGAGTCTCGCACTTTGGATTGCAAATCATCAAGTACCCGATCAAGCCGTAGATGATGCAAAGCGTACCGCATACGAATTATTAAACCGTATTATGTTAGCTTAGGTTTTACTTAATCGGTAACAACGCGCCGAATTATTCAAACTGTTCTAGCGTATGCATAAGACTAAACGGATGTTGTAAAAACTCGGCTTGGTAGGCTTTATTGCGAACACTTTCTGGTAGCTGGTTAAACTCCAGCTCCGTTTCAACATAGTCGAAATAAACGCTGGAGCTTACCGTGTTTAGCGCATTGACGAACCTTAAGACATCTGACTGCTTTTGCACCGCTAAATTCGCGGCAACAAGTCTGGCGAATTCGCCATACTCTTCGGCTTCACATTCTCTTTTTTGGTGAATATAAAAATAAGATAAAACGATACCTCGCTGCTGCGGGGTAATATTAAGACTGTGTAATTGTTTTGGTGTAATAACACGCGCATTTTCGCATGCCGCTTTTCTATCACCCAGTTGTGTTACGCTATTTAACAGCTCACTAAGCAGCGCCTTTTGAACTGGTGCTAATTGTTCAACTGGATACTCAATAGGCGGCGTAAGATCTACTGACATTGATTCAGCGTTCGCTTGTTGCGCGAATACAAGTCCAAACAATATCGAAATGAATAACTGGCGATTCATCAATTATTCCTTCTATCGTTCGAATCCGTAGATCTGTTCTATGCTTTTAAGATAATTAAAGTTGATCTGAAGAAAACCCGCCTTTAGTGTGGCCTCTTTTACCGTCTCAGGTAAGGTATTAAACCTCGCTTCAGCTTCAATAAAGTGTGCATAGCGAGAAGAAGACGCAGCATTGATGGCCTCTAAAAAGGTGAAATCACTATGCTGCCCTTTCGCTGCATGATTGACGACAAGTAACTTTGAAAACTCACTAAACTCTGCTGATTCGCACTGATTTTTGTTGAGACCGTCAAAGTAATGAAGAACTAAGGGGTAGTGCTTCATATTGATTTTTAGCGGGCTCAATTGCGACTTGTTTAATACATTATCAACGTTCTCACATTCCTTGCGCTTACTCTGTAATCGGTTATAGCTCTCTATAAGCGCTGACATTGCCTGTCGTTCAAAACCTTCTATTCCAAAATTGTCCAGTAGCGTGTTGAGTTCGCTGGGCTGCACAGGTGGCTTGTTAAGTATCTCTTGATAATCAGGTGTAGCGGCCACTGTGCTCACATTTAGCAATAAGCCCACGACTAAGGATGCTGAGAATAAATTCACTGTAAAATTCCTTTTCAATCATATTATTATAGTTTCTGCAGCATACAGGCCCTGCAGAGGCATGGCCTGCAGCCCTGGTTTATTCCATCACACTGTCAAGCGTAGCAAATAAATTGAAGTTCTTGTTTAAGTAGTCAGCGTTAAGAGCTGTTTCTCGAACTTGTTCCGGTAAGAGATTAAACTCGGCTTTAAACTCCCTAAAATCACCATAAAGGCGAGATGATAAAGTGTTCATGGAATTTATTAGCTCAACATTTTTTGGCTCTTTTTGAACAACCAAATTGACTGCAAGCAATCTCAAAAAGTGCTCATACGCTGCTCGCTCACACCGACTTTTGTTTACACTATCGACGTAAAATAACACTGTTACGTAATGTGTTTTGTCAATGCTCAATGCATCCATTTGTTTTACTGTAAGTATGTTGTCGACAGCTCGACAGCTCATTCTTCTTTTATGTAGCGAGTTATAGCTTGATAATAACTCCATCATCGTCGCGTGCTCACTCGACTTTAAATCAAACTCACTCTGTAAAGAAGTAAACTCCGATTCGCTTAACGGTAGCTTGTTATACAATTCAGTGTAAGTCATTGAAGTTTTGGCATTAACAATACCCATAGCAGCGACTGATACTAGCGCTATTACTAGATGCTTTATTAAGCTTCGTGTCCTTTTGGTGTCACTTTCCAAAACTCCCTCCTGTTAATGACCGATCTTCAAAATATAGTCGCCGCAATGATAAACCATGTATTTTTGACGCTACAACAACTTATTCGTGAAACCCAAACAGTATCAAAACGAATAAATGAGCTTTCACCACAGACACCTTTAATCACTTAAATGTCAAAACTGGCAATAAGCTTTCAACATAATTAAAGTTGTTTTTTAGAAAATCAGCTTTCAGCGCAGCTTCTTTCACGGATTGGGGTAAGGTATTGAATGTTTCATCGGCTTCCATGAACTCCTTGTAACTGAGAGAAGGTACTAGGCTCATTAACTCTAGCCTATCGAAGCGCCTTTCATCTTTTAACATTACATAACTGACAGCAAACCTCCGTGAAAAATCATCAAACTCCTCAGATTCACATTGATATTTGTTTAAATAGTTAAAATAACTGAGTATAGGAAGATAGTAGTCTACCTCAATGTTGAGCGTGCTAAATTGCGAGTTGTTTAGAACAGTCGTAACCTTGTTGCATTCTTCACGTTTGCTGCGCAGTCGGCGATTACTTTCATCTAACTCGGCCATAACCTGCAGCGCAAGAGCTTGCCTATCAACGTCACTCTGTATCGTGGGAAGTTCACCAGTCAGCGGTTGTAGTTGGCTAATCACATATTGATTGTTGAGTGTGGCTGAAGCTGTACTTATATTTACCAATAAGCCAACGACCAGCAGTAATGGGGATAAACTCATTATAAATTCCTTTTAAATGATGTGTTGCAAGCATACACAACTTACAATAAATAGACAATGAACAACAGCGTGGCCCACTAGCCACGCTTAGTTAGTTTACAGTCTGCTAAAAATCATAGCTAAAACTTAAGCTGTAATTTCTCGGCGCGCCATAACGATACTGATCAAAGAAGCCAATTTGGCTGTAGTACTTTTCATCGAAGAGGTTTTCTACGTTGAGCTGTAGCGCCATATTGTCTGCCAGTGCGTAGTTTGCCATCAAGCTAACCAGTGCATAAGCATCTTGCTCTAGCCTATCGTTGCCCGTTACTGAATAAGTGTCATCCTGCCAGTTCACGCCACCACCAATCGTCAACTCAGGTAAAGCATTCACAAATTGGTAAGTCGTATACAACTTAAATTGCTTTCTTGGGTTATCCGTATTCACTTCAACGCCGTTGGCATCCTCAGCTTTGTATTGTGAATAACCCAAATGCACATCAAAACCGTCAGTTAACTGACCCACCACTTCAAATTCGAAGCCTTTACTGGTTGTGCCTTCAGCAGCATATTGCGCGACTGTATTTACCGAACCAGGAACTATGTATCCAACATCATCTTGAGCTAGGTTATCTTGTTCGATTTGGAAAATCGCCAATGTTGTTTGCAGCGTGTCGTCTAGATAGGTACTTTTTAGCCCCACTTCGTATGATTTTCCTTTGATTGGATCAAGGAAATCACCATTACGGTCTTGGGCATTTTGCGGCTGGAATATTTCAGTGTAACTTGCATACACTCGCTGCGTTGCCGACAAGTCGTACAAGGCACCAGCGTATGGTATAAATACGCCATTGTCGCCAAAATCAGTGATGACGCCATAGCTTTCGCCTTCGCGCTGCCAGCTCGACAAACGACCACCCGCTATTACTTTAAGTTCATCGCTAAGATTTAGCCTTGTTGCGGCGTAAAACCCTTTTTGCTCGGTATCCATATCTTGAGCAACTGAGGTTTCTGTGCCCCACGTCGGCTCAGGAAAATTACCATCCCACTCGTAAAAATTGCCAACTGGCAAAAAGGCATTATCGAGCGCAGCAAAAGTGAGGGTATCGGCGCTTTGCTCACTGTAAAGCGCGCCAGTTACGAAATCATGCTCACGACCAGCGAGTTGATAAAAACCTTTAAGCTGGATATCAAAGCTGTCTTGGTTACTTTCACCTGTACTTTTATAGGGCCAAGACGCTAAGCCCTCACCTGTTGTTTTATCCAACGTGCCGAATAAATACAGCAGCTCTGTATCTTGCTCGTATTTCAGCTTGTTGTAATTGGCGACCAGTTCCCAACCATTTGCAAAGTTGTGGCTAAAGTTCACAAAAGCATTGGTGCCAGTAGTTTGCCACTCAGTCCAATTTGCAGCTGTGGTTTTTTCGACTTCCCAGTCTGTCTTACTTCCATCGGTAAAGAAAGTAGGTAATGCCCCCCAAGTTGGACTGGTAGGGTCGTTACGTTGATAGCTAGCACCAACGCGGATTGTCGAATGCGTGCTTAAATCCGCTTCTAGTACCCCATAAAGCACGGTACTTTCGTCAGAGAAGAGATCTAAATACGAGTCACCTTCTTCATACTTCGCCACCACTCGTCCACGCACACTGCCATCGTTAGTTAATCCATTGGCAACGTCCACCATCACTTCTTTATTGTTCCAGCTCCCCAAAGAGACACTAGCAAAACCTGTGAGGTCGGTGCTATTTGCATGTTTGCGTACTAGGTTAATTGAAGCTGAAGGATCGCCCGCGCCGGTTAATAACCCGGTTGCACCACGCACAAACTCCACGCGCTCGTATATAGCAACATCCGCGATGGTTTCGCCTGAATCCCCCGCTAAACTCCATGACAAAGGAACGCCATCAATTTGATAGTTGGTAATGTCAAAGCCACGAGACTGCAACGTATTACGAACATTATCAATTTCTTTCGCTGACACCCCAATCGCATTTAACACAGTATCGGTTAATGTATCGAGTTTTTGTTCTTTGATCCGTGCAGCGGTAATAACGCTAACAGATTGAGGCGTCTCAAGAAGAGATAACCCTAAGCCGGTCGCAGTGTCTATCACTTCATTGACGGTGTATTTTCCCGTCACGACTATTTTTTCAATTTCTTCATTATCTTGCTGTGCTGCTTGCACCTGTAATGCTGACGTGCCGAGCGCTGCCATAACAGCAAATGAGAGCATTTTGAGAGGCAGAGTGTTCACTGGATTTATCCTAATATTGTAAAAATCGAAATTATAGTAATGCAGATGATAACTATTAGCAATAACATCAAGGTGAATTACAACCAGTTTCGAACCCGATTTAAGGAACGTTCCCAAAACAAGTAACCAACTAATTTAAAACAACTTTCCCATAAAAGAAACAAAAAAGATAAACCGCTGAACGAATAAAACATGCCATTTAACGCACATCCAAATGAATATAATTGCCATTTACACTTTTAAAAAGATATACTTTATTTACATTTTTGCGCAAATACTCCCTCAGCTTTAATTTGTCGCCGTCATTCAAAGAACTAGGAACACACAATGGCAAAGAAAATAAGCAACAAGTTTTGGTTTCAGTTGCATGGTTGGTTTTCACTGCCAATATGGCTACTGTTTTGCTTTATTTGTATCACAGGTACCATTTCCGTTTTCAGCCATGAACTTACATGGCTTACCAACCCTGATTCTCGGGCACATAACCCCAGTCAAGTAAGTGAGATGTCAGCGGGCTCAGTGTTACGCGCGTTTAAGGATGAGCACCCAAGTGCAGATGTCATGGGGCTCAATGTGAGAGAGCCCTATTTGACCTATGTGGTGATGTTTACCGACGTCGACAAGCCCTATGCGCTTGCATACGTAAACCAGTACACAGCGGCTGTTCAGGAAATAAATGACGGCAATACGTTTATTAACTTTATGCGTTCATTACATGGCTGGCTGCTATTTCCATGGCAAAACGGCTACAGTGTTGGTTACTATTTAGTGGCGTTTATGTCACTGATCCTACTGGGCGCGTTGATCACAGGCCTAGTGGTATACAAAAAGTTTTGGTTGGCGTTTTTTCAGTTTAAGCTGCGTAAATCACAAGGAGGTCGTACCCTTGCCGCTGACATCCATAAACTCAGTGGAGTATGGTCGCTTTGGTTTATGACCGTAATGAGCCTCACCGGACTGTGGTATTTAACGCAAGCGGTGCTGTGGCATGCTGGTGTTGAACTCGAACATCATGAAACATTAAATGCAGCGGATATACCCAACTCAACAATAAACGCGAATGCAGTGGAAACCAGTGTTGACCTAGCGCTCGCTGAAATCCAACAACAGTACACTGACTTTCGCCCAAGTTACATCATGCTACCTGAGCATAACCGCGATACGCTCAAAATCAGTGGCGCAAACGACTACGTACTCTATGACGATTACAGCATTAATATTGCCTACAACACTTGGAATGATACAGTCGTTCATCATGCAAACCCTGATTCAATGACAGGTTTACAAACGGTTATGCACATCACAGATCCACTTCACTACGGCACCATAGGAGGGATCTGGACCAAAGTTATCTGGTTTATTTTTGGCTGTATTTTATCTGGAATGTCGATCACCGGATTTATCATGTATCAGCTTCGAACCAAACGCGCGCGTAGCCAAGAACGGAGCAATGCAAGACAACTAAAAGCACAACAAGGGTAAATAGCCATGAATGCAGTCAAACGCTTTATACAACACAATAAATATTGGTTAAATGCCCTATTGCTGGTGTTGCCAGCTTGGTTTTATTATCAATCATTACATCCAGAGTTTCCCGCTCCATTGGCGGAGCAAACACTTGGAGAGTACAGCATTACACCAATGCCTTTTGACGACAAGCCGCCATACATCCACGATAACTTATACGTCAAAGACTTCTTACTACTGTTCAATAAAGGTGACGTTGAATCTGTGCGCCAAGGCTATCTCAATATCGGCCCCAACGCGATGCCACTTGCACAGCTTATGGAGCATGAGCTCGGGATCCTTCACGGCACAAAACACGGTCAACACGTGCATGCTTTAGCAAAGAAAACATTATCAAAAGACGACAAGGTTTGGCTGACGATTGAAACTTGGCAAGGCGAAGTCATCGTCATGAATTGGCCACTGCCAGAGTATTTAATCAAAGAAAGTGCATAGAAAAGGGGCACCTCGCCCCTACTCGATTTAAATTACACTTAAGACTCAATGGAAATCAGGATATTATACCAGTTGTATTAAGTAAATGATCTATCTTGAAGCGGGGAAATAGCTTTAGTAGCACCGCTCTCGCGTCCTGCTACCGCTAAGGTACCTATATCCATATAGGCAAGGCAAGAATTTTGCTATTTAGTTGTTCTAAATGAGAAATTTTTAACGAAGCTAATATGCTATTTCACCCTTCAAATTGATTAGATAATTAATTCAATTGGTATTAGTACCCCACCGCAGCGCTATCTGCACGCCTTGGATCTGAGGAGCCAAATAGACCTTTATCGGTAAGCATGATTGACTGGGTTGAACCCATCGCATTCTGCTCTGAAAGTGTGTGTCCTTTGTTTTCAAGTAGACGTCGAGTATCCACATTTAAGCTACGTTCAATACGAATTTCATCTGGTAACCATTGGTGGTGAATACGCGGAGCCACGGTTGCTTCAGCGATATTTAAGCCATGATCAATAACATTCATAATGATTTGTAGCGTGGTGGTGATAATACGCGAGCCACCTGGACTACCCGTTACCAAAAAGGGTTTACCCTCTTTCATTACAATCGTAGGTGTCATCGAACTCAGCGGGCGCTTCTTTCCTTCAACAGCATTAGCTTCTCCACCAACCAAGCCAAAACCGTTTGGTGTGCCGGGCTTTGCCGAGAAATCATCCATTTCGTTGTTAAGTAGAATGCCTGTGCCAGCCGCGACAATACCTGAGCCATAGCTAAAGTTGAGCGTATAAGTGTTACTCACTGCATTGCCCCACTTATCTACCACAGAATAATGCGTGGTTTGGTTACTCTCATAAGGTAATAATTTACCGGGCTTAATCTCACGACTTGGCGTCGCTTTGTCTGCGTTTATTTGTTTACTGCGCTGCTTTGCATATTGCTTATCCACCAATGCTTTAACGGGTACGTCGTAGAAATCAGGGTCGCCCAAATATTCACTGCGGTCAGCATACGCACGCTTCATGACCTCAGCCATTAAATGGACGGTAGCAGCGCTATTATGCCCAAGCTCACCAATAGGGTATTGCTCCAGCATGTTTAGCATCTCTATGATATGCACACCACCAGATGAAGGAGGCGGCATAGAAACGATGTCGTAGCCGCGATATGTACCTTTTACTGGTTCACGCTCTACCGCTTTATAGCCTTTTAAGTCATCCAGCGACATAATGCCACCAGCTGCTTCTACCGCAGCAACAATTTTCTTTGCTGTCTCACCCTGATAAAAGCCCGCGCTGCCTTTTTCAGCGATCAGCGCTAAAGAGTGGGCAAGATCTGCTTGCACCAGCCATTCATTTGGCTTATAGCTGCTACCATCTTTTTTATAAAACACGGCCTTAGATGCCGGCACATCGAGCATTCGTTCTTTAATATAATTATGAGAAAGCGAATTAGCTAAATCAGAGGTCACTTTAATGCCATCACGCGCCAATTTGATTGCAGGCTGGATAACCTGACTAAGTGTCATGGTGCCGTATTTCTCGAGTGCTAACTCCATCCCCATAACCGTTCCGGGAACGCCCACGGCAAGGCCGTGCTGAAGGCTTAGCTTTGGGTTTACCTCGCCGTTTTCATCAATAAAGATGTCTTTGTGCGCACGGCCTGGTGCCATTTCGCGATAATCAATCGCAATGGTTTTATTCTCTTTTGCCAGATGCACTAGCATAAAGCCACCGCCACCGATATTTCCGGCTCTTGGCAGGGTCACGGCAAGGCTAAAACCTACTGCGACAGCCGCATCAACAGCATTGCCACCTTGCTTTAAAATCTCTATACCAACCTGACTAGCAAGTGCCTCTTGGCTAGATACCATGCCGTGTTCAGCCCATATTGGCTGTGCCGTGGCTTTAGAACTAAATATTGGTGACTCGTCAGCTTGCGCCGTGTTACCAAACACAACACTCACGCACAAGGAAACAGAGCAAGACCACACCAAGGCTGTTAATTTACGCATCTTCATCCCGTTTTTTAATTATTCTCATATTGCAGTGTTGCATGAATAAAAAGACCAAACAATATCGATGCGTTGGAGTGAATAATCAAAATAGTCCTAAAACGATTACAGCTGCTTTAACTGTATTAAAACACTAATCCTAGCTCACGTAACTCGCGCTCAGCTTGCGCCGCATTAAAGAACTGAATACCATGCATTCCGACCTGCTTTGCACCTTCCACATTCGCTAAGACATCATCAAGAAAAACACAGTCATCTGCCGCTAGTTGATAGCGCTCCAGTAAGTGAGTAAAAATAGCTTTGCCGGGCTTCATGCAGCCAAGCTCAGCAGAAATGATTTCTCCGTCAAAGTGTTGCCAGAAAGTATGACGCGCTTTTAGGTGGCTCACAATCTCGTGCACATTATCGGTTAGGGCATAAGCACTATATCCAGCCGCCTTTAGACGCTGCATCAGTGCAAGCGTGCCATAAAGTGGGATCAGTGATTCTTTGATATAAAAGAACAGTTCGTCAGCTTGCTCAGAGGTTAAGTGACAGGTTTGCATAAAAGCGTGCTTGGTGTCTGCTTCAGTCAGTTCGCCTCGATTAATCGCAAACCAAATTTCACTGTGGAACAGCTGCTTAGCTAGACTCTCAACGTCGCATTGGTTGCCAAAGGTAAGCCGAACTATCTCCTCCGGTGACCACCTCACAAATACGTTACCGACGTCAAAAATTACGTGTTTAATATTGCCAATTGCCATCCTTGAACCTCTTTAGTTAGTTTAAATATGAGCGTTTATTATGCATATCTTTATCACTTACGCACGGCTAATTCGCTAGACTTCAATGAAATAAAATCAATTCTGTATTTGTTGTAAATACTCGCTAAAAAAGGTTAGAAACGCTTTGACTTGACGAGGTTGAAACTGCCTAGATGGATAAATCGCTTGCAGCGCAACTTTATCTGAGTCCGTTGGACTAAATCCCAATGTTTGAGTTGGCAACAACTCCACCAATCGCCCCGCTTTAATATCTTTGTGAACATCTAACCACGACTTGATGGTGATCCCAAGCCCTTGAATAGCCCAGTTTCGCAATACTTCTCCATCTGAACTCACTAAACAAGTAGGCACAGTTTCAATGATGGTTGCTTGCGTGTCTCTGTCGATAAAATACCAATCGTTTAGCGCCTGTCCTGCTCTTTCCAGTACTAAACAGCGATGGCGCTGTAATGCTTGATAGCAATCTGGTGTACCATACCGTTCGAGATAGTTTGGGGCAGCCACCAGCATTCTGCGGTTGTTTAACAGAGACCGAGATATCAAGCTGCTATCATTTAAATTACCATAACGAATGGCAATATCAGTGCCAGACTCAACTAATTTGACCAAGCCCTCCCCCAAGCTCAAGTTAACCACCACCTGTGGATGCTGTGTGGCAAACTCCGCAACGGCGGGAACCACGTACTGACGGCCAAAGTCTGAGCTTGCTGCAATTTTGAGTGTGCCTCTCAAATCAGGATCGGCATCTTGCAGTAGCGCCTCCGCCGCCGCGACCTCCTCAATGACTCGCACACAGCCCTGATAAAACCGCTCTCCCGCTTCTGTCAGTTTAATACTTCTGGTGTTTCGAGTAAGTAAACGGGTTTTATAGTGCGCTTCAAGTGCATTGATCCGTGCGGTCATGCTCGCTGGAGAAAGCCCTAATACTCGCCCTGCCGCAGCCAGGCCATCAGAGCGCACCACTTGAACAAAAAGCGTCATATCGTCTGCTTTGCTTTTCATTATTCACCTTTTATGAAAAGTAATTTTATATAAAAGCCAATTATCAAATATTAATAAACAAATAGACTGTTCTCAACGCATAAATCGCTAACACCAATGGAGGTAACACACCATGCAGTTAGATCACTTTTTGTTTAGAGCCCATGATATGGCAAAAATGGCGACCTTTTTTGAGCTGGTGCTTAGGCTTAAAGAAGGCTTACGTCCACCTTTTCCATTTCCAGGAAAGTGGTTTTATGGCGACCAACAGCAACCTTTCATTCATCTGGTTGAACAATCACCACATACCCAAGCACAGGCTGAATACCTTGGCTCTGTGCAAAACACAAGCATGAGTACTAGCAACATAGATCATATTGCATTTCGTGGTGACGATTACCCCGGGTTAATCGCCCGACTAGAGCATTTTGGCGTTCGTTACGTGGAACGAGGTGTCCCTATTAGCAATGAGCATCAGGTTTTTATCTTTGCACCTGAATCTCTAAAAATTGAAGTGCTGTTCCCACGCCACATCAACTCACTTGTCCAATAATTAGGAGAATACTATGTCTGATCCATTGTTATTTACGCAGAAAAAACTCGGTAATTTAATCTTACCAAACCGCATTTTGATGGCACCAATGACCCGCTCTCGAACAACACAACCGGGAGATATTCCAAACCAGTTGATGGCCAAGTACTACGCCCAACGCGCTTCGGCAGGGCTTATCATTAGTGAAGCCACACAAATCTCTTGTCAGGGCAAAGGATATTCATTTACTCCCGGAATTTATACTGCTTCGCAGGTTGCTGGATGGAAAGAAATCACCCATGCAGTGCAGCAAAAAGGTGGCCGTATTTTCTGTCAGCTTTGGCATGTCGGTCGTATGTCTCACCCCACTTTTCATGAAGATGGCCAACCCGTCGCCCCCTCAGCACTGGCACCCGACGCACAAGTGTGGGTGGTCAATGAAAAAGGAGTGGGTGAAATGGTCGATTGCCCAACACCACGCGCACTGGCAACCCAAGAAATACAGAGCATAGTCGAAGATTATGTTCATGCGGCTGAGAATGCCATGATGGCAGGGTTTAATGGCGTCGAGATCCACGCTGGTAATGGCTACTTAATTGACCAGTTTTTACGCCGCAGCTCTAATCAACGTCATGATCAATATGGTGGCTCGAAGGAAAACCGAATTCGCTTTGCGGTTGAAGTTATCACCGCGATTAGCCAAGCAATTGGACCTGAAAAAGTAGGGATCCGATTAGCGCCTTTTATTACTCAACGTGGCATGCAAGACGAAGAGGCCATTGATACTATTTTGCTCGCCGCGGAGCACTTTAACCGCTTAGGCATTGCCTATGTGCACTTAGCAGAAGCGGACTGGGATGATGCGCCAGTCGTGACGGAGAGTTTTAGGCAAGCACTAAGAAGAAAATTCCACGGTGCCATTATTGTGGCGGGAAATTACGAACCAGAGCAAGCCGAAGCCCTTATTGAGCAAGGTCTAGTTGACTTTGTGGCTTTTGGTCGCAAGTTTATCTCCAACCCAGACCTCGTATACCGTCTAACTCATCAATTGCCTTTGAGTCCAATCAACCCTGATGCGCCTTTGTTTGGTGGTAGCGAGCAAGGCTACACCGACTATGCAGATTTCCAACAATTAAGAGCAAAAGGTGCAATATGAAGCCATTATTACTGCATTTATCCCTAGCCTCTATGGCATTACTCGGTACAACCAATGCAATTTCAGCACCTGAGTTTACACTAGAAAGCCCAGATCTTGTTGCCGAAAAATCTATTCGACCATTTCAATACTGGGATCAATTTGGCTGCGAGGGAAACAGCACACTGCCAACCTTAGTTTGGTCAAATGCACCTAAGCAAACCAAGAGCTTTGCGGTGACGTTTTACGATCAAGACGCGCCAACTGGCAGCGGATTTTGGCACTGGCAAGTGTATAACTTGCCCAAAGACACGACTAGGCTTGCAGAAACTTTACCAAGCCAAGCCATTGAAGGTAATACGGATTTAGGAAAGCCTGGGTACTTTGGCCCGTGCCCGCCTATTGGCCGCAAACATAAATACACCTTTACCGTGCATGCACTAGATGTAGATACACTCCCCGTGCCAGTTGGTGCAACGGCACCACTTACTGGATTTTTTATCCACCAGCATAGCTTAGCGCAGGCAACACTTTCTGTGTATGCCGGCCCAAGAGCCGCAGGAGAATAACCATGCGTACCACGTTGACCACAAGTATTCGAGCACTACTAACAGCAACCGCCCTGCTTACAGGCACAGCCCACGGCGCCGAAGTAGAGCCTGGCCATTACTGGCCCGATGATGCTCAATTGGTGATCTCTATCTCCATGCAGTTTGAAGCAACCGCGCAAGACCCAAGCGATCCTGGGCCATTTCCTCAGCAAGAAGCGGGCGATCCCGATACCGTCGCTCCTACTTGGTATCAGTATGGTATGAACGAAGGGATCCCACGATTGCTTAAACTTTGGGATAAGCACAACATCAAAGTGACGTCCCACATGGTAGGAAAAGCTGCTGAGCTTAATCCTAAACTTGCCAAAATGGTGGCAGAAAAAGGGCATGAAGTTTCAGGCCATGGACAAAACTGGACGCCTCAATACTCAATGACACCCGAAGAAGAACGGGCGTCTTATATTCACAGTGCAAACGTGCTTGAAAGGATCACCGGGCAAAGACCACAAGGCTTTAATGCATTTTGGATGCGTCATTCACAGCAGACATTAACTATTTTGCAGTCCCTTGGTTTTGTCTATCATATTGATGATTTATCTCGGGATGAACCTTCGTTTACTCCGGTCAATGGTAAACCTTTCGTTGTTGTCCCCTACACCTTTAGAAACAACGATATCGTGCGCTACGGCGGCAGCTCCGCAATGACAGCAAAAGCCTATTTGCAAGAGTTAAAGGACGAGTTTGATGTGCTTTATGAAGAAGGAAAATCCCAGCGCCGGATGATGTCTATTAGCGCACACGACAGGCTCGCAGGTAGCCCAGCTCGGGTAAAAGCACTTGACGACTTTATTCGTTACGCTAAATCGCACCCAAAGGTTAAGTTTATGCGCAAGATAGACATAGCCAAATGGACTCTAAAGCAACAAGACGTACCAACCAACCCAGAACGCGTGTTTTAACAAATAATAACGCTGCAATTCATAGGCTCTATTGACGAGCCTACTTTCTTCTGCGCACTTGCAAATACAATCGTGCTTCCCAAAACCACAATTTTTATTTTCGAAACCGCAAAAAGCACTCCTTCCCTGCAAACAGACAAAAGAAAAAACCTAATAATTTCAGTAAATTATATTTTGGCATGCGACTTGTTATCTACTGAGTAATAACAACCTTCATTCCACTAGAGATATCAACATGGATATACAAGTCAAACATAAAAAGCGCAACAAGGTTAACTGGTTGTGGGCTGTCGGCGGAACCATTTTCGCCGTAGTTATTATATGGCTGCTAATACAGCCCTCAGCGCAGGCATCTTTGCCTGTGGCAAAAACATGGATTGCGGAGGTACAGCAAGGGGATTTAGAGGTCAGTGTATCTGGATATGGTCAGCTTAAATCGAAAACGCCGCGTTTGATAAGTGCCGCAAGCGATGCCACGGTTGAAGAGATTGTGTTGCGCCCAGGTGCACAAGTTAATCCCGACAGCATCATCATGAAGTTACAAGATGCAAACTTGGCCCAATCTTTAAAAGATGCCAAACGCAGTTTGGCGCAATCGCAAGACCAATATCTACAGCTCGATATCAATCAACAACGAGAATTGCTGTCTCATCAAGCGGATTTAGAAATTCTGAGATCTGAGTTAGAAAGTGCCGAGCTGGAGGTTAGCGCTCAAGGAGAATTGGTTGAAGATGGAGTTGTTTCTAAACTCGACTACCAACGCGCGGTACTTACCCATCGCCAGCTGAAACGCCGCATTAATATAGAGCAGCAGCGAATAGCGCAATTACAGACCTTACACAAAGCCAATCTACAGCTTGCGCAGTCGAATATTGATGCCAGTAATGAAGCATTTTTATTGGTGCAAGATAGGGTGAATAAGCTCACTGTACGGGCTGGGATCAAAGGAGTATTGCAGCAACTTCATGTGGAACTTGGACAAAGCGTGTCTCTTGGCACTCAATTGGTGTTAGTTGGTAGCACTACCGATTTATATGCGCAACTGCAGATCCCACAAGCCTATGCTCAGCAAATAAAGTTGGCTCAGCAGGTGAGCATCAATACTCGTAACGACTTAATTGAAGGCCAAGTGTCGCGCATTAATCCAATGGTACAAAATGGCAATATTGAAGTTGAGGTGACACTGCCTAAAAGTCTGCCCGCGAGTGCTCGTCCCGAACTAAATATTGAGGGGAAAGTCTCTATCGACAAATTGAGTTCCGCACTGTTTATCGACAAACCCGTCGGTGCAAAACCTTATAGTCAAGCAACCTTATATCTTGTTGATAAAGAAAAACAACAAGCCCGTGCAATTCAAGTACACTATGGCGCAGAAACGTCACAGCACATTCAGCTGCTCAGTGGCGCTTCGACAAATCAGCAGTTTATTTTGTCAGATATGGCATCTTATGCCGACACACCCGTAGTGACTTTGAGCAAATAACAAACCAAAGGAAGAACAATGAATAATAGACACGTTATTGAACTTAAAAACATCACTAAAAAGTTTGTCCTCGGCGGAATGGAAACACTGGCACTACGTGGCGTAAACCTCAATGTGACTCAGGGCGAATATCTGTCAATTTCAGGCCCATCGGGCTGCGGCAAATCAACACTTCTAAATATTCTTGGTTTATTAGACAGCCCAAGCACTGGCACCTACACAATTGCGGGTAACGATGTCAGTAACCTTGACGTTAACCAAAGAGCCACACTAAGAAATAAACATATTGGTTTTGTATTTCAGTCATTTAACCTCATTGATGAATTGAACGTCTTTGACAATATCGCCTTACCCATCAAGTACAGTAGCACTGCACTCTCAAATACTGCGTTAAAAGAACGGGTAATGACTTGCTTAGAGTTAGTACAAATGACCCATAGAGCAGAACATAAGCCCAATCAACTGTCTGGCGGGCAGCAACAACGTATCGCCATCGCCCGTGCGCTCGCCAATCAGCCAGATATTTTGCTAATTGATGAACCTACAGGAAACTTGGACTCAAAAAATGGCGATGCCGTAATGAAAATGCTGAGCGACCTAAACGCCCAAGGCACAACCATGTGTATGGTTACTCACGACCCTAGGTATGCAGACATGGCAAAACGTAAACTATTCTTGTTAGATGGGGTGATGGTAGATGAAATGAATTTGGAGATGGCGGGATGATAAAAGAGGAATTTAAGCTCGCACTGTCAAATCTTAGGAAGCTTCCGGGATTTAGTCTTACCGTACTTGTCACCCTAGCATTAACCTTAGCAGCGCTAACTGTGGTGATTAATATCAACCATAGATTGATCACGCAACCGCTTCCCTACCCTGATGCAGATAAGCTGTGGGTGACCGATCAAAGCGAAACCATTAATGGAGAAACCCAATATGGATTCCAACTGCTCTCGACCCAGTTTCAGCTATATCAAGATAAGCAATTTATCGACAAAATGACGATGATGCACTTGGTATCATCTCGTTTTATGGACATTAAGGATATGCCCACGGTAGACATTATTCGAGTGACTCCCGAATTCTTTGAGTTGTTGGGCACGCCACTACATCTTGGTCGCACGCTAAAACAAGACGAAGGCGTCAGCGATGAACAAAAAGTTTTAGTCCTGAGTTATCAGTCTTGGATAACGCACTTTAATACCGATCCAGATATCGTTGGTAGCTACACGAGCATCAATCGTGAGCGCTATCAAATTATCGGAATAACGGGAGAAGCGTTTGAAGTGCCTGAGATCTTTGGTGGCTTTCCCGTTAGCGGCTTTAGTAGCTTTCCGGAGCCTGTCACCACTACCTCGCATTGGAATAGTATCAGCAGTGAATTTAACGGCATCGCTCGGCTTAAAGCGGGTGTAAACATAGAGCAGATGAATCATGCGCTGGGCGAGCAAATTAACACGCTTTACCAATCCCGTGAAAACGTAGCGCCCGACACGCGAATTGGGGCTAAGTTTACACCACTGCGCGACAAAATCGTTGCACGAAGTGATGAACTAGCAATTACATTATTATTCTCAGCTGCAGTTTTGGTGCTCATTGCCCTGACTAATGTGGTTAATTTATTTCTCTCAAGAGCTGCGCAAAAACAGCGCACCATAGCAATTCAAGCGGCACTGGGGGCAAAGCCTACTCACATTTTTGTCAGTATGTTTTGTGAAAGCGTGCTGTTAGTGGGCGCAGCCACTATACTCGGATTATTGCTTGCCGAGTGGTTGAATGTTTGGTTAGCAAACGACTTGAGCTATTTATTTAGTCGCATGCAGAGCTTAACTCTGGACTGGCCGACCATAGTGGTTGCTTGTGCACTGAGTCTGATAATATCGCTTCTCATCGCCTGGTTTACCAGTAAACAAGTAAACTATCATGCACTGACAGATGCGCTACACAGCAGCGGTAAAGGCACTGGCGCGCAAATTTCCAAGCGTACTCGTCAAGTGTTGGTGGCATTACAAGTGTGCTTTGCCAGTATTTTACTCTTTCTTGCAGCCAACAAATTAATTCCCGCATACGCGCAAATGACTCATCCCACAGGGTTTAATACTGAGCATTTGTACTATGTCCGTATTGATGGCAGTGCCACAGAAATAGATAGCTTTGAGCTTGGCAAACAAATCAAACAGCTTTTAGCCGATCAAGCAAGCATCGCATCGGTCTCAGCAAGTTACACTTCACCGCTACAAATGGGGTGGCAAAACTATTTGTATGATCAAAATATTGCGCTGATCGGTATCGTCAGTTTGTCCTTTTACGACGAGGACGGTTTCACTGCGCTTTCACTGCCACTTGAACAAGGAAGCCGATTTACACCGATCATGGCATCAGGCTCAGACAACAATGAAATAATTCTCTCGGCCTCACTCGCTAAGCGTTTGTACAAAGATGAAAATCCAATCGGTCAAACCCTCTATGCAGACAGAGAAGAGCCAAGAAAAGTGGTTGGGGTTGTAAGTGATATTTACGTGCCTACAGGCAACCGAGGCTATACCTTAGAGCGCTATTACTTGCCTGTCACTGAAGGCAGCACATCCTTTATGATCAAAGGGGATTCTGCACTGTCAAAAGTCCAATTAACTCATGCTCTCAAGGCCATTCATCCGAGTCTAAACTTTGCTTTCTTTGAGCCTGTAGATGACATGCTCACCCAGAGGTTAAGACAAACTTGGCTGCAAGCAATGTTGACTGTTACCCTATTAGCCCTTACCTTAAGCCTAGCTGGCGCTGGGATCTACGGCGTGCTCAACTACAGTGTACAAATGCGTCGCTATGAGCTTGGTATTCACTTGTCATTGGGCGCACATACACACAAACTGATATCACAAGTGCTCAAGCAAAGTCTAACACCGGTAATGATTGGCCTTGGAGTGAGTGCATTAGCCATTGCAATCGGGTATGGAATTTTGACAAAGATAAGCACAGATACTATTTCCATGAGCTGGTTCGCCGTTACCGTGACAATCCCTATCATGCTGCTGATTGCGCTCATCGCAAGCTATTTACCTGTGCAAAGGGTGATAAACCAAGATCCCATTAAAGCGCTAAGAAACGAATAAGTTAATAATAACAACAGGAATGCGTAGGCAAAGCGTGGCGTTTAATCTCACTTTGCCTACAACACACTATGCAAGGTTCAATTTTAATTGTTGATGACAAGGCCGATATCCGCCTTAGCTTACAGTTTTTACTAAAAAACCACGGTTTTACCATTTTCCAAAGTAGTAGTCTTGATTGTGCCGCTAAGCAGCTCAATACGAACGACATTGATATTGTACTGCTAGACATGAACTTTGAGTTCGATACAACATCCGGCGATGAAGGCCTCGCTTTTTTGAGCCAGTATGCAAGTCAAAGTAGCACAACATTTATTGCGATGACCGCTTGGTCTAGCGTCGAACTCGCCGTCGAAGCCATGCAGTGCGGCGCCAAAGACTTTTTTGCCAAGCCTTGGGATAACCACGCCGTGGTAACGATGGTGAAAAAGCATTTAGGGCTAAAGCAAATCGCTGCAAAACAACAACCTGCTTCTTCCCAACAAACCATAGCTAAAATAGCGTCAAATGTAGAGCCAGCAGAAGCGTTACTCTGGTTAAGTCCCACGATGCAAGCGCTAAAAAGCCAACTTGACCGTATTGCCAAAACCAAAGCGAATATATTGCTTAGAGGGGAAAATGGGACAGGAAAATCACAGATTGCCAACTATATCCACCAGCAAAGCAACATCAAAGGCAACTTTGTGAGCACCAATATGGCTGCCATTCCAGAGTCATTGTTTGAAAGTGAAATGTTTGGCCATGTGAAAGGTGCGTTTACTGACGCTAAACAGGATAGACAAGGCCGTTTCTCAATGGCTGAGCAAGGGACTTTATTTTTAGATGAGGTAGGCACTCTCACTGAGTCTCAACAAGCGAAGCTACTACGAATATTAGAAACAGGGGAATATGAAGCCGTTGGCTCAAGCAAAACGCAGCATGCAAGCTGTAGGATTATTAGTGCAACTAATGCAGATTTAGAATCGCAACAACAAGCAGGTCAATTTCGTAGTGATCTCTATTTCAGACTAAATACAATGGAGTTTGAGATCCCACCACTGCGCTTGCGTCGCACTGAGATAATTCCGCTGGCCGACTTTTTTATTCAAAAGCACGCAACGGCCTATGAATTAGACGTAAAACCCTTGTCTCACGCAGCGCAAACAAGACTACAAAGTTACGCATTCCCAGGTAATATCCGTGAGCTTAGCCATATGATGGAACGTGCGCTTTTGCTGTGTGATGGCACTGAAATTGAACAAAGCGCGCTTTCTTTAAAATCTGTGGCAACCACAGAGCAGAGCGAGCCTGAAATGATGACGCTAGAACAAGCCGAGCAAAAGTTGATTAAAATGGCGCTGTGCCAATGCCATGATAATGTGGAAGATGCTGCCGTTTTACTTGGGATCAGTAAAAGTGCCCTATATCGCCGTCTTGATAAATTCGATATCAAAACGCGATGAGCTTGCCTATGAAAAAGCCTAACTTTGAACAGATTATCGAGATTTTTTGCCTGATTATTTGGTTGCTGTTCGCCGTACTCAGCGCTTTTTTTATGGTCACCCTTGAGGTCTCAACACTCAGTGTTATCACCTACTTTTTCGTTGTTCTTTGTCCGCTCGCACTGCTGTTGTATCATTTTAAACAGCGCCTGATACAACCTTTTTATCACCTCTCAACCACCATTGAGGCGATCAAAAACGAAGAGTATGGGCAGCGCTTTTACACCTCTGACAGCTCAGGCACTCTTCACAGTTTGCAGCAAGAAACACAGCAATTATGTCAGCAGCTACAATCATTCAAATCAGAGCGAGACCACCAAGCAATATTACTGTTTAGACTCATTGAACAACTGCCCAGCCCCATCGCAATTTTCGATAACGACACTGCACTGGTGCATGCCAATGAAGCCTTCTCAAATTGGATTGGCAAACCATGGCAAAGCCTACGTTTATTAAAAGCGCATAAGTTCAGCCTTGAGTATCATAGTGGTCATTGGCACTTTAACCACCCTACTCTCGGTGATGAGTGGCAACTTCGCTATAGCGAGCTTACCATTGCAGGCATGCAGGCGCACTTAGTGATCCTGACCGATGTGCAAGCGGTTGTCAGTCAAGCTCAGCGCGACGCTTGGCAAAAAATGATCAGAGTGCTCAGCCACGAGATTCATAATTCTCTCTCGCCGATTAAGTCACTTGCTCAAACCTTGATCGAAATTCCCACCACGCAAGAAAATCAAGCCGATTTTGAACAAGCGCTTGGCGTGATTGTGCAGCGCAGCGATGGCCTGATGTCATTTGTTAATCGCTATGCAAGCGTTGCAAAACAGCATCAACTTCGTATAGAAGCGATATCAATAAGTGACTTACTAACGCCGCTCGTAGGGCTTTTTGACAATCGCGTGAGATTAACCATTGAACAGGACTTTACGCTACAAATTGATCAAAGCTTACTTGAGCAAGCACTTGTAAACCTGATTAAAAATGCCTTGGAAGCTGAAAGTGAGCGCAATGCTGTTTGCGTCAAAGCATATCACAATCATAAATTCGCAGGTATTGAAGTACTCGATGAAGGGCATGGCATAAAGAACACAGACAACCTATTTGTACCTTTTTATACCACCAAAACAACGGGTAAAGGGATTGGGCTCATCTTAGCTAAAAATATCGTTGAACAGCATAACGGAAAACTGAGCTTAACCAATCGTAAGGATGCGCAAGGCGCAATTGCTCATATTCAGCTTCCATTGGCGGTAGCGAATAGGTGAGTGTTCACCGCCACTTCTAGACGACATTTATTCAGACATTTTAAGCATCGCAATCAACTGACGGCCAGCGACAATGGTATTGGTTTCACCACTATAGATGTTGTCGCATTCTTTCGATTCAAACTTTGCTTTAGTCCAAACAAGTAATAATAAGTGTTAACCGATTAACTTTGAGCCCTCGTAAAAGTGCTGCCGATGCTCAAGATAACGCATCCACACTCTATCCATTTGCGACTGATATAGTTTTGCGCCATGTTTGTAATCCGTACCGTGCAACAGCAGCATATCCGCAAGTTGCATGCTGCTGGTCATGGCATGCAACATGCCTTGCGAAGAGAGCGGATCAAAGCTCATGCTCGCATCACCCACCGCATACCAGCCTTTTGCTGCGCAACTATCCAAACGGGCCGAATTTGCACTTACCATTGGGTGCAGGTGTGCTGTTTCTATATTCACCAAGTCCACTAAGGTGTTAAATCCCCTCACCTGCTTTACTTTGGCTAAAAAATCTTGAGCGTTGGTAATGTTGCACTTTTTGATCGCATCAGCGCAAGCCTGCCAAGAAAACACCCGAGGCTGCATATTGGGGTCGAGTGAAGAGCATGCCGCGCTCGGCGCACTATACCACCAGCCATTTTCTTCATCGCTTATCACCGCAAACTGTTTCGTCGTGGCAACCTCTGCGGTAAGCCACAGTGCCATTTGCTTATCAAACTGTTGTAGTTTTGCACCGAGTCGCCTCGCCAGATGACAGGCGCGACCGGTGGCATCAATAAGCAGTGTTGTCGTGATAGACATGTCAGTGTCGCAGCCTTCAACCCTAACTTGCCAACTTGATTGTGTTTGCACCACATCTGTAAGCTTTGTAGAAGATAACAAAGGGATACCACGAAGCACTAATTGATCACGAAGCTGCTGTTCAAAATGCTGCCTATGAATGTGCCATCCCAAACCATCGGGGTTTTTAACGTTATCCACTATGGTAGGCGATTCACTGCCCCAAAACGAAATCATACCGTGACAAGTGAGATGTTCCGGGCTTTGTAGTAAGTGCAACAAGTTAAGCTTTTTGAGAATTCTAGACGCCGCTGGCGGTAAACACTCGCCCACTTTGTCTTTGGCTGCAGCGAGCTTATCGACTACTATCACCTGGTAGTGAGGGTGCAAAGCAAATGCAGCAATGCATCCAGCAATGCCTGCACCTACAATGACAATATCCGATTTCCTTTCAGCCATATTAGCCCTTATTATTTGCGATTCCGGCGATGTGCTTTGTCGGTTTGTGACAAATCAGGACGACAATCTCGCATGCTTTCATTACGACTTGCTGTCAGCAGTTTTTCTGCTTTGTGATCCGCTTTGACTGGTGTTAATCCTACTTGCATGGTGGTTGGAAAACCAGTTACGCCTTTTTCTGTTTTCGGTAATACCACCGCCAATTGACCAAACCCAGTGATCATACTGTTGATCTGCTCAATATAGTTGGTTGAAGGGCCTATCGGTAAATCGTTTAGCCACAGATCCCGGTCATTAAATGCTGCTTGTCGCTCTGCAAATGGCTTTGTTTCATCGACTACTCGGTGATAATTTTGCTCGCTAAGCATATTATTTGGCACTCGTGCAGGCCAAAAGGTTGGTAAATAAGGGTCGTACGCTTCGTTGTAGCCATCGCGACAACTTGCGGTGTCTGTTTGCCAAGGAATGGCCATCCAACGTGTAATACCACCAGCAACCTGCCCCGTTTTTAATGGGCCGCTCGAATGCAGCGCGATTTCTGATGTCATTTCCACGCCATAATTGGTGCCGTGGGTCGGTGCAGTATCCTCTGAATGCTTAAGACGGAAAGCCTCGCTATACATGCCCGCTGTACGCATTGGCCAAGTCATTTCACATCCAGGGTGGAAAGCATCTGCTAAACAGAACTCCATCGCCGCTTTAGTTAAAATCTCTGGTTGCTCAGCAACCGGAATTTCATCAATGCTGGTTGGGGGGCGATAACAAGGGTCGTAATCAGAATCAAATTCGCCATTCGACCACTGCTGTAACATATTCAACTGAATTTCTGTCAGCGTGACAAACTGCCTTGGCGAGTCATCGGCATCTACACTCATCGCATCGCCGTACAACCAAGGCCACAGCTGCGGTGCGGTAGCGGCAAATTTAGGGTTCCAACTATGTTTTTCATCCGCTGTGGTAACTTTTTCTATCTGTCTAAAGTTATTAAAGAGATTACGTCTTGCTTCTTGCCATGTGCGTGAGTTGTCATTTAAACGGCTGATCCAAGTCTCTGAAGTAAAATCAAAGGGGCTATTCCAGCCAAACCCTGCGGCAAATCCCGCATTAACCCACTGTAAATCGGTTAACCTTTGGAAAATTGGCAGAATATCTTTACTAAAGGAGGGGTTACCCTCAGGTGCAGGTAGCATCTTGGCATCAACTGCAACCTGACGCATTAAATCCCACATGGTTCGCGGAGATTTTTGCATTGGCGCGTAATCTGGTGGCGCACAAATAACCCATGCTGGTTTCACATCAAGTGCTTTGCCTTGATATTTCACCTCAGCAGTTACCGGGCCGTCCGAGGTATCGTCGTACCAGCCTTCATTATTACCGAACGTGATCGCCTCGTGGCCTTGAGGATTTTCTGACACCCCGTGTCCACCAAGCATCAGTAAGCGGCCCTTATCATCGGTACGCATTTCGCCTAAGTACACTTTTTTACCGGCAAAGCATCCTTCAAAGCGACTACAACCACACCCTGAAGCAACACCACTGATCTGCTGCGCTCCACCATCAATGAGCAAGCTGTTACGGTCGTTTACATTGAGGTTGCGCAGTAAACTCGGCTCGGCCTCCATCGCCTCTGGAATATCCAACGCTAATTGAAACTCATACCAAGACGCTTTTTGATTAGCCAAGCGTGCATGCCAAGTGATAGAAGCGCCGTCATCGCAAGTGAGTTCTTTAACGATGTTGCCCTCAGCGTCCAACCCATAAATACGAAATCGCGCAGCTTGGCGCTTCAACGCCCCCGTGCTATCGCGGTAGTAATTCATATCTCTTGGAATGGCGGTATCGACCTCAGGGCCAATAAAAAATTCATCTGGGCTGTTACCAACCCGCATTACACCAATGGGTGGGTAGATCGCAGCTGAAACAATGGGATTTTGATTGCAGTGATGTGACATGTTGTAATCCTTTTTGCTGTGGTTCAATTCATGAAGCATTACAGCAGTGTAGAAGCTATTTCCGACTTACACCATTACATCGAATTACAACTTAAACACGAAAATATTTTACTTAACCTGAGGTTTGGATAAGGAATGAGCTAACTCATTACTTTTAGTTTGCGCTGACACTGCCTGCTAGAAAAGCATCAATTATCCGCAGCTCAAGTTAATTAGTGAAGGAGCTTATATTTTTAATATCATGTAGTCCACAACATTGCAGCACTGGAAGGCTTTCTCTAAAATACATCTAACTTAAAAGAGAGATTGGAAACTCATGGCTCAATATATTTATACCATGTCGCGGGTGAGCAAAGTTGTGCCACCTAAGCGCACTATTCTAAAAGACATTTCTTTATGCTTTTTCCCGGGCGCTAAAATTGGTGTTTTAGGTCTTAATGGTGCAGGTAAGTCGACCTTACTTCGCATTATGGCGGGTGTGGATACCGAATTCGAGGGCGAGGCACGTCCGCAACCAGGTACTAAGATTGGTTACCTACCGCAGGAACCTGTATTAGATGAAAGCAAAACCGTTCGTGAAACGATTGAAGAAGCGGTTGGCGAAGTTAAGCGCGCCCTAAGTCGATTAGATGAAGTGTACGCTGAGTACGCAATGGAAGATGCTGACTTTGATGCGCTAGCCAAAGAGCAAGGCGAATTAGAAGCTATTATCCAAGCACATGACGGTCATAACCTAGATAATGCGCTTGAGCGCGCTGCCGACGCACTTCGTTTACCAGAATGGGACGCAAAAATTGAGCACCTATCAGGTGGTGAAAGACGCCGTGTTGCTATCTGCCGACTGTTACTTGAAAAGCCAGATATGCTGCTTCTTGACGAACCGACTAACCACTTAGATGCCGAGTCGGTTGCGTGGTTGGAGCGCTTCCTTCATGACTACGAGGGCACCGTGGTGGCGATCACCCACGACCGCTACTTCCTAGATAATGTAGCTGGCTGGATTTTAGAGCTTGACCGTGGCCACGGTATTCCGTGGGAAGGTAACTATTCTTCATGGCTTGAGCAAAAAGATGCACGCTTGAAGCAAGAAGAAAAATCAGAGAAAGCACGTCAGAAGTCGATTGAAAAAGAACTTGAATGGGTACGCTCAAATCCGAAAGGTCGCCAAGCTAAGTCTAAAGCACGTATGGCGCAGTTTACCGAGCTTCAGCAAAACGACTATCAAAAGCGTAACGAAACCAACGAGCTATTCATTCCACCTGGTCCTCGCTTAGGCGACCAAGTGATTGAAGTGAGCAACTTACGTAAGAGCTTCGGTGACAGATTGTTGATTGACGATTTGAACTTCAACGTACCTAAAGGTGCAATTGTTGGGATCATCGGTGCAAACGGCGCGGGTAAGTCAACGCTGTTTAGAATGCTAAGCGGTCAAGAGCAGCCAGATAGTGGTAACATCACTATTGGTGAAACGGTTGAAATCGCCACTGTTGAACAGTTCCGTGATGACATGGACGGTAATAATACCGTATTCCAAGAGATCTCTAACGGCCAAGACATTCTTAAAATTGGTAACTTTGAAGTACCAAGCCGCGCCTATGTTGGCCGCTTTAACTTTAAGGGCAATGACCAACAAAAGTTTGTAAAAGAACTTTCTGGTGGTGAGCGTAATCGTCTGCACTTAGCAAAACTACTAAAAGCAGGCGGTAACGTGCTGTTGCTGGATGAGCCAACCAACGATCTAGACGTTGAAACGTTACGAGCGCTAGAAAATGCGATTTTGGAATTCCCGGGCTGCGTTATGTGTATCTCGCACGACCGTTGGTTCCTAGACCGTATCGCGACCCACATTCTAGATTACCGCGATGAAGGCCAAATCAATTTCTTTGACGGCAACTACACTGAATACGAAGAGTGGCTGAAGAAGACCTTTGGCGCTGAGGCGGCAGAGCCTAAGCGTATCAAATACAAAAAGATTGGCTAATAAGCCTATCAACGATAGATAATCTGAGGCTCCCCGTTAGGAGCCTTTATTATTTTTTAGTACTTACTTAGCTTTATTCATGCCGCACTGCGGAGACAAGTAGCAAAGAAAATTGCAGCGGCAATTCTATCAAGCCGGCGTAATTTATTGTCATTTTTTAGTAGCGAGCACAATGATATAAGCTATTCTTTATCTATACGGACTATTAGGATCAGTAATGAAAGAACGTCGACGTTTTTCCAGAGTTATTTTTTCAAACGAGGCACAGTTTATGGCTTCAAGCGGTGATTTTAGCTGCGAAATCTTGGATTTATCGATCAATGGCGCGTTACTCACCTTGCCTGATGGCTATGTACCACTTAAAAACGATCCTGCAAGTCTAAACTTTTATCTACCTGGTAGTGATATCCAAATTACAATGGAGGTAGAGGTTCGTCATGTTGAAGAAGGTCATTTAGGCGTACATTGCCGCCAAATCGATCTTGATAGTGTGACGCATTTAAAACGTCTTATTGAACTTAACCTTGGAGATGATGATATACTACATCGCGAGCTGGAGCAGCTCACCTATGATGATGATTAATATCTATCGAATTTCAAATTCGATGCTATAACAAAGAGAAAATTATGATTTTGGATTCTTTACAAGGATTTGTCCCTTTTGTTTCCTACTTCGGCCTTGCCTACTTACTTACCTTAGTCTTTTTATTTATTTACTCCAAAGTTACCCCTTATTGTGAGTGGAAACTAGTTAAAGAAAACAATCCTGCTGCTGCAACTGCGTTTTGCGGTACCTTAATTGGTTTTGTCTTGCCTATCGCCAGTGCCGCAGTCAATGCGGTATCTCTTATTGATTTTGCCGTTTGGGGTGTTATTGCGGGAATAATGCAATTAATTACCTTCTTCACGGTAAGACTGTATATGCCAAAGCTATCTGAGAAAATCGAAAATAATCACATCAGCGCAGGTTTGTTCTTGGGTGGTGCGTCGCTTGCGACCGGAATTTTGAATGCCGCTTGCATGACCTATTAAGGAGTCAAGATGAAAAGGAGTAGAACAATCAAATTGACTTTATTAATGGGCGCCACAGGAGGGTTGACCGCGTGTGGTGATAGCGACGAATCGGCGTTACTTTTTAAAAACATTGATGAATGCACATCATTCGGCATTGAAGAAGAAGCATGCCAGTTTCAATATCAACAAGCACTCGACAGCCACCACCAAGAAGCCCCCAAATATGCCTCTGAGCAGTTGTGCGAAAGCGACTTTGGCTTTGACCGTTGTGAGCATTCAATTGGTGGGATCTGGCGTCCAATTATGGCGGGCTTTATGGTTGCTGCGCTTGCGGAGGCCGTCGATGAAGGCTTAGACATGATGAAAAAGCGCAAGAAGAAAAAGGCAGCTTACTTAGGCGGCACTTACTATTCTGGCGCAAAACCGCTGTATCGCTCTCGTGATGACTTCTTTAGCTATCGAAATGCGCAAAACGGGTTTGTCGCATCTGCAAAGTCTTCAGGTACAACTTCGGTCAAAAGCTCAACCATCAATTACAAGCCGCGTGCCAGCTCCGTATCACGCAGTCGCGGTGGATTTGGTCGTAGTGCTACTCGTAGTAGTGGCAGTTGGGGCAGCTAAGCCAACCTTCGCTTGATAAAAGATAAGCCGAGGTCTACTCGGCTTTTTATAGAGTGTTCTTTAGTTAATTTAATATCTATGCAATTGATATTAGACTTAGACAGTTCGATTTTACACTTATGTTAAGAATTTCTATTGATGAACGCCCACACTGGCGTAAACAAGCAAAAGCCCACGGCTTTGAATTTCATACTATGTATGGTGAAAAATACTGGGATGAAAGTGCTTATTATCAATTTACATTGAAACAAATTGAGCAAGACTTGGAAGACCCAAGTGATGAACTCCACCAAATGCTCTTACACCTTGCCGATTTAGTGTGTAATGATGAGTCACTTCTGCAACAGTTTGCTATTCCTGAATCTCAATGGGAATTAGTGACTCGCTCATGGCGTCGCCGCGACCAAGCACTCTACGGTCGTTTTGATTTTAGTTACGATGGTAAGTCACCAGCCAAGCTGCTAGAGGCCAATTATGACACGCCCACCAGCTTATTCGAAACGGGTTACTGGCAGTGGCTATGGCTTGAGGAACAAGTGAAAGCCGGTAAACTGCCTCGCAATGCGGATCAATTTAATGGCCTACAAGAAGCGCTAATTGAGCGCTTTTATCAACTACATAAATTCCACCGTGGTGCTCCCCTACACTTTTCCTGCTGCAAAGAAAGCGTTGAGGATTTGGGCACTATTCAGTATATGCGCAGCTGCGCGATGGAAGCAGGACTCAAGACTAAACAAGTTTTTATCGAAGATATCGGATTTCATGACCAACACTTTGTCGACCTTGATGATTCAAAAATTCAATGGATGTTTAAGCTATACCCATGGGAATTTATGTTTCAAGATGAATATAGTGAACTATTATCAAAAGCAAAAGTGCAATGGCTAGAGCCTGCTTGGAAAGCGATTTTATCCAATAAAGCAATCTTACCTTTGCTATGGCAAACCTTTCCCAATCACCCAAATCTGTTACCGGCATACTTTGAACAGGACAAGCATAAAATTGCAAATTGCGAGTCCGGCTATGTGAAGAAGCCGTTATTTTCTCGCGAAGGCGCGAATATTGAGATCCGAAAAGATCAACAACTGCTTGCACAGTCTGCTGGTGGATATGGCGAAGAAGGTTATATTTATCAAGCTTACTCACCTTTACCCAAATTTGCAGGATTCAATACGCTCATCGGCTCATGGATTGTCGGCGATAAAGCAGTTGGAATTGGTGTTCGTGAAGATAAAAGCCTGATCACCCAAGATCTTAGCCGTTTCTTACCCCATATCATTGTTGGCTAAACTCTTTGTACACTAAAAGACTTAGTCGGTATGGAACAAACGTGTTCCATCTCTCAAATTAATGTTCAGCCGAGAATAAAAGCTTATTAAATTCATGCCATTCGTACTTTTTAGATAAATACTTGGCAAAACCCGCCGCAAAAATTAACACAAACTTAACCAGTGTACTAAAGTAGTATCTGGGTTTTGCATCAGGCTGAGAAAGCAATACTTTGCTTGTTGCAACAAATTTTTGGGAAGTGCACTCAACAGGTTGGAGTGCACAGATACGTTATAGATCACTTAGCGAGCTAGGAAGTAATACCAATTGGTATAAAAGCAGTCAGCCTCAAAAGTGTGAGACATCGTCGACTAAGGAACTCACATGACTCACTACAAAATAGGTACAGATATTAGTCAAAAACCCATTCCAGAAGCGGTCAAAGTCGCAGTGATAGGAGCTGGCATGTCTGGTTTGTATAGCGCTTGGCGATTACAGTGCGAAACAGACGTTGATGACTTCGCCATTTTTGAGCGCAGCAACCGCACAGGTGGAAGATTGGACTCAGATCTTATCCATTTCAGAGATAACCGCGCAGGAGCAAAGCCTGACAGCACCATTACAGTCAAAGAAGAACAAGGTGGTATGCGGTTTCTATTTGAGGGTATGGATAACCTAATGGCCCTCTTTCTAAAGTTAGGCCTAGAAGATCAGATAGTCCCGTTCCCCATGAATAGCGGCGGCAATAACCGGCTCTACTTTCGCGGTACCAGCTTTTCGGTAAACGATGCTGAACAAGACGACTATCATATTTGGTCGGCACTTTATAACCTCGATCCAAACGAGCAAGGTGTTAACCCCAAAGACATTATTAATGTTGTTTTTAATCGTATCTTGCAAGTGAATCCACAGTTCGATTCAAGGCCAGAGGTTCGCGGCCCAGAGTTTTGGCAGGATTTCCGTCTGCAATGTCAATGGCAAGGTGAGCCACTATATAATTGGTCTTTGTGGGATTTACTCACTGATATGGGTTATAGCCAAGAATGTATCACCATGCTGTATCGTGTTTTGGGCTTTAATGGCACCTTCTTATCGAAAATGAATGCGGGGGTTGCCTATCAGCTTTTGGAAGACTTTCCTGCAGATGTCGAATTTAGAACCTTTAAAGACGGCTTTAGCACCCTGCCAAACGCGCTGGTGGATAAAATAGGTAAAGAGAGGATTTACCTGCAAACGAGCATCAATAGCATCGCCTTTGATAAAGCAGACAATCTTTATGTACTTAAGTACACCAAAACCGAGCAAGACGGACAGATAAGCGAAGGAAAATTTAAAGCTGAAAAGCTTATTTTAGGGCTGCCAAGGCTCGCGCTTGAAAAGTTGTTCATAGCGTCAGATGTATTCAAACAACTACCAAAGCAGCGGCGCGATGCGTTATGGGATACATTGCAAAGCACAAGCAACCAACCGCTCCTGAAGATTAATTTATATTACGACACTGCATGGTGGGGAACCGGCATGACAGGCCGCCCAGCTGTCAGCTTTGGACCTAACTTTGCCGATTTACCAACAGGTTCTGTTTATCCCTTTTATGCTTTAGATGATGAACTCGCAGCCGCGCTTATGTATAACGAGCGTCATGCCGAGCCTAACTCTGAAACACAACACAGACTCGAAGGGATAGAAGCAGCTAAATACAGTCGCCCAGCCGCATTGACTATTTACTGTGATTATTTAAATATTAATTTTTGGAGTGCACTGCAAAATAAAGGTGAGCTTTATCATCACCCTCGTGAGTCGGAACTCGTTGAATCTATTCCCAGTGATATATTTCCAGCCTCGGAAGCGGTTGTACGACAAGCGACACAATTCTTTAAAGACATTTTTAATACACATTATGTTCCACAGCCCACCCTCACAAGCGCTCGAATTTGGGAAGGGAACGTGAATTTCAATGTCCCTGAAAATCTTCAATTTGGTTTTGGTGTACATCAATGGGCGATTGGAGCGAATGATAAAGACGTCATCGAAGATTTAGTAGAGCCGTTGCCAAATCTGTTTACCTGCGGTGAAGCTTACTCTGATTATCAGGGCTGGGTAGAAGGCGCATTACGTTCGACAGATTTAGTGCTACAAAAAGGGTTTGGCTTAGCGCCACTAAGCGAAGTCTTTGAAACAGACCAAGGCTGTAGCTCGTCAGAAGCAATACAAATCGCCTATCGAAAAATTGCTAATGAAATGATTATGGAATATATCGATCCTAATTTTTCGCCAAATACTAAAGACAAAGTAACACTTGCTGATGCCAATAGTGTGCTTGGCGTCAACCTCAGTTATTTCGATAAGCCCTAACCCGCTTCCCTAGTAACGAGGAGTTTTTTACTCCTCATTATCCCCACCTTGCAGAACTAATTGGTAGTTCTCGATCAACTAGAACCGTTCAGGCGTACTTCAAGTTAATCCAGCTCCGCTGATCTGAGCCCTGTGATAAGTATTCTACGCTTTTGTGATAAAAACGTGATAACTCCGTGAGCCTATCTCAATATCTTGCGGCCATGATAAAGGGACTGTTAATCCTAATAAGAAGAGTACATCATGAAAGCAAAAATCCTGACAACATTAGTCGCAACGTGTTTATCAAGCGCTGCGCTGGCACAAGACCTTGAAGTAAAAATCACTAACCTCACTCACGGTATTTACTATACGCCTTTACTGGTGGCTGCTCATAATCAAGATACCGCTCTTTTTAAACTCGGCGAGCAAGCTTCTGAAGCATTGCAAGCCATGGCCGAAGGCGGTGACATTTCAGCTTTAGGACAAATCCTCGAAAGCTCAAACGCCAATATGATCGCCAACCCAGCTGAGGGGCTACTTGCACCCGCAGGCTCTACAATGGCGATGATATCAACGAGTGAAGGAAATACGCATCTTTCAATTGTGGCGATGCTACTTCCTACCAATGATGGATTTGTAGGATTAAATGCATGGCCTATTCCAAGCGCTGCCGGCACCTATGAAGTTTACCTTAATGCCTATGATGCAGGTACTGAAGCGAATAATGAACTGCTTGTCGAAGGCTCTGGTGCACCCGGTATTTTAGGGATCCCAGCATCGCCAGGTGCGGCTCCTGGCACTCAAGGAGCTGGCGTCACAGCAAGTGAAGAAAACACCATGGTCCATATTCACAGAGGCAACGTAGGTGACGACGAGCAAGTCGGCGGTAATAGCGATCTGCATAATACCGTACACCGTTGGTTAAATCCTGTGGCAAAAGTAACAATAACCGTAAAATAAGGGGGAGCTATGAAAGCGAAATTAGCATTAATTGCCATGTCTGCGCTCCTACTCAGTGCATGTGGAGACAATGACAATAATATGGTAATGCCAGAGCCTCCGGTTGAGCCAGAGCCTGTTGAGTATGAGTTTACCATCACTATCACGAACCTTACACATGCTCAGCCTATGTCACCAATTGCAGTGCTGCTTCATCAGTCTGGTCATTACTTTACTGTTGGCATGCCAGCCAGTGAAGCATTAGAGCAACTTGCAGAAGGCGGAAATAACAGCGACATTATAGCCGACGAGATGACACAAGCATCCGTCTCAACGGATGGACCTTTAGGCCCCGGTGCGACAACCAACCTTTCCATCAAAACTACTGACCTTTCTGAGCTTAAATTATCGCTATTAACCATGATGGTGAATACCAATGATGGATTCTCCGGTCTAAATGCTATAGACGTCTCTGCGTTGCCCGTAGATGAGGTGCAAATGTATCGAACACTTGCCTACGATGCTGGCACTGAGCTGAATAGTGAAGCCGCGGGAACCATACCAGGCCCAGCAGATAGCGGTGAGGGCTTTAACGCAGAGCGCAACGATAATCACAACATGGTGACGATGCACAGTGGTGTAGTTGGTAGTGATGATGGACTCCAAAGTTCAACGCTCACTAGTATCCATAAATTTGATAACCCGCTGCTTGCAGTCACTATCGAGAGAATTAAATAGCCTATGCGCAAACGTCTGCCATAGGCGTTTGCGCTTTCATAAAGGGCTATTTATGTTAGAAACCGTGTTGCTAGTTGAAGATGACTTAGACATAGCGAGATTACTCCAAGTGCATTTAGAGGAGTTAGCTTTAGAGGTAACGCATGTTGCCGACGGCAGCCAAGTATTGTCGACTGCTAAAGCGAACGATTTTGCGGTGATTTTACTGGATTTAATGCTACCTAATATGGATGGACTAACCCTTTGTCGAGAGCTTAAGGCGCTTTACCCTATGAGTAGTGTCATCATCGTCACCTCAAAAAGTAGTGATATCGATAGGATCATTGGACTTGAAGTTGGTGCGGACGACTATATATGCAAGCCTTTTAATACGAGAGAGTTGCAAGCAAGAGTGAAAGCGCAGCTACGCCATGTCAGGCAACTTAAGCAACCAATGCAGACTGAAAATGTGGACTTCCCACGCGATAAAATTGCAGTTGGAAACTTAGTTATCGATGCCTGTTGTCATGAAATTTCGTTGGCTAATGTTAGATTAGAGCTTACTGCAACCGAATTTGAGCTGCTGCAGTTTTTTGCTAAACACCCAAATCACGTGTTTTCTCGAACCCAGTTATTAGAATCAGTATGGGGCTACCAACACTCAGGATACGAGCATACCGTTAACTCCCATATTAATCGTCTGAGGGCAAAGCTTGAAGCGATTTCAAATAATACGGTGATAGAAACAGTATGGGGTGTTGGTTACAAATTAAATTCAGCCTCTCTTTGCGGGCAAAGCGTATGAAGCTCTCACTCTACAAAAAACTCGCACTGATCTTATTTGTCACTTTCGTTGTCATTGCAGCGATTTTTGTGTGGTGGACTCAAGCGCTATCTCAAGTCTCTAAGTCTCAAGCAGAACAACAATTACACCTCGCACTTGCGACCCATCTTGTTGACGATAATCCCCTGATAAAAGAGGGAGTGTACGACTATGACGGTTTGAGTAATCTATTTCACACCTTGATGATCTTAGGCCCCTCATTCGAGTTTTACTTCGTCTCCCCTGAAGGTAAGTTATTAACTTACTCTGCCGCCCCTGGAGAGGTTAAACGTCAGCAAATTGATGTTACCCCGTTAAAAAAACTCCTAAAGAGCAATAGCCAACTACCTGTATTTGGAGATGATCCGAGAAGCGTTAACGGCAGTAAAATTTTCTCTGTGGCCCCTGTATTTAATCAAGATATTTTACAGGGTTACCTATATATCATCATCGGCTCGTCAAAATACGATAGCATTATTGAGCAACTAAAAAATTCAGACAAGGTGATGCTTGGAGTAAGTTGGTTATTAGGCACTTTGTTCTTTTTGCTGGTTGTTGTCCTGCTACTACTTAATAAAATCACCAAGCCCGTGTCCAGATTGACTCAATATATAGATCAAGTCAGCCAAAACCATTTTAATATTAGTCGTGATGCCCAAATAAATTGGCCCGAAGAACATGACGAGATCCATCAGCTGGGTCGCAGCGTCAATGCTATGCTGGATAAAATTCAGCAGCAATTAACCACACTTAACCTCAAAGATGAACAACGTAAAGAACTACTTTCACAGCTAAGCCACGATCTCCGCACACCACTTGCCTCGCTTAAAGGTTACATTGAACTGATAGAAAAACAAACGAGTGACAAAAATATCGTTTCGCACATCGAAATTGCCAGCAAAAATATAAATCAGCTCAATCATCTTATCGCGCAAATTTTTGAACTCGCCCACCTAGAAGCTGGACATACCAAACTTCATATTGAATCCTTTAATCTACTTGAACTTATGTATGACGTTGCGGCTAAATTTACATTGCAAGCTAAACGGCGCGGAATAACCATCTCAATAAGCCCGAAAGCAAGCGAAGTTAGTGTATACAGTGATATCGGGAAATTAGACAGAATCCTATCAAACCTCATCGATAACGCTATCAGACACACTGATGCTGGTGGCGAAATACAGCTCACATTACAGCAGCAACAAGATATTGCTTTAGTGAGTGTTAATGATACTGGCATTGGGATAAGCGCCGCTGATCTTCCCTATATATTCGACGCTAGCTTTCAGGCCAAAAATAGCCTAAGTAACCGCAAACACAATGCAGGGCTTGGCCTTGCGATCACAAACGAGCTCGTTAAATTATTAAAAGGAAATATTAGCGTATCAAGCAAGCTAAACCGAGGTTGTAAATTTACAATTACACTGCCACTTTGATTTGCTAATACCAAATTGATTAAATTTATGATCTAATATCCATCGATGTGATAATGATTTTGCAGCCCTCTGAATTTATTAAGCTCTCCAAACAGACTAAA
>NZ_NSDG01000118.1 GCF_002289345.1 Pseudoalteromonas sp. HM-SA03 | reverse complement strand
ATTTGTTAGGTACGCTAAGGCTATTTAAACTGCCACCTAGAAGAGAAGATAGGCGGTATCCAAGAGCGATAGAGCCTAAGCCATCAAAGTACCCACATAAAAAAAGAAATGCCAGTCAGCTTAACTGACTGGCATTAGCCAAGTGCGCCTTTTTTAATGCCACGGATAATCCCCTAGCCGATAAATACTTCGTCGACATCATCTTTTAAGTTTTGATACTCATCGTCATGCAGATTAAGCTCAATCATCACCTTGTCTTTAAATAGATACCAATCCGCTGCGCTTCTAAAGTGTTTTGCTTCGAAACAGAGGTTTTCAGCCAGTTTAAGTGCCGCAAAGGTTTGCACATGCTGCGCATCTTTTTGCTCTTCAAGATAGCTAACGTCATGGTGGCGCAAAATCATCTGGCATATTTCTTTAGGTAAGTGCCAAGACGTCGCAAGAAAGTAGCCTATCACAGTGTGAGGCACTGGATACTTTTGCTGCTCGTAGTAAATAAGCGTTTGCTCAGGTCGCTCTATAGACTGCTTAATTACCTCAGCATAATCAGGATATTTTACGGCCATTGCTGGGATCCCGGCATCATGAAACAGTCCGAGCAGCTGCAAATTCTCCATCGGTAATGATGACTTTAAGTGATGTCCAACCACCATCGCCGCTTTTGAAATATCCGCAGCGTTATCCCAAAACAGCTGCAGTGAAATACAGCACTTTGACTGCTCAAATGCGTTTTTAAGCAAATACCCTGTCACTAGCTGCGTAATACAGGTAACGCCCAAAAACATCACAGCTTGTTTAATATCTGTTATTGTACGGGCAAGACCATAAGCAGGTGAATTAATTACCTTTAATACCGCAGCTGATGCACCAACATCTGCCGCAATAATATCCGCCACGGTAAATAACTCAGGCTCCGGTTGTGATAATTCATTTTGTAAGGCTTGTAATATTTCAGGCTTAGCAGGTAAGTTAAATCCACCGCGCAAATCATTCAGCACTTTATCGTCAATATCGATCATTGGGCTACCTCAGAATTGATACACCCAAGTTTAGTTCATCGCTTGATATTTGCAGTATTGATTGTAATGAAATGGTACAAAAAAGCGGGATAAAACCCCGCTTAATCTGGTTAGAACCAATATGGTTCGCTATGCATGGAAGATTGTCGACTTTGCTCCATGGCACTTATCAAAAAGTCTGATTTTTGCTTAAGCCATGCCTGCACTTCTTGCAACTCGTCTGCGTTTTGGCTTTGGCAAAGCTGATATAAATACGCCAGTGTTTCTAACTCATAAATACCATAAACGATATCAATCCAAGGCGTTCTAAACGCTTTGCGCGCTTCTTTATCGTAAAGCTTGCCCAGACAGTTACCGCTTAGTAGCGTGTTTTCTAACTTTATTCTCACATGTAAATAATCACTTTCAGAAAGCAATTTATCCTGTGGAAGCAAGTTTTTCAGCTCTTGCCAGTCTTTATCAAATAATTGACTTGCGATTTCTGTGACGGGTAGCTCTGCTGCACTCAGTGCTTTTTGATCCCAGTTTTTACGCCACGCTCTATCAACAAGCCAGCGAGTAAGTGAAAGGATCAAACGGTTATAACGGGTGCAATGAAATAAATCTTCAATGTCTGTCGGTGTCGGCTGAACATCTTGCAAATCGGTAATGACCTGCGCTAATTCAGGAAACTGATTAAGTTTCTTATGGTAGGCATGGCGCTTTGAGGTATAGGTTTTTAAATGAATCGCATTTTCGACCCAAGCAAGTTCTGACAACAACCATTTTAACTCGTTGCGAATACTCTCAGTCGAGCTTTTATCAACGATGTCATCGAACAACCAAAACGCGTGGCGGATAAGCGAAACCCCATCAATAACACGTTTTAACGTCTTGAGACTTGGTTTATTAAAATAACACTGCTCGTGCTTCTGGACGAACTGAATACCATAACTGACAGTCGCAATTAGCGCTTGTTCTTGCGTTACCTGAGATTTGAGCGGCACAAACCCTATAAACTTATTTGGTTTTAGAGGCTTATCATCGGCAATTCGATATCCTCTGGCAGCCTTTGAGTATAGCCCCAAGCGCATACCTGCTTGTTTAATTAGGTGATCGGCTAATAGGAAAAGATCTTCTTTGTTTCCCTCAATCAGCTCTATTTCAAGCTCATTGATTGGCTCCATCTTCCCTTGAGCTGCTATTTCCCCTTTATCCAACACGACTTCGATTTTGGTTCCTGAATCCGTTTCGATTAACCAAGTACGACGAATGAAATTCGTACTGAAGATCGGGAATATGTTTTCTGCGATAGACTCAAGTTGCATGCCGTGTGGCCAAATATTCGCGTCAAACGCTAACAAGTCAGGGCGGCCTGACTGAATAGGTAAATTGTACTCAGGTCGTTGATGTAACCCTCCTACAACTTCTCCCGCAAGTTTGATGGTTTGCTCGCATTCATCATTGCAACAACGCGTTCTTAGGCCGATATCTAGCGCACGCAATTCACGATTTGGCGTGTCAAAGTAGGCGTTAGTTAAGTTTTTAGCAGGCTTGTTAGTGACCGTTTTTGCAAACTGTGTGATGAGTGCAGGGATCAGCGGAACTTCATTATCTGAAACCAAAAATTTCAGTTCTATTTCAGTGTCCATTAGGGCTGTGTTTTACCTATTTGTCTAAGGGAGGATCAAAATATACAAAGGAGGCTAAGTTTGCAATCTTTTTATCCGATGAGAAGTGCACCAAATATGCGCTAAATCAATAGATAGTCGGGCTAATTTCGCTGAACATCAACGGATTAATAACACCGTATCATTGCGTTAAATGTTGCAATTTTCATTATGTAATCAATTATTTCGCGCCATTCAAAATAAACAAAGCCTTGCTATTAGGCCGCGAAATCCCTACTATTTTGTAAACTTTACGACCCAAAGAATAAAAGGCCCACGCATGTTCAACTTTAAGCAATTTATCATTGCGAGCCTGCTCTTCACCAGCTTTGTAAGCTTTGCCGAAGAGCCAGACGAAAATAGCACAGTAAACACGGCAACACCAAACGGCTATATTAGTGACAATCTTTTTATTTACATGCACACAGGTCCAAGTAAAAATTATCGAATTTTAGGCTCTGTTGATGCTGGTACGCCAATCACTATTTTGAGTGGTGCTAACGACGAGTTTGTCCAAATCAAAGATGATAAAGCAAGAGAAGGTTGGGTAGAAAGTAAATTTGTCACCACGGAACCAGGTTTAAAGCAACAATTAGAAACGGTAAACCAAACCTTGGTAGAAACTCAAGAGGCGCTGAACGATGCCCAGCAGCAGCTTCCAATGCTGCAGCAAAACAATACCAATTTGTTAGCGGAGAATGCTTCACTTCAAGACACTATTTCAGGGCTTGAAAAGCAGCTACAAGATGAGCGTTTAGCACAGCAGCAAAAAGTCCAAAAAGAGCAACATCAGTTGCTCACTTACGGTGGCATCATCGGGATCAGTGGCATTATTATCGGTGTGATCCTGACGCTATTTTTATCTCGTAGAAAGCGTTACGACGGCTGGTAATTGGTTATATACCTATTGAGGTTAGATAACTTCGTCACTGACGGTTCATCTAGACTCTTTTGTCAAAAATAAATAAAGGCCGGAAAATTCGGCCTTTATTTATTCCATCTAAAACATATTAGGCTGAACTCTTCGCATTAATATTACCCCAAATGCCAGACTCAGTAACTCCTTGCACTTTGACCTTATCGACTTCGAATACAGGTTCTTTCCCTTTTGCTCTTTGCAGATGATAATCAGCTGTAACCGCCAAGATAGTGGGTGTAAGACGCACGATGGCAATAACATTCACTACCGTCATTAAACCCAATGCGATGTCGGCAAGATCCCATACCTGTTTTAGCGTTGCCGAAGCGCCCCACAACATCATAGACAAGTAGCATGCGGTATAAATTGAACGGCCAACTTTATTGTCCAGATGGAATAAGTGTAAGTTACTTTCAGCATAGGCGTAATTAGCCACTACAGAGGTGAAAGCAAACAAAGTAATCGCCGCCGCGACAAAGTACACGCCCCCAGTTGCTAAATGCGCGGTCATCGCAGATTGCGTCAGCCGTATGCCTTCCATCTCACTGCCAATATCTATATCTGCCAATAGAATTATGACAGCAGTACAACTACACAACACGATGGTATCAAAGAATACGCCTAGCATTTGGATATAACCTTGGGTCACGGGGTGATTGGGAATTGGCGACGCACTGGCCGATGCGTGCGGCACACTACCCGCTCCCGCCTCGTTAGAATAGAGCCCGCGCTGAATACCATTTTTGATAGCTGCGCCAAGTGCGCCAGCGCCCGCTTCTTGCAAGCCAAAAGCTGAAAGCAAAATATCTTTGATCATGGCAGGGACTTGAGAGTAATTCATCACGGTAATAATAATGGCCGCAAGGACAAAGACTAATCCCATTACTGGCACTACCTTTTCAGCAAATCGCGCAATCGCTTTGAAGCCACCAAGAATAATAGAGCCGGCAAGGACTGTGATCACAATACCTGAATATAAGGTTGGAATATCAAACGCATTATTGAGCGCATCGGTGATGGTATTGGTTTGCATCGCGCTAAAGGTAAATCCATATCCCAAAAACAAGCAAAAGGCGAAGCATACTGCAAACGCCCGACTTCCCAATCCCATGTGAATATAATAAGCAGGACCACCTCTAAACTCACCTTGGCTATCTCGCACTTTATAGACCTGCCCAAGCACACTTTCGGCAAAGCCTGTTGCCATCCCCAAAATGGCTATCATCCACATCCAAAATATCGCGCCACTGCCACCAAGAGAAATAGCAACTGCAACACCTGCAAGATTACCGGTTCCAACTCGAGCTGATAGCCCCGTGCATAACGCTTGAAAAGAACTGATCGTATTGTCATCACCCTGACTGCTGCCCCGTAACAGGCTAAACATATGGCGAAACTTTACAATTTGTATCCCTCGCAAAAGAATAGTGAACCAAAACCCTGCAAATAGCAGGATATAAATAAGTATCTGGCCTTCTCCCCATAAAAGCCCATTGATACTCTTAACTGCACTTTCAAACATAGGCGATTCCTGTTTTATTATTATTTGCCGTTTATCTAGTATTATTTAAATGGACTCCAGCAATCATACAACGCACCGATCCACCTGCGGATTCAATTGTGGGTATATCGATAACAACTAGCTTAGCTGACTTTTCAATGACAGCAATTTGCTCAGGCAACAACGCCTGATAAGCCGTTGTGGAAAGCGCGAGTATGCGTCCCATGCTGCCTTGTAGCTCAATCGCATTGCCGCAAAAATGTTGGATCTGCTGATAAGATAGCGCAACTAGGGTGTGGCCGCTTTGCGTAAAACGATTGGTAAGCTGTGCCCGCTGATATTCTGGCACCATATCTAAGCATATCATGGCGAAATCGGTGGCGACACACATTAAGACATTGGTGTGATAAACAGACACTTCATTCTTATCATAGGCATTAAATATCTCAGCCTGTAGTCCCAACTGCTCGCAAACTTGATTAACTAACACGGCGTTAGTGCGCTTGGATTCTACTGCATAGGCCACTTTTTCTTGATGATCGATAACCATAGAGCCGGTACCTTCAAGGAAGATTGCTTCAGCGGTTAGATGACTATAATCGTTGATGTTTGTCACCTGATAGTGAGCATTCAGAAAATCGATAATATCGCGACGGATCTCCAATCGTCGATTCAAGGCGTACATAGGATAAATCGTTAACTGACCATCGCTATGCGTCGAAAACCAGTTATTTGGAAAGACCGAGTCTGGCGTGTCTGTGGAGGTATCTTCAAATAAGTGCACTTTCACACCAGCCAATTCTAATGCTTGCACGGCGTTACTGACCTCAACATAGGCCCTGTTGTTAGGATTGTTTTCACTGCAAACTTGCTGAAACGCGTTATCTTGCATAGTTTGCGGATTCGAAGTGAAATGGTGTGGGCGGATCATCACCACCGCTCGAGGTGCTTGGAATATCGTTGTCATACTGCACTCATCATTTGGGCGTTGTCATACTCAATATCAGTGTAACCACACCATAAGACAATTTAAATGCCAAAATCTTATACAATTCGTGCAATTTTCTATCAATTTTACCAAGTGAATTACACAAATAGACCACATCAAAATTAACCATGACACCTTTCAACACCTAGCCTATTTTGCTGTTAAATAATATTGTTCCCCTTCTTCAGGGCTTCGAGCACGTTCTGCTTGTTCTCTGATCTCATCCGCATCACTGCTCACATCGTCAATATCGGCGCCTACTGACGCTTATTATGGTTTTATTCTTTTGTTTCACAGACGCTTCATTGCTATTACTCAAATTACTAGTCGCTTCTTTGGTTGCTCCTTGCGTTTCATTATTTGCAGCTAAGATTATCCGCTCTCTAGCATCGTCAGCCATGCTTACTCCGTGTTCAGTAAAGCAATTAACAGTTTCTCGTATAAGTTGAGACACCACTTTTATCGGGCTATGTTGTTCGCTATTGACCCAAAAATAAATGGTAAGATTGATAGTCACGGAGACTAATGCTTCAAGTAGAACCTGAGGTGGCGGGTCGTTTAAAACCGCGCTTTGTTCTTTGGGTAAGTCAATTGCAATTTGCTGCGTCAGGCGAATATCGTTGTCATGACAATACCTACCTTAAAGTGTCCACGTATTTTGGGGTTGGCAGTAGAGTTTTTAATCACATTCTTGTAGACGATAGCATTGGGTATTTAAATGTGATTGCCATCATAATCAACTAAGGTCATTGCACGGGCGGTGGCCTTTTTAACGACGCCTAAATGGTTATCCACTTCGATAACATCATCAACTCAAAACGGGCGCTGGACAATAAGTAGCATCCTCGAAATAAAGTTCTCGGCGATATCACAAAACGCAACCCCGAGAATAAGACCCACATGCCCAGTACCGCTCATTACTGCGACTTCAAACTCACTGATAAAACGGCGAGTGACGAGATGCAATAACCGACTTTTACTGACAAAACCTATGGGTTTAATTAAAAAATAGGAGATTGGCAGTGTTAAATAATAACAAAGCACAATAACCACAATTCCCAACGCCAGAGCAGATAATAATTATCATGCGGTTTGTAAAAAGTGCGAAGCTTGTGCGTTTTCTGTGGAGGCGATTTTTGTCGCGCTTGTGGCGCTGGATAACACTCGGCTCGTTTACCGCAATCGGTTTATGGATCTTAGCGTCATTGGGATTTTCATATGATGTGGCTATACTGGAGCGCATACATCATTATTTTTGATGCCGCATTAAACGCCAGTGCTGAGCTACAAACTTTGAAAGATAGTACCATTGACCCTGAGAATGTGAGAGGACAACGAGGCGCATTTGTGGCTGATAATCTAATTACAAGACAACGTCAAAAAAGCAATAAAGGTATGTGAACTGGGTTACAGGCATAAAAAAGGAAGCGAATTCACTTCCCTTTTAAACGCCTATCTAGATAGGCTTAGATGCAATACCGAGCAAACAAACTTGCAACGGTTGCAGCGGTTGGTTTGCCATGCTGCCAGTCGCCACCTTCAACGCCGCTACCTGCAATATCCATATGTACATACGGAATTGGCAACTCTGCATTACAACCATGCTTGTCTAAGCCACCAACAATTGCCAAAAATGCCATTGGGAATTGGTGACCACGAGCGGTAACCGCCGATGGAGCGTTGTTGCTCGATAGCACATCATCCGCAAGGGTGCGCGGTTTTACAAAGTCATAGTCTTCGCGTCGGCTACGCGACACTTCCGCGCAGTCAGCCCACAGATCGCCCATATCTGCAATCTTGCGAGATACTTGCGCTGCTCGTGCAGGACCATTCTCAACATAGGCACTGTAAGGACCCATAGCGCGCGCTGCATGACCTGTCAGCGTTGCAACTGTAAAGATCTCAGGGTTTTTCTCACCCAGAGCTAAGTCTTTCGCTTCGCTCAGTAAATCCCCCATCGCTAAGCGGCCTTCCGCATCGGTGTTTCCAATACGAACGCGAACCCCTTCTCTGCTCTCAATGATTTCATCCGGCACGAAACAGTCAGAACCAATCGAGTTACGAACCACCGCAAGGTAAGCAATAACCTTAACGCCTTTTGGCTGATACTTAGCAACCGCTTCCATAAAACCAACCACTGACGCCGCACCACCTTTATCTCGGCTCATGCCCGCCATAAAGCCACCTACTTTAAGGTCGGCACCACCGGTATCGTAAACAAGACCTTTACCAACAAAAATAAGAGTACGCTCAACACCACCTTCAGGCTCGTATGCCATTTTTACAACACGAGGGTGATGGCGTTCAACGGCGTAAGAGGCACGCGCCACCGTGCTTAAAAGTGGGTACTGCTCATCCATAATTTTACGATCAGCGATAACCTCAACGCTTACCGCTGAACCTTGGAACAGCTCAACACAGTAGTCAGCAAAACGAGGCGGTGCCATGCGCTCAGGTTCTGTACCACACAGATCACGCGCAGCATATTGGCCTGCGGCGATTGCACTCAGTTGATCGCAGCATTGTACTGACGCTTCAAAAACATAAATCGCTTCGATTGGTTCAATCGCTTCGCCACGGTACTCTCGAGCCTCTAATGGCTGCCATAAGCCTTGGCATGCACCTAAAAAGCTGACAGCACGCGCATTTTCGTAACGATCATCGGCAGGCACATTAACAACAGCAAGCACAGGTTTTACCGCACCAGCCGCTTTCGCTTCTAAAATACCAGCCTTTGCCGCTTCAAAATAACGACGAACGTCATCGAAATCTCTGTCTAGTGGTCCGGTTGGCGCAATCACCAAACGCTTGCCGGGTACTTTGTCTGAAACAAGCAGGCTTGCCTTTTGTGCAATGCGCGCATCAACGGCTAAAAATGGCGCAGCAACGTCATCAAGCTCCGCACTGCCAAGGTTTTGGATATCATGAGTAACAACAACGATAGCATCTGCATCGCTTTCAAATAGTGTGTTACAAGGTAATGCGATTGGAAAAGACATAAAAACGGCCCTTTTCTATATTAGAATTAGGGCCGACTATAGGTGATTTGTGGTCAAGTTCCAAGGGAACTACGACATATCACGGGCTTCATCTGGTTTCGCTTTGGTTTTGCTGATCACAGACCAAGCTTCTAACATCACTAAAATACTGACCACCAGCACGATAACGTCAAGCACAACCAACAACCAATTGCCTTTTTGATAGTATTCACCTAGCTTGATCACACCAGCAAAAAACGCCATTACCAGTACAAACACCATAGGGATCAAGGTGTACTTAGCAGGACGACCTAGTTTGATAAGATATACTGAGATAACCAACAAGGTTAAGCTTGCCAATATTTGGTTGGTTGAACCAAACAGCGGCCAAATCACCATACCACCACTACCCGATGCGCCACCTGCGCCAAAGGCGAGTAGCAAACAACATGCTACGGCCAATAAAGTCGCGATGATACCGTTGTTCAGGAACTTGATGTTATAGATCTCGCCCCACTCTTGAATAATATAACGCTGAAGTCTAACGCCAGAATCCATGGTAGTACCAGCAAAAAGTACAACCATAACGGCAAGTAGGGTTGATGCGATCTCGACTGGTAGTCCCCAACCTGTGCTGATAAGGTTTGAACCACCATTAATAAAGGCTGATACGCTGCCGGCACCAAGATGACTATAAATTTCGTGCCACTCTTCTGGCGATACTGCGAGCATCACACCACTCACGGCGACCAAAGTGATAAGTGCTAATGAGCCTTCACCGACTGCACCTAAGTAGCCGACAAAACGACCGTCTTTTTCTTTGTCTAGTTGTTTTGAACTCGTTCCCGACGAAACAATACCGTGGAAACCAGATACCGCACCACAAGCGATGGTCACGAATAGCAGGGGTATAATACTTGGGGTATTCTCCACCGTTTGGGTGTTAAACGCAGGCGCGGTGATATCAGGCATGACAACAAATACTGCACCGTATAATAAAACCAAACCAACCAGTAACTGCATACCATTAATAAAGTCACGAGGTTGTAATAGCATCCAAACTGGCAGCAATGACGCCACGGCAGCATAGATAAACAGAATGATGATCCAATTAGCTTTGTCACTTAGACCGAACATTTCGGTTGGTAAGGTAATCGGCATACTACTGCCCATATAAATGGTCGCGTAGAGCACAATAACCCCGATAATACAGAGCGGTACTAGCGGCACTTTTCGTTTAAGCAATTGACCGATAATAAGTGCCACGACAATAGCAGACCAAGCAGGGAATACCGCATTTGGGTTGCCCACGAAGGAGTTTGCGATCACCACTCCGAATACTGCATTTACCATGAGCAGTACAAGGAAGACCACTATCATAAACAATGAACGCGTGCGCTTGCCAATTACGCTTTCAGACAACGCGCCCATCGACTTACCTTTATGGCGAGCACTTGCCCACAGCGCGCCCATATCGTGGACACCCGCAAAGAATATGGTACCGAATACAACCCAAAGCACTGCTGGCACCCAGCCCCAATAAACAGCGATGGCTGGACCTACAATTGGTGCAGCGCCTGCGACTGAAGTAAAGTGATGCCCCCACAATACCACTTTGTTGGTGGGAACATAGTCCACGCCGTCCTCAAGCTCATGAGCCGGCGTGACAAAGTTGTCATCCATTTTAAATATTTTTTCAGCAATAAATTTGGAATAGACAAACCATCCAAATAACATCCCTATGATGCCGAAGAGTACGATCATTATGGATTGCATAATGCTTACCTCTTGTTGTTGTTTTAATTACACGCAGTTCGCGTGATTAGTTTGTTGCACGACAACTTCGAAGCTAGCACAAAATAAACTAATTGCAGTTATCTTTTAGTCTAGGTAGGTCAGAATTAGCCATCAAAAAGTCCCAGTTGAGCTTGTGTGTTAGACTTTTCATTTAGCCCTAAGTGCAAACCCACGAGGCGCACAGGTTTAAACTTTTGTCGTGACATTGCTTCAATCAATAGCTCTTCGAAAACGGGCAAATCAATATGCTGGTATTGGCATTCTTTGGTGGTTTGGGTGAAATCGTAAAACTTCACTTTAACGCCAAGCTTATTAAAGCCACGTTGCAAATAAGGCTGTGCTCGGCGAGTCAATTCAGGTAACAGTTTTTCTTTTATGACTTGTTTTAAGGTATCAAGGTCGAGCGTGTCTTCTGCAAATGTGGTTTCAACGCCTATCGATTTGCGCACTCTATCGGTCTCAACTCGGCGCTCATCAATACCCTGACAACGCCGCCATAATACAGCGCCAAACTTGCCAAATGACTGGCGTAACTGAGTTTCAGATAGTGCCTTAATATCTCGGCCATACTCAAGTCCCATGGCTAGCAAACGCTGTTGAGTCACTTTACCTACACCTGGAATTTTTTTAAGGGGTAACGCATCAATAAAAGCACTCACTTGATGAGGCGGGATCACACACTGACCATTAGGCTTGTTTTCATCGCTGGCAATTTTGGCTAAAAACTTGATTGGCGCAATTCCCGCTGAAGCCGTAAGGCCCGTTTCTGCAACTATATCCGCTCGGATCTGCTCGGCGATAAGCGTTGCACTGCCATTACATTGCTGGCACTCAGTGACGTCTAGATAGGCTTCATCCAAAGACAATGGCTCAATTAGCTCAGTATAGCGGGCAAAAATAGCGCGAATTTGTTGCGATATTGCCTTATAGACCTCCATTCTCCCCGGTACAATCACCAGCTGAGGGCAGAGTTTTTTCGCTTGATAATTCGACATGGCCGATCGCACGCCATATTGCCGAGCAATATAGTTAGCCGTGGATAGCACCCCACGATGGCTACGACCACCAATCGCCATCGGCACTGTTGCAAGCTCGGGATTGTCGCGCATTTCTACCGATGCATAGAACGCGTCCATATCAATATGAATAAATTTACGCACGTTAAAATACTGTCTAAATAAACAGTGTTTATTATGTGCTAATTTTCCAACTGTTGCAATCTTGAACATAGGCCTTAGTGTTCTGAGCTATACTTGTGTGGATGTCTGTTGCAAGTTGCACTGCAAAACAGAGATAATGGCAAAAATATCAAAGTAATTCAAAGAGCTTAACTACTTTGCTTTACTCTTAATTCATTAGTTTTCAATCAGGAGCCTGCATGAAGTACTCACGACTTGGTAGTAGCCCATTAGAAGTTTCGCGCATTTGTTTAGGAAGCATGACTTGGGGCGTACAAAACAACCAGCATGATGCCGACGAGCAAATCAATTATGCACTAAGCCGTGGTATTAACTTCATTGATACCGCTGAAATGTATGCCGTACCTCCCTCACCTGAAACCTATGGTAAAACCGAAGCCATCATTGGCAATTGGCTAAAGCGGCACCAAGAAAAGCGCGAAAAGCTCGTGCTTGCCACAAAGATTGCAGGCAGCGGATTACCTTGGATCCGTGAAGGCGGCGCTATTACGGGACAATCAGTGATCCAAGCGGTGGACGATTCTTTAGCGCGCCTGAATACCGACTATATCGACCTCTACCAACTACATTGGCCAAACCGTACTTCACCGCACTTTGGTAAACAATGGCCTGGCATGGTGCCTTTGAGTGCGCTTGACCGCGATGAAGAACGCGCTGGCATGCTAGATATTTTAGAGGGCTTAGCGAGCTGTATTCAAGCAGGTAAAATTCGTCATTGGGGTCTTTCTGATGACACGCCTTGGGGCATTCACACTTACCTTAATTTGGCGACGCAGCACGACCTACCTAAGCCGGTTTCAATTCAAAATGAGTTTAGCTTGCTACATGCCAAAGATTGGCCTTATTTAATTGAGAGTTGTGTAAACGAAGATATCGCCTATTTACCTTGGTCGCCGCTGGCTGGCGGGATGCTAAGTGGTAAATATTTAGGGGGTGCAAGACCTGAAGGCAGCCGTTGGACTTTGGTACAACGACAAGGCTTATTTAGAGATACGCAACTAGCACAAGAAGCCGTTGCAAAATATCTAGAAATAGCCAAAGAATTTAATATGACTGCGGCGCAGCTGGCGCTAGCTTGGTGCGATCAAGTCGATGGCGTGACTTCAACCATTATCGGCTCGACAACCATGGCACAGCTTAAAGAAAATATTCAAGCGTTTGAACAACCGCTATGTGCAGAGTCTTTAGCCGAGATTGATACTGTATTTAAAGCGTACCCTGCTCCGTTTTAATATCTTCATTCGCGATACGCCGCTTTTACGCAGGCGTATCACCTTGTAAACCCATTCTTGTTACCTAAATTGAAGTTAAAACCCCCATGCAAAGCTTAAACAACACCCCAGTCATTCCGCTTCAAGGCAGCTGCTTTACCAGAAAGACCACTCGCGCCATTGTCCTTAGAGGCAACGACATCCTTATGCTTTACACCAAACGTTATGACGATTACACCTTGCCAGGTGGGGGCGTCGACGAGGGTGAAAGCTTAGAGGCAGCATTGGAGCGCGAGCTAAAAGAAGAAACGGGTGCAGTATCCATCACAGGGTTGACGCCGTTTGGCTGCTATGAAGAGTACCGCCCTTGGTATAAACCCAATCATGACAATGTGCATATTATTTCTTATTGCTACGTTTGTGAGATTTGTGGCGAATTTGATGCGCCAGCTATGGAGGATTATGAACACGCCAATGGTATGAAGCCGGTATGGATCAACATAAACCAAGCCATCGCGCATAACGAAGCAAAACTCAATGATGCGAATAACAAAGGGATGTCCGTATTACGTGAACTCACTTTGCTAAAACATATTTCCGCACAATTAGTCACAGATTAATTTGCCTATTGAGGGAACAATTAAGTCTTTATTAAGCTCTAACTCCGCATGACTCAAGGATTTAATAAGAATAATGCGGCTGCTCCAACACAACCTGATTAGTTTCACCATTATCGCCTCTATTGTGCTGCATCTACTGCTCGGCTGGTATCTGCAGCAAAGTATTTATATCCCCTCAAAGCCTTTAGAAATTAAGGCAATGAAAACCTACTTGGTTATTGAGCCTGCCAAGCCCAAGATTGAGCGTATTGAGACACCGAAGATAACTGAAGATAAGCCAGTAGAGGAGTTAAAACCGACGCTGCCGGACGATACGGTTGAAGTACTAAAAACTGCGCAAACGGAACCAAAAAAGCCTGCGGTTGAAAGTACAACAAAGCACATAACCAAAGCAGCGGTCGTCACGCAACCTAAAAAATTAGACCATCGAAAAGCAATCTCTCAATTTCGTCAGCAACTTTTAGAGCGCGCTCCGAGTGACGCTGTACTCGGCCAAAGCCAAGAAAAGCCGCAACGGTTCACCGTGCCTAAAACACATCAAACCACCGCTGCGAGCATGCAAAGAGAGCAACTCGAGTCTACGTCTCAATACACAGTCTACCGTGAAAATGGCCTGTGTTACGCTGAGGTTAGGCCCGATCCGAGCATTCCTACACCAGAGGGATTAAGTAATAACTGGCGTACACCACCTCGCCCTTGCGATGGCGGAGCCATTAAAAAAGCCTATGATGCCGCGATGAGTCAATGGCTAAACAAACGCTAATCTTGCTATCATAAAGCAAATCTATTGCTAAGAGTCCATTATGGAAAAAGTCACCATTTTAGTTGACGCCCAGAATGTTTATTACACCACCAAGCAAGTCTACCAAACAGGCTTTGACTACAACGCGTTTTGGCGCAAAGCAACGGCTAATCGCGAGGTATATCAAGCCATTGCCTATTCCAGCGAACGGGGTGACGACAAACAAAGACAGTTCCAAAATATCCTGCGGGCAATTGGCTTTGAGGTGAAGTTAAAGCCTTATATTCAACGTGCCGATGGCTCCGCGAAATGTGATTGGGATGTTGGCATTACCATTGATGCCATGGAATGCACGTCAGGATCCGATGTGATAATTCTAGTTACTGGCGATGGTGATTTTGATTTACTCGCGAATAAGCTCAGAGATAAATACCATACCCGAGTCGAAGTTTACGGCGTGCCGCAGCTTACCGCTGCTTCTTTGATCCGTGCAGCCAGTGAGTTTATACCAATCGAAAACGAATTGTTGATTGGCAAGAAATAAAAAAGCAAAGCTCCTTGATAAAAACGGCTTTGCTTTTTGACGAATTCGTCACTTTCGATTGCTTGGTCGCGCAATACACGCGTTTTAATCCGATAAGTAATATTCTACGCTCGTCACAACACGCACGATTTTTATCTGTGGCGTATTACTGTCTCTGTCGCGAATACTAAATTGTCCTTGCCTTGCCGATTTTATTTTGCCAAGCACAGAGTCAGAATCTTTAGCAAATTTTACCGCCACTTCTCGCGCTTTTTGTGTGGCTTCTTGCACCATTTCAGGCTTAATATCATTAAGACCAGTAAACAAATATTCAACTCGATTTTGATAATCATCTTTCGTGATGGCAATACCTTGTTTGGCTAGTTCACTTAACTGCCCAAGTGCTTGCGATACTTTATCTGGATTATTGGAGTACACAGTCACACCGGCTTTCGCCACATAGCGAAATCCTTGATTGTTTTGACCGTACTCTTGGGCGTATTTATCCGTAATAGAAGGCGCTGATATCGAAAGCTCTGATGCATCAAAGCCTTGCAAGGTCAAAAACGCTCGAATAGCCGCATTTTTCTTTTCCGTGCGCTCTACCAACGCTTCCAGATCGTTATCTGCATCACGGTAAAATACGGGCCAAATCACCGTATCTGCCGTTACTTCCTTTTCCGATAACCCTTTTACACTTACCGTTCGCTCCATTCCTTTTACTTCTAGAATGGTCGACTTTACCATCCAGCCGCTCACTACCACCGCTAGTGATAGCAAAGCTGCAGGAGCCAAATATTTACTCATAGTAGACATATCTCTGTCCTCAACGTTACGCCTCAGTCATGGTTTTCAAACAATTATAATGGGGATAGATCAAAGTCTACCTTAATTGCACTCGAAAACTGCGAGCAAAATGGTAGAGTGTTTCGTATGAGCTGTGGCTGAACTAGGAAACAGTATGAGCGTAAAGCGTATTAGCCAATTTTTTAACCCCCAATCTATCGCGGTGATTGGCGCCTCTAACGATCCTGATCGCGCCGGCTTTATCGTAATGCGTAACTTGCTACAAGGCGGATTTAAAGGGCCCATTATGCCCGTCAGCCCAAAACATACCGCTGTGCATGGGGTGCTTGCCTACAGTGCCATCAAACAGTTACCCAAAGTCCCTGATCTCGCCGTTATTTGTACCAATAAACAAACCTTAGTGCAAATCATCAATGAGCTTGGCGAAATTGGTTGTCAGCATGCAATCATCATCGCAGCAGGTCTTGATAATCAGCACAAACAACAATTAAAAGAAGCTGCCAAAATAGCGAAGGTCACTTTACTTGGCCCTAATTGTCTCGGTTTACTTATCCCTCACTTGGGTATTAATGCCAGTTTTTCTCATACCGTTGCGGCACCCGGTAAGCTTGCTTTTATTTCACAATCGGCGGCGGTATGTTCAACCATACTGGACTGGGCACAACATAAAAAAATTGGCTTTTCTTACTTTGTTTCCGTTGGGGATTGCCTTGATATCGATTTCGACGAACTACTTGATTTCCTTGGACGGGATCCAAAAACCCAAGCTATTTTGCTTTACATCGATAATATCGACGATGTAAGGCGCTTTATTTCCGCCGCTCGAGCCGCTGCATTTAGTAAGCCTGTCATTGCCATAAAAACCGGAAAAACCAAGGCTGGCGCAATCGCTGCGCTGAATCACACCGGCGGCAATACCTCCGATGACGCGGTTTATGATGCCATGTTCCAACGTGCAGGTATGCTAAGAGTAAACGATCTTAGGGAACTCTTTGCTGCCACTCAAACCCTTGCTTTACACCCCAAATTGCTGCAAGTAGAACAGCTGACCATTTTAACCAATGGCGGGGGTCCTGGCATTATGGCGGTAGATACCTTACTGCAGAACTCAGGCAAACTGGCGGTGCTAAGCGAACAGACCAAGCAAGCGCTCAGCGCCTTGATCCCTCAAACGGACCATGCTTGTAATCCCATAGATATTTTTGGTGATTCCTCGCCAAAACGTTACCAACAAGCACTAGAGATTCTATTAAAGGCTGACGAAGTCAAAAATTTATTGATAATTCATACTCCCTCAGCGCTTGCGCCAAGTACCGCTTATGCCGAGATCATTGCACAGACCCTAGCAAAAATTCCAAAAATGGCACGCCCTTATGTGATGACGAATTTTATGGGTGAAGAAGCAGCCTACGCCGCAAGGCTTGTATGCGCAAACGCTAAGATCCCAACTTATCGCACCCCAGAAGGTGCCGTTGGCGCCTTTATGCACTTGGTGAGCTACCGCCGAAACCAAAAACATCTCACACAGACACCAGAATCCTACAGTGATGAAGACCAGCTGCAACACCTGCAAAGCAAACGTTTAATCAATGACTTTTTAAACTCTGGCGCCAATAAACTCGCGACCCATTTAGCTTCTCAAGTGCTGGCTAATTACGATATAGAATGTATAGAGACGCAAATCGCACTCACCCCCTCAGAAGCAAAAGAGCAAGCTCAGCAGCTTGGCTTTCCCGTTGCACTTAAGCTGATAAGTCATGACATCCCCTCTAAGTCGGAAGTGGGTGGGGTTGTGCTCAACCTCAATGATGCCGAAGAAGTAGAGCAAACCGCATTTTCGATGTTACTACGGATCCGTGAGGCAACCCCCGAAGCTGAAATAGAAGGCTTCTCTTTGCAACGCATGGCAAAACGCGCTGGTGGACAAGAATTACGGATAGCGGTAAAAACTGAACCCGGTGTCGGTCCTGTTATTTTACTGGGTGAAGCGGGCACCGGGCTTAATTTCTCGCAAGCTGCAGTGGCCTTGCCGCCCCTGAATATGAACCTTGCAAAGTACCTGATTGCAGCCGCCCATGACAAAGGCTTTATCAAAGAGCGGGCACTACCTGAAAAGGTCGATAAATACCGTCTGTGCGCCCTACTCACTCGAGTGTCTCAAATGGTAGTCGACCAGCCTGAGATCATTGATATGGAGCTCAATCCTATTTTGGCCTGCTCAGGTCAGTTCCAAGTGCTCGACGCCAGTATCACGCTAAGACGATACGAGCCAGTCCCTGGCCGTAAACGCTTGGCTATTCGACCTTACCCTCGAGAGTTGGTAAAAACTGTGACATTAAAGGATGGCCGTCCGGCAACTTTGAGACCTATTCGCCCAGAGGATGAAAGAGCGCACCAAGAATTTGACCAGTCTTTAAGTAAAGAAGATAGATATCGCCGCTTTTTTGGTGAGCTGCCGCAATTTAATCATGAGCAGCTCGCCAAAATGACGCAAATTGACTACGACCGAGAAATGGCGTTTATCGTCACTGTCCCAAACAAGTCCAGCTATCAAACGCTTGGGGTATCACGCGTATTGATGGACCCAGATAACCAAGTGGCTGAATTTGCCGTGGTTGTGCGCTCAGACTGCCAAGGCCTTGGGCTTGGACGAATACTCATGGAAGCCGCAATAAAACACTGTCGTAAACAAGGCGTACAAAGCATAGAAGGGATCACCCTGCCAGAAAACAGCGGTATGATTGGTCTTGCCAAAAAGCTCGGATTCATCGTATCTCGAGATTTTGAGGAAGGCACCATTCAGATGATGTTACACTTAAACTAAAACACAAAAAAGATAAGGGATGCTGGCAACTTGATGCAACTTCACATCAGAGAAAAAACGGCTGCGATGCTCGAAGCTACAGGGCAATATCGCCGACTCGGGCACGCGGTCGATATCTTCCTCATCACCCTGATTTTAACCAATGTCGTTGCTATCGTGTTGGAATCTGAGCGCGACTTAGCAAGTGTGTACCATCACTACTTTCTCACCCTAGAGTTAGTCAGTGTGACCATCTTCGCCATTGAATACTTACTGAGATTTTGGTGCTGTGTCGATAAGCTTGATTACCGCCATTTGGATATACCAAATTGGAAAAAGCGCCTAAAGTATCTGATATCACCGCTGGCGATGATTGATCTCATCGCTATTTTACCAACCATATTAATGGCCTTTATCACTTTTGATCTGCGCTTTTTGCGTGTTATCCGATTACTTAGGATCTTTAAGCTAACACGTTACTCTCGGGCCATGCAATTGCTGCTCGCAGCATTTAAAGAAGAGTCGAGCTCACTGCTTGCCGCCTTTTTTATCATGAGTGTGGTGCTAATCATGGCCTCTTGCGGAATTTATCTTATTGAACACGATGTGCAACCGGATAAATTTGGCTCCATTCCTAAAGCCATGTGGTGGGCGATGGCTACTCTAACCACCGTGGGTTATGGCGATGTTGTGCCTATCACCCCGCTTGGACAATTTTTTGGTGGCCTTATCACTTTACTCAGTATGGGCATGGTCGCGATCCCCACCGGCCTCTTGGCCTCAAGCTTTGCGGATCAAATGCGCAAACGTCGAGATGCATTCAATGAGGCGGTATTGCATGCGTTAGTCGATGGTGATGTCGACAAAAGTGAACAAGCCCATTTAGAAGCCCTTCGTATTGAGCTTGGCTTAAGTCAATTGGAAGCAAATCAAGCAATTAAACTAATGAGTAGCCAACGCGTCCATCATATGTACTGTCGCCACTGCGGTAAAAAGCTGTAGCCAGAGAGGCTACAGCAAAGTTTCAGTGAGTAATTGCGCTACCTGCTCACCACTAATCGCCAAACTGAAGCGGTAACCTTGATAATAATCAACTTGCTCAGCTTTAATACGCTGATACTGGAGGTCGTTTTCCACCCCTTCTGCGACACATTTTAGTCCTAATCCATGGGCTAAATTCACGCATGAGCGGATAATTAAATAGCTTTCAGGATCCTCAGCAATTTGTTGCACAAAGCTTTTATCTATCTTGATGACATCAATAGGCAATTGTTGCAGATAAGTCAAAGAGGCGTACCCCGTCCCAAAGTCATCCATATAGATACGACAGCCCAGAGCTTTAATTTCTTGCATCACTTTCACCGCGCTATCAACGTTAGATAGCAAAGCGGTTTCTGTTATCTCAAAAGCCACTGAGTGACCTGACACTTTACTGCGACTCAGAGCTTGCCGAATATTATCGACTAAGCTTGTAGATTCAAAATCAATGGCTGATAGATTAATAGATATATATAAATCGCGCTCAATGGTTTGCCAGTGTCTCAATTCAACTAATGCCCGAGAAAGGGTTTGTAAGGTAAGCTCGGTCACTACACCAGCATGTTCAGCTGCGAGCGCATACTCCTGAGCGCAAAACTCACTATTTTCAGGCCAACGTAATAACGCTTCAAAGCCAAGCAAGGTATCGCTTTGTACATCGACAATAGGCTGATAGTGATTACTAAATTCACCATTTTTTAGCGCTCGCATAAGTGCTTGTTCGACTTCTCGCGAACGCCTGACCTTGCCATTCATCTCTTCGCGGAAAAACTGATAACTAGAAATTTGTTGCACATTGACATGCTCAAGTGCCGCCTTTGCCGCTTGATTAAGCTCAAAAGCGTCGGACGCATCATCGGGGTACATTGCAATTCCTATCGCCGGTTGCATCAGTACAGTATGTCCAGCAGCCTCCAAAGGAGTGCTAAATGAGTGAATTAAACACTCTACATATTGATGCACCTTTTCAGGGTTATCGAGATGCTCCATCAACACATAAAACGACTTATCATGCCCCGTAGCTAAACTATCGAGTTCACGAAAACAACAGCGTAACTTTGTTGCAAGCAGTGGAAGCAGCTCGGCCACAAAGTCTGCACCATAAATATCGTATAAATTCTGTAGGCGATTGAACTTGATCACCAACAGCGCAAAATGTGACTCTTGAGCCTGCGACTGCTTGATAGCATGCTGCACTCTATCCATCAATAACGCTTTATTCGGCAACTTCGTCTGTAAATCGTAGTTAGCCAGCTGATATAGCTCTTTTTCAGTACGCTTTTGCTGGCTAATATCGGTTAGCACCACGACATAACTGTATAGTTCACCATCACCGTTTGCCACTGCACTAATCTTAATCAATACGTCTCTTTCGTCACCATTAGGCAGACTAACGACTTCCTCAGAACTCAAGTGCTGATGTACTGCCAACGCCAATGTTTGACGTAAATACATCATCCGCTTTTGTCTCGACATCCCAAGTTTCACCGCAGTGCTTGATGACGGTATAGACTCAAGATTAAAGGCATTTTGCATCGCCCGATTACAAGCCTGAATCCGTAGTCTTTTGTCTAAGATCATTACCCAGTCACGGGTCTGCTCAAACGCCGCCCCAAATAATGCGGCTCGCTCTTCAAATAAACGCTCACGCGTTAAGTTGGTATAGGTGCCTGCTACTTGTATTGGATTACCTTCATCCCACTCAAGTACCTTGCCAAAATCCTTATACCAACGCCACTGACCTTTGCTGTCTTTTAATCGATAAGTACAGTCGATAAAGCCTTTATTCGTTGTGACGAACTCAAGCCACTGCAAGCGGAACATGCCTCTATCCGAGGGATGTATCTTTTGCAGGTAATCGTCCAAGCCAACGCTCTCGAGCTCGTAATCGAGCTCCGTAACTAATCGCGGCTGATAGATTAAGGTACTACCCGCATGCCACTCCCATACGCCGGAGTTACTTCCCTCTAGCGCCATTTTCAACCTAGCTTCTCGGTCTTGTGTTTCCTTATGAGCGGCAAGAATAAGTTGCTCAACACGATACTTTCGATAGCTCCAAAGAGACAGTAGTAAGAGCGTAAGAAACACATAGCCAGCAATCGCAATAGGTGAGCGCCATGCGGGATAGTTTACATTAATGGTTAATTTTGCAGGCGGTGTATAATCTCCCGTTAATGGGTCTTTGGCCCACACTTTTAACGCATATTCACCAGGATTAAGTTTAGGAAATACCACACGATTTTGATTGCGGCTCAAAATCTTCTGACCACCGGATATTTGATACTCATAAATGATCCGATCCTGATAGCTAAATGCCATTGCAGAGAATGACACTTCGAGTCCAATGTCATCATGCTCAAGCTCGATGTGATCAAATTGCTTTAATCCGGCTTTTTGATTTGGGCGAGAAATTAGATCCACGCTGGTGATGTTAACATGATCAAGTAAAGGTTTTTTAGGCCGATTGTCATCGGGAGAAAACACCACAAATCCTTTTAACATACCATACGCAATGCGACCGTCTTCCAACATCACCGACGCGCCACCGTTAAATTCATTAGAAAGTATGCCATCCTCGGTGGTGAATTGTTGTAAGTGCAAATTATCCGGATCTAGACGCCAAATACCTTTGTGAGATGACATCCAAATCATACCTTCCTTGTCTTGGCGCATTTCATACATCAAAGTATCTATTTTGTGGGCTTTTAAATCGATGTTATAAATTGGCTCGTAACCATCTAACGTCAGACCAATCAAACCAAAGGATGATAACGACAACCACAAGATATTATTTTTATCTATGGTGTAGGTAGTGATATCGACCGCTAAATGCTTATTTGCTTTCGGCGCTTTATAGATCTCAGTTAGCGTTTCCAACTGCGGATCATATTGCAGCAATACGCCAGCATAGTAGTAAAGGGGTTTAAGCGGTTCGTTTGGAAGTGGTGGGTAGAAGCCATAAGTAAGAAACGGATCGACATTTTCAAATGACTTCCTCAGATGTGTCAGCTCTGCTGTATTAATATCATAAACGAACATCCCCACGTCACTATTGACGAAATAAAATTTACCGTCAGCTAACAACTCCCCTCCTTTCACAAAGGATGTCAGTATCTCTTTATCTTCTGGGTTATTAGCCTTGGGTCTTGTCACTTCGTGAGTAATAGGGTCAAAGGCAAACAGTCCTTTTACCGTCGTGAGCCAAAGCTTATTATTATACTCCGCAATCTTCCAGATAATAAACTCTGAGAGAATTTCGTCACCCAAGTAACCCTTTAGAAACTGTTTAGTCTCTCTGGTTTTTGGATTGTATCGTGTTAGGCCGTCATTCGTTGCCAGCCACAAGAACTGATTAGATTCATGCATTGCCCAGACATTGCTGTGAGAAAAACCTTCACCTTCAACGGTAAGATCGCTCACGTTATCAAACGCCAGCGTGCTGTCTGGTAAGTAAAATGCGCCATCTTCTTTGGTCGCAACCCAAAGCCCGCCATAGTTGTCTTTGACAATGTCGATAACACTGGTATTTGATGGTAAAAATACGCTTGTAGACAAGCGTTTATCACGAACCGCATTACCATCTTCAATCGTGTAATAAACAAGACCTTTATCGGTACCAAGTAACAAGGTGTGTTCATCATGTCTGAGCATTTTCCATATGTTTAGCTCAGGAAGTAGCGTTTTAAACGGTACTTCTGCGTCAAAATCTTTTAGGAGTTGAGAAATATCTAGCTCGTACATCCCCTGAACCGCTCCCACGAGCAAGGTATCTTGGTCTAAAATAAATAGTGATTTAGTATTTGTTTGGTAGGGATGATCAATGGGAGCAAGATGGTCAAGGAGTCTTAGTTTTTTCGTTGTTAAATGATATGCAAACAAGCGCTCTGAAGTGGCGATAAACAAAATGTCTTGATGTTGATAAACGGCGCGTATAAAACCGCTTTCTTCATCTAGCGGTAAAGTCACTTCACTCTCAAGTTTGCCTGTATGGATATTGAGGATAGCGACATCATTGGTGCGCACAACCCACATATGATCATCATCTTTGGTCAAAACGATATTAACCAAATTGGAATAAAACTCGTCCTCTGTGGAGGGGGGTTCTATGTACTTTCTATACTCGTCTTTCATGGGGTCGTATCGCAATAATCCCGCGATCCCCGTGGTGATCCAAATGCCACCAAGGTTGTCCTGGTAAATATAATTCACTTGCACTTTATCAAGCACACCATCTGGTCCATTCACGTCCAGTACTTGATAACCGTCGTAACGGTTAAGTCCTCCTTCGGTAGAAAGCCACAAATAGCCCTGCTCATCTATGAGCAACGTATTTACGTAACTTTGTGATAATCCTTCCGCGGGTGAAAGTCGAGAAATTTGTGCAGCATTTACCGATGCAGTAAATAGGCAAATGCAAAATATAAAACACAGGCGAAACATAAAAAGCCGAGGTTGTTAACTAGACGTAATACATTGCCACGAGTTGACGATTTTGTCCAAGATAACTAGATAAGCGAGAAGCAAGTTCGGGTGGTAGCTCTCGTGAACTACTTTGAAACCCAAGAGCACTGTAAAAGTCATGGAGATGACAGTAAGCAAAAGTATAAATAATCTGCTGTGGCTGCTGACTTCGAAATTGTACAATCACGGTTTCAATGAGTTTCTTCGCAATGCCTTGTTTTCTATGTTGTGATGCAACATAAACGCCTACCAGCAACCAATATCCGTCTACAGGTTGCAAACNAAGCCGCAATAATTTCACTGCCATTTTTCGCAACCCACACTTTGTCGTGTTTTGCGGCTCGCCCCCGTGCCTTGTGTGCAGTATAAAACTTATTAGCAAGCGGCGTCATTACGGCTGGGAGCAATTCAATTGTCAGCATCAAGCAAGCATTAGACTTAGGTAATACTCAAACTTTTGCTTTAACGTGTCCTGTTCAGACAACGGCCTTTGATTGATGGTGTCATAAATCGCTTCTCTACTTTTTTTGCCTCGTTTAATTTGGTAAGCCCAAAACGATGCTTCATACTCAAGTTGAATTTGGTATTTTTCTTGTCTAGGTAGCAAACACAGGTTATAGCTCATTACGATCATTCAATTTTAAGCAAAGGAAAGCTCAATTGTATCACAAGGCCGTCTGTCTATTGCAGCAAAATCTAGTTTTGATTAAAGCGCGATAGCCTGCCCTTTATTGTAAATAATTATGTATACTTAAATGCATAAAAGTCGCTGAGTGACCCACCGAAGGAGCTGGATTGAAAGCTATATTACTGTGTTTACTAATGATTATTTCAACTGTTGCACACGCCGCTAATGAATTGCCAAAAGTTATGCGCTTCAATAAACCACCACAAACTCCGCAAGCGCTCTATGTGATAGAGCTGATGGAAATGGTTTATCAATCTCTCGGAGTAGAGTTACGCCTTGAGGAGTTTAATCATAAAGGCTCTTTAATTGCAGCCAACGCAGGAAACTTAGACGGGCAGCTAGCTCGAGTTGCCAGTGTGGAAAATGAGTATCCAAACCTGCGCCGTATTGACTATCCGTTATTTCAGTTTAATTTACAGTTATTCACTCTATGTGGTCACTGCGAACTTAACGAAATCAAATCCTTAACGGTCCGAAGCGGCTACCCCGTAGCAACTACTTATTTGGCTGAACACCATACCACAGCTTATGTTATTGGCGTTAAAAGCGCGGTGGCACAGCTTAACTTAGTCATGCAGAAACAGGTTGAGGGCGCATTGATACTCGACTTTCACTTAAAGCCACATCTAAAGAATATAAATGAAGAAACATTGCAGATAAAAAATTTAGCCGTCGTTGAAAGTTTTCATTTTGTACATAAGCGTAACGAACAACTAGTTCCACTTATCAAAGCAAAGTTAGAGGAGCTTGAGCGACAAGGAATAATAAAAATGCTTAAAGCTAAATATCAAATTTGAAGTTTTCCCCGCTTTGATCATCCATACGCTCTGATTTTAACTTTCGTTGTAGGTACCTTTTATAACGTTGCTGGCACAACGAGATAACTTTACGCTTTTGCTCGTTATTCAAATTATTCCACTCAAAACGCTCCTCGCGACTGCGATAGCAACCTTTACAATAACCACGATTATTGACCTGACAGATCCCCTTACACGGACTTGGGATCTCAAATATCTCAATTTGTTCCATGTATACGCAACACCATTAACCCTAACCTAAGCATACTGGCTAGGGTAAACTCTGCCAAGGTGTAATTCTGATTAGCTTGCTTGCACTCAACAGCAATCAAATAATGTTCATGATAAAAATCAATCAACGTTTGAAGGCGATTTTTTTGCAGCTTAATTAAGAGTAAAGTTTACATGGGGGTTGGCAAAATTGAAGCGGAAATTGACTTGTCTTCAAAAAGAGCAATAACCACTCTTTTTATATCTCAAATTAAAAAGGCTAGTCACTCGGTAACCTAGCCTCTTTAAAGTGAGATGTAGGTAAACTAATTTAGTTTACCGTTACTTTCGCAAACTTACGCTTACCTACTTGGTAGATTTCGCAAGAACCTTTAGTAACTTCTAATTTGGTATCCGTTACTTTGTCTTCGCCGTTAAGTTTTACTGCGCCTTGCTTGATCATGCGCATCGCTTCTGAAGTACTTGCCACTAAACCAGCTTCTTTTAGCAAGTTGGTGATAAACGTGCTTTCACCCTCAATGGTTACGGTGACTTCTGGGATCTCATCAGGTAAGGCATTTTTTTGGAAACGCTTGATAAAGTCTTGGTGTGCCGCTTCTGCGTCAGCTTCACTGTGGAATCGAGCAATCATTTCTTTTGCAAATTCAATCTTAATGTCACGAGGGTTACGGCCGCCCGCAACTTCTTCTTTAAGTGCAGCGATATCATCCAGTGTTTTTGCGCTTAACAATTCGTAGTAACGCCACATTAAATCGTCAGAAATCGACATCACTTTACCGAACATGTCGTTTGGCGCATCAGTAATACCGATGTAGTTACCTAGTGACTTAGACATTTTCTGTACACCGTCGGTGCCTTCAAGTAGCGGCATCATCAGTACTGTTTGCGGCTTTTGTCCTTCGTCTTTTTGTAGCTCACGACCCATTAATAGGTTAAAGCGCTGATCGGTACCACCGAGCTCAACATCCGCCTCTAATGCAACCGAGTCCCAACCTTGAACCAGTGGATATAAGAATTCGTGGATTGCGATTGCTTGGCCATTTGCATAACGCTTTTTAAAGTCGTCGCGCTCAAGCATACGTGCCACAGTTTGACGTGCAGCAAGCTTGATCATACCGGCTGTGCCTAGCTTTTCCATCCACTCAGAGTTAAATGCAACTGTGGTTTTGGCAGGATCAAGGATTTTGAAAACCTGTTCTTTGTATGTTTCTGCATTTGCCAGTACATCTTCACGGGTGAGTGGCTTACGAGTTACATTTTTGCCCGTTGGGTCGCCAATCATACCGGTGAAATCACCAATCAAGAAAATCACTTCATGACCTAAGTCTTGAAAGGTTTTCATTTTATTGATTAGCACCGTGTGTCCTAAATGCAAATCAGGCGCTGTTGGATCGAAACCCGCTTTAATACGTAGTTTTTTACCTGACTTCAGCTTTTCTTTTAATTCATCCTGCAACAGAATTTCTTCTGCACCACGGCTAATCTCTGCAAATGCAGTTTCTAAATCCACTATTCTCACTCCAACAGCTATAACTTGTAATCGCTCGATTCTAGCCTATATTTATCCGAGTTTAAATGCACAAAACGCTGGTATTACGGGTTTATTACGTATATCCTGCAATATTATCTACAATAATTCTTGACAGCAGAAAAGGCGCATTATGGTTCATGTGGTTCATAAGCTCCCCAAAAAGCACAAAGTGCTCATCATCGGCTTCCTATCTGCGATGGTCGGAATTGCCCTGATCCCCTCTGAAAAAGCAACGGCTTCAAAAGATAATGACGGAAAAGCTTTAGAAGTTGGGAAACGTTACGAGTTGCCAGTAAAAATATCAGAAAAAACAGAGCAACTTACTGAATTAGATGCAGCGCCAGTCATCACGCCTGAGTCTGCCCCTAAACAACCTGTATTTGAATTTAAAGACCACGAAGTGAAGTCTGGAGACAGTCTAGCCGTGATTTTTAAACGCGCAGGTTATTCTGCCAAAACGTTACACAATCTGGTCAATACCAACGCAGAAACCCGCAAACTGACTAAAATCCACCCGGGAGAAGTACTTAGCTTTGCTCGCAATGATGGTGGTGAATTAGCTCAATTAAAATACATCTTGTCAAAAACGGACACCTTATTGGTCACCTTAAACGACGAGGGTAGCTACGAAACTAAAATCGAAAGCAAAGAAATCGAGACTCGCGAAAAATCAGCAGGTGGTGAGATTAATTCCAGCTTCTGGAGCGCAGGTATTTCAGCTGGCCTTAGCGAACGTCAAATAATGAACTTCGCCGACATTTTTGGCTGGGATGTCGACTTTGCAAACGATATTCGTAAGGGCGACTCTTTCGCTTTAGTGTTTGAAAAGCACTATGTAGACGGTGAAGAAATCGGCAATGGCAAAATTATTGCTGCCGAATTTATCAATCAGGGCGAGCGCTACAGTGCGGTTCGTCATACTGATGACGAATTCTATACCCCTGAAGGCCGTAGCATGAAAAAGGCTTTCTTAAGAGCACCGGTTAACTTCAAATATATCAGCTCCAGCTTTAATCCGCGTCGCCTTCACCCAGTGACTGGCCGAGTATCGTCTCACAATGGTATAGACTATGCGGCACGCGTAGGCACGCCGGTGGTTTCCTCTGGTAACGGTAAAGTACTAAAGTCTGGTTACAATAAACTCAATGGTAATTATGTGTTTATTCAGCACGGCAGTAAGTATGTGACTAAGTACTTACACTTGAATAAACGTACTGTTAAGACAGGTCAAAAAGTGAAACAAGGGCAGAAAATTGGTACTGTCGGTGCAACCGGCCGCGTGACAGGCCCTCACCTTCACTATGAGTTTTTGGTGAACGGCGTACACCGAAATCCTAAAACGGTAAAACTGCCAAAGTCTGAGCCATTACCTCAGTCTGAGCTCACTAAGTTCAAACCCATTGCAGATGCGATGCTGGTAAAACTAGAGCGCAATAGAGAGTTAATGCTTGCAGCAGCAAACAAAGACTAAAAACTAAAAGGTAGCCAAGGCTACCTTCAGACTGTTGAAAAAGGGCTGGACACAGATCTAGCCCTTTGATCTAATAAGCGTAGTGAGTTTAGAGAG
>NZ_NSDG01000117.1 GCF_002289345.1 Pseudoalteromonas sp. HM-SA03 | reverse complement strand
GGTAACGCGTGCTTTCTTCGAAAGCTGAATGAAGAGCTTGTTCTATATTCACAAAAAATCCGTAGTTAGTTACCTAACTACGGATTGTGCATGATCATTTTGATCGGTCAACCGATAAACGCCTTAACTGATCAGCATTACGCTGATGCGACCTTTATTTTTCTGGTGGCCTGTAGCCTTCAATTTCGACTTCTTTATCTTCAAACAAAAAGCCGACCATCTGCTCTTCAAGCATTTGCCTATGCTCAGGATCCATCATATTAAGATGCTTTTCGTTAATTAGCATAGTTTGCTTATGCTGCCATTGCTGCCAAGCTTCTTTGGAGATGTTATTAAATATACGTTCACCAACTTCTCCTGGATACAGTTGAAAATCCAGTCCAGGCGCTTCCTTTTGTAACTTTTGACAAAATACCGTACGTGCCATGAGTATCTACCTCTTCAATTTTAATCGTGCACTCAATGAGAGTCAGCACCAGTGATGGTGTCAGTTTACCCTATTGCGGTTAATACTTTAACCAACTTTTTAGTCGGCGCAGCGAGCCCAACTTCTGGTGGGTTATGAGTATCGAACCACAGCAGTTGCTGATCATGCACACAATCTGGCATGCTTTTTACTTCTACAACCACGGGGGTAATAGTTAACTCAAAATGCGTAAAAATATGCACAAAGGGTTCAAGTGTATTTGTACATTCAAGTTTAAGTTCTTGCTGCTTAATAAACGCGTCTAACTCATCTTGCTCTGCAAACTCAAAAAAGCCGAATAACCCACCCCATATTCCACTCGATGGGCGCTTCTCCATCAGCACTTTATCATCACATTTAATTATTAAGTGGTGAGCACGCTTTTTTGGTTTCTCTTTCTTGGGTTTGGGGTTAGGAAACTCTTTTACCCGGTTATTTTTGAACGCTGCGCACTCCTCAACTAGCGGACAAGTCTCACAACTTGGCCTGCTTCTGGTACATACGCCAGACCCTAAATCCATCATAGCTTGATTAAACGCTCTTACATCACCGCTTGGCGTGACGGCATCACTCAAAGACCATAACTGATTTTCGACCTTTTTTACTCCGTACCAGCCCTCAACCATATAAAACCTAGCTAGGACCCGCTTAACATTACCATCGAGTATTGGATAATGCTGACCAAGCGCAAGAGAGAGTATCGCGCCAGCGGTAGAGCGACCAATGCCTGGTAAGTCCATCACCGCTTCTAATGTTTGTGGGAATTCACCCTTATAGCTATCTCTGACCACCTTTGCAGCTTTATGAAGGTTTCTTGCTCTGGCGTAATAACCAAGCCCAGTCCAATGGTGTAACACTTCATCTTCCGGTGCATCGGCCAACGCAATTACCGTTGGAAAGCGCGTCATAAAGCGCTCAAAATAAGGAATAACTGTGGTTACTTGAGTCTGCTGTAGCATCACCTCTGAAATCCATACTTTATACGGTGTTTTTCCGAGTTGCCACGGCAGTGTTTTTCTACCATGAAGGTGATACCAAGACACAACTTGCTCACCAAACCACTTAGCTTGTTGCTGGCTAACTTTCATAAACTTGACTAGTACTTGCTACAAAAGCCGCCAGTGTAATCACAATCGCGTTAATAGTCACCACGTAAAATTTCACTCTATACTTGTTTATTGCCAACTGAATGACGATAATGTGCGACCATTTTCACGAGCATAGAAATGACCATGAACGAATCAAGCAAAAGTGCGCTCGAACAGGCGCAGGAAGAAGGCAAGTACATCAGAAAAGTGCGTAGCTTTGTTAAGCGTGAAGGACGTCTTACTAAAGGCCAAGCTGCATCGCTAGAAAAATGCTGGCCAACAATGGGACTGGAGCACCAACAAGGTTTGCTAGACTTTACAGAAGTATTTGGTAACAGCAATGAAGTCGTTCTTGAGATTGGATTTGGTATGGGTAAGTCGCTCGTTGAGATGGCAAAAAATAACCCACAACAAAACTTTATTGGCATAGAAGTACACCGTCCAGGTGTAGGTGCTTGCTTGATGGATGCAGATGAACAGGGCATCACTAACTTACGTGTTTTTGAACATGACGCTGTTGAAATCTTAGCGGATTGCATTGCTGATGGCAGCCTCGCTAAATTGCAGCTATTCTTCCCTGATCCATGGCATAAAAAGCGTCACCACAAACGTCGTATTGTACAACTTGAGTTTGCTGAAAAAATACGCCAAAAGCTTAAAGTGGGCGGCGTGTTCCATATGGCAACTGACTGGGAAAACTATGCCGAGCATATGCTTGAAGTGATGAGCGCAGCCTCTGGCTATAAAAACCAGTCGCAAAGCAATGACTATGTTCCTCGCCCAGACTTTAGACCGCTTACTAAGTTTGAACAACGTGGCCATCGTTTAGGACATGGCGTTTGGGACTTAATGTTCGAGCGTATTAACTAAACAACCCCGCTTTATAATGGAGCGGCTCAACAGGCTGCTTCATCGCCCATCTATTTGAGTACATTCACTAGGAGTTAGCGTTGCAGTTTACCAACCCGAGTTTATTACTACTTCGTAATGAAGAAGAGCTTATTGCCAACAATATTCTGGTTATTAACCATCAGCGCGACGGCTTCCTACGTGAATTAAAAGCGCTCAATCCAAGTTCGGCAATTCATGCGTTTAGTTTCGATTTTGCAGACCACCTTCACGCCGATAAAGTCGCCGATGTTAAGAGCTATGTAGACCATCAACTACCGCAATTGCAAGATATTGATTTGGTTATTTACTATTACCCTAAGTCAAAACCTGAAGCGCAAATGGTATTTGATAATATCCGCCACTTGAGCACAGCTGAAACTAGGTTACTTGTTGTTGGCGAAAACAAAAGTGGGGTGAAAAGTGCAGAAAAGCAACTTAAAGATCACGCCGCACACTGTTATAAATTAGAAAGCGCAAAACATTGTATTTTATATGAGTTTGATCAACTTACTGCCAACCCAGGTTTTGACGTAAGCCATTATGTACAGACTTTTTCAGTGCGTATAGCCAAGACCGAGTTTACTGCTGCAAGTTTGCCTGGTGTATTTAATCATGGGAAGCTCGACGCAGGTACCCAACTATTGCTAGAAAATGTCACCCTTCCCTATAAAGGTAAAGTGTTAGATTTTGGCTGCGGTGCTGGGCTTATTGCCTGCTACGCCTTATTGAATAGTCCAGCACTTAAGTTTACGTGTTTAGATGTCAATGCGCTTGCGCTGTTTGCTACGCAGCAGACTTTAGCTTTAAACAACCTCAGTGCAACTTTATTGCTTAGCGATGGTTTAAGTGAATTGAAGGGTAAATTTAATCTTATTTTGAGTAATCCACCATTTCATACAGGCCTTTCAACAGACTATGATATCGCAGAGCAATTTCTACATAACATCAAGCGCCATATGGATACCAAGTCTAATATTCAGCTGGTTGCTAATAGCTTCTTAAAATATCCTCCTATTTTAGAAGCTCAGTTTGAACAGTTTGAAGTTGTCACTAAAAACACTAAATTCGCCATCTATAAAGCGCTGTAGTTTACTAACTCTAAGGTTTACTTGCTCATATCAAGTAAACCTTAACTCAAACCCACCTTTTATCTTTTCATTTTCAAAGATTTGCTCTACTTTATTATAATGAGTTATTAGATCTCAGAAGCTCTGTAACCGCAGCTAAGGCTGATCATACAGCTGGAATAAGAATGAGTAAGCAATTAACAAAAACAAGCATAAGAAAAGTATTGATCAGCGCAGTGATGCTTGTAACCGCGTTGTGCCTCTCTTTATCCATATCTATTTCCACTTACCTTGATGTAAAAGAGCAAAAACAACTGATCATCAACAAAATCGAGATGATAGCCGACATCGTTGCGTTCAATTCTCAAATCACAATTTTATTCGATGATCGAAAAACCGAAGATGCACGTCTAAAGTCTTTTCAACAAGTGGATATCATCAAAAACATCCATATCTATGCCATGGATGACGTAACCAACAGCCCTGTATTTTTTACTAGTTACAATGCTAGTCGTACGCCACCGGTACCGCTAAAGGTTAATCAAATTGAAGAGTTAAAAACCCCCAAAGTCTCAGAAGACTACATTGAATTGATTAAGCCTGTAATTTATGAGGGTAATATTGAAGGTTATGTTTATGTCCGTGGCGGTTTGGAAAGACTCTCAAACTACATAAATAAAAAAATACTGGTAGATATTGCACTTACCTTATTTGTCCTTGTTCTTGTTTTACTCGTATCGAGGGGGATCCAAAAACGCATCGCTACGCCAATTGAAGAACTTTCCTCACTACTGCAAGACGTTTCCAAAAATCATAACTATAGTGCCAGAGCGCCTGGCAGCAATATCTCAGAACTAAATGTACTAGCTAATAACTTAAATATTATGCTTGCGCGCACCGAAAACCAACTTGAGCGCCATAAAGCCGATAAACAAGAAATAAAACAACTAAATCAGAGCTTGGAAGAAAAAGTGAATCAGCGCACGATTGCGCTACGCGAAGCCAACCAAGAATTGCTGAACGCTTTAGAGCGTATGCATCAATACCAGAACCAAATCATCGAGAACGAAAAAATGGCTTCGCTGGGGCAAATGGTGGCAGGTGTTGCCCACGAGGTAAATACCCCTATCGGTTTGGGGATTACAGGTTCTACGTTGTTAAGAGACAAATTATCCGATATTCGCGAAGCATTTCAAACAAAGTCTCTGACCTCCAAGCAGTTAGAGCGCTTTGTTAACGACGGAATTGAAAATCTTGATCTCATCTACCGCAACCTGAACCGCGCGGCTGAGCTGGTTTCTAGCTTTAAGCGCCTTGCCGTAAGCCAAGACCTAGAAGTGAACTCACGAATAGATTTGTCAAACCTACTTACTGAAGTCGTAGCCTCTATGCGAGCTGAACTCTCCACAAAACAGCCTGAAGTGACTATTGACTGTGACTCTGGACTTGCAATCGAAAGTAAAGCTGGGCCATTACAACAAGTGTTAGAACAGCTTGTATCTAACTCCTTACTCCATGGCTTTAAAGACCAACAAAACAATAGCATTTCAATTACTGTGAAACCATCAATGGGACAACTTGCTATTGAATATGCAGACAACGGGATGGGTGTACCCAAAGCAATTAAAAAACGCATTTTCGATCCGTTTGTCACAACTCGTAGAGGTGAGGGAGGAAGCGGCCTAGGTATGCATTTAGTTTATAACCTGGTAACCCAAGCACTTGGGGGCTCGATCACTTTAGATGAAGAATTTAGCCAAGGTGCTAAATTTATTATAACTCTTCCTCTTTCAGGTAATCTAAAATGAGGTTGATTAATCTAGTTATTTTGCTTTTATTTATCTCCTTAAATACAACTGCAAAATCACCAGATCAGGTTCGTTCTGCTTTTCTCTATCAAATGGCAAAATTCGTCGAGTTTCCCGACGAAAACACAAAAACTAGTATTCAATTTTGCTTCTATTCACTTGAATCGGGACCAGCTGCTGAGCTAAAAAGTGCAACAAAGCTAAATGTGCGAGGTAAACCCATTGAGCTCGTTGAAGCAAAAAAAACATGGAGCTATGGGGAACTTTCCAGCGCTTGCGATATCACATACATTGATGAAACTAGCGAAAATGATATACTGTCCGCTTGGACCGATACAATAGAGTCAAACATGTTGACCGTGGGCGAAAGTATTGAGTTTTTAGAAAGAGGCGGGATTGCTTCTTTGGTCCAAGAAGGGAGCAAAATTCGACTGTATATAAATAAGCAAGCACTAGAAAAACAGTACTTCATCGTGCGCTCAAGGCTGCTTGCCGTATCCAAGTTTCATCCCAACTGATTTTACTTGTTAACAATTGGATAAGCTCCTATAATCGTAAATATTCGGATTTATTATATAAGTCCGAACACATTGTAAATTGTATATTCCGAAAAGGTTAATTAATAATGCAAACGCCAGTCATTCTAATTGTAGAGGATGAAGACGTAACTCGACTGAACCTCGTTAGTTTATTTGAAGCGGAAGGTTACAAAGTAATCGAAGCCATTGATGGCGATGACATGCATGACAAGTTGACATCAAATGATGATGTAAACCTTGTAATCATGGATATCAACCTTCCTGGTAAAAATGGTTTAATTTTGGCGCGTGAATTACGCCAGAAGAAAAACATCGGCCTTATTTTCCTAACAGGTCGTGACAATGATGTTGACCGCATTCTTGGTCTTGAGATTGGTGCTGATGATTACATCACAAAACCATTTAACCCGCGTGAACTAACGATTCGTGCTCGCAACCTAATCTCTCGTACTGGCTCGTCTGCAGAAGAGTCAACAATTGATAGCAACGGCGTTATTACTTTTAATGGTTGGGAGTTAGATGAAAACAGTCGCTGTTTAACATCTCCAACAGGCGATTCAAAACGTCTACCTAAAGGTGAATATCGTGCACTTCGTCTAATGCTAGATTCGCCTGGCCGAATTTTTAGCCGTGAGCAGCTTATCAAGCACATGACTGGTCGTGAACTTCGCGCAAATGACCGTACTGTTGACGTTACTATTCGCCGCATTCGTAAACATTTCGAAACTGATAACAATACGCCTGAGTTAATTAGTACAATTCACGGTGAAGGTTATCGTTTCATTGGTAAACTCGACGCTCAATAATCATTTTTACTGATCTTCAGCGAGTTTTGCAATTAATGGATGAAGGGCTTCTTGCCCTTCTTCTATTTTAATCTCTAACTCAGATACCCAACCCAATAGTGTTGCTTTCTCTTTGCCCTCTGACTCTAATTCCATTTTCTTTGCTTGTAATTGGGCTAGTTGCAACCCTACCGAGCCGGCAGCACCTTTAACTTTATGTGCAACCGCACCATATTCCTCAATATCATTTTGTGCAATAGCCTCTCTGAGCTCTTGACAGTACTTAGGGCTGAGCTTAGTAAATAGGTCACAGCTTCTTTGGAATGCAGCAGCCCCCATAGACTCAACAAAATCGCAAATGGTCTCTATATCTAAATCTGAGTACTCAGGTTGTGACAATGCTTCTCGAATATCGATGCTTTGTTTGTTTTTCTGTGCCTCAATTCCAAATAATTCTGCGAGCATTTTATCGAGCTTAGTGGTATTTATTGGTTTGGCCAAAGCCCCCTGAACACTGATCCCCTCAAGTTCTTGCTCGGCGCTTCTGACGTTTGCGGTTAAGGCAACGATTGGTAAGTGATCAAAATGACAGTCTTCTCTTATTTGACGCGCGACAACATCACCATTGATATCTGGTAGCTGCATATCTAATAGAATGAGATCTAGGTCATCCTCAGTTTCAACAAACGAGAGTGCATCCTCGCCAGTTTCAGCCCAAATAACTTCATGTCCTCGCTGTTCTAATAGGTTTGTCGCAATTTCCGCGTTTAACGGCACATCCTCAACAAGTAAAATGTACAAACTTCTACCAGCATAACTCTGTTCTTTCGGTGCATTACATAGCTGCAATGGGATCTCAACATCAAAGCGACTCCCCTTTCCTTCGTGGCTAGCCACGGCTATCGTTCCTTTCATAGCCTGAACAAGGGCTTTAGTAACAGCAAGACCAATGCCTGAACCAATCGCATTGCTACCAGATGCATCCGGAGCCTTGTAATACATCTCAAAGATTCGCTCTAGCTGATCTTCTGATATTCCCATACCTGTATCTATAACACTAATTGTCAGCCATGGCCCATCATCTCGATTCTCACGGCGACATTCCAGCGCCACATTACCCTTGTGGGTAAATTTCACTGCATTGTTAATTAAATTCCAAAGTACCTGACGTAGACGTGTCGGATCGAGTAACGCATAAACGTCTAAGATTCCAGAGCGATTGATAGTAAATTCTAACCCCTTTTGATCAGCAATTAGACCTGCAAAGTTGACCACATCGTTTATAAAATCAGAGACATTAATGCTGTCGGTTGCAATATCTAGCTGCTCTCTGTCAATTTTATCTAAATCAATGATGTCGTTAAAAATATTGCCAAGCGTCTCTGCACTTGAAAACACAGTATTACACCAACTTTTTTGTTGTGCAGTCAGATCTGTGTCTAACATCATGCGCGTTAGACCAACAATACCATTGAGCGGAGTTCTTAATTCATGACTTAGCGTAGCAATAAACTTACCTTTATCCTTATATGCAGTTTCCAACGCCTGCTCGGCTTCTTTACGACTAGTAATATCACGACCAAAGGCCAACAAGCCTATATATTCGCCTTTATCATTGATAAATGGCAGCTTGCGCATTTCAAACCAACGAGATTCGCCTTCAACAGGATACTCTACGTCAAGTGTTAATGGTTGCTGTGTTTCTGATACCTGGCTATCTGTTTCAAGTACTTTTGGAAGGTATTGCTCTGAATATATTTGTTCGACTGATTTACCAATTAGTTCTTCGCTGCTTTTGCCCATCACTAACTCGAACATCTTGTTACAGCCTGCGAATACACCATTTTCATCGCGGTAATAGAACAGATCAGGAGATGAGTCAACGATGCTTCGCAGTAACATACCTTGCTGCGCAAGTTCTTGTTGGGTCTTTTTACGTTCTGCAATTTCTTTTCTTAATTCATCTATCGCGCGGTGTTTAGCATGCAGAGCTATTTTACGCTCGTCAATTTCACTATTTAAACGATTAATATTGTCCTTTAGCGTTTGGTTAAGCATCTTTTCTTGTTGTGTTGCCGACTCCAAATAAGCTTTGGATGAGTGTACCTCCCGCATTGCCGCGACGGACATCATGATGAGAGCAGGCGCAATAACAGCGGTTAAGAAAAAGAGTGCCGATATATCAACAATTTCAACTACACCTAATGCAACATAGTAAAACATGCAAGATAGAATAACTGCAACGAAGAGCGTAAAAGCATAAGCGATGGCAAACGCCCGCTTGTTTCCGTATTTTTCTACCAAGTTTGATAAAATTCGAGCCCATGAGCCAAACGAATTTTCTGTCATATTATTACTTCACCATTGTTAAACACTTGTCAGGCAAGTTTATATTCTACCGCTTGAGCCCGACTGAATTGCTTTTCAAGCTCTCAAAGTAAATATTATACAAAAGCCCTAGTAATAAGCGAGTATAGAAATTGCAGAGCCTGAATATTCGCCCCATTACATGCACACTATGCAAAGCGATAGATAACGGAAATGAGACTCTGTATCACTAAATGCACAAATCATCTAATTTAGTGCGGATAGATTTAAGCTCACCATCCCAACTTAATCTGATTTCGTGTAATATGCCCGTTTTTTAAGTCGTGAGAAAAGAGAGCATCGATGCAAAATAACATGCCAGACATTGCACACAGTGCTAGTGCGTTACAAACAGGTACTTTAGACTGGGTAGGCATGGGTAACATAGAGTTGCCTTTAGTATTAGAGAGCAAAGGCCTAAGTCAAATTACTGTTACAGCCAAAGCCGATGCTTTTGTTAATTTGCAAAAAGAAGACGCCAAAGGCATTCACATGTCACGCCTCTTTCTTGCCCTTGACACTCTTTCTTGTGAACAAGTGCTTACACCAAAAACTCTAAAGCAGTTGTTAGATAACTTTTTAAGTACGCATAGCGACTTAAGTACAGGTGCAAAAGTAACACTGCAGTTTGAATTACCTATCAGACGCCCTTCGCTTTTAAGTAAAAAAATGGGATGGAAATCATACCCGATTACCCTTGACGCAACTTTGATGAACGGTATTTACAAGCTAGAACTGGCGCTTGACGTTGCTTACTCGTCAACTTGCCCCTGTTCAGCTGCACTGTCTCGTCAACTGATCCAAAACGCTTTCCAGCAAGCTTTTGATGGTAAACAATTAGATTTTCATAGCGTGCATGACTGGTTAGGTAGCACTGAAGGTATCGTTGCAACACCCCACTCTCAACGCTCGATTGCAAATATAAAAGTTAAGCTCACAGATAATAGTAGCGAGTTTGAGATTTTAGATCTGATCGAATTGGTTGAAAACGAGTTAAAAACTCCTGTTCAAGCCGCAGTAAAACGTGAAGATGAACAAGAGTTTGCGCGCCTAAATGGCCAAAACCTAATGTTTTGTGAAGATGCAGCGAGGAAGCTAAAAGCACTACTAAACCAGCAAACTTATTTAGATTTCTACGTTAAAATCAACCATTACGAATCCCTTCACGCCCATGACGCAGTGGCCTATGCCGTGAAAGGGGTTGAAGACGGCTACAACGTTTAATTATAGTAATTGGTATTAGATCCGCTCCGTTGACTACTATTATTAATCAGAGCTAGATAGCTCTGATTAATCTCCTCCCATACACAACGAAGTAAGTGCTGTATTACCGTAAGTTATCCACTCAACGGTGGGCACGGTTTAATTTGCGAATAAACTGCTCGACGAGCACTTCTTCGTTTTCTAAAGCCTGCTCTGTATTTTTCATCGTTTCATGCGTCTTGCACGCACTTTTTATAGACTCATCCGCAAGACCTGATATTGTCACAGCATTTGCCTTAAGCTCATTTGAAACACTCGACATCTCTTCTGTCGATGTCGCAATTTGATAGTTCAAACCTAATATTTCATTTATTATTGTGTTGATCGTTTCAAGGTTCACTTTCGTCCCTTCTGCCTTTACTACACATTCAGAGGAACGCTCTACTCCACTTTGAATCGCAGTAAGCTCCCTTTCTACTCGTGGTGTCAGACCGGCAATAATAGTATTAATCTCGGCTATCGAATCTTGCGTCCTTTGCCAAAGCGCTCTCACCTCATCATCAGCAACCACATATTCACCATTACGTACAGCCTTTATAGCGGCATTTAAATAGAGTAAGTTGGTTTGCTCGGAGAGCCCACGGCTCACGTCAACAACACCTTCGATGTTAACAGTTTGCGCATTAAGATCGTCTATATTTTTTGCGTGCGAGACTACTCTTTTGATAAGGCATAATTATTCTCCATATTATCATCAACGGCTTTGTTGTCCTGCACAACGGATTCAAGCACCGCTTCGGATTGCTGCGCTGCATTATTAGTATTAGAGGCTATTTCACCAATCGACACAAACACCTGATTAATTGCTCTAAGGAGCCTGTTTACGCTTGCTGTCGATTTAACATATCAGAACTCGTTTTGCATTCTTGCATCGTTTAGGTTACGCATTCTGAAACGGTGACACTAGCACCTTTAACACACCCAAGCACAGCCCGTAGCTCGGATTCTCTAACGAGTAAAGCAAACTCTATAGATGCAGCATAATTAACCTTATTGAGATACACTTCTTGTATCAGAGGGTTATCGTATACTTTTTACCTTTTCGCTGAGCGACCGCACTGAAGCAAGGCGAGAAAACCTTGTCGACAACCTAGCGAAAGTTTTGCTATTTAGTTATTCTAAATGAGAAATTTTTATGCAGTTAGCGTTAGATTTACTCCGTAAAATTGAGCAAGTATCAAGGCTAATTGGTATAAGAAAGGCGAATGTGAATATTAACATGATGAGAATGGAATACAGAAAGTGAGTGGCGTCCCCTAGGGGATTCGAACCCCTGTTACCGCCGTGAAAGGGCGGTGTCCTAGGCCTCTAGACGA
>NZ_NSDG01000116.1 GCF_002289345.1 Pseudoalteromonas sp. HM-SA03 | reverse complement strand
AACTCTCTAAACTCACTACGCTTATTAGATCAAAGGGCTAGATCTGTGTCCAGCCCTTTTTCAACAGTCTGTAAGGGCTATTTCTATAGCCCTTATTTATTTCGTTTTGCCCATTCTAATTAAGCTGTCAAGGGGCTTTACATTGCCCTACTCTTTGCTTAATTGTCCGAACTTCAGGTCACTTATGCTTATTTAAGGACAAAGTACCTTTGACCCTTTTTGCAGGCTTAGTATTGTGCTTTGGGCTTGACTTACGTTTGTTGTGACTGTGATTTTGTTCACCATTTCGCGTTTTTGGCTTAGGCTTAACGCTATTTTGGTTGTCGAGTTCAGTTGCTCGATCCTTGCTGTTATGCGCTCGCCTATCTTGCTTTGGACGACCAACTTCACTACTAGGCTTATCATGCTGTTTTCCCGCACCAGCACCCGCTGATGCCTCTTGCGTTTTACTCGATGACTCTGTGGCGTGATTAATCGCTCGCATTTCGTTTTCGTTAAGGTGGCGCCACTTACCAGAGCTAAGGCCAGTTAGATCGATATTCATTATCCGAATACGTTTAAGGTGTGTTACTTCAAATCCTAGATATTCACACATTCTGCGAATTTGACGATTTAAGCCTTGGGTCAATACAATGGTAAATGACTTAGCCCCGGTTTTACGAACTTTACAAGGCTTTGTAACGGTGCCAAGGATTGGAACACCTGAGGACATACGTTTTACGAAGCGCTCATCAATGGGCCTATCGACCACAACCTCATATTCTTTTTCATGGTTATTGCCGGCGCGAAGGATTTTATTGACCATATCACCTTGGTTGGTCAAGAAAATTAACCCTTCGGATGGACGGTCTAAGCGACCAATAGGGAAAATACGCTCAGGATAGTTGATTGCACTGACAATATTGCTTCTGATTTTACGCTCGGTGGTACAAGTTACACCAACAGGTTTATTATAAGCAATAAATACAGCCTTTGGCTTTGCTTTCAGCGGCTTACCATCAATGATGATAGTGTCAGCATCAGACACTTTGGTGCCCATTTCTGGTAGAATTCCATTTACTTTGACACGGCCTGAGGCGATTAAGTCATCAGCTTCTCGACGACTGCAGAATCCTGTTTCACTGATGTATTTATTGAGGCGCTTTTGCTCTGTCACGATACAACCACTTTGAGTAAAAACCCGTATTGTAATCGCTTCAATCACTTTACACTACTGCATTTCTACTTTTGCAAACTTTTTCTTAATAGCTCAGGAGAAAAATGATACTGCTCTTTAGGCTTTCCTCTAAGACTCATTGCCTTGTAATCAATAGATTGCCAGTTTTTCGCTGACTTTATCCAGTAATAGTCAGCTAGATTTTCCTTGGTGATCACAGTTAAATCAAACGCAAGTTCAGTGTTATTCTTCCAAAAGGGGTGCCCATAATAATGATCGTACACCGAAATCAACGCCCAAGCCCCCATCATAAAGTGTCCACCAACGGATGCTTGCATCTCATTGTGTTCAATAAGGTCAAAAGTGTCAGACAACCAATCAAATCCACCAAATACGATTTTTGACGTGTTTGATGCAGCTGCGGTGATAGCTCCCATCGTCATTAAATCTGACGCACACCAGATAAGGTTTGTTTTTGGATAGCGTGCCAATAACTTCTTAGTTTTATCAAAGGCTTGTTCTTTTGACCACCCGGCGTAGACGGTTTGCTGAACCACCACGCCAACTTCATCAAAAAAACGCTTTGCACCGTTGCTTCTAATATCTGACTCTGTACCGTAGTGACCATTGATAGCAATGGGATAAATTGTCTCATGACCGTTAGTTTTAGCCTGTTGATATAGCTGCTTTGCCAAATCGTAACCAGCTTGGTCATTATCATGATGCACTTCCCCAAGCCAATACCTATAGTGATCTTTTGGATTACCTACTGCGAGCCTTTCAGGACCAGAAATCGTTTCTTCTAAAGTAATATGATTGATCCCATATTTTTCTAAAAGCTTTAGGCTTTCTTCGGCACCACCAGGATAATTAATGAGGATGACATAATCGGGTGTGGCACGATAACTCAAATATTTTTTAAGCTCAGCGAGCTGTATAATTCGGTTTCCTTCCCCATAGATCACATCTAATCTAATATCGAATTGATCCGCTGCCGCTTCTGTTATGCCTTGGACGCGCTGCCAAAATGGTTCACCAGGCACAGAAGGGTTAACAAACAAGACATTTAAAGACTGTTTAGCATCAACACTAAAACACACCATCCATAGCACTAACCCAATTAGTACTTTTTTAATCATAGCGGGCTCTTCGTAGCACTAGTACTTTCAATAACTTCTCAAATGGACCTTGCTTAAACAGCTTACAATATACCACCGCAAGGGCTAATTGAATTATAGACGCAATTACAAATGCCGAGAAATAATCCACCCGTTCCCAAGTACTGATAGCGTTCGGGTTTATAAAGTAAAAGTAGCTTACAAACACAATTGACTGGAGAAGATAAAAGGAAAGCGCAAGGCGCCCAACACATTGGAGACTCCAAAGTTGATGTTTTGCACCTCGCATGGCAGCCTTAATTACAACAACATAAAACAACGCAACCGGTACCGCAAGTATCCAATCTATTCCTTCAAAAAACTCGACGCCTAGTTTACGTTCGAGCACAAAGCCGACAAATGACAAAATAATGGCTACAACGGCAAACAAATTAATTTTATGAACAGGTTCAGTACGCTCTAAATCAAACATTCCACTTCGATATAAACGCATACCAAGTAGCATTAACCCGGCGGTATACCACAAAGTAATAACCGGGATAAGCAAACTAATAATGATAAAGTACAGGCCATTAAGGGTGAGTAGTTCTAAGTAGCTTGCTGGAATTTGCTGCAAAAACTCGAGGTAGACTTCTGAAGTTCTATTTATTTGTGGTTCTGGATCAATTAATAGCAATAAGCTTATAGCAATAGAAGGGACTAAAATGAATCCTATCGCATAGCGGTTTAGCTTTTTGTCGCTCGCATCTATAAATCGCAGCGCTACAAATCCACTCAACGCATAATTAAATAAAATATCTCCAGGCCAAACCAACACGCCGTGTAACACACCAAAGACCATTAGCCATGTTAATCGATGTCTAGCAAGGCTCTGATCATCCGCCTTTGTTATCTGAATGCATAATGCCGCTCCAAATAACATTGCGAATAAGGTTCTGAATCGACCATCAAAGAAGATACTATTGACCATTGCGAAGAACGGATCAAGATAGTGGGCTGTTTGGGCTGGTACATAGCCCAACTCAAAATTGGCCATATGTACCATATTCATGGAAAGCAAACCAAGCAGCGCGAACCCTCGGATCGCATCCATCGCAATAATTCTATTCATTAATATACACGATTTTTATACATATCAGCCCAGTTTATCGCAGCGGCATGAAAATCAGGAAGGTTTTCGTCTTTATAGTTTAGATAACTACACGCATCCTGCAGTGTCCACCAGCTTCCAGACTCATAGGCTCTAACGATATTTAAAATATAATATAGCGTGTTGGGTTTGCCTATCAACGCATCATGGAGCTGCTCAGGAAAAGGGAGTTTGTTTACAACCTGCTCCATTGGCCTGTCAAGAATGGCATCAAGCAGAGAAAATAAGCCAGTCATAAAGCTCATGTTGGCAAGTCCTGGCGAAACTTGCTGTGCGATAAGCTCACAAAATCGCGAACGAACGATAGAAAGTCGTGTTAATTCTGTCGGTTTCCCCTCGGCTACGTGGGCAGTCATAATTAAGTTTACAAACTTTTTTACACGCTCGTTTCCTAAATATACCAAGGCTTGCTTTAAAGACTCGATACGACTTTTGATTGGGAATACGCCGGAATTAATTAGCCTTAGCAGCTTATACGCAAGGGCTGTGTCTTGAGCAAACAATTCGGCTAATCGTGTAATACTCATATTCGGCTTGAGCGCTTCTTCATAAATGAGCATGACAATTACATAATTGATAGTAATGTCTTTTTGCTCAATCATCTTTGGTTTTGCAAAGAAGTAGCCTTGAAAGAATTGAAATCCCATCTTTTTAGCTTGCTCGAACTCTTCTTCAGTTTCGACTTTTTCCGCCAGTAGTTTGATGTTCTTTCGCGCTTTGATCATATCGATCACTGGAACTATGGTGTCCAATGGGTTCTCCATGACGTCGAACTTAATCAACCTTACGAGCTTTAAGAAAGGTTCCCATTCTTTTGAGTACTCAAAATCGTCCAACGCAAGTCTAAAATTGCTGTGAAATAAACCTCTTATCCGCTCATAATTTTGTTTTGTTGGCGGAATAGTCTCCAATAGTTCTAATATCACATCGTTTGCTGGGAGAAATTCACACAGCTCCTGACGTAACGAGTCTGGACCAATATTAATTAGCGCTTTCTTTCCCGAAGTGAGATATCGCATGCCGAGATTAAGTTGATTATTCATTATCAGCTTGGCTGTCGCTGCATCATCTGCAATATTTGGAAAGCTATTTTTTACACCATCGCGAAACAACAATTCGTATGCAACAACTTGTTTTTTACGATTAAATATGGCTTGGTGAGCCACAAAAACCTTCAAACAAAAACTCCTTCGTACCTAAAGCGAACAATCACACTTTTGGTTTAGCAATTTTTAGATTTTAACCCTTTATAATGATAAAGAAAATCAACCTAAGCTATTAAGAATCAAAATAATAGCTTAAAAGATAATGCAAAATGATAAAAAAGAAAGGCCAAAGCTATCTTTTGATACCTTTGACCTAGTTTTTTGTTTAGCAACTGGTCCAGTTGATAAATACTTAACACAGATGTGAAAATTTTTTTATCTACATTTTCACTATCTATATAATTGTTCGCAGTACTTTTGTGCAACACCAGACCAGTCGAAGCGCTGCATACGAGCTTGCAGCCTGAGTTGTTGATATTTTTCGCAATCTCCTATCAGATCAGCAAGTGCTAATTCAAAAATCGCAATAAACTGACTACCTTGCTCAGCGAGTGTTTCTCCTTCAAAGCAATAGCCAGTTTCATTGTGTTTTACCGTATCAGATAGTCCACCCACTTTATGGACGATACAAGGTTGTCCTGCACGCATCGCAAGCATTTGGCTGATACCGCAAGGTTCAAAGGAGCTTGGCATTAAAAATAAATCACCTAACGGGTATAATTGCTCACCGAGTGCTTTACCATAACCATTTAAAAACAAGATATTGCTGTGGCGTGCCATTACTTCGGTAAATAGCTGCTCAAGACTTGGGTCACCAGAGCCGACAATCACAATACGTGCTCCTTGGTGCTTGGCTATTTTTGCGATGTTATCGAGCACAATGCCTGATTGGGTAGGCTGTCTTAAAATAAGTGCTTTTTGATCGGTGAGACGACCAACACTTGTAATTAGCTTGCCACTAAAGGCTTCACCGCGCCAAGCGAGTATGCGTTGGTGGGCAATGTAAAACCGAGATAATACTTGGCTTGATTTCGCCATCCATTGAAACACATGCTGCTCAGCAAGCACCAAATAGTCAGCAAAAGTTAGATTCTCTTCGTCAGCTGACTCATCATACACACAACCGTTTAAAATACCTGCTAACCGTCCTTCATAAGAAGCATGCTGCATGTCGCTTTCTAACCCTTCACCACCAAAAAAGCCAAGCTCAGGATGACTTGGGATCATCACCTCTTTGGCATAATTAGGAGAAACGACATGCACTTTGTCTGAAAGATTAATGGCAGCTCGCATCGGATTAAAGCAGTGAGGGTATTTAGGATCGCAAATACTGAGCCCATCATAGGTGAGTGTCGGAAACCAAGACTCAAGACTAGAAAAATCATGGTTAAAAGGCCGGATCCCCTGAAGTGCGAGGTTATGCACTGTATAAACTGTCTTTAGCGCCTTTAATCGTTTAAACCTTGGACTAAACTGGCGTAATACAGCAACGACAGCCGCATGCCAGTCGTGTAGGTGCACAACGTCTATGTCTGCTATCAACTCATGTTCAATAAGTTCAGCAACTGCCGCACTAAAAAACGCAAATCGATTTGCATCCGTGGCAAAGGGCTGGTGAGGATCATTACAATAAACAGCGCCGTGGTGCTCACTAAACAATGAGTGTGAAATGACATACTGAGTGACATTGTCACTTTCTTCAACAGACCAAAGAGTCGCTGTTTCTAGGTGTTGACGAAAAGGGACGGCAATATCAGCAACTAAATTTCGATTTAAAGCAGCTTGGCCATAATCAGGTGTGACCACCGATACTTTAATGCCAAGCTGCGCCAATGCGTAAGGCACGTCGCGTATTACATCTGCGACGCCCCCTACCTTACAATTTGGCAACCGATCATTTTCGGCTGCCACTAAAATTACATGCATAGTACCTCTACATGGATCCTTTATTATTTTTTTCCGCAAGCTCTGTGAGCATATCTCGGGTCACCAATACGATCCCTTTATTCGACACTCTAAAGCCATTCTCTTTGTCTACGTCAGTATCGTAACCAATTGTCATCCCTTCTGGTATTTGACAACTGCGGTCAATGATTGCGTTTTTGATTTTGCAGTTGCGCCCGATTTTGGCACCAGGCAATACAACGGCTCCTTCAATTTCACAATACGAGTGAACATGCACATTGGAAAACAGCAATGAACGCTTAACCTTAGAACCAGAAATAATACAGCCCCCAGAAACCGTCGAGTCTACAGCCATCCCGCGCCTATCTTCATCATCAAATATAAATTTAGCTGGTGGTAACTGTTCCTGATAAGTCCAAATTGGCCAATGAGGATCATAGAGATCAAGTTGTGGTTCAGGGGAAACCAACTCCATATTTGCATCCCAGAATGAATCTAGCGTCCCTACATCTCGCCAATATGGCTGCCCTTCGTGTGATGGGTCGCAAAATGGATACGCATACACATTATGCTCTTCTATGATAGATGGGATAATATCATGACCAAAGTCACGACCAGACCCTTCTCGTTCTGCATCCTTTTTCAACTGCTCGAATAGAAACTCAGTGTTAAACACATAGTTCCCCATAGATGCCAAACATACACCTGGCTTTCCAGGAATTGACGTCGGATCTACCGGTTTTTCATCAAAGCGACGCACCCGGTTGCTTTCATCTACAGTCATGACACCAAACGTTTTTGCAGCCTCTTCACAGGGCACTTCAATACAACATACGGTCATATCTGCACCTGTCTCAACGTGCTTTGCAAGCAAGCCACCATAATCCATTCTGTAGACATGATCACCCGATAAGATCATAACGTATTTGGGAAGCTCATGACGAATAATATCCATATTCTGGAAAACGGCATCTGCTGTGCCGCAGTACCACTCATCACCATATCGCTGTGATGCTGGCAATATCTCTACAGATTCTCCCAGCTCCTTTTTAAAGTGTCCCCATGCGCGATTAACATGGCGAATAAGCGAGTGCGACTTATACTGCGTGGCAATGCCAACTCGGCGGATCCCTGAGTTAATGCAATTAGACAGTGGAAAATCGATAATTCGATGTTTGCCGCCAAAATAAACAGCGGGTTTCGCTCGCCAATTGGTGAGCTCGTGAAGGCGCGAACCTCTTCCACCCGCAAGTATTAAAGCATATGTTTCTCGAGTGAGGGTACTAATATAACGATTCGCATAATTAGGCATTATTTCTTCTCTCCATAACTTTTTTGCGGTGACTACTGCATTGGGCTCAAGCGCCAAATATCATCGCTGTAATCTTGAATTGTTCTATCGCTAGAAAATTTTCCACTTGCTGCGGTATTGAGGATACTCATGCGCAGCCAATGTTCCTTGTCTTTGTATGCTTGAGCCGCATGCTCCTGGCTCTCAACATAGGAAGGAAAATCTTGTGCCACTAACCAAGGATCGGTACTACTCTTAATTGAGTTAATTACGTCATCAAAGATATTAGGCTCAAATAGGTTAAAGTGCCCACTTTCGAGCAAAGCCATAACACGTTTAAGGTCATCGTTGCTTTCTATTATCTTAAGGGGCTGATAATTTTGGCGCACTTGCTGTGCTTGTTCAGCAGTTACACCAAATAAGTAAAAGTTGTCTGCACCAACGCATTCTCGTATTTCAATATTTGCACCATCTAAGGTGCCTATGGTGATCGCGCCATTCATCATAAACTTCATGTTGCCTGTGCCAGACGCTTCTTTTCCAGCGGTTGAAATTTGCTCTGATAAGTCTGTTGCAGGGCAAATCACTTCCATTTTTGAGACATTGTAATTGGGCATGAAAGCCACTCGAAGATAGGGCTTCGCCGCGGGGTCATTGTTGATAACATTGGCAACATTATTGATTAATTTAATTATCTTCTTCGCCATGTAATAACCGGGTGCAGCCTTACCTCCAAACAGTACGCAACGAGGAACAAGCTCTGCCACATCACCACGACAGATCCGGTCGTAAAGATGGATAACATGCAATACATTAAGTAGTTGACGCTTGTATTCATGAATACGTTTCACTTGAACATCAAACATCATAGTTGGGTCAAACTCTACCTGACACTCATGAGCAATTAGATCTGCAAGACGCTGCTTGTTGTTTTGTTTGACTGTTAACCACTGCTTTTGGAAGGCGTGATTATCGTAAAAACGACGTAGTTCACTAATTTTAGAAAAATCAGCTTGCCATCCATCGCCAATTTTATCACTAATCAATTGTGCCAGTTCTGGATTACAATGCGATAACCAGCGTCTTGGCGTCACCCCATTCGTTTTATTATTAAACTTCTCAGGGCAAAGTTGATAGAAATCGTTAAACAACCCAGCTTTTAATAACTCGGTATGTAAAGCCGCAACGCCATTGACAGAATAACTACCAACAATCGCAAGGTACGCCATGCGAATTTGAGGATGACTGGACTCCTCTATGAGTGACAGCGCACGCTGCTTTTCGATATCACCCGGCCATTTTAATGCTACTTCCGACAAAAAGCGGGCATTGATCTCATAGATAATTTCTAGCAATCTAGGTAACAAGCGCTCAAATAGACTCACAGACCAGCGCTCTAATGCTTCGGGCAATAAAGTATGATTAGTATATGCCATGGTTGATGTCGTTATCTTCCATGCGGCATCCCACTCCAGCTCGTAATCGTCTAATAAAATGCGCATTAGCTCAGCTACGGCGATACTTGGATGAGTATCATTGAGTTGGAATACGTGATAATCAGCAAAATCACTGAAATCATCGCCATATTGCTCAACCCAAGTTGCGATCACGTCTTGTAGACTCGCGCTGGATAAAAAGTACTGCTGCCTTAATCTCAGCTCTTTACCGTTTTCACTAGCATCATTGGGATACAGCACCATCGTTATCTGCTCAGCGAGATTCTTTTTCGCCACCGCTTCTGAATAACTACCGGCGTTAAATTCGCTGAGGTCAAACTCATCGGTTGCCTCTGATTTCCATAGCCTTAATGTGTTTACCACCTCATTACGATATCCAGGGACTGGGACGTCGTAAGGCACGGCGAGTATATCTTGCGTATCAAGCCACTCACGATGCTGTCTACCATTTTTGTCTGTATGTACTTCAACATGACCAAAAAACTTAACTCTGCGGGCTTGTTCTGGTGCGGCAAGCTCCCATGGATGGCCTTCACGGAGCCAGTTATCAGGCTGCTCCACTTGGTGACCCTGTTCACAGGTTTGGTTAAACATCCCAAATTCGTAACGCAAACCGTAACCAACAACAGGAAGGGCTAATGAAGCACAGCTATCCAAAAAACAAGCTGCAAGACGGCCTAAACCACCATTACCAAGACCTGCATCATGTTCAGCCTGCGCGACCTCTTCAAGCTCCGTACAGTATTCTTGTAATGCCGCTTGAACTTGTTCTTCTAAGTCTAGATTTAACACCGCATTAGACAGTGCTCTACCCATTAAAAATTCCAGCGAGAGATAAGCTGCTTTACGCGTTTTTTTACTCTTAATGTGCTCTTTCGTTGCACGGCAGCGAGCAACTAATCGGTCACGAATGGTCAAGGCTAATGCATGGTACAAATAAAGTCGCGACTCTCCTACTTTGTCTCGACCTAAGGTGTAGTAAAAGTGACGAGTTAAATCATCACTCAAGGTGTTTTCATCTATCTTTGGTGCATCTTGCCAATGTTTCACGACACATACTGGCGCACTTTTATTAGCCATGCTTTTCGTCCCCTTTGATTGATGTAAATATCCATGCTGACTTAGCTGGAACCTGTAAATAAGAATCTAACTCTGGTCTTTGCGGCTCAACCGCGGTGGTAATTGCTTGCTGCCAATGAGATGAAAATGCACTAAGTGGCAGCTTTATTTGCAGCGCATTCTCACTGGCGTTCAGTATTATCAATAAGCTTTGCCCTAACTGCTGATCGGTGATGGTGTAACTCAACCATTTACGGCTTGGCTCTCGCCATTGTTCGGGCGATAACGGCTTTGCTTGTTCATTAAACCAATTAACTGCAAAACGACTGTCACTGTCATGGACATAAAATGAGTGAGAAAACGCGGCAAATTGTTTACGGAGCGCGAGTAAATCTTGGATAAAAAAAGTTAACATGTGGTGTTGCTGATGGTTTTTCCATGCCAGCCAGCTAGTGCAGTTGTCTTGGCAGTAGGCATTATTGTTGCCATTTTGCGTATGTGCCATTTCAGTACCCGCACAAATCATCGGGATCCCTTTGGATAAAAACAAAGTGAGTAATGCATTTTTCTGCATACTGAGACGCAATTCATTGATTTGAGGGTCTGCACTGAACCCTTCTACCCCACAATTAAATGAAAAGTTTTCACTGTGGCCGTCTCTATTTGCCTCACCGTTTGCTTCATTGTGTTTATGTTCGTAAGCCGTCCAATCAAACAATGAGAAGCCGTCATGACTGGTAAGAAAATTTATGGAGTTCAAAGGACCCCGTAAGTTATGTTCAAACAGGTCACTGGAGCCATGAATACGCATCGCAAGCTCTGGTAATACTCCCTCATCACCACGCCAGAAGCGCCTAACGGTATCTCGATATTTATCATTCCACTCACGCCACGGAGAAGGAAATTGCCCAAGTTGATACCCACCAGGACCAATATCCCAAGGCTCAGCAATCAGTTTTACTTTGCTAAGCACTGGGTCTTGATGGATCGCTTGCAAAAATGCATGTTGATTCGAAAATCCCGAAGCTTGACGAGCAAGGATCGTCGCCAAATCAAAACGAAAACCGTCAACTCCCATATATTCTACCCAATAGCGTAAGCTGTCCAAAACAAGCCTTAATACTACTGGATTCGAGATATTCATTGTGTTTCCACAACCCGTATCATTAATGTAGACATTGGGTTTACTCGGCAAGGTGCTGTAATAAGTCAGGTTATCAAACCCTTTAAAGCTTATTGTCGGGCCATCCAAACCACCTTCCGCAGTATGATTAAACACCACATCCAAAATAACCTCTATACCGGCTTGGTGGAGCCGCTCTACCATTACCTTAAATTCGTTGATGTCGTCGTTAACAAGATAACTTTTGTGTGGCGTAAAGAAGTTGAGGCTGTTATACCCCCAATAATTTTTTAGCCCTTTAGTCGTAAGAAATTGCTCATTGATAAACGCATGAACAGGTAGCAACTCAATTGCAGTAACACCAATATGCTTTAGATGATCGATAAAGGTTTGCTCAGCAATCCCTAAATATTTTCCTTGGTGTTTACTTGGAATATCAGGGTGTCGAACAGTTGCTCCTTTAACATGACACTCATATATAACCGTTTTACTCCACGGCGTCTTGGGTCGCTTCCCTTGATACTTTTCAATCGCCGTCACTTTGCTCTTTGGCATATCACAGGCGTTATCAGAAGGGTTTAAATGACCTACTGGCAAATGGCAAAAATGCCGTTCACTCCAAGTAAACTCACCGAAAAAGTCGCGGCAATATGGGTCTAAGAGTAACTTATTGGCATTGAAAAGCAGCCCTTTTTCCGCGCTATACTCTCCGTCTACCCGATAGCCATATAAGTCTCCGACTTGTGCTCCCTCAATAAACAGTGACCAATTTCCGCCCTCATGCCGAAACATCCCTATCCGATTCACTTCGCTATGGCCGCTTTTGTCGAACAGACACAGAGTTACACGTTTCGCTTTCGGTGCATAAACACAGAAGTTAACACCTTTATCACTGGCCGTTGTCCCCAATAATTGATGATCGCCGCGATAACTGGTTAGCATGTGCCACCAGAGATCAGCTGCAAATACACGGTTGCCAAAGGCGGAACGGTTATATCGATACTTTGCTCAAGGCCATGGCTTGCTATGTTTTTCGATTCAATGAGTTGTTGTTTATGTGCAACGACTCCAACGCCGCTTCCCCAAAACGTTTTGTCATCCGTGTTTAAGATAACTTGATACACACCCGCTGACGGCACGCCTAAGCGGAATTGAAAATGAGTTTGTGGCGTAAAATTTGCAATCACCACCAACGGTGTGACACCATCCCGTCCATAGCGTACAAAGCTAAATATGCTTTGCTCTGCATTCCCTCCATCTATCCAGTTAAATCCTGTTGATTTGTTATCGCACTCGAATAACTGCGGCGTTGATTTATAGGTCGTATTGAGTGCTTTGACACACTTATACACGCCTTGATGCGCTTCACTTTCAAGCAACTTCCAGTTGAGTTGTTGGTTATGATCCCACTCCTCTCGGGGGGCAAGTTCAGCGCCCATGAACAGCAACTTTTTACCTGGGTGGGCAAACATAAAGCCATAGTAGGCACGTAAATTAGCGAATTGCTGCCAATCGTCTCCTGGCATTTTGCTCAGTAGCGCACCTTTGCCATGTACCACTTCATCGTGACTTAATGGCAAGATGTAATTTTCAGAATAGGCATACACCATCGAAAAGGTCATTTCATGGTGATGGTACTTGCGATGAATTGGATCTTTGGACATATAATTTAGCGTGTCATTCATCCACCCCATATTCCACTTATAACCAAAGCCTAAACCATCGTGTTCAACACTGCGGGTTACACCGGGCCAAGCAGTGGACTCTTCAGCGACCATCATTATACCTTCGTCAACGCCATAACATTTGGTATTGACTGATTTGAGGCACTCTATTGCACCTAGGTTTTCACGGCCGCCATATTGATTTGGCACCCATTCCCCATGTTTACGGCTGTAATCCAAGTAAAGCATTGATGCCACAGCATCCACTCTTAAGCCATCGATGGCGTATTCTTTTATCCAATACATCGCATTCGACAGCAAAAAACTTTTTACTTCAGCGCGGTCGTAGTTAAAAATATAGGTGTTCCAATCTGGGTGAAACCCTTGCCGCTTATCAGCATGTTCAAATAGATGCGTACCATCAAACTTATGTAAACCATGGGGATCTGATGGGAAATGTCCCGGTACCCAGTCGATAAGTAGTCCGAGCTCTTCACGATGACAGCACTCAACGAAGTAAGCAAAATCCTCCACGCCACCAAAGCGACTAGTTGGCGAGAATAATCCCACCGGTTGGTAGCCCCACGAGCCGTCAAAAGGATATTCACTGATAGGCATCAGTTGCAAATGGGTGAACCCCAGAGCCTTTACGTAGGGGATAAGGTCGTCCGCTAATTCCCGATACGTGAGATAGCGATTACCATCTTTCTCTCGGCGCTTCCAAGAGCCCAAATGCACTTCATAAATACTAATGGGTGCATTGACTTTATTGCGCAGCGCCTTTTTATCATGATCAGCTTGGCTCAATGTGAAAGCCGCAGGTCGAGCCTGAGTTATACTCGCCGTACCCGGTGCTTGTTCCATTTTAAATGCAAAGGGGTCGGCCTTTTCTATGCGTTCCCCCTCAAATGTGGTGATTGCAAATTTATAGCAGCAGTCAACCTCCAGTGCCNAAAAGCTCCCATACACCGCTGGCTGGATGTAATCGCATTGGATGCTGCACGGCCTGCCAATGATTAAACTCACCTATCACAGAAACAGACAACGCATTTGGCGCCCAAACACCAAATCGAAACCCAATTACCCCCTCTATTTCTACTTGATGTGCACCTAAATGCAAATAAGCTTGAGCTTGTGTTCCTTCATTAAATAAGTACAAGGCATCATCAGCCAAGCAACTATCAAAACTATATACATCCCTCCCAGTGACGGTTTGTTCTGGGTAGTGCACTTCAAGCAGGTAATCTTTGCTGATGTCATCCGCTTTAAAATCTAATGTGAATAGCGCACTTTTGCGAAACCGTTCAAGCGCATAGCTGCTATTGTTGGTAAGCACCTTAACTTCTATCGCACCTGGAATAAAACAGCGCACGACTGAGCGCTTCGCATCTAGCTGGTGTAGCCCTAAAAAGGCAAATGGGTCACGACACTTACCGGCTTCCAAAGCGGCTAATTGACTGATGTAGTCATCTACGTGGGCGTCTTCTATTTTTGCTCTTGTATTCATCTATTCTTTCCTGCTGGTTATTGCATCTCGGATCAGCGGCCGAGAACTTGCAATAATTTCCGCTGATGTCTGATTAAGTCGCCTTCTCCAGTTTGGGTACTCTTGATCAGTACCAGGAATATTCACTGGTAACTTCTGTTCGTCGAGGTCATCAAACTGAATTGTCAGCATTTTTGCCGGCGACTTGGCGAGCACATTGATAAGCGCCTGATACACATCACGGGCTTCGCTCGCAAGGCTGACACTTACCTCACCATTGCGACTAAGCCAATGACAAAGCTTCTCTCGCTCGGATGTTCGCTCTTCATTCGCTTTTGTTAGTTGGGGTTCGCTCAATAATTGATATTCACGTTTCAACCTAAGGTCATCATGGCTCCACCAACCAAAAAATGGCGGGACGTCATGGTTAGCAACCATAAGTAACGCATTGTGCTTATAATGTGTGGGTGCTAAAAACTGACCGTGATAATCCTTCTCGAAGTAAAAAAGAATATTGCTGTATATATGAGACTCAGACATTGCTTCTTTGATTTCGATTGGAACAACCCCTAAGTCTTCACCAATGATCATTACTTGATGTTTGACAGACTCAATTTTGAGGATCGCTAAGAGATATTCAAATGGATAATACACATAGCAACCTGTTTGCTGCTGATCTTGATAAAAACACCACCACAATCTTCTTAGACCCATCACATGGTCAATTCTCAATGCCCCAACACCGGTGATGTTCGCTTGGATCAATTGTTTAAAAAATGCAAAGCGCTGCGTTTTTAGCTTAACGGGGTTTAACGCTGGTAACCCCCAGTTTTGACCGAGCTCAGCCCAAGGGTCCGGAGGTGCACCCACACGAGCATGGTCGGCATACAAATTTTTATTGCTGTTGTATTCACTTGAGCCGTCAGCACAACCTACGGCTAAGTCATTGATTAAACCTACAGCCATACCAGCATTCAGTGCCAAAGATTGGCATAGCATTAATTGCTCAAACGCAAGCCATTGCAAAAACTTGGCAAAGTCATCGTCCTCAAATGCCTTAAGCTCTTGCTGCTTAACTTGGCAAAATCGCGCAAAGTCAGCACGCCACGCTCCAGTTTGGTCGCACAATAACTGCCACGCAAAACGTAACGCGTTAAGTTTGCTTTCCATACAGTGAGTCATATCGAGATATGTCGCGTTCAAGTTAGCCTTAGAGCCGTCTAAATAGTCGGTAAACACACTCACATCTAAGCCAAATTGTTCACACAAAAGCTCGATAGAAATGTAAAAAGGGTGCAATAAGCGGCGGTCATTTGGGCTATACGGACTTGCTTTTTCTGGCTCATCAACAAACAATAAATGCAGTGGGTTTAACAAAATGTAGTCAATCCCTTCAGCTGCGCTAGCCTCAATTAATTGCTTTAGCTCGTAAAAATCCGCACTTAGCTTGCTGCCAGCAGGCTTTAACGAATATAGCTGAATAGACAATCCAAGGAGCTTTTTATGTTGTTCAATCGGGTCATAACACTGTCTAGGCGTCACCCAAAGCTCTGTCTCAAACCGCGCACCATTTAACATTACCTCAGCGCCATGATAACCGGCTTCAATCGCGTTTATTGGCACTTCAAGTTGAACATAACGTGTATCTTGATAGCGGTAATCCCCAACCGCGACTTGCTTGTTTGGATCGCAAACACAGCAATAACCCAATGCGGGGATCGACACAATTAATTCGTTAATTTGCAGGCCGGCATCCACTCTTATCGTAATAGTTGGCGTTTCTTTGCAAACCAAAGTAATGGCTTCAACTGGCGTCAACCACTTAGCAATATCCAGCTCAAAATTGAGTGTATTTATTTCATCTAGATTGCTGACATCAACACCGCACTCCTGCAATGCCTGTAGGCGAGTTTGGTGATCAAATACCACATGATCACCGGTGTATTTATGGTATTCATAACCAATACCATAGAGATAAAGAAGCTGAGCAATGTTGTCCATTTATAATGTTACGCTCTCGCTGTGGACACAACACTGTTGTCTTCTCCAAAGCCGTTGGGCACATAATCATCTGCTTGATGATCATTGTCCCAGACTTCACCATCAATCAAATATCTAAAGTGGTAGGCTTTATCGGTTGGTAAACGGTGTTTTAGCTTAAACGTACTGTCTTTTTTGATGAATTTCATCGGCTCAGGTTGCCAATCATTAAAATCACCAGCAAGTTCCACCGTTTTCGCTTCTGGGTGTGAAAATGAAAATGTAATTTCTGCTTCGTCTTTTGTTTTGAAAAACCGTTTAGTGAGCATATAACCCCCGTTTACCTTTTGTGAGTCCTTATTTCACAGTGACGTACGCTAATACTGCAAACGACCGGTAACTGTGTACGATTTATGTCGAGCATATTGAGATTTAAGTGAAATTAAATTGCAAAATTAAATTTTAATTAGATGGCAACTCACCGTTCGCTTTAAAAATCAACAGCCCTAAGTACAGCAAACAAATATTGAATTTGTATGACAGTACAAATTTGGTGCAATTTTGCACCGCTTTGGCGCAATCTAGATCAGATAAGCAGTGATTTCAGTTTGCTATGAGTTCCTTGCAATCACTGAGCCAATCACATTAAGAGTCAACAAGAAAGCTAGTTAAGAATAGTTATCATGTAAAGTGAATTTAACTAATAATTGATCCCGCTCATATAAAGCAGTCTGCAAAGTGAAATTTTTGGTACTTTTGCACGATGAGGTTTGCAACTGCATGCTAAAGTGTGTAAAAAACTAGGTTAGCAACTATAATTTCAGATTACATTTTTTGCGATGAAGGTGTTATCTACATACGATTACTCCGTAATATGCAAGAGTCTGAATTACCAAGGAAAGCCTATTCATGCCAAACGCGATAAGACTAACAAGTACCCTACTTCTGGGCACATTCTTTGTTGTCATATTGCTGCATCTGTCTTTTAAGGCCCACGTGCTTGAGCTGATCGCTACAACCCCAGCAAATGAACACCTATCAGTATCAATGATATCACCTTGGTATTCCCCACTACTGCACGGTTTGAACTTTGCAACAAGCGGAAACCACACTTATGTTGCGGTAGAGTCAACACTCGGAATACCCAAATATCTGGATGTAAGTACAGTTTGGTATGCCGTATTTACTTCACCCATCACTCTCATTTCAATTGCGACTCTACTCGCTATTGTTGCGTACCTTTTTAAATCAGAGCGCCGCTATCGTAACCAAGATGAAGATATTAGCGAGGTGAATAAGGACGTTGGAGGAATATTGACACGTTTAGAGGTAGACAGTGCACCACTACATCATAAGTCCTCTCTTGCCAAACTCAGCCATGCGATCCATGATTTATCTAGTCATCTTGCACGGGTAAAACGTCATTCAGAATCACAAATTTTTCAAGACAAGCTCACAAAGCTTATAGATAGACATGCCTATATTGACCATATTGAGGCAAAGTTAAAGCAAGCTGAGTTGGCGCAACAAAAATGTGGCCTGCTATTTATTGATTTGGACGGCTTTAAGCAGGTCAACGATTCATTTGGCCACAGTTTTGGCGACGAAACTCTGATCCAAGTTGCCGCTCGGCTCTCAAAAGTGGTTCGCCAATATGGTTTAGAAGATTGCCACCCTATTCATGGCCTTGAACAAAACCTTTCAAGACTCGGCGGCGATGAATTTTCGCTATTTATTCCCAAATTAAACAATCCAAGTTTGTGCACAGAAATCGCCCAGTCCATTCTTAGTGATATAGAGCGTGATTTCTTGCTTGGCAATAAGCTTGTCAAAATTGGGGCAAGTATCGGCATCGCAGTATACCCAGATAGTGCAGCAACGCCAAACTCGTTATTACAGATGGCTGATGTTGCCATGTACAGAGCAAAAACGGATGGCCGTGGAATTTTTAAAGTTTACTCCCCCGAAATGGGGTCGAAAATGCGACGTTATCATTACCTTTTAGAAGAGTTACGACTCGCTATCTCTGCGCAAAGCTTTTATCTCTCATTCCAACCGATAGTGCATGTAGAAGATTGTGCTATCGACTATTTTGAGGCGCTTATTCGTTGGAACCACCCAATAGAAGGGCAAATTCCACCGGCTGAATTTATTCCAATTGCAGAGGAGTCGAATTTGATTCTAGAGCTTGGTGATTGGATCTTACTTGAATCGTGTAGGCAAATGTGTGCATGGCATAATGCAGGGATGAAAAAGGTAAAAATCTCGGTTAATGTTTCTGGAATACAACTAAAACACAGAAAGGTCTTTGAATGGGTAAATGCTGCCCTAGAAAAAACCGGCTTACCAGCCACCGCTTTGATGTTGGAGATCACGGAGTCCACTCTTATCAAGGCCAGCAATGAAACTATTTCACAATTGCAACAATGCCGAGATGCAGGAATAAGTGTCGCGATTGACGACTTTGGCACAGGTTTTAGCTCACTAAGCACCCTCGCCGATTTACCTATAGATGTGATAAAAATCGATAAACTGTTTATCACTCAGGCCAATAGCAACCCTAAGTACCGTAAGATCCTCAATTCCATCAGCGAACTTGGACAGCAGTTAGAATTAAAGATTGTTGCCGAGGGCGTTGAACAAACCGAACAATTTGAGCTAGTTAAAAACTTAGGAATTAGCTGTGTACAGGGGTATTTAGTTAGCCGGCCTGAAAGCTCAAATAATGTGGGTAGCAAAGTGTTAAATGGCAATGTGAATCATATCGCAGCCACCGGCACTAGCATTTGGTTACCGGAGCAAGTTGGGTAGCTGCGGTTAATAGTTAAGAGAAAAAAGTTAGCTATATGCTGCACCTTTCCCGCTAGGCAACCTATTATGCTAACAGCGGAATACTTGGCAAATCGTGATGAACCCCCACAGAATTTGATCTGAACCAAGGTAGGGTTATTTATCGCTTAAATTTGGTTTCTAGGATAACCGACGAATTGGTACGCTCAATCCCCTCTAAATTACCAATTTCATCTAGCAGATGACTCAACTGCTCCAAACTCTGTGCTTCAACAATGGCAATCAAGTCATATTCCCCACTAATGGCATAAAGCGCAGAAACATTTGGCAACTGCTGCAATGCTAAATTCGCCTTTGTAGTGAGTTTTTGTTTTACCTTAATAGAAACGTGTGCAGATACTAAATCGTCCATATACTGCTCCGCGAACTCTACGCGATAGCCTTTAATTACGCCATTTTGCTCTAATTTTGCGATACGATTTTGTACTGTGGTTCTGGAAAGGTCTAACTTACGTGCCAACTCAGAGATGCTCTCTCGTGCGTTATTACGCAACAGTGCAATGAGCTTTTCGTCTTGTGAACTAATCATTTTGCAATTTAATCATGTTAATTTGACATAAATGATAGCAAATATGTGAATTATTGCACTGCAAATTATTACAAAAGCGCGTAATAATGAAGAAATAGCAAGTTGGCTGTGAGCAGAACAACAAGTAATCAGCTTCTGCTCGACAGTAATACCGCACAATGATAACAATTTAGGAGAAAGCGTCATGCAAGCAAATCGCGAATTATTCGATGAAGTCATGGTTCCAAACTACAACCCGTCAGCCGTTATTCCAGTTAAAGGCCAAGGCTCTCGCGTATGGGATCAGACAGGTAAAGAGTTCATCGATTTTGCAGGCGGTATCGCCGTAAACTGTCTAGGCCATTGTCATCCAGCACTAGTCTCAGCACTTAAAGAGCAAGGCGAAAAGATTTGGCACTTATCAAATGTGATGACCAACGAGCCGGCGCTTCGCCTTGCCAAAAAGTTAACCGATGCAACATTCGCAGAAAAAGTCTATTTCGCAAACTCAGGCGCCGAAGCAAACGAGGCGGCACTTAAACTTGCGCGTCGTTGGGCACTGGATAAATTTGGTGCAGAAAAAACGCAAATTATCGCATTCAACAAAGGCTTCCATGGTCGTACTTTCTTCACGGTAACGGTTGGTGGTCAAGCAGCCTATTCTGATGGTTTTGGTCCAAAACCTGCTGATATCACTCATATCGACTATAACGATTTAGCTGCATTTGAAAAAACAATCTCAGACAACACTTGCGCAGTCATGATGGAACCGCTTCAAGGTGAAGGCGGGATCATTTCTCCAAATGCTGAATTTGTGCAAGCTGTGCGCGAACTATGTGATAAGCACAACGCGCTACTTATTTTTGATGAAGTACAAACGGGTGTTGGCCGAACTGGTGATCTATATGCTTATCAAGGACTAGGTGTAACACCTGATATCCTAACTAGCGCAAAAGCACTAGGCGGCGGCTTCCCGATTGGCGCTATGCTTACCACCACTGAAATTGCAGCTCACCTTAAAGTCGGCANCAACTTATGGCGGTAATCCACTAGCCTGCGCGGTAGCAGAAGCTGCATTTGACACTGTAAATACAGAATCAGTATTAGCTGGCGTAAAAGCCAAAGAGCAAGTATTCAGAGATGGTCTAAATGCTATTAACGACAAATACAATGTATTTTCTGAAGTGCGTGGTAAAGGTCTTCTTCTAGGTGCAGTGCTCAATGACAAGTTTGAAGGCCGTGCACGCGATTTTCTTGTAGCAAGTGCAGAGCACGGTTTAATGTCATTAGTTGCTGGTACTAACGTAGTTCGTTTTACGCCTTCCCTTGTGATCACTGATGAAGAGATCCAAGAAGGTCTAGCACGCTTTGAACAAGCGGTTGCTGCAGTAGTAAACGGCTAAGGAGCTGGGGACCTCGGTCTCCTCTTTCTCATGTTAGTATTAAGACCAATACAAAAAACTGACTTCGACGCGCTAAAAACCATTGCGGTTGAATCTGGCCATGGGTTTACCTCACTGCCAGTAGATGACGAATTGTTGTCTAATAAAATTAACCGCTCGGTTGAAAGCTTTGCAAAGTCAGTATCAAAACCATACGACGAAGGCTATTTATTCGTTCTTGAAGACACACAAACGGGCGAAATTATAGGTACCACTGCGATTGAAGCCGCGGTCGGTATGTCAGTGCCTTTATATCACTATCATCTTGGTAAAACAGTACATCACTCAAGAACTTTGGGTGTCTATAATACCGTTGATATTCTGTCGATGTGTAACGACTACACTGGAAGCTCTGAGATCTGCACGCTATTTTTACGTGAAGGTCATCGCCAAGGGTTAGCTGGTCGCTTTCTTTCGAGAAGTCGCTTCTTATTTATGGCAGAACATGCAGAACGCTTTAGCGATACCGTTATTGCAGAAATGCGTGGTGTAAGTGACGAACATGGTCACTCACCATTTTGGCAGTGGTTACAAGAGCACTTTTTTAGCATCGAATTTCCGCAAGCAGATCACTTGGTCGGTCTCGGGGACAAAGTGTTTATTTGTGAACTTATGCCCAAGTATCCCATCTATGCAAACTTACTAAGTCCAGAAGCACAAGCCGTGATAGGTAAAGTGCATGAGAAGACCAAGCCTGCTTTGCGTTTGTTACAAAAAGAGGGGTTTGAACACCGTGGCTATGTTGACTTGTTCGACGCAGGTCCAACGGTGGAAGCCAGACTAGACAACATTAGAACGGTTAGAGAGTCGTTTAAAGGCGAAGTTGAAATAGTCGCTTCACTACCTGACAAGCTCCCTAGTCTTGCTATTTCAAATGGTCGATTAGACGCGTTTAAAGCCACGTTTACCGATCAGGCTTATCTGTGCGAAGCAGAAGAAAAAATTCAGCTGACCGCAGAGGTAGCCAATGCGCTTGATGTCACTCAAGGTGAACTGATAAACGCATTTAAACTATAGATTTCAATGTCGTGCTGATACCAATTGGTATAAAGTTTAACAAGCTGTCACCAAGACAAAAAATTAGGAAACCATTATGCACAACAACGTAGATACACTATTTGAACACCTGTGGGACAACTACCTAGAAGTAACACCTTCTGCAGTTAAAGTTCATGAACTACTCGGCTCGACGCAAAAAGACGACGTGATCAATGACCACATCGCATTGCGTACCTTTAATATTGAAAAAGTAGGTCTAGAAAAGCTTGCTGCACATTTTAAAGCAGTAGGTTACACAGAGTGTGGCGAATACCACTTTGAAGCGAAAAAGCTATATGCCAAGCACTATGAACACCAAGATCCAACTAAACCAAAGGTGTTTATCTCTGAGCTGCTCGTTGAAAAATGTTCAGAAGAACTACAAGCTATCGTTAAAGACATGGTTGAGCAAATCGACGAGTCTGCAGTAACAGCTGAAAACTTCCTGTATTCTGGCACCCACTGGCGCGTTTCTCACGAGACATACAAAAAACTACTGGCTGAGAGCGAGTATGCCGCATGGATGTCTGCATGGGGTTACCGCGCTAACCACTTTACGGTAAGCATCAATTACCTGAAGAACTTCACTACAATTGAAGCTGTAAACCAAGCACTCAAAGACAATGGTTTTGAGCTAAACACCTCTGGTGGCGAGATCAAAGGCTCTCCAGAAGTGTTACTAGAACAATCTTCAACGCTTGCTGATCACCAAAACGTACAGTTTAATGACGGTGAATTTAGCATTCCAAGCTGCTTCTATGAGTTTGCTCTGCGTTATGCCAAGCCTGACGGCGAGATCTATACTGGTTTTGTTGCAGCTTCTGCTGACAAAATCTTTGAAAGTACTAACGCAAGATAATCGCGTTTAAAATCAGTGCTTGCCTAAGCACTCTGCCCAAATTGTAAAGCAGCCTTTATGGCTAATGCTGATCAGTTAAGGCGTTTATCGGTTGACCGATCAAAATGATCATGCACAATCCGTAGTTAGG
>NZ_NSDG01000115.1:32947-38925 GCF_002289345.1 Pseudoalteromonas sp. HM-SA03 | reverse complement strand
GAGAAAACTGCTCCAACAACTGGGAAAAATAAACCCCGCTTAAAAAAGCGGGGTTTATCATCAATCTGAGCGCTTCCTCTGGAAGCGCTTCTATCGAATCGTTCTATATCTAAAAGCGATTAGCTCGCTTCGCGCTGTGCCTTCATGCGAGCAAGGCGCGCTACTTGATGTGTAGAAGTTAAGAATGCGAAGATCGGTGCTAAATAGCCACGTTTACGTAGCTCTAGGAAATCTTCGTCACCTAATTCATTTAACTTACGCTCATCCACAAGGTAAATACCGTTGATGTCTTTTTTCTCACCATGGATTTCTACCGTTAGCGTTTGTTGAACTAGAAGCTCTTTGTCAGCAAGATACTGAGTAAACGCTTCAGTTACGCGAGCAAACTCAACATAGCTTACCAACGCTTCTTTACGACGACCTAGGTATTCAGTTTCTTTACCGTCTTCGAAAAGCGCATTGCCTTCTTCTTCACCAACTAGCGGGCTTGCTTCGTCAATCACAATACCAAACTGATCTTGCTCTGGGTGCTTAACCAACCCAAATGGGTAACGTGCAGCGGCCATTGGCACAAAGCTGCCAGTCCACTTATCACCATCAACAAATAGGTTTTCACCAGGCTGAAGACCAAACATAGCAACCGCTTGGAATTGACCTGACTCAGTGTTTTTAACAAACGCCATTGGGAATTCTGTCGCTACACGCGCAAACTCATGCGCTACTACAGGCATTAAGTGCTGAGTTTTAAGGAAATCAACGTTCACGCCATTTTTTACTTTGATATTCGCGTGCTTTTCGTTGTGTAAAGGCTGCACTTGTTGTTCCGCCATAATACTGCTCCATTATTTTACGTATTTGTTACTTTATTTATTGCCCCTAAGGCTAGCGGTTTTCGGGGCAAATTGGAAGTTAAATTTATCTTACTCGTTACCCTACATATATTAACCACTAGACGAGAACACAATCTTCTCACTTAATGTCAATGATTAGCCGTGGCTGATAAATCAATAACTCTTTGAAGCTGACCCAGCGATAGTAAATGTGCGTGTACTGCTTCTAGCATGCCTGATTTCTGCAAAGACAATAGAGATTCATCATCGAGAGAATTTAGAAGCTCCCTATCGACTGAATATAGTCCCCCAATCTCTTTCTTCTCACCATCCCCCAAATCAAACTTAAAACTAAACTCCGTCAACAAACCAAGTTCGGACAAACGATTAACAAATTGAAACGACAACTCATCTTGACGATACAACTCCTCTAATTGCGAATGTCTTAACTTAAGAAAGTCCGAAAGTTCACCCGAATCTTGAAACAACGGCTCTCCAATCCCTGAACTATTTAATGCCGAAGCGTGAATTGCCAAATATGTCTTTTCATCTGAGGTTTTTGCTAGGACGAATGGATACTTCACTAAATGTTGAGGGATATATGGCGATTCAAACCTATTACCACGATAAAACGCATTTTTTCCGGTCTCAAGCCCAAGAATTGCTATCATTTGGAATTTAGCATCGCCACCAGACTTAATGAAACAAATAGGAAAATTCAGCGCTGCTTTTGCTACTTCACTTGGTGTTATAACCACCAAGTGCCGCTCTTTCGAATGCAATAAGTCAGTATCTAACTTAGCATAAAATTTTTTATGTTTTCCCGCATCAATGATTTCATATTTTTCTGACATTACACACTCAATTAATATGTTAAAGTAACAATTAAATTAGCATGTAAATATACAATTTAAAACCATGAAAATTCAAAAAATAAAACCATCAGATGTTGAAGACTTAAAGACATTCATTGAGAACAATAATTCTCCGATAATAATATCAGAACTATTTAAAGACTGGCCATATGTTGAGTTAGCAAAAGATTCTCCATCACATTTACTTAGAAAGTTACTTAGCATTGCTTCTAAGAAATTGGTAGATACTTTATTAATCGAATCTAAACATAAAGGACTAATCAGCTACGCAAGCGAAGATTACGAAAGATTCACATTCAAAAAATTTCAAGTTCCACTCAAAGCAGTGTTAAAAAGATTGATTGTTGAAAAGCGAGATGAGCACAGTGAAGACATTGCAGTTCAAAGCGCATTAATAGAGCAATGCCTACCATCTTTTCTTACACAAAATCCATCTCCAAATTTTCTATCTGAAATTTCTCCCAGAATATGGATTGGAACAGCAACAACAGTTCCTGGGCATTACGACACCTCTCATAACATAGCATTGAATGTTTGTGGTAAAAGAACATTTTATTTACTCCCTCCAAATGCAATCCCTAATATCTATGTCGCCCCGATAGATCGCGCCATAACAGGGCCTGCTATTAGCCTTGTCGACTTCGAAAAGCCTGATTTGAGCAAATATCCTAAGTTTAAGAACGTACATAAAGATGTCCAAATTGCAGAACTGGAAGTGGGTGAGGCCTTATATATCCCACCTATGTGGTGGCATAATGTTAAATCACATGAAAGAGCTAATATTCTAGTAAACTATTGGTGGGAAAATAAAACTGCATCCGAGCTAACATCTACTGAAAGTTTAATCCACGCAATTCTCACCATTAGAGCACTTCCAAAATATCAGAGAGATGCCTGGAAAGAAGTATTCAAACACTATGTTTTCGATAGAAAAGAAGATGTCTTTGACAAAACATACAAAGGCATTCTTTCTAATAGTCAGGAAGAAATAAGAAAAGTTGAAGACATATTATTAAAAAGAAATGCCGCTAAATAGCGGCATTTTAATAATATTAGAAACGGAAGTTTGCACCTAGTACAAATCGACGACCATTCTGGTATATAGATAATACCCTTGCTTCATCAGTATTATATTCTATGACCTCTTCATCAGTCAGGTTAATACCTTCAAATACTAATGAGATATTTTCAGTTACGTTGTATGTCGCACTAAAGTCCAACTGGCCATAGTCATCATTCCAAAGCTCCGTACCTGAAGAGTGTAAACCTTTATACCATTTTGTACGGTAGTTATACATCGCTCGAACCGCAAACAGATCATCTTCATAGTAACCTGAAATATTTAACATATTCTCAGAGGCTCCCATTACTAAGCCAGACCCCGGTTTTAGGACATCTCTTTCACCATCATTATTAGCATCAGTATAAGTATAGTTTGCTGATACACCAAAACCATTGTCAAAACTATGTTGAATAGAGGCTTCTAAACCCGTTGTTGTTCCCCCTGCCCCATTCTCAGGCCGAGTAACAGTTACAGGAACCCAACGTTGAGTTTCTTGATCATAAAACTCTTGGCTCGAAGTACCAGATGTTTGGTAACTCTCAATATCTTTGTAGAATAGCGTTATTGCAAGTAACGATGCATCACCGAAGTAATATTCCCAAGCAGCATCAAACTGGTTAGCTACTTGTGGATCTAGATTTGGATTACCAGCCTGTGCAGTTGGATTATCTTCACCAAGATCGCCAGGTGCGGTAATTGGTGAAATATCAAAGAAATTAGGACGCGCCATCGTTCGTGCCGCAGACAACCTCACAATTTGATCTTCAGCTAAGTCATAAGATAAATTGAAGTTTGGCAAAATCTCGGTGTAGCTACGTGACTCAGTTTTCCACTCTAATGTAGAAGGTGTTAAATCACCATTGAGGCCAGGGTTTTTGACAGTTAATAAGTCCCAAGAATCTGAAGAGAACAAATAACCAGCAGAATCTTGCTCAGTCTTAGCAACCCTTACACCTATGTTGCCTCGGAAACTTTCTCCAGAGAAATCACCCTGAACATAGAAAGCCGTTTTTTGCTCAGCTACTTCAAATATTTCTGGTAAATTCTTGTGAATTGCATAGGAAGCATTTGGGCCTAACCCTAATTCCAACATACGATCACTGTTGTGTATCAACTGTTGAGTAATATCACCATTGACAACGTCAGCACCAACAGTATCAGTGCCTCTAGAAAGGTCACAATCCGCAAGCGTACTACATTGATTAGCCAAGATCTGGTTCATGTAATTATCACTCTCACCATCGTTAGCTAAACCCCAATGCCAACTGTAGGCATTTCTGTCTTGCGTGCGTTTGTGATCACGATATTTTGCACCAACTTTAATTGATGTAAACGCACCAAGTTCGACCGGGAAGTCAAAGTCTACCTGAGCATAAGACTCTTCATCTGTTGTTGGTTTATTCCCACCCCAGATCCAGCCACCGTTAAATTTAGAAGGGTCCGTACCATCAATACCAGCGTTTACTGTTGGAGTACCATCAGTTAGATCAAAGTTGTAATCTCCCTGCCCGCCGTATTCCCAAGAAGTTTCATTTAATGTTCCACCCTCGGCTTCAGTCGTACCAAGCTCCACATTCATTGAGAATGAATCCGTTGCAAAGTCAATGTCTAAATGAATTGAATTAGTATCCGTGCTTGAGATACGGTTGATATGATTCCAACGAACATCACCACCGCCAGTGCCTTTTAATGCGTTGCCATCACTAAACGAAAGCTCGGCCTCTGACCCAGGATTCATCAATAGAAAGTTTGAATTGGTATTATTCACATCCATATTTGAATCAAGTATGTTTAAAGTCGCACTGAAATCGTCGGAAGGTGCAAATTGAATCGAGCTGAAAAATGTTGTTCTTTCACGATCTTGGCGGAAAACAGGAACCCCCATAGTACGAGGTGTATAAGTTCCATCACCTTGAACATCCCAACCAAGTACCTCAAAACCTTCACGACGAACTGTACGATCAGCTTTTGAACCAGAAATTAAAATACCAAATTGCTCACTTTCATTCTTCCATGAATAAAGTGCTTCAATTGATGGATCATGTTCTTCCGCTACTTCTGAGTATTGGCTCTGCAAGCTTAACTGAACAGTACCAGAATCCAAATCAAGAGGCTTGCGTGTATTTAGAATTACTGTACCACCAATTGAGCCTTCATCAATACGCGCTTCAGGAGATTTATATACTTCCAAGCTACTTACCAATGAAGACGGAAGCATTGTAAAGTTGAAACTACGAGAAGGGTTATCCAAGATAAACCAGTCAGCTGTACCAACATTTTGTCCGTTTAATAGAGTGCGGTTTTTAGTTGGATCTGAACCTCGAACAGTAATCTTTTCACCTTCACCAAACTCACGGCTAACCCCTACACCAGTAATACGAGATAGAGATTCCGCAACGTTTTTATCCGGAAACTTACCAATATCTTCTGCTGTTATCGAATCAACAACAGCGTTTGCGAATCTTTTGTTATTAATGTCCGCCTTACTGGAAGCGCGAATACCGCGAACTTCAATGACTTCTACGTTTTCTTGTACTTGATTTTGACTTTCTTCTGCAACTACAACGCCTGAAAAGCCCGCACCTAGTGCGATGCTGACGTTAACTGCAAGTAAGCTTTTTTTGAAATTATTAGCTAACACAGGATTCCCCTTGAATCATTTTGTTGGTTTTTTAAATCACTTCTGCCCAGTGATGATGACAACGCTGTCATCTAATAACAAACCATACACCCTAAATTACATATTCGCTACAATTTTTTTGGCCTGTTATTCAAAAAATATTCATATAGATATATATCTTATTGATAAATATAAATTTAAATATGACCAATATATGGTTTGTTACAAAAACGATTGGAGAATAGCACAAAAAATTTTGCTGCTGTAGGGTTTTAAGATGGAATTGTCTCAATAAAGGGACATTTTAATTATCTGAATACACACAAGGGGATGTGTATTCAATTCCCTCATCAAGCTTGGGCAGAAGCTAAAGATGAGAATCAATATCAATGACAACGCTGTCATTATAAGTTTATCTGTAAGTACTGTCTAGTTCTTTTAAGAGAAATTTTTATGACAAAGGCCTATAAAATCTGAGATCAGCGAGTTAGTTATCACTATCTTTTGCACAAATTTAAATACCCCATTACGGGACTTGTTGATTTTATAATGATCGTATCTTGAATCAGTAAAACTTATTGCTTTTATTC
>NZ_NSDG01000115.1:0-32787 GCF_002289345.1 Pseudoalteromonas sp. HM-SA03 | reverse complement strand
TAAGAAGTAAGAAGTAAGAAGTAAGAAGTAAGAAGTAAGAAGTAAGAAGTAAGAAGTAAGAAGTAAGAAGTGTTGTCGCTCCGAGCTGAATGTCCAGAGATATTCAATCAGTTGACTCAAGTAATCAAGGTAAGGCCAGCTATCACGCCAGCCTTACATTTTACTATTTCTAGTAGATGCACTCGGGTTACGGGCACCAAAATACGGTCAAATTAATATCAGGGTGATTTAATACAGCGCGCAGTGGTACTTCATACTCTGAGCCGGGTTGTTTTGCCGCTTCATACACTGCCTTTTTTTCATCACCTGAAATCAATAAAACTACCGTCTTAGCACTAGCAATCCCCGCAAGAGACAGACTCATACGTTCTGTGATTTCGCCTGTCACTTCGCTTTGATGAGCATTAATTGCGCACACAGTGTTTGTGGTCGTTAACGCGTGCTCTAGACCTTTCGCATTTGGGAATAAACTGGCGGTATGGCCATCCGGCCCCATTCCTAAAATAGTAACATCAAATGGCTTTTTTAGCGCCGCATAATCAGACTCACATGCACCAGCTCCCTCTTCTGCCGACTTTGCCGCATTCTTCATTGTCACAAATTGAGCATTCGCCGCTTTGTCTTGCAGTAATGTCGACTTGATAAATGCTTCGTTGGACTTTTCGTGATCCGGTTCGACCCAACGTTCATCAACCATAGCAACCGTAATTTTATCCCAGCCTAGTTCAACACCAGAAAGGTGACGATACGCTGGAGCCGGTGATGAACCACCAGACACTAACAATACTGCTTCACCGTCTTGCTCAATACCTTGACTGATCCCAGCTTGAAGTAGTTCTGCAAGCGCTGCTGTCATTTCGTCTTTGGAGCTGAAATTTCTTTCTGTCAACTGTGCCATTACGCTTGCTCTCCCGCGTTGAACCAAACATGTTTGTTTTCTTCTAGTAGTTCATCAGCATCTTCAGGACCCCAAGAGCCAGCACGATAAAGTGATGGAGCCCCTTTACTCTGCCAACGCTCAATGATTGGATCAACCCACTGCCACGCTTGGCGCACTTCGTCACGGTGAATAAATAAAGCCGGGTTATTTGCAGCGGCGTCTAGCATTAGGCGCTTATACGCATCTGAATGATAGCCATTGTTATACTTTTCACTCAATGAGATATTTAGCGTCACTGGCTCTAGTTGCATTTCAAGGTTATCTAGACGCTTAGACATTAGCGTTAATTGAATACTTTCTTCAGGTTGTAATCTTATTACCAAACGGTTTGGCTGAATTGGACCCGCCGCATCACCATAAACATTGTGAGAAACAGGTTTGTACTCAACCACTATTTCAGCACAACGCTTTTTCATACGCTTGCCTGTTCTTAAATAGAAAGGCACGCCAGACCAACGCCAGTTATCAATATGAGCACGAATAGCAACAAATGTTTCTGTTTTACTTGACCCTTCGCCCAGCTCTTCTAGGTAACCAGGTACCAGCTTACCTTCAAGGTCGCCTGGTACATATTGACCACGCACAACATTATTATCTACATCTGAGTCAATTAGCGGTCTAAGCGCTTCTAATACTTTAAGCTTTTCAGTGCGAATACTGTTGGCATTAAGTTTATGTGGTGACTCCATCGCAACCAAGCAAAGTAGTTGCAATAAGTGATTTTGCACCATATCACGAAGCGCGCCCGCTTTGTCGTAAAAGCCAGCTCGGCTTTCAAGACCTACCGTTTCAGAGATACTGATCTGAATATTATCTATGGCTTTAGCATCCCATAAATTCTCGAACAGTGCGTTTGAGAATCTAAGCGCCATCAGGTTTTGAACCGTTTCTTTACCTAGATAATGATCGATACGGAATACTTGCTCTTCCGAGAAGAACTCACCGATTTTGGCATTAATTTCTTCTGCAGATTTACCGCAATAGCCAATAGGCTTTTCAACAACTACACGTGATTGCTCAGTGATTAGCCCTTTGATTGACAATAGCTCACAACAACGGCCATAAACCGCTGGAGGAAGAGACAAGTAGAATACACGAGACTTATCTTCCCCATCGGCCAACATATTCTTTAGCGTATCCCAGTGTTCGTCTTCTTCAGTAACATTGACTATCACAGGTACTAAAAACTGTTCAAATGCGGACCAATCTTTTTTGTTGTATTCGCCTTTGCCAAGGTGAGTTTGTAATGCGATATGTGCCGTTTCGATAAATTCTTGTTGTTTGTTTTGTTCACGAACGGTCGGTAAGATGCGAGTGCCTTCAGGTAAGTTACCTTCTTGATATGCACGATACAAGGCAGGTAGGAGTTTGCGAAGTGCTAAATCGCCTCCCCCACCAAAAATTACGATGTCAAAAGGATTAAGCATAATTCACTCTCATTAGGTTAGGCGTGCACTACAAGCACGCAGTGTTTATTCGATTTGGAGCCACTCCAAAGCCTACCAAACTCATTGTGTAACGGGTGATGATTTCGATTGCAATGCACTAGTAATATCAATTCGACTTAATACCTGCTCAATTTTAGGGATTAAGTAAGTTGGTATAAATGAGTCTTAGAAACCTGCATTTCCTCTCACAAAAATACAGGTTCTAAGTACTCCAGCGCTACCCGTTCAAAGGTATTCTGTTTACTTCAGTTCCACTCGAAGTATTAATTCGTTCTCTTTTGTTTGTAATAAGCGATTAGACCTGCCGTTGAGCTATCATGCGGGTTGGTAACACCTTCTTGCGTTAGCTCGGCTTCAATATTTGAAGCAAGCCCTTTACCAAGCTCAACACCCCATTGGTCAAATGAACACACATCCAAAATAATGCCTTGGCAGAAAATTTTGTGTTCATACAAGGCAATTAGTCGGCCCACAGCTTTTGCATCTACCTTATCTAGAATAAACGAAGAGGTTGGACGGTTACCTTGGTGTATTTTATGCGGGATCAACTTATCAATTTCCGCATCCGACTTACCTTTCGCCGTTAAATCTTCACGAACCTGCTGTGCATCTACACCCGCCATCATAGCTTCCGTTTGCGCGAAGAAGTTAGACAGTAAAATATCGTGATGCTGGCCTACTTTGTTTTGCGGCTCAATTGAAGCGATAAAATCAGCCGGAACAATCACATTACCTTGGTGTAAACACTGATAAAAAGCGTGCTGGCCATTTATCCCTGTCATGCCCCAAATAATTGGCACAGTCGTATAGTTTACCTGCTCTCCTGCAAAAGTAACATGCTTACCGTTACTTTCCATTTCACCTTGTTGTAAATATGCAGGCAGCATATGAAGCGCCTGATCATAAGGCAAAATCGCTTGTGCTTGATACCCTAAGAAGCTGGTATTCCAAACGCTGAGTAACGCCATCAACAGTGGAATATTGTCTTCGTTGTTTGCCGTTTTAAAGTGCTCATCAATTTCAAACGCACCTTCAAGCACTTCGGCAAACTTATCGAAGCCTAAATAAAGTGCGATTGGTAATCCGATTGCACTCCAAAGGGAGAAACGACCGCCAACCCAGTCCCACATCGTAAACACGTTGTCATCACTAATACCAAACGCTCTGGTCTTCTCAAGATTGGTGCTCACCGCAACAAAATGCTTGGCGATTGCCGCTCTATCACTTGCAGCATTCAAAAACCACTCAACGGCAGTCTTTGCATTGGTCATGGTTTCAGAGGTTGTGAAGGTTTTTGATGACACGACAAACAAGGTGGTTTCTGCGTCCAAACCTTTTAATACTGAAGCAATCTGTACACCGTCAACATTCGACACATAATGCACGTTTAGCGTGTCATCTGCATACGCAGCAAGCGCATCAGTTACCATTTGCGGGCCTAAGTTAGAACCCCCAACGCCAATTGCAACTACATTTTTTACCGCTTTGCCTGTATACCCTTGCCACTCACCTGAACGAACTCGGTTACTAAATACTTGTAGTTTTTCTAATTCTGCATTGACTTGTTCAGTAACATTTACACCATCCACGTAAATAGGTGTATTTGCTCGGTTACGCAGCGCCGTATGTAAAACCGCTCGGTCTTCGGTGATATTTATTTTTTCACCAGAAAACATCTTTTCTCGCCAAAGCGCGATATCGCTCTCTTTTGCGAGCTGCATCATTTCAGAGAATGTTTGGTCGTCAATGCGTTGCTTGGAAAAGTCGAACAACACACCTGGGATTTGACGAGAGAACTTTTCAAATCTTTGTGCATCGTTTGCAAACATCGTTTTTAAATGCTGCTGCTCTACTCGCTGCGCAGAACTACTGAGCTTTTGCCAACTATCCAAATCTACACGACCACCCATTACATATTCCCCTAAGACGTAAGTGATTGTTAGTTACCTTACTTTTCAGTTAGTAACAACAAAGAAACATTATTAAACAAGCACATTATGCCAAAATGACAACGCTGTCAAATTGCTTCTTTTCAATTTTACATTGCGAATAATAACCTAAAATAAAATTTTTGACACCGGTATCATTCATTTATTTCTGCGAATTGTAGTGCTAAATTCTGTACTTATTAGATAGACTAAGAAAAACAGATGATCCTTTTATTAAGCCAGTAGTCACCTGAGCGGCTAAATATCACAGAAATTGGGCGCTAGCTTCTGCATACATAAAGCGCTACTATTCCTCAGTGCTTAATAATGATCGATACAGACCTGTAAATAGAAGAATAATTACATGAAAGTCACTATTAATGATGTTGCCAAGCTAGCTGGCGTATCTATGAAAACCGTATCGCGGGTAATCAATAAAGAACCTTCGGTTAGAAAAAAAACCTACGATCAAGTAATGCAGGCTGTAAAAGAGCTTAATTATCAGCCTAATATTGCTGCGAGAAACTTAGCTGGTACTTCTTCATTTGCAATTGGCTTGGTCTACGATAATCCCAATGCGTATTATGTCATTGATATGCAAAACGGGGTGTTATCTCGCTGTAGGGATGAAGGGTATGAGCTCGTCATCCACCCCTGTGAATCCAATTCGGAAAATATGGCCGAAGAGTTCGTCACTATGATCAAACGCTCACGTCTTGCAGGTTTGGTCTTGACTCCTCCTCTGTCCGAGCAACAAGCCATTATTGATATGCTAGATGAGCTGGGCATTCATTATGTGCGTCTACTTTCAGGTCGAGCGCAAGAAGCCGAAAGCAGCGCAAATAACTGTATCTTTGTTGACGACTACGCTGCTGCCTATGAAATTACCGAGCACCTAATCCAACTTGGACATAACAAAATTGCTTTTGTACTTGGCGATGAAGAGCATAAATCAACTGCAGAGCGGCTAGCTGGATATCGCGATGCGCTGAAAGCCCACGATATCAAACAAGACGATACACTGCTCTATCACGGTACGTACTCATTTGAATCTGGAGTAAAAGGCGCTAAAGCACTGCTGGCCGATGGCAATCCAAACCAAATCACTGCGATTTTAGGTGGTAACGATGAGGTTGCAGCTGGGGCTTTATTTGCTGCGCGGCTGATGAATATAGAGATCCCAGGTCAATTGTCTATCAGTGGCTTCGAAGACTCTCCATTCTCCCGCCAAACTTGGCCAAAGCTTACGACTGCACATCAGGCTAACAACATTATTTCTGAACATGCTGCGCGTCTATTGTTTTCTAAAACACGTGGACATCGAAAAAATGATAAAGAAGTCTCACATGTGTTCACACCGAGCATGGTGGTTCGTGAAAGCACGGGTAGAGTCACACAATAACTACTTATTTAGTCGGCTCATAAGCCGACTAACATCAAAAAAATTTCACTATTTCACCAATAGTTCTTCACTCTTACTCGACCATGCATTGATCAGCGCCTTGACCAGAGATGCAAGTGGAATCGCAAAGAATACCCCCCAAAACCCCCATAAGCCACCAAAAAATAATACTGCAACAATAATATAAACAGGGTTAAGATCCACAGCTTCTGAAAACAATAACGGCACTAATACATTACCATCTAATGCTTGAATAATGCCGTACGCGATGAGAATGGTCCAAAATTCTGGCGCTAGACCAAATTGAAACAAAGCAACTGCGGCAACGGGTAAGGTAACGAGTGCAGCACCAATAAATGGGATAAGTACAGAAAGTCCAACCAATGTCCCCAGTAGTGCGGCATAGCGTAAATCCAAAATAGAAAAGGTCACAAAGCTCACTACACCAACGATGACAATCTCAAAAACTTTACCACGAATATAATTCATAATTTGTTGGTCCATCTCATGCCACACTTGTGAAATGAGCTTTCTGTCCTTAGGTATAATTTTTGACACTCCAGATGTAAGTTCTGACTTGTCTTTCAACATGAAAAAAGCAAGCAGCGGCACTAAGACCAAATAAATCATCCATGCGACAACGTCTTTTAATGAGGTTAATGAGGCTGAGACAATAACTTCGCCAAGCTCTAGCAATTTACTTTCCACAGAGCTCACAATTGCCTGTACCTGAGTTGTAGAGATCAGCGTCGGGTAGTATTCAGGTAAATGTAAAAGGAAGTCCTTACCCTCTTCTACCATAGTTGGACTTTCTTGAAGCAGGTTACTTAACTGTTGCCACAGAACGGGAACGATACCAAATACCAGCCCCAAAGCAACGCCCACAAATACTGCCATTACGACTACTGCTGATAACATCCTACTGCCAGTCACTCGAGTGAGCTTATTCACTGGCCATTCAAGTAAATAGGCTATGACAATTGCGACCAGTACCGGCATGACATAACTGCCAAAAAAGTACAGCAAAGCAACCGTAGCAACTAACATAAGCAATAGAGTAACGGAATGTGGATCTGAAAACTTTTTGATATACCACGCTTTTACTAACTCAAACATCCATGATCTCCAAACACACTTCACCGCTTTCAATTTCAATAATTTGGTAACTCACCGAGTTACCATCCAAATACTTTTTGATATCTAACAAGCTCTGATCCTGACTCATCAGCAATTTTAGTTTGCCTAGAGTATAGTCATGGCGCTTTAACCGCCACTTAAACTGAACAAATAATGCAGGACAGGTAAATTCTCGTAGATCATGTACAAATTTTGTTGTCTTGTCTCCACACAAATCACTCAATGCGGTAGCCCTCAAGGCGTTGATGGTTTATTCTTAATAGCATACTCTACTTCTTGGGAATCTTAATGCCAGGCGTTAATAATAAGGCCCGATTGCCAGCCAATCCAACACTAAAAGAAATAAATTGGTACAAAAAGCAAATTAATTGGGGTGAACTTCCGCCTTTTTATCACCTTGTCGCCTCAGCGGTAAGTGAATGTGAAGGTCTGCTCCATCACGGCTTTGACAATGCGGTAAAGCGTTTGCTAGATAAGCGAAATTGGAATATAGAACTATTAGGTGGTTATGAAGATGACAGTGGCATAATTCACTGCGACAATAAACCTCAAATCGCGTTACATCAAGCATTTACTGACAGAGGTTTTGAGCTTTGGGCTTACCCAATAGCCAAAGGCACCAAAATTGATGCCTATGTTAAAGACAATCGTTTTTTGGAATTCCAAGTATGGGATCCGCATACGATGAAAAACTTACTGCGCATCAACCAGCTCCATAAATTCATTGCGTTTTACTTTGAACGCGGTGATATAGCTGACAAAGCTCTGATACTTCATGCGCACAAAGTGCTGCATATGACAGTGACGTTTTTGCAAAAAGAATTGAACATCACTAGTGTTGCTGGGGTCTCAATAAAAGATTTTTACCAACTTTGTGAAAAAGATGCTCGAGCATGCAATGATGAAGTCGACTTAGCTAGGATCATGCTCGGAGAAGACCTTAAAAGGGATTAGAATGCAGTTAAAACCCCTATTAAATTCAATCGTTTTAACATTTGCGCTCGCTGCATCAAGCAGCGCTGTTGCACAAACAGAGCTGAAACTACCAGATTTAGGCACTTCAGCTCTCCAAGTACTACCTATTGAAAAAGAACAAGCGATCGGCGAAGTAATGATGATGCAGCTACGCTCGCGCTCCCCTGTGGTTGGCGATCCGGTACTTGAAGAGTACTTAACCAGCCTAGGTAATCGCCTCGTCGCCAATGCTAATGACGTACGCTTTCCATTTACCTTTTTTTGGATAAATAACAAAGATATTAATGCCTTCGCTTTTTATGGGGGCCATGTTGGTGTACATACCGGACTCATTGCGCAATCCGATAATGAGAGTCAATTAGCATCCGTTATTGGCCACGAAATTGCGCACGTTACCCAACGTCATTTAGCACGCCGCGTACAAAACGCAAAAGACAACAGCGCCTTGACCATAGCGGGGCTTATTACTGGTATTTTGGCAACCGTTGTTGCCCCAGATGCGGGTATCGCCATTTTATCCGCAAGCCAAACGCAATCATCGTTGAACCAACTAACGCATAGTCGAAAAGCGGAGCAAGAAGCCGACCGGTTTGGCATGAATACACTACATAAAGCAGGCTTTGACCCCTATGCGGCCAGTGAGTTTTTAACTAAGCTCTCGGATCAAATTCGCTTTAAAAATAAGCCACCTGCATTTTTGCTTACGCACCCGCTGCCCGACAGTCGAGTATCGGACGTTAGGCTAAGGGCACAACAATTCGAGAAAAAGCATTACCCCTCAAGCCTTTCCTACACGTTAGCTAAAAGTCGTGTGCTTGCACGATATTATTATTCAGAAGATGCAGGAGAAGCCTTTTTCAGAAACTCTTTAAAACGCTCAGCAGAACTCGACAAGCGCCCGCTACAATACGGATTAGCAATTACGTTACTCGATCAGAAAAAATACGAGGAAGCAGGTAAACTATTGAATGAGTTGTTAGAAAAAGATCCGAATAACCTGTTTTATCTTGATGTATATACCGATTATTTAATTGCGACAGAGCACTCTGGCAAAGCCGTTGAGATGCTTCAAGCTCAACATCAACTTAGACCCAATAACCAAGTTATCACGCTAAACTATGCAAATGCCGCAATAAAAGCAAAACAGTATGAAGTTGCCGAGCAATTGCTTAAGATCTTTTTGCTTGAGAAACCAGATCATATCCTCGCTCGTGATTTACTCACACAAACCTATGAAGCCCAAGAAAACAAAGCCGCTTTCCATGAATCAAAAGCGAGTGTCTATGCCCAGTATGGTGCATTTAATAAGGCAGCAGACGAAGTCCAGCGTGCACTTAATCATGTCGAAGATAACGAAGATATCAAGCGTACCAGATTAAAAGCGCTACTTAGCCAATATCGTAATATGCAAAAAGAAATCGCTAAGCTATGATGCTTGGCGATTGCTTACAGCGATAGTAGAAACGTATTTAAGCCAATTTTCTTGCACATCGCTTTTCGTCATCTCTACATTAAGCTATGATCCGCTTATATAACGACTTAGAGCAAAATAGAGCGAAATCATGTCAGTAGAAATCTATCACAACCCGCGTTGTTCAAAATCACGTGAAACCCTAGCTTTACTAGAGTCCAATGGCGTTAATCCTACCGTTATTGAATACCTAAAGACGCCAATCGATAGTGACACTTTGGCTAATTTACTGTCTAAACTTGGATTTAGTTCTGCTCATCAGCTAGTACGTAGCAAAGAAACGCTCTACAAAGAGCTTGGACTATCGAAAGAGTCGGATGAAGCGACACTGCGCACTGCCATGCTTGAAAACCCTAAACTAATTGAGCGTCCTATCGTTGTTAAAGGTGATAAGGCGGCGATTGGCAGGCCTCCAGAGTCGGTCCTTAATATCCTGTAATGAGTAAAATTCTTATTTTATACCACTCCAGTCATGGCTCTGTGGCGAATATGGCGCACGAATTTGCAGACACCATCGTGTCACAAGGTGGTGAAGCCATAGTGCGCGTATTTGAGAAGCGCCAAGACCATGATGTGATCGTAACAAAGCAAGACTTAGTAGCATGCGACGGGTTGGCGTTCGGTACTCCAACACGCTTTGGCATGATGGCAGCCCAAGCGAAAGCGTTTTGGGAAACCACCAGCGATTTGTGGCTTAAAGGCACGCTCATCGATAAACCAGCCTGCGTATTTTCGTCTTCAAGCAGTATGCACGGTGGCAATGAGGCTACCCTACTCAACCTCTCCTTACCGTTATTACACCACGGCATGATGTTGTTAGGTATCCCCTATGATGTTCCAGAGCTTTTGGCGACCGAAATGGGCGGAACGCCTTACGGTGCAACACATGTTGCGGGCAGCCAAAACAATGCTTCACTCACTCAAACAGAAATCAAAATTTGTCGTGCAGCAGCGAGTCGACTGCTACGCGTCGCGGAAAAGTTAACATGAATGAAATTGCAAAAAAGCCCATCACTAGACGCTTTCAACGCTTTGCACTAGTAGGGTATTTTGGTCTTTTGATCCTGATGCCACTGTGGCTCTTTGTGCTTGCACCAAGAGAAGGTTACAGCTTGGGCTTTGTCTTTGTGGTGTACGTTTTACCTTTATTACTCCCGCTTAAAGGTATTTTACAAGATAAGCCATACACTTATGCGTGGGCAAACTTTGTCGTAATGTTTTATTTTATCCACGGCTTTACCCTGTTGTGGACATCTCCAGACGAGCTATTGTTAGTCCTGCTTGAGATTAGCTTTGCAACGTCCATGTTTATTGGTTGCACTTACTATGCAAGACACAGAGGCCAAGAGTTAGGGTTGAAGATCCGCAAGTTAAAAGAAGACCTTGCTGACGAAAAGGCAGCGCACGAGCATAAAGAGTCATAATCTCGCTCGCATAACTCCATTAAAAAAGCGCAGTCTTCAATGAAGTAACTGCGCTTTTTAGCATCAATCCGTCAGCTTAGTTCGTTACTGTAAGCTACTGCAACGATAGTACAGCTATCAACACCAATACTGAAAACAATACCTGCACACCAATACTAAGCCAAGCTAACGCATTTACCCCGATCAGTGACCAAGGCGTTGAGCTGTTTGGGTATAGAGGGTTGCTGCGTTTACGCCTCGCAAAAACAAAAATTGCGACAGAAGCTGCCGTAGTGACAAGTGTTGCGATGGTTTTTTCATCCACCTCATCGGTGAAGAATAAAAATAACTGCAGTGGTAGCAAAATAGCAGCAAAGGCATAAAGAATATGGACAGTTTTTATTTTTTGATACTTTGCCTCATTAGAAAGCTCGATAATACCGTGCTGCTCAAATGTTTGCTTAGAAGTAAGCGCCTGATTTTTCATAGCCACACGGTAAGGGGTGTCGCCATGAATATCCGCAAGCGTCGGGTCATCACCATGTTCAAAAATCATTTCGATCATAGCTGCAGAATTCGATGCCGCCGCATAGTGCATTAAGTTCCTGCCCGATTCATCCAATTCATTTACTTTATGGTGCGGCAACATGGTTTCAACCGCGCTCACAAAGCCATTTTCAACCGCTAACATAATAGCTGAACGCCCACTGCTATCTCTCGCTGTTCCTGTCGCGCCCTGCGTGACTAAAGTGATAATCGCTGATTGCTTCACCTGTTGTTGGGTTAGCTGGAACAATAGCGCTTGTTCCAAAAGACCCGTCACTTCATCTTTGTCACACATAGTGCAAAGCAGCTCAAAAGTCTGCTGTCCATCCAGCAAACTATCTGTTGCTAGTTTAGCCGTGGCTGCTCGGTCAAGCAAACAAGTATCAATATGAGTCAATAGTGCCGCATGTGTTGCCTCCGAGCTATTGCACCACAGAGCAACTATTTCTTTTGCACTAAACTTAAGCCCTTTCTCCAATAGCCAAATCAGCGTTTTTTCATAATGTTTGTCACAGAGCAATTCTACAAACGATAAACCTTGATCTTGTACTTGAGCTTGAATGTTAGAGTACTGACCAAGACGCTGAATGAGTGTTTTTATTAGCTCATCCTGATCAGTATCATTTTCCTCAATGTGTTGAATTACGCTATTAACGTATTGACGCTGTTTATCGTCATAGTCGTCAATATGCTGAAAATAACAGGCTTCGAACGGCTCTAGCGGTCGTAACCAAACGAGGTAAAATAAAGGAGGTAGAACAGTGGTCGTTACGCCCTGCTCATCTTTCATTTGTTGGCAATTCGGCCATGCCTCTATGGCATCTAGAATATAAGCACCGTTTTGTTCGATTAACCCCTTTAACAGCATGGGATACTGGGCAGGCCAAATTAACACTTGTTCCATGAATGCGCTATTATCCTCAGAATGTAAATATATGCAGCATAATTATCGCGAAATGACTAGGTGGTGAATAATATCAACAGTCGCGCTAAAATGCTCACCTATTTCAGGACAAATTTAAAAAATAGGGCTTTTTTGAGGAGCTAGAATGGGCAATCAATTAGAAACATGGCAAGTGGTCTTGATCATTGCTGGCGTGTTAGGGGTGATTTGGAGCAATATTGCGTTGTTAAAATATTCCGCCAAATTTGAAATGAAAAAGAAAATAGACGAGCAAACCACACCTTTTGACAAAGATAAGGTAACGTCCAAAAACAACACGCCTCAAAACAATCCAAAAAAGGATGAAGATTGAAGCATGTTGCGACGTTAGACGTGCTGACTAATCATTCATCCACATTTGAAATTTAATCGCACATCATAAGGCTTACCGAGCGCACCATCGGCTATTCCTCCACCTATGGTCATTGCAGCCCCTGCATCATCGACACTATTTCGACCAAAAATCCACATCGCCATACCGGCAGCCTCAACGGCATTAGCTACGCCTTTTTGCGTGATATAAGTACTCTCAGGCGTATCGCTGTTATAAATGATATCTAGATTCACAACATACGCGACCATATCAGCTTGTTTGCAATAGTGCCTAGCCTGCTTTAATGCTTCTTTACTACCCGCATCACGGCTGTCGGAAAATAACATAATATTATGCACACCATCAGACGATGGACGCACATCATCATGATGAGCACACCCGGATAACCAAACCGCTAAACCAACACTTAATAGAATTCTTTTCATCACACTCTCCTATTCATTAAGCGCAAGCTTAGAGGTTATTTCGGTTTAGTTCCGTTAGTCATTGTTTAAATTTGTAGTAAGCGACACGGTTGACCAATCACTGAGCTCACTTAACTTCCACGTCTACCCAAACTAAGCGGTGATCGGAGCTGGCATGACGACTTTCCACTAAACGGAATAATTCGTCTTCTTTGCTTGGCCAGAAAACCCCGCTGCTAAGTACTTGAAAGCCGAACTTGGATGGCAATACGTAATCTACGCGTGCCCCCCAATGTGCAGTATAACTGCGACTCGCACTTTCCTTGCTATGTTCACTTCCGCCTCTGCTCGTTGGCGCTAAGCCCGAAAACACTCTAGGGTTATCTAATAATTGTTCTATCACACCAGGTCTATGTTTATCCCCTGTATCGGCAGCATTTAAATCACCGACAATGACAAACCGTGTATCATTTTTAAGGCCACCTTTAACGCCATTATCATCATAAATGTACTGGCTACGTTTAGGGTCGATATAATCGGCCATTAAGCGGATCTCATCGTGATTTCTGTTGCCATTTCTATCCTCTTCACCATCAAAGACTGGAGGTGTTGGATGCATCGCCAGCAGGTGAAATAATTTACCGTTCACTTCAATTGGCAGATCCCAGTGAGATTTTGAGCTTAGTCTCAAATTTTTCCACTCTTGCTCACTATACCAAGGCTGTTTCGTCACAGGGTCTGTTGTGACCTTATGGTCTAGCATATCTTTCCAAAGAAAGGTCTGCAGAGTTCGGGCCTGCTCTTTTTTAATCGGGTACTTTGACAGTACAACCATCCCATATTGCCCCTCATATAAACCAAACCCTTGGGCATCGCCACCATAGTTAGATTGCTTACCGTCATTATCTAAATCATACGGTGTTGCTAATCCAGTATTGACTGGCGCAATATAAAAGTAAGGATACGATATCGGCTGCTGATCCGCTTGAGGTTGCGCTAGATAGTTGTTTACAAATGCCAGTACACCTTTATTTGGTTCAGCGATGTAATCAAATTCATTGAGTAGGATCACATCTGGGCGAACACGCTGAATGATTTCTGCAATATTTTTGATTTGCTGATGTTGACCATTTTGTAGCAACTTACTGAGCTTTTGAGGGTCCAGCGCTTGCCCTTTTTGTTGATAGTTCGTTGCTTCCATACTGACATTAAAGGTAGCAACGCGAAGTGTTTGTGCGCTTACTGCCGTTGTCATAAATAGAAAAAGTAGACCTACGTATTTCATAGACTTGCCTTAAAAAATTGTGATAAATCCCGCGATGACTATTTTATTCATAATCCGTTGAAAAACGGAAATTATCTCGACAGATTCAACCGATTTAATGTTGGCAAGTTAGCAAAGAGCGGTTAAAGTTAAGTGATTAACTGCTTTGTACTACCAGTGTGAAATTTGTGAGTATTTTAAAACGATTACACCTCATCACCACAAACCAAAACACCACATTTGAAGAAAAAGTGACGGCGCTGCTTACGCTTGGCCTCGATGTATTTGAGCTTGATATTGCAATCGTCAGTGAAATTCAAGCTGATGTATACACAGTAAGGCATGTGATCACTCCAGATAACTCTTTGTTGGCTGGTACGGATTTTGAACTGGCAAACACCTATTGCTGGCACACTTTACAAGCAGACAGCGCGCTGTCTTTTCATCACGCAGGTACTAGCGAAATTGCCACTCACCCTTGCTACGCAAACTTTGGCCTAGAGAGCTATATTGGTGCCCCGATTATTGTTGATGGTAAACGCTATGGTACCGTCAACTTTTCCGCATCCAGCGCCAAAACCCAGGCGTTCAGTCAAGAACACTTAGATTACGTGAGTTTATTAGGTCAATGGATTGGTGTTGAAATTTCTCGGCAAAAGGCGTTAAAGAAAATACAACACCGTTCACAAGCATTAGCAGCGATGAGCCGTCTTGCTGATATTGGCTCATGGGAGGTCGATTTTAGAAAGAACAAAGTGTATTGGAGCCAACAAACACGACTCATTCATGGTGTTGATGATAATTTTACGCCTACACTCGACAATGCCATCAGCTTCTACAAACCCGGTATTCACCAAGAAAACATTAAGCAAGCCATAGATGATGCCATCACTTCAAAAACCAAATGGGACATAGAATCCATTATTATTGACGCCAATGGCAACGAAAAGTGGGTCGCCTCTCACGGTCAAGGTGAATATGAAAATGGCGAATGCGTTCGGGTTTTTGGAGCCATTCAAGATATAGATGAACAAGTCAAAATGCGTATTGCATTGGATCAAAAGCGCGAAGAAGCGGAGCAACTTCTTAAAACCCGGAGTGAATTTATCGCCAAAATTAGCCATGAATTAAGAACCCCGCTGAACGGATTAGTCGGCATGCTTCAAGCGTGCAGAAAAGAAACCGACATAAAAGAAATCAAGAGCAACCTGAGCGTTGCAGTCAACAGTGCAGATATGTTGATCACATTAATAAACGACGTATTAGACTTCAGTAAGTTAAATAGTAATAACCTGAAGCTAGACAATACTCCGTTTGATCTTCATCAGTTAGTCGAGCAAGTTGTAGGCTTGTACAGCCCAGCCTGTCGCGAAAAAGGGCTTTCAATTAACTTCCATATTCATAAACAAGGCACAAATTGGCTCTATTCAGATCCGACTCGAGTTAAGCAAATTATTGCAAATCTAGTGAGTAATGCCATCAAATTTACACCAACGGGTAGTATCGATATTTATGCCGACGTGCTAGGAAGTGAAACTTCTCCGGTTCTACAATTAAGTGTCTCAGACACAGGCATAGGGATTGCTAAGACCAATCAAGTACATCTTTTTCAGCCATTTAGCCAAGGCGATGCCAGTGTAAGTCGGCATTTTGGTGGTACTGGTCTTGGCCTTTCAATCGTATTTGAGCTTTGCAATTTGTTGCAAGGCGAAGTACAGGTAGAAAGCGAGTTGGGTAAAGGAAGTACCTTTATCGTTACCTTCCCAATAGAGTTCGCAGAAGAAGCCGACAACGTACAAGAGCAAAAGACTGAAGAGCAACATATTTCCTTATCAGAATGTAAAATCCTGCTTGTAGATGATAATCAAATCAACGTACTGGTGATGGAAAAGCTACTGAATCAGTTTGGTGTAACTCACATCGACAAAGTCTATAACGGCGAGCAAGCCGTAAAATCATGCCAAGACAAAACCTTTGATATTGTGTTTATGGATTGCGTCATGCCGATTATGGATGGCTTCGAAGCCACTCGCAGCATTCGTGGACTACCAAAAGAGAAACGCGAAGGGCCGCACATTATTGCGTTGACCGCCAATACTTCAGAGTCCGATAAGGAAGCCTGTTATGAAGCTGGCATGAATAACTTCCTGTCCAAGCCTATTCAGCTCGACGCACTAAGAGGCGCGCTTGAGCCCTTCACGCACAAAAAAGGAGCTTGACCCAGCTCCTTTTTTGTTATTACTCAGCGCTATTATTCCGCTGCTTTTCTTTGCTCGCTTTAGTACCGTTACTGCTCTTCTTTGGTTGACCTGTGCGGTTAAAGATCCCTAAGCGAATGCGTATAAAATGTAAAATCTCTCTCGCCACATCAATATCTACAGCCTGTTCAAGCCCTTCAAAACCTGGACTTGAGTTTGCTTCACAAATTTTAAAATGCTCTTCATCGAATAATAAGTCGATGCCAGCGACGTCTAGATTCAGGATATTAGCAGTTTGTGTTGCTAGCCATTCAATTTCAGGGGTGATCGGGTGTGGGCTACCTTTTGCACCTAAACTCACGTTGGCCTTAAAGTTCTTACCGCCAGAATTGCGCTCCATACACGCTACAGCACGGCCACCAATGGTCAATACACGTAGGTCTCGACCATGACTCGACTTCACAAAACGCTGCAAAATGATATTTGCTTTTGGATTTGTTGCTTCAATAAGTTGCATCAAATCATCAAATTCACCACGTGATTTTGACAAAAATACGCCGCTGCCCTGCGAGCCTGATAGCGTTTTAATCACCACAGGGAACCCAATTTGCTTCTCTACCAGTTCAATATTTACAGGGAACTTAACCAACATGGTTTTTGGTGTTGGTAAGTTTTGCTCTGCAAGGATCTGCTGCGCGTACAGCTTATCTTTTACAGTTTCGATAGACTGTGAAGAGTTAAAACAATGTACGCCTAAACGCTCAAGGTGACGGATAATCGCAAGCGTAAAGTAAGTCGTGCCTGCACCCATACGCGGCAGAACAAAGTCGGGTAACGCAACCGGCTGGCCATCGATTAGAATACTTTCTTCATCTTCTCTGGTTACCAATAGATCGAATTGATCAGGTGAGTAAACTTGAAGATCAATACCTTCTTCCTTTGCCACCGCCATCAATCTATCTATTTCATAAATTTCAGGTTTTAACAAACTGGCAGAGTCTTTGTAAATGATCCAACCGCGCATACGAATTGCCCCTTGAGTAGCGGAATAAGAGGGTCGCTGTTGACACGAATTGTTAAGTGAAAACACCTAAGCAGGTTCGTGTATCACCGGCCCCCAAACAAAAGCGCGATTATGTGGACTCACTCAAAAACAGTACAGCAAAAAAAATTTATCGACACAATCTAAAAAACTACTCACGATTTTCAAAGTAAGATTGTGTCCCGTGGGCTTCCAAGGCGCTCTCAATCCGTTTTAACGCCAGTTTGTATACGGCATCTCGCATCTCAAGCCCTTCATCACTTCGCAGCTGCCACGCCGCTTCAAATGCATTCGATAAATATTGCGCCAATTTATCTTGCACAGTTTGCTCGTCCCAAGCCTCTCCTTGGCGATTCTGACACCACTCAAAATAGCTTACGATGACGCCGCCGGCATTAGCTAAAATATCAGGGATCACTATCACGCCCTGTTCATGCAAGATTTCGTCGGCGTCCGCCTCAATGGGTCCATTGGCAATTTCGACAATATACTTTGCTGATACTGCTTTGGCGTTATCTCGGGTGATTGCGCCGGATAGCGCTGCGGGCACCAAAATGTCTACATCCAGCGCAAGCAGCTCTTCATTACTCAGCACTTTATGTTCAACGCTTTCACAGACCGAATCATCACAGTACACGGCTTTAAGCGCCTTATTGCGTTGCTTTTCTTGATAAATGCTTTCTATATCTAAGCCATCTTTACAGTAAATCCCGCCTTTTGAATCGCTTACTGCAACGACTTTATAACCCGCTTGCTGCAACAGCCTTGCACAGTGATAGCCACCGTTACCAAAGCCTTGAATAGCTACCGTTTGCTCCGCTTTATTCCAATTATTTTTTTCACTAAGCCGCTCTATCATTAAAAATGCACCGCGACCCGTGGCGGACTCTCGCCCTTCACTCCCTCCAAAAATAAGCGGTTTACCAGTGATCACGGCTGGACTTTTTTTACGGACGATTTTCTCGTATTCATCCATCATCCAACCCATGATCCTGGCATTGGTGTACACATCCGGTGCGGGAATATCTTGATCGGGTCCAATAAAATCAGCATTAGCTCTGATGTATGCTCGAGCAAGGCGCTCAAGCTCCATGGGACTCAGTGATTTAGGATCAACGGTTACGGCACCTTTACCGCCACCAAATGGCACGCCAACCGCTGCACACTTTAGCGTCATCCAAAGGGCTAAAGCTTGCACCTCACTCATATCAGACTCTTGATGAAAGCGTATTCCGCCTTTTGTAGGACCTAGCAAATCATTGTATTGACAACGATACGCCTTAAAATAATCAAGTTTACCGTTGTCACGACGAATTGAGATATTGCTCGACAGCGTTCTTTGAGGCTGGGCTAACGCTTGATAGGTAGACTCGTTAATTCCTGTTTTTTCGACTATATGATTTAATCTTTTCAACGCGTCTTTTAGAAGATCCGTACTCATCCTTTCCTCGCTTATTTTTAATTCAACAAGTAATTGTATGAGTGCATGACGCCAAAAGATCAAGTCAATTAACTGGGATTAATAATTATGCGATTTCCTCTAAGAAGTAGGAAGGCGTATCATTTGGTGCTAATAAAAAGCACTGTTTCTTCGCTCTGGTTAATGCCACATAGAATAAGCGCCGCTCTTCTGCGTCAGGAAATGCCCCTTGTGCAGGTAAAAGCGCATCGACAAATGCTGGCGTTTTCACCTGAGACGGGAAGTTTCTATGCTTGAGACCAAATACTATCGTAAAGTCTGCTTCAGTCCCTTTAGCACCGTGAAAGGTGTTATGTGAAATAATAAGTTCTGGATAGAGCTGCCGCCACTGCGCAATCTTTGATTTATCAGGTAATGCTCTGTGATTTCTTGCCAGTAAGGCAACGGAAGTTTTCCCTTCATTGCGCTGCTCAATATGATTGAGCAGTTGTTGCGCCTGCGACAATTCGTCATCCACCATCACTTTCACCACCCCCTGCCCTGCCACGCCTGCGGTATGAGAAGTGATATGCTTGGTTATTTGTTCTGGATTGCGGCAAATAAACTCACTCGCCGTGTCTAAAATGGTTTGAGGATAACGGAATGTTTTATCCAAATATGTGGTCGTTGACTTACCAAAATACCGAGTAAACTCGGTAGTTAGGCGCATATCGCCACCACTAAAGCGATAAATAGCCTGCCAATCATCACCAACGGCGAACAATTGCGAGCCGGCTTTTTTATCTAGCAGCACCTGAATGAGCTTTGCCCGCACACGGGAGATATCTTGAAATTCATCGACCAAGATGAACTTCCACGGTGAAATAAACTGACCAGACTCTACGTAATAAATAGCCCGCTCCAGCATGTCATCGAAATCGATGCTAGATTCATTGCTTAGATACAGCTGATATTCCGCAAGAACTGGCATGATCACACTCATTTGATTGCTAAATTGCGTCAGCAGTTGCTCAACCTCCCCCATTATTTGAGCATGCTTCATCAAAGGTAATACCTGACTTATCAGGTCTATTGCCTGTGACGCTTGCTGTGTACTCGAACTTTTCAGAAATAGCGCAAAATCTCGCTCAAAGTGGCTTTCTTGTCGCAACGACTGCACGGTGTCTGCAATAAATTGTTTAAATAGTTTTTTATCCGTTGCTAGAGTTGAAATTGTCGGCTTTGCCCCTGTAACCGCTTCGATGATCTGTATGCCAAGCGAATGAAAGGTAGAGCAATTTAAGGTATTACAGAGAGGCCGACAGCGCTGACGCATCTCCGTCGCGGCATCATTACCATACGCAAGCAATAACAGCTCATTCGCCTGAGCTAATTTACGATGCAAGAGATACCCAACTTTGGCCTTGATAACGCTTGTCTTACCCGTGCCTGCGCCAGCAAGCAGTAATTGCCTGTCATCTTGGATCACACAAGCCTTACGCTGAGCTAGCGTAAGGGGGTTTGATTCAATGCTGTCAAAATAGTTAGCGTCTTTTGCCAAGTAGTGTTCGACAAAAGCAGACTGAAACTCAGCAATATCACGCTCATTCCAAAGTGCAATTTCTCGTACAGTTGCTACTTGAGGTTTTAACGAATTTGGCACGGCATTGTCATCTAGGTGCTGCCAACTAGACCATAAGGCACTGCAAACCTGACGTACTAGAGTTTGATTATGATGGCTGAGATATCGACGCGTTAATAACTGCTCAATTTTATGAGCTTTGACTTGCAAGTGCTTGCCATGGTGTAAGATCCACAGTCGTTGCAATTGTTGCACTAACTCATCTGCACCTTGATTTTTAATACTTAACACATAGGTCTCGTGACCCTGTTTGATCAGGACTTTTTGAGCAAGCCAACCACGCAGAGGTGCTGGCGGAACTGTCATAGTGCTAAAGGGGATGAAACTATCAGCAGATTTCGACTTAAGGTGGAGGCCTTCTTTCGTACATTTGGCACCACGTACCCCATAAAACAGCCGACTAAAGAGATGTAATGCTATCAATTGGTCAATCAGACAAAGTAATTCCGTTGCTGCCATACTAGCACGAAACCCAAAAACGCGCTTAATGAAATTTTGTCATCGCTATTTATTTTTTATTAATTTCAATGAACTAGTCTTAGTCTATTACTTAGCTAACAGATTCTGCGACTTAATGTTTAAGAAGGCAGGCGAATAAGGCCTGCACATCAACATATCAAGCAGCTGTTATTGTAGTTAGCTTTGTTTTAGCCGCTAACGTTGCTTTACCAACCAGTACGAGTACCACTGCACCAATAATCACAGGCGTAAATAAAAAGCTCCATCCCTCCAGTGCCAACATGATCAGTATTGGATTTGCGCCAGCCGGTGGGTGGGTGGTTTTTGTTACTAACATACTAAATACGCCAAGCCCCGTTGCTAATGCCAAAGAGAATTCGTTAACACCGATATACTGCGCAAAAATAATCCCGATTGTAGCGGTAATAATATGTCCAAAGATGACATTTTTAGGCTGCGCAAGTGGACTGTCGGGCACACCAAATACCAGCACTGCCGTTGCGCCCAAGGGTGCCATTAAAAAAATATGCTCAGCACTTATCGTTTGACTAAACGCCAATATTGCAATTGCGATAAACGCCCCCGCTCCAGCAATTAAAGCAAGTTGTATTTCTCTCATTGTATTCTTCCCTTTCCAAAAAGTAGACCAACTTGTCTACCTTGCGAATAGTAGACAAGTTGGTCTACTTCTGTCAACCTATAATCACGGTAATAAACATGGCTGACTGATGAGTACAAAAAGACAACAACTGATCGATTGCGCAATGGACCTGTTCTATCAACATGGCATTCATGCCATTGGCATTAACGAAGTATTAAAGTCATCTGGCATTGCTAAAAAAACCCTGTACAACCATTTTGAGAGTAAAGAGGCGCTGGTGCTTGCAACACTTGAGCAGCGGCATCACCTATTTATATCTTGGTTATCTCATTGCCTTGAAAATGCTCAAACGAATGAACAGCTCGCAGAGCAGCTATTTTCAGCACTAGATCAGTGGATTAATAATAAAGTGGCGGTGCTGGGCGATTTCCGTGGTTGTTACTTTATTAACACGGCGGCAGAATTTGGTGAGCTTACCAATCCAATAAATCAACTATGCCAGCGGCACAAACTTGCGGTAAAAGCGATACTGAAACAAGCGCTCAACGACGCTGATGATGCCGCTGTCGAGCGCTTGTTTCTATTGAGCGAAGGGATTATTTCAACGGCCTATACCTGTCACGATACGGATGTGGCCAAGCGGGCACTCAAGAATTAAGGTATTTCTCCACTTCTGTAAAGCAAGATGCAAACTTGCTTGGCACAAACTCGATAATGTCATACCGAGCCACTTCGGCGACATAAAAGGGATCTTGACGCACAATATCAAGTAGCTCAGCTTCACTACTCGCCTTTGCCAAAATAACCCCACCAGTTCGTGGGATTTTTCTACCAGAGGCGATAAAAGTACCATTGGCATAGAAGCGATCTAAAAACACAATGTGAGGGGCGAGCAGCGGCTCTACCTGTCCAATTTCGGTAACATAAGTAAGGTTAACAATAAATATCGAAGCTGACATTAAGCTATTTTCCTGTGTGATTATGGTTCTGATTTGGGTGCTTTTTTACGTTGTTCTTGTTTGGCTTTCGCGACATTTTTAAAAACGGGTGGTGGAATAGGAAAAAGAGAAATGAGCGGCATTAAAGCCAAAAATAGATAAGCGCCTTTTGGCATTTTTTTGGCCCATAGCACGACCTTAAAAAGTAAAAAGGACGCGATAAAAATCGCCGTAAATAACAACAATACTTCTGTGATCCCTATATCCATTATTATCTTCTCATCTATTCAATAAGCTGGATATGGAGATAAAATGGGTAAAAAACAAGCGACGTAAAATAATACCAACTTGCTTAATTAAGTGGTCTATTTTGAGGCGAGAAAATCTTGTCGATAACTAGGCAAAAATTTTGCTATTTAGTTGTTCTAAATGAGGAGTTTTTAACGCTGTTAGCGTCAGATTTACTCCTTCAAATTGAGCAAGTATTAAGTCAAATTGGTATAAACTAAGATAAGAACGAAAAAAGGCCCTGCGGGCCTTTGGATTTTAGTTACTTTGGGATAATCTGCGATCAGTACAGCATCGCAGAAACTGTGCTGTGATTATCAATCGCCATCGCGATACTTAGGACTGTGATATTGACTATTGAGAATGCAAATACTTGCCTCGCCCAACCATGTAAATCTAAGTCTCTTTGGTATCCTTTTAGCGCCATCAATAACCACCAAAAACTGGTTGTACAGGCCACCGCCATAAATGCTATGCCGGTATAACCGCTAAGCGGCAGTAACATCACCACCAGTGCATAAATGGCGATATACAAAACAATGTGATGCTTAGCCTTTTCAATACCTTGCGCGACTGGCAACACCGGAATATTCGCGGCCCGGTAATCTTCAAAACGGAAAATCGCAATGGCATAAGAGTGCGGCATTTGCCAAAGACAAAACATCAATAATAAAATGGCAGCGCCAGAGTCAAACACCCCGCTTACTGCGCAGTAACCAACCACAGGAGGCACTGCCCCTGACAGGCTACCAACCACCGTGCCATACACTGAGTTTCGTTTCATGTATAAGCTGTAAACACCGACATAAATAAAAAACCCAAATGCGGCAAAACTCAGCGCAATCCAATTGGTGAAATAGGCTAAGAGCCCAAAGCCAGATAATCCGAGTACCAGACTATGTGACAGTGCAGCAACTGAGGAAATTTCCCCAGTTACTGTCACGCGAGTTTTAGTGCGGGCCATTGCCGCATCGATATCCCTGTCGATGACATTGTTAACTACACAACCTGACGCAACGACTAAAGATAGCCCTAGCAGAGTCAAGGCAAATAGCAGCCAATCAACTTCACCTCGAGAGGCCAATAAAAAGCCGCCTGCGACTGAAATCAAGTTTCCCATAATGATCCCAGGTTTTGTCACCTGAAAATAACGACGCAGCATGACTACTCTCCTGTTAATACATCATCATGGCGTTCGATTCGTAGATGATCCAGACCGACAGCCCCACTACCATCACAATAATCAACGCACTAAAGATAAAGGAAAGCGTGCTTGCCTTGCCTTCTTCCGTAACAAAGTTCAGGTGTAAAAAGTACTTCAGGTGCACCCAAATTTGCACTAACGCCGTTGTCACTAACGTCCAAAATGTCGTGCTAGATGACAAGCTGCCACTCATCACGGCAGCAAAAGGAATGGCTGTCAAAATAACGGATAACACAAAACCAATTAGATATGACTTCACACTACCGTGGCTGTCATGTTCATGCTCGTGAACATCCATCGGTGCTAACGCTTGAGATTCACTATGGCTCATTACATTGCCCCCATTAAATAAACAACGGTAAATACACAGATCCACACGATATCTAAAAAGTGCCAGAACAAGCTTAAGCAGCTCAAACGCGTTACCGTTTGTGGTTTAAGACCACGACGTGTCACTTCAATCATCATCACTGTCATCCAAATCAAGCCTGCCGTCACGTGCATGCCGTGCAGACCCACCAATGAGAAGAAAGAAGTCAGAAAAGCACTATGCTGCGGCCCATGACCATGTACTATCAAGTGATGAAATTCATATACTTCCATGCCAATAAACACCGCACCAAAGGCAAATGTCACCGCAAGCCAAGATAAGGTTTGCGACTTTTTCTGTTTGTTTGCCGCTATCATGGCAAACCCAAAGGTAATACTACTTAACAGTAGGGCCGCGGTTTCAACCGCAACAAAGCCCAGCTCGAATATGTCTTTGCCAGACACGCCACCTGCCGTGTTCATGTACAACACGGCATAAGTGGCAAAGAACGAAGCAAACAACAAACAGTCCGTCATCAGATATAGCCAAAAACCGAATACGGTGTTTGAACCTGTGTCATGATCTGCATGCTCGTGAGCATCTTCTAACGCATGCAGCGTAGCGGGAGTAATTGCACTCATGAATTAACCCTCCTGTAATGCGCGAGAAAGGTGGGCAGACTCAATCTGCTCAATCTCGTCAACCTGAACATAATAATCAACGTCGCTGGTGTAACAACGCTTAATAAATACCGCGATAGCACTGACAAAACCCACCGCCGCTAACCACCAAATATGCCAAATCATGGCAAAGCAAAACACGGTCAATGACGCGCTGATAAGCACTCCAGCCGGAGTATTTTTTGGCATGTGAATAGGCTGATAATGTGCAGGCTTTTGATATGCCTGTCCCTGCTCTTTCATTTCTGTCCAAGCGTCAATATCGTCAACCACAGGGGTTTTCGCGAAATTGTAGTACTGCGGAGGAGAGTCCGTTGACCATTCTAGCGTATGCCCATTCCACGGGTCGCCTGTGGTGTCTTGCAATTGCTCACGGTTTTTGTAGCTCACCACTAGCTGTACCACTTGGAAAATTATCCCAAACATAATGATAAAGGCACCAATACACGCGATGTATAGCCAAATGTTCCACTCTGGCGTGTTGGTATGATTAAGGCGACGTGTCATGCCCAAGAAGCCGAGCACATAAAGCGGCATAAAGGCCACAAAAAAGCCAACCAACCAGCACCAGAATGAGGCTTTACCCCAACGCTCATCAAGCTTGTAACCCATTACTTTAGGGAACCAGTAAGCAAAACCCGCTAGATAACCAAACACTGCCCCACCGATAATGGTGTTATGAAAGTGTGCGATCAGAAAAAGACTGTTGTGCAGCACATAGTCCGCGCCAGGAATTGCAAGCAGTACGCCGGTCATCCCACCAACAGTAAAGGTCACCATAAACCCTAACGTCCATAGGACCGGCACCGTGATCCGCAAACGACCGCGATACATGGTAAATAACCAGTTGAAGAGTTTTACTCCCGTCGGGACCGCAATGACCATTGTCATGACCCCAAAGAAAGCATTAACATTGGCGCTTGAACCCATAGTAAAGAAGTGATGTAGCCAAACAATAAAGCCCAAAATAGAAATCGCACCGCTGGCATACACCATCGACTTATAGCCAAACAGGCGTTTGCCTGTAAAGGTTGAAATAATTTCTGAGAAAATCCCAAACGCAGGCAAAATCAAAATATAAACTTCAGGGTGACCCCATGCCCAGAACAGATTGATATACATCATGGCATTACCACCGGCTTCATTGGTGAAGAAGTGGAAGTCCATATAACGGTCAAGCGTTAGCATCGCGAGCACCGCAGTAAGAATTGGGAAAGACGCCGCAACTAGGATATTTGCCCAAGTACAAGTCCAAGTAAAAATAGGCATTTTCATTAGCGTCATGCCAGGTGCACGCATCTTAAATACGGTTACCAAGAAATTCACGGCAGTGAGCAATGTCCCAAGTCCGGATATTTGCAGTGCCCAAATATAATAATCAACCCCGACACCCGGACTAAACGACAACTCCGACAATGGCGGATACGCCACCCAACCGGTTTTTGCAAACTCACCAAATGCCAAGGACAAGTTGATCAGAATTGCCCCGCCCGCCGTCAGCCAAAAACTGAGGTTATTCAAAAACGGAAAGGCAACATCTCTAGCACCAATTTGCAGTGGCAGGATGATATTCATCAAACCAATCATAAAAGGCATCGCCATAAAGATGATCATGATCACCCCGTGTGCGGTGAAGATCTGGTCATAGTGCTCAGGAGGCAAGTAACCGGCAGCGCCGCTTGTGGCCATCGCCAACTGCGTACGCATCATGATGGCGTCGGCAAAACCACGCATTAACATAATTAATGCCAAGATAATGTACATTACGCCTAGGCGTTTATGATCGATTGAAGTGATCCAATCGTGCCACAGCACGCCCCATTTTTTGTGTTTTGTGACCATTGCCGCCACAATCAGACCAACGATAGCCACCACAGCTAACGTCACCATAATAATGGGTTCGTGATAGGGGATTGCCTCGATGGATAATTTACCAAACAACGACATAATTACTCCTCAGCCTTGCCGTGATGTTGATGCGCTGCATGCTCTGGTTTGGCGTAATAATTCATTTCGCCATGGCCCTGCATGTACTTCATAACTATGGTGTGAAATAAGCCCTGCTCTACCGAGCCAAAATACTCAACGGGGTGATATTCTGAAGGCTCAGCCAGTTGCGTATAGCGGCTTGCGGTTAAGGCTTCACCGTTAGCTTTGACATCGGCAACCCAGTTATCAAAATTTGCTTGATCTTTGGTCGCAATGGCATCGAACTTCATTCCCGTAAAGCCCGCTCCACTGTAGTTAGCAGAAAAGCCTTTGAACGTCCCCGGCTCGTTGGCAATCAGGTGAAGCTGTGTTTCCATTCCCGCCATCGAGTAGATTTGACTACCAAGCTGTGGGATAAAGAACGAGTTCATGGTGCTTTCGGAAGTGATTTTGTACTCCACAGGTACATTCGCAGGAAATACCAGCTCATTCACTGTGGCAATGCCTTGCTCTGGATAGATAAATAGCCACTTCCAGTTTAGCGATACCACCTGAACAGTGAGGTGTTCACCCTTACCTTCCAACGGTTTGTACGGATCAAGAGATTGTGTAGAGCGCCAAGTGATCACCCCAAGTACAATAATAATCACAATCGGAATGGTCCAAACCACGGCTTCTATTTTGTTAGAGTGAGCCCATTTAGGTGCATAGATCTCGTGGTCACGACCGTCTCGGTACTTCCACGCAAAATATAAGGTAAGAATAATAACTGGTACTACAACGAGTAACATCAGTACAGTGGCAATGATGATCAAGGACTTCTCATCCATGCCAATTGGCCCCTTGGGATCTAAAATGCCACCACTACAACCGGTGAGCATAAGCCCCAATGAAGCGAACGCATAATTCACAACACTACGTTTATTCAATTGATTACCCTTCAACGATAAGCTGCGGCTTATTTATCAAGCACGCTGAGTATCTATTTGTGCAAGCTATGCTGCACAAGTTCGAATTGCACTGTATCCATCAGGGAAAATGCATTAGTGAAGGGAAACACTCCTTTGATACCAGTCACTAACCATTTACCAAATAATCGATACAGTAAACGGACAATCACATTTGCTAAGCTTACAATTCGCCCAAAAAGGACAGTAAGTAGCCGATTAATGTAATTGAAACTGAATTGCTGACTGCTGATCCAAATCGCGTAAATCGAACGCACTGGATTCAAATATTGCGATTACGCAAACAGACAGCGGTACCCAAAAGGAGGAGCACGACAACCATGTGCACTAGGCACCGGTTGAGGATGAATAGCCTCAGTAGAGGCGAATGCCGTTTTACGCAGGACAACGCCAGCGCGTGTAGGCAAAATAGTATGGAAAACTAACCAATAAAGACCTATCAATAATTGTAATGACAAGATAGGCTGAGCCCAAAACTCTCCGAGCATCACCAAAACAGAGTCTGGTAGTGAATTATCTGCAAAAAGAGCTTCTAATTCAGCAACATCACCTAACATGCCAGTAAATAATAATGCCGTGTTAAACAACATCAATGCGCTTAGTACACTGAAAATACGACCGAACAACTGTGCGCGCGTTATCGCACAACCTTGATAGGTTGTGTCGTCAGCAGTAGCAGTATGTCGAACATAGCTTAACAGTGGCACAGATTATCCTGATGTTCTTATCTTGATAGAATTGGTTAGTTCAGAACTTTCAGTCTAAACTGAAAATTCACAGCGAGTATAACAAAGTCGCTATTCGATTCAAGCGATATCTGCAATGATCTATATCAAATTCTCTTAATCTATACTGTCTACTTCTCCCTATACTGACACATCAAGCCAGCAATTAAGCGAAATGTTACAACTACTCTGACAAATGGTAAGTGAATTCAAGGTGGGACCTTAGATCTGTTCGCATACGCGGAAGTGTGTACCTCCGCTGAGAATTGTGGCTAGCAAGGAGTTTAGTGCGTCACACAACCGCTGGCAGTTGTGTGGCTAGTTGTCCCGATTAAGCGGCCTTAGCTTCTTCCAACCACTCTGTCATTGAACTTGATACTTTATTTACATCACAACCATCAAGATGAAATATCCAAACCGAAAAACCGCAGGGTCTAGATACAAAAAATCACCTTCATCTTCTGCAATAACAAAAGCATTGGCGAATCGACTAATTGCGAGCTGTCCTTCAGGCGAATGAATTTCACCTTTTTCAGTGCTTTGTTGATAACATTTTAAGTAAAGCGCTAGTTGCTGATGTGCAGGTGCCTTACCAACCCCGATCATTTCAACTTCTTCACTCAATAGTGATTCATCATAGAAAGCCCAGCACCGTCCCTCAAAATCAGGGTACTCTTCTGGATATTCGTTGAAGAAATAGTCCTCACCCGCCTCTATATTTGCAAGAAACGCTAAATATTTCTCTGGCAAAATAATCGTTCTTTCTTTTTGTATCTTGGAGATCTTCATATTTCTTCCTTGACGTTTTACGCTGCGTCACACCAATTTTCCACAGTCAAGACTCAAACTAATAGCACTCTATATATTTTCGGCCTTTGCAAGTACACACCGGTAACAAAACTGCTCGGCGGGTAAACCGTCTCCTACTAGACTGGTTTTACTTCGAAGTGGGAGCTGCTTCACGTAGCGATCTTTAAAAAACCAAAGCCACACAACCCCATCCAATATAACCCATTTTGCTTCTAATCTAAGTAGCAGCTGCTTTACACAGCGAACTGTAAAAACCCTCACCCTCCTCTAAATAAACACCAGTCACAAACTGCTCGGCGGGTAAACCGCCCACCACACTGATTGTACTTAAGAGTAGGAGCTGCTTTACGCAGCGATCTTTAAAAACCATCGTCACACAGCCCCACCCAACAAAATCCACCGCAGTTAATCAGCATAAGGATAATGAACATGACGCTGCTCTTGTAATTTCATACCCAAATATTCAAAGGTCCCCACCAGCATCTCAGTAAATGGTGCTGGTGCTTTTTCTTGGCATGAGGTCGACAAGATAGAAAACTGCTTTTCACGTAGCGTTCTAAGCTCCGGCTTTAACGCTTCTATGTCCATAAAGTCGGTTATTCTGTCGATAAATGCCTTCATTCTGGGTGTCACTGCATACCAATAAACGGGGGATGCAAAAATGATGTGCTCAAAGCCGAGTACCCATCTAAAAAGGTTAACAAAGTCATCATCACTGTGAGAGTGTTTGTAGCAATACTCACCAATTTTATAACGGTCTAAATAGATGAGCTCAGCTCTTTTTTCTTCTGCTAGTGCCTTTGCAGATTGGTAGGTATTTCCATTGGGGTTTGAGCTTGAGTAAATAACGACTGTTTTCATAATGTTCAATTCCAGTTGCACTAATAATAAATTGGGTGCTACCTTAAAACCTCACCTTAAGTTAAGGTAAAGTACTAATTTATGAAAACTGAAAAATTATTAAGAGACGAGCCCAACCTCAGTGTCGGTAAGGTTGCTCAAAGAGCTGACGTTGCGGTGTCTGCTCTGCATTTCTATGAGAACAAAGGGCTTATTCGTAGTTGGCGTAATAACGGTAATCAACGCCGTTACAAAAAGGATGTGTTGCGCCGTATTGCCATTATTAAAGCTGGCCAAAAGATGGGGATAACCCTAGGAGAGATAAAAGAAACCCTTGATACTCTGCCCGACTCAAGAACACCAACTAAAGCGGACTGGGCCAAACTTTCTACAGCCTGGCAAGCAAAGCTGGACGAAAAAATCGCTTACATGCAACGTTTAAGAGACTATGTCGATGGTTGCATTGGCTGTGGCTGTTTGTCGATGAAATCATGCCCTATCTACAACCCCGATGACATCGTTGCCAAAGAGGCTAACGGTGCGGTGTGGTTGGATGAGCCAGACAAAGCAAATAAAGCAAAATCTTGTTATGATAGCGAAAACCATTAAATAGGACACAATAATGAAAAAGACTGCCTTGTGCATGGCGCTAGCCATGGCAATGGGCCTGACTGGCTGCTCACTTTCTCCTTCGTCTGTCGAGACGACGCCTCCAGCTTCACAGCAAACAGTAGCAACAAATGCACAATTCGCTGACTTTTCTCAGCAATTTATCAATGACTTATGGAAACAGTACCCAGAAGCGTCGCTCTGGGCAGGCTTTGGCAAGTACGACGATATTATCACTGTACCAACCCAAGCGACTCGTGATGCAAGTGTTGCCTTCTCTCAGGCGCAACTGGCTAAGTTACAACAGTTCGACCTTGCTAACTTAAGCAATAGTCAAAAAATCGATTATCACTTGATTGAAAATCGCCTAAAACGCGATATCTGGCATATTGAAACCTTCAAAAGCTGGCAGTGGAATCCGTCAAACTACAATGTTTCTTATGGCTTTGCGACGATACTCAATAGCCGCTTTAAAACGGATGACGAAAAGCTCAAGCTCGTTTTAGCACGTCTTCAATATGTGCCAGCGTATTATGAAGCAGCACAAAACAATATTAACAATCCAACGCTCGAATATACTCAGCTTGCGATTGCACAAAACCAAGGCGCATTTAGTGTATTAAACGACGAGTTGCTTGATAAACTCGCGACTTCATTATTAACAGCCGAGGAAAAAGCCCTATTCAAGCAGCGCTTCGCTGCCGCGAAATCTGCCATCAATGGATATGTATCTTACCTTAGCAACCTTGAAAAAGAGTTAAGCGAAAACGGTAATGCGCGCTCATTTAGAATTGGTGAGAAGCTGTACGAAGAAAAATTTGCCTTTGATATTCAGTCTGGCTACACCGCCAAGCAAATGTATGAAAAGGCAATGGCCGACAAAGCCCGTGTTACTAATGAAATGGTTAAGATTGTTGATCAACTCTGGCCAACGTATTTTGCTGACAAGCCACGCCCAAAATCTGACATTGATGCGATTGCCACGCTTATCAAGCACCTTTCGGTCAAACACGTAAAGCGTGAAAACTTTGTGAGCGAAATCAAGGCGCAAATTCCAGAGCTTGAAAAGTTTGTGATGGAAAAGGATCTCATCACGCTAGACCCTGAAAAGCCGCTAGTTGTTCGCGAAACGCCTGAATATATGCGCGGCTTTGCTGGCGCTTCAATCAGTGCTCCGGGCCCATACGACAAAAAGGAGAACACCTATTATAACGTGTCTCCGCTGGACTCAATGAGCGACGAGCAAGCTGAATCGTATCTACGTGAATACAACCATTGGATCCTGCAGATCCTAAATATTCATGAAGCCGTGCCAGGCCATTACACTCAGTTGGTTTACTCTAACGAATCTCCGTCTTTGGTGAAGAGTATCTTAAGCAATGGCGCGATGATTGAAGGCTGGGCAGTATACACTGAGCGCATGATGCTAGAAGAAGGCTATGGTAACTTTGAGCCTGAAATGTGGTTAATGTACTACAAGTGGAATCTACGTGTGATCTGTAACACTATCCTAGATTACGGTATCCAAGTAAAAGGAATAAGCAAAGAAGAAGGCTTAGATCTGCTGATGAATGGGGCTTTCCAAGAGCGTGCAGAAGCCGAAGGTAAATGGCGCCGTGCAACCTTGAGCCAAGTACAATTAACCAGCTATTACTCTGGTTATCGCGAAATTTACGACTTCCGTGAAACGCAAAAACAAAAGCTTGGAAAGGAATTTGACTTAAAGACATTCCACGAAGAGTTCTTAAGCTTTGGTAGTGCTCCGGTGAAGTATATCCGCCAGTTAATGGCAAAATAACATAATAATGCCGGCCTCATAGCCGGCATTATTTTTTCGAAAAATTGATATCACCCGTTAGTCGGCCTTTAGGCCGACTAACGCAGATTGATGATAAACCCCGCTTTTTTAAGCGGGGTTTATTTTTCCCAGTTGTTGGAGCAGTTTTCTCT
>NZ_NSDG01000114.1 GCF_002289345.1 Pseudoalteromonas sp. HM-SA03 | reverse complement strand
TTTTTATGTCTGGATTTTATATCAGCTATTAGCGGTAAAAAGCGCAGTGCAATAACAGAACTGTCGATAAAGAGAATACTCAGTCTGGACTGATTACTGATATGGTTCAGCCAGTCTGAGCATCAAAACGTCAATATTCAGAAGCGACTAATTATTATAATCTGACTAGTCAACGTGAGGTTTGGATAAGGTATTAATTATCCAAATCTCAGGTTGTTTAATAAATGAGCAAACCAAGCAAATCGGTAAAATATACCTTGTTTTCATATGATTAGGTTTTAATGCAGCACGAAAAATCGAGAAGTAGTGATTTCTTTCACAATGACAAGCGAGATGTGGCAGCATAAATCCCGACCTAAAAAATTATTAAAACTGAGGGCTGGTTTCTCAGCTTAGTAACTCCCTTATTGCTGCAAACAAATCACGTTCACTATCGTGCTCTGCAGTCAAATATACCCCAAAACGCAGCCTGTAGTGTGCTAAATACTGCACTTCACGGCTGACGAAAGAATAAATATTACCAATTTATTTACTGGGCACGAAGCGCAGATGGAAAGGGAAAGTTATCGTTCATTTCATTGTGTTTATACCTGTTTGAGAACATTTACCAATAACTTCGGTCTTACTATGTATATTGATGTAAATGTAGCCAAATGTCACACTGCGTAAAAGGGTGTGATCTTGCTTTACTTCGTACAATGAAGGAGTAAGGTGATGGTAGAGTTTGAAGGAGATCCAAAGATGAAAACACAAATTGCAATACTTGCTTTATTTATGACTCCCTTGTTTGTCAACGCAGGTGAAGTCGCTGTGACTTGGAAGGACTTTAAAGAGTATCGCGATGTCAGGCCTGGTAATGAAACGCGAGGTTCATTTCATAAACGAGTTGAAAAGCAACTGCAGAAACACCTAGAAGAGCTAGCGACGAAATTACCCGAGGGCAACAAGCTCGCAATTACCTTTGATGAGATAGACCTTGCTGGTGATGTTCATTACGGTACCACTGATATTCGGGTGATTAAACCAATCCATTTCCCCCGTTTTGAAATTAGCTACAAATTAACAGACAAGTCGGGTAAAACCATCGCAGAGGAAAATGGCGTGACGTTAAAAGATATGTCATTCATGGATAGAATAAAAAGAGGAATGGATGAATCCTTTTACTATGAAAAGCGTCTTTTAACCGACTGGTTTGAAGATGACTTGATGAAAAAGTTAGTTAATTAACAGGTATTAGCCGTGAGATACGCTTACACGCAGCGATTAAGCTGCGTGCTTAACTAATTAGTTGGCTATTTAAATGTTGCTAGCAACTGTATCAACGATTGTAACTTTTTAACAACCAATGCGAGTTTTTGCTCGTCAATTTCTTCAGTTTTAGATAGACCTTCAACGTCGGCTGCAACATCCAATACATAAGGTTTAAAGCGCTTTGCTTCAAACGTAAACCCGGCATCTTCCGTAAATAGCGCTTTAAACTTACCGTGGCCTTGCTGTTGCAAGTCATCAAGCTTTTTATCCGCATCTAGTGCTTGGCGGTATATGATCTTGAGATTTTCATTGAGTTTTTCGATAACGGCTTGCATGGTCAGTCCTAATCGCCCTACTAAAAGGGCTTATTTTAAGGGTTTCATTTACAAATGTCAGGTGTAAATCTACTCTTTTAAAGGTAGTAAAAAGGGATTGGAAATTTATCTCAAAATCTACCCTAAAGATTTAGCTTTGTATGCCGATACCTTATCTGATCCATCAAAAAGTTAGGTAATCACTTATGAATATTTCCGGAAGTAACCTACCTGCTATGTCTGGAGCGAGCCAAAGTGGTGAAGTATACAGCGCTGCATTGGCAAAGAAGCAACAGCAAGCAGATGGACAAGCCGCGCTTGCTTTAATTGAATCTGCGGGCAGCAGTGCAGCAGCACAAACGCCAGCTAAATCAGTGACAGCAACGCTAGGCAACAACATCAATACATACGCGTAAGCTTATGTCTGATGGCACGTTGTCTTCGGCATGTCCGATAGATATGTGCAAAGCAATCGGTGCTAGGGTCATTAGCACCGATTTTTTGCTATTTTAGTCTAGTAAATTTAAGTCGATCAGCGTTTTACTTGGCTGACCACCAATTTCTCGCACCAATTTAGGCACCAAGAATCCCGGTAGCACTTCTAAAAGTTCAGCCATTATCGCCTTGGCTTCACGCTCTTCTACATCAAAATGACTAGCGCCTTCTACCTTATCGAGTAAATGCAAATAATAAGGCAGTATATCTGCATCGAATAGGGCTTCACTCAATTGGGCCTGAGCCGCAACATCGTTATTAATTCCTTTAAGTAGCACTGCTTGGTTTAGCAAGGTCACATTGGCTTGTTTAAGCTTTTGCATTGCCGCTTTAAAAGTATCATCGATTTCATTTGCATGATTAATGTGATTTACCAAAATCACCTTTAAATGACTGTTTGCTAAACGTTGGCACAATTCCTCGGTTACTCTCGCTGGGATCACTACCGGTAAGCGGCTGTGAATACGTAAACGTTTGATTTGTGGTATAGCCTCTAATTGTTTTAGCACCCAAGCTATCATGTCATCTTTGGCCATCAGCGGATCACCGCCACTTAAGATCACCTCATTGATTTCATGATGGGCGCGCAAATAATCAAATACAGGCTCTAAGGTGCGTTTGTTGACCTGATTATCCTGATAGGGAAAGTGGCGTCGAAAACAGTAGCGGCAGTTGACCGCACAACCGGTTTTGAGCATGAGTAATACCCTAGAGCGGTACTTATGTAACAAACCAGGTACAGGTGCGTCTTGTTCTTCGAGTGGATCTTTACTAAATCCCGCTTCAGTTAAATATTCCTGATGTACAGGTAACACTTGTAATAGCAAGGGATCATGACGATCTCCGTGGCGCATTTTAGCGATAAATGGGCGAGGTACTCGCATAGGAAACAAGCGCTTAGCTGCAAAGTCTCGTGCATCAAATTGGTCATGCAACCCCAAGATGTTGAGTAGCTCTTGTGGGTCAGTGACAACATTTGCTAATTCTTTTTGCCAGTTAGTCTGCAAATTTACTTCATTTATTTGTATCATTAGCAGGTTAATTACTCGAATATACGTAGATTAGAGGATACGATGGCGAATTATAGCACCAACGAGTTCAAGGGCGGCCTAAAAATTATGATGGACGGCGAGCCTTGTTCTATCTTAGAAAATGAAATGGTCAAGCCTGGTAAAGGACAAGCGTTTAACCGCGTTAAAATCCGTAAGCTTATCTCAGGTAAAGTACTAGAGAAAACATTTAAGTCTGGCGACTCAGTGGAAGGCGCAGACGTAATGGACACTGATCTAGCGTATTTATACACTGATGGTGAGTTCTGGCATTTCATGAACAACGAAACATTTGAGCAGATCGCAGCTGATGAAAAAGCAGTGGGTGATAGCGTAAAATGGCTGGTTGAAAATGACGTTTGTACTATCACACTGTGGAATGGTAATCCAATCGCAGTAACACCTCCTAACTTTGTTGAACTTGAGATCACTGAAACCGATCCAGGCCTGAAAGGCGACACTGCGGGTACTGGTGGTAAGCCTGCAACCCTAAGCACAGGTGCTGTTGTTCGTGTTCCTTTGTTCGTTCAAATTGGTGAAGTGATCAAAGTTGATACGCGTAGTGGCGAATACGTAAGCCGCGTAAAATAATAGCGTAAAGCAATTTACGATGTTTTATAAATCCCAGCATGTTGCTGGGATTTTTTTGGAGTAAACAATGACGGTGAACAATTGGCAGCCGAGTGCAACGATAGACACGCTTAGGCAAAGGGCTGCGATTTTAGCGAAGATACGGCACTTTTTTGTTGCACGTGATGTGATGGAAGTTGACACGCCGAGTCTTTCTCAAGCTTCAGTGACCGATCCTCACTTAGATACTTTCCATACTCGATTTGTTGGCCCAAATCACAGCCAAGGTTTGCCTTTATTTTTACAAACGTCACCTGAGTATGCGATGAAAAGACTACTTGCCGCAGGCAGTGGTGCGATTTTTCAATTGTGTAAGGCTTTTCGTAATGAAGAGTCAGGACGTCATCACAATCCAGAATTTACGATGTTAGAGTGGTATCGTCCGGGCTTTGACGAATTTGACTTAATGGCGGAAATCGATGAGTTGATGCAGATGTTATTGGACTGTCCTGCTAGTGATTCGATGACTTACCAACAAGCCTTTGAGACATACCTTGGATTTGACCCCTTAAGTGTGTCGCTAGCGGAGTTAAAAGCGCACGCCAACAAATATGGTTATGGTGATATTGCAGCTATCGAGAATAATCCAGATACTTTACTGCAATTGCTATTTTGTATGGAAATTGAGCCTAAAATCGGTCAGCAGAAACCTTGTTTTGTTTATCACTTTCCGGCATCGCAAGCGGCGCTGGCAAAACTTAACCCGAAAGACAATCGCGTTGCAGGGCGTTTTGAGCTCTATTATCGCAACATGGAACTGGCTAACGGATTTAACGAATTGACGGATGCGGTAGAGCAAAGAGCGCGTTTTGAGCAAGATAACCAACTCAGAGCTGAGATGGGATTGCATCCTGTGCCGGCCGATGAGCGGTTATTGGCTGCACTTGACGCGGGGATCCCCGATTGTGCTGGCGTTGCACTGGGAATAGATAGGCTAGTCATGCTGGCGCTAAACAAAGCTAGCATCAGCGAAGTGCTCACATTTGATGTTTCGCGGGCTTAGCGCCGCGAAACAAAACGAGTAAGCTCTTTTTGAGTGGTTTCTGTGAGCTTTTGGGCACTTTGGCATTCAGCTAACGCGCCATCAATTTGTGATTTAGATTGCTGACCCAGTTCGACAATTTGTTGCACTGCTTGGTGGGTATGTTTTTGTGTTTCTTCAAGTTGGTGTACCGCACTAACGATTTCTTCTAATTGCGCTTGATTGCGTTCAAAGTCATCACTCATCGAAATAAAGCCTTGAGAGGTATCACTGATGGCTTTCTCTGCTGAGCTTGAATGAGAAATCAATTGTTCTGATTCTTGATTGGTTTCACCGACAAGCACGTTCATTTGATTGATAAAGTCGCTGATCTGGCGGGTAGCCGCATTGACCTTGACCGATAGCGCACGAACTTCATCGGCAACCACTGCAAAGCCACGCCCGGCTTCACCTGCTCGAGCTGCTTCAATTGCCGCATTGAGCGCCAGCAAGTTGGTTTGGTCGGAAAACTCTTCGACCATTTTTAGAATGTTACGAATATTCTCGCTATTTTCTTTCAGGCCTGAAACCGTCGATGAAAAGTTACCTAGTAGCGTGGTGATTTGTTTTACTTCAGCAACGAGCTTAGTTAACGACTGTGATGAACCTCGAACAAAGTGCAGGCTTTCGGTATTGGCCTGATAAACCTGATCGGTATTGTGCACAATACTTTGTAAACTGTGGCTGACCTGATCGGAAGCTGCAATAATTGTGTCACCTTGGCTCAGCTGCTGCTGTCCATATTTGGCTGTACTTTGCATGGAGCTGGTGATATCGCGGTTGCTTTGTGTTGCCGCAGCGGCGCTTTCGTATGTTTTTTCCAACAGAGCACTAAGGTGGGTAGTAAAAGCGTTATACTGCTCGCTTAAGTCTCTAAATTCGTCATAAGTAAACTGTGGTAGCTTTGCATCTAAGTTACCGTCTTGGCGGTTAACACGTTCCAGTGAATCTTTCATTGCTTGCACTGGCCGCACGATTAAAAAGCGCATATAAAAGACGGTAAACGCAAAAGCGGCAAGGATCACAATCGTGATCAACCAAAATGCTCCCATATTCGCGCCAGACTGAGATAGCTCAGAATACAGCCAAAATAAACTAATTGCTTGAAAGAGAAATAAAAAGCCTAAGTTACCAACAATCTTTCGAGTTAAGGTAAAGAAAAATGTCTCTTCTAAAAAATTATAAATGCGCATATATAAACTCATATTGGGCTCATCATTGTGCCACTTTATTTGTCTCAGTATAGATGAGCTAAATGGAATAACAATGCCAAAGCGATCAAGTAGTTACTCAATTGGGGGGGCGTAAGCGCCAATGCCCTGTAAATACATTTTGGTTTGGCATGGAAAGTTAGTGAAAATACCATCCACCCCGAAATCTAGCATCATATCTATATCTTGTTGTTTATCGACCGTATAAGCAAATACCTTTAATCCACGAGATTTTGCGTCCAGTACATATTCATGATTAATAAAGTTTTTGTCCATATGAATGCTGTAGGCATGGAGTGATTCAGCAAATTGCGCATAATGAATTGGAATAGAAGCCGTTAACGCGCCAATTCTTACCCAAGGTAATTTTTGCTTTAGCCACAATAGTTGATGATGGTCAAAAGAGGAGATGAGTAGCTGCTCTCTGGTGATCACACCTTGCTGGATATGTTCTTCAATATAAATAACGAATTTATCTAGGCTAAAGGTGTGTTTTAGCTCTAAATTGATATCTGTCTGTTTGCCTATGGTGGCAAACACTTGCTGCAAGGTGGGAATTGATTGCCCTTTACCGGCATCAAGTGTGGCAAGATGGGCCTGAGTTTGCTCATTGACTCTACCTACGCCATTAGTGGTTCTGTCTAGCCACGTGTCGTGAATAATGGCGTAATCATCCGCGCAACTTTGCACATCCAACTCAATACCATCAACGCCAATATGGAGAGCTGCTTCTATTGCGGCAAGTGTGTTTTCTGGATAGCTGCCACTGGCTCCACGGTGCGCTAAGACTTGAATCATGTTTTTTTCCTTGTAATAGACCAAGTTTCAAAACAGGCTGCACTAACTACCAACAACCCGCCAAGTAATGTTGTAAGTGTCAACGTCTCGTGTAACAGAATATAAGCTAATAGTGTTCCATACAATGGTTGTAAACAAGAAATTAACCCTGCAGTGGTAGCAGATAAATAACGTAGGCTAGAAGCAAACAAGGCGTGTGGAATTGCTGTAAATATTGCTCCTGCAAGCAAGATTAACCAGAGGTTTTCTGTGGAAACTTGCTGAATTGGCACTTCCACAAATGCTAACAGCATGAGGCATGCAACAAGCGTTTGGTAAAGCATTGTGTGTGGGCCGCTATAGTGAGAAAAGAAGCGCTTTTGGAGCAAGTTGCGTAGCGCAAAGAGTGCGCCAGAGAATACGCCCGTGATAATCCCTAAAGTAACTTGGTTGCCAAGGTTCGCTTCTGGTACTAATAGATAGATACCAAATAACACCGCGCTAGCACTGATAAAATCCTTTATTTGCACGCGGCTGCGAGTGAAGAGCGGCTCTAAAAAAACCGTGATCACGGGGTAGGTGAAAAAGGCAATGATCCCAACTGCAATTCCCGCCATTTGCATACCTGCAAAGTAAGTCACCCAATGAAGTCCCACGATGACACCAAGAACTAAGGCAGTTAGATAATCTTTTTTGTGTATTAATTTTATCGGTTGCCGTTGTATTTTGAGTAACAGTAGCAGCACAACAAAGGCTACAGCGGTACGGTAAACGGTGATATCCAGTGCTGAGAGTGATATTAATTTTGAAAATAATGCTGTTCCACCAAATAATAAAACGGCACTATGGAGCGAGAGCAAAGCGGACTGTTGTGGGCGCATATCGAATATTAGATCTGTTTTTTAGCAGTCTATCATTTAATCGCTTTGAGATGACAAGATTGTTGACACTTGTCACTCAACATTCTGCGCTTAAACGTAAATAATAATAAAAAGAGCGAATCAGAGAAGCTTGTGTCCATAACCACAGAATTTACCCTAGTTGAGAAACGGCGCTCATTTTGGAATGCCGGACCCCTTATATTTTCAACCTTTTATTTTTTCCCATTGGTATTTAACTGGGCGCAATTGAGCGCAGTTAATATTGCGTTGCAAGTTGTTGTGTACCTTAGCTTTGTCGTGCTTTATTGGCAGAGTATTACAAAAACGGGCAATGCGTTGGTGATGAATTTAGTGCTGATGTCAGGGCTTTGTGTTGCAGGTAGTTGGGTGACGACCGGGACGAGTTCGTTATTTGGCTTTATTGCTTTTTTTTGCGGTTTTAATTTTCTGCCTCGCTATAAAATCATTGCGATGCTGGTCATCATAGCGTTGGTATTGCTAACGGCTAAATTTATCGCAACCCAGCAAACGGTTTATTTCTTGATGCCTGCACTGTGTGTGGCATGTGGACTCTTTATTTTTGGTTGGATGTCACACCGAGAGCGAGTACATCAAGAGTTGCAGAGGCAAAGTGAAGAGGAGATTAAGCGATTAGGCGCCGTGGCTGAGCGAGAGCGTATTGCGCGCGACCTACATGATTTACTCGGTCATTCACTCAGCTCGATAGCATTAAAAGCGGAGCTGGCGAGTAAATTTGCGGCTGCAAATGCATTAGAGCAAGCGCAATCAGAAGCGCTGCAGGTTGCAGACTTAGCGAGAGAAGCACTAAGCGAAGTGCGCCAAGCCGTCACCGGCTACCATCAGCTTGCGCTTGATGCTCAACTGCACATTTTGGCATCGAGGCTAAAAGATAAGGGCATTGCCGTAACTCTAGAATTGCAGGCGATCACTTTAGATAAAGTAAGCGAAGCCTGTTTGTGCTTTTTTGCTAAAGAGATATGCACCAACATTATTCGTCACAGCGACGCAGATAAGGTTTGCTTCACACTACGGCAAAATGACAATAATGTCTTTGTAGAAATTAAAGATAATGGTTCTGTAAAGTCCATAAAGGAAGGAAATGGTTTAATGGGGATCCGTACTCGATTGAAAGAATGTGGCGGCCAACTATTTTATAACACCGAACAGGGCGGATGCTTTAAGGCGGTACTAGGAGAAGCAGGATGATTAAAGTTTTTATTGTTGAAGATCAGGCATTAGTGAGGGGAGCTATTGCGGCATTATTGAGCTTAGATAGAGAGATTGAGGTGGTTGGCGAGGCTGAAAACGGTCAAGTTGCAAAGGAAAAGTTAGCAAAGTTAACGCCTGATATCGTGTTAACGGATATTGAAATGCCACAAGTCACTGGGCTTGAGCTTGCTCAGCACTTACAACAAAAAATGCCAGACACAAAAGTAGTTATCATGACGACCTTTTCTAAGGCGGGTTATATTCGTCGCGCGATCACCTTAGGGGTAAATGGATTTGTATTAAAAGAAGCTCCAAGTGAGTACTTGCTATCAACGTTGAAAAAGGTCATGAATGGATATAAGGTTATTGACCCAGAGCTTGCTCTGTACGCTTTGGAGGATGCTGACCCACTTACTGATAAGGAGCGCAAAGCGTTGCGTTTGGCGAGCGAAGGGTTAAAAACCGCTGAAATCGCAGAACAGTTATTTTTGAGCGAGGGTACGGTAAGGAATTATTTATCCGACGCCATCGCGAAATTACATGCGACAAATAGGGTGGATGCAGCAAGAATTGCTAAGCAAAAAGGGTGGCTGTAACTCGGTGTAATAGCATATATCCAGTTAGTACTTCAAAATAATGCTGTGCGGTAATATACTGCATCTTTCACTAAGTAATAATAATGTATTAATTTTGAGTGCAATAATGGATCCTAAATTACTTATTCAAGTTACCGCAATAACAACTGTGGTCTGTACAGTTTTTATGGCCGTAAACTGGTTTATTAATAAAGGCCTATCAGGCACTCGAAATTGGCTTGTTTTCATTGCGCTTACCGCAATTGGATGTGGTCTGCTAGCCGCCTATACACTTCCCATTACGTTCTCAATTTTTATTCCCAATCTTACTATCGCATTTGGGCTTTTTTATCTGGTTCGCGGTGTTGATGCATTTTTTAGTGTGAAAAGCAATTACACGCCTTGGTATGTATTAGCCGTATTGGGTATTCCAAGTTTTACCTACTTTTTGTACGTGGATTTTAATTTTATAGCTCGCGTCGGGATCAACTACTTAGTCTGGGCGATGGCGATGATTTATTGTCTACGGGCTCTGAATAAAGGGCAAAAGTTATTATCGAAGGAATTTAGTGCAGCACATTGGGCGTTTGGCCTATCGTGCTTGAGCTTACTAGCCGTGTTTACTTTTAGGTTGGTCATGCTTGGCGGCTACTCGGTGACAGATAGCCTGGTTTCGGCAAATTGGGTTAATCAGTTTTTTGCTGTTTCGGTGAGTACGATGCCACTGCTGTTGTGTTTTTCTTTATGCCTGTTATGTAGCAGCCGTCGTGAAAAAGAACTCTGCCTGTTAAAAACTGCTGCTGAGCAGTCAGCGCAGGTAAAAGGTCAATTCTTAACGCTATTGAGTCATGAACTGAGAACACCACTAAATGCCATTGTTGGTCATGCAGAGTCACTTAAAAAAGTACCGCGAGAGCCCAATCGCCATGCTCAGTTATGCGATGTTATCGTCCACGCTGCGATGTCGATGTCGGACTTAGCTAATCAAGTATTATTACAGGCGAAAGGGGAATATGCCGCGCAAAATCGTGTGCCAGTCTCGCTTTATAGTCTTTCGCAAGAGTTAGTTCGCCTCTTACAGCCGCTGGCACTGGCTAAAGGATTGAGTTTGAGGGTAGAGGTTAAAGGTCTGTATCCGCAGGACGTTCATGTCGTCGAGCAAGATACATTGTCTTTGGTACTCAGAAATCTGCTCTCGAACGCGATTAAGTATACAGATAAAGGCATTATTACATTGATCCTTGAGGGCACAAGTCGCACTGAAGATAAGCAAACTATCCGTTTTGCAATTAAGGATACGGGCAAAGGACTGACTGAAGTACAAATGGAAAAGATCTTCGAACCTTTTGTGACATTAAACAATGAGCAATCCATCTCGCAAAGTGCAGGATTTGGATTGGCATTATGCAAGCAGCTGCTGCAAGGGCTCGACTCTGAGCTTAACGTCGACAGCAAGATTGGTAATGGCACGGTGTTTAGCTTTGAACTAGATTGTCAGTGTAGTGATTCACCGTTACAGAGCACAGAGTTTAATACAGAAAAGCTGGCACTCAATGTACTTGTTGTTGAAGATAACGCCATGAATATTGATGTGATCAGCACCTACTTAAACGATATGGTGAGTGAGTTTTCTATTGCTAAGTGTCTTGCAGAAGCTGAAGTCGCGCTATTAGAACATAATTTCGATATTGTTCTGCTGGATATGCGGTTACCTGATGGTAATGGCCTTGAGTGGTTTAAAGAGGGTTTCAATGAAATTGGCTTTACCTCCAGCGTTAAGGTGATAGCGTTAACGGGTGATGGCGATCCTGAGTTGAAAAGGCGATGCCTCCGAGCAGGCATGCAGGACTGTTTAACTAAACCTATCATGCCAAGCCGTTTATATGTGGCACTAGAATGTGCAACTGTAAAAACGACATCTCGCTTGGAATGTAAAACTCTGATTGATCAATCAAGGTTTATGGATCTTGCAAACCGTGAAAGTTCTGGCGTGCTGGCGACGAAATTGATGTATTTAGCAGATCGATTTGAGTACGAAATTGCGCAAATTAAAGGGCTCACAGAGTTGAATGTAACTGATTTAGCCGTTGATAAGCTTGCCTACATTGAAAACGAAGCGTTAGAGCTTGGTATGGTGAATTTTGCCGAGCTTGTTCAAGCTGCAACTGCGCAGCTAAGTTACTCGGAAGAGCAAATTGATTGGGACGGTCTTGCTATGGTTGCTAGACACTCAGTTGAGCGTTTATTAGAGCTTCATGCCCAAATTGCAACGTTGGAATCGGTGTCAAATTCAGTGGTTAATCTATCTGCATAAAAAGATTCATCGATCTTGGCCTAGGTCATTAGGCTATTTTGGGTTAAAATAACAGCATAGCTTATTTAACAAGACAGTAATGCCAAAACAGGATCCCTATCTCGATAGAGAACAGCAAAAATACGACAATCCAGTACCTAGTCGCGAATTTATCTTAGAGCACATTAAAAGCGCGGCCAAACCTCCTTCTTTCTCTCAATTGTGTAACGATTTAAAAGTGCAAGACGAAGAACGTCAAATTGCGCTTAAACGCCGCTTGCGTGCAATGGAGCGAGACGGTCAGCTGCACTTCAATAAATTTAAGTGTTACACCATTCCAAGTGATGATGGTCTAGTCAAAGGTCGCGTTGTTGGACACCGTGACGGCTTTGGCTTTTTAGAAGTAGAAGGCGAACCCAAAGATTGGTTTATCACTAAGTATCAAATGGAGCGAGTGCTGCATGGCGATTGGGTGTTAGCGAAGGCTGGCAGTCGAGGCTCAGGTGGTAAGGTGGAAGCGCGCATTGTGCGAGTACTTGAAAAAGAGCGTGCGCCAGTCGTCGGTCGTTATTTTGTTGAGTTTGGCATGGCAGTCGTGGTGCCTGAAGATCCTCGCATTACTCAAGATATCATCATCGTACCTGGTCAAGAAAATGGTGCTCGCCATAATCAAATGGTGCAGGTAGAGGTCACTCAAAGCCCAAGCAAACAAATGAATGCAATGGGTAAAGTACTTGAGGTACTCGGCGATCATATGGCACCGGGTATGGAAATTGAGGTGGCACTTCGCAATCATGACATTCCTCATAAGTGGCCTGGTGAAGTAAAAGCACAAGTTGCAAATCTTGGTGAATTTGTTGAAGAGTCTGCGAAACAAGGTCGTGTTGACCTACGCGATTTACCGTTAGTAACTATAGATGGTGAAGATGCCCGAGATTTTGATGATGCGGTCTATTGTGAACGTAAAAAGTCAGGTGGTTGGCGTTTATGGGTTGCCATTGCAGATGTGTCTCATTATGTAGGTAAGGACACTGCACTTGACAAAGAAGCGATTGAACGTGGTAACTCAGTGTATTTCCCTGAGCAAGTTGTTCCAATGCTGCCCAAAGTACTATCGAACGGCTTATGTTCATTGAATCCAAAGGTCGACCGTTTGTGTATGGTTGCGGAAATGACCGTGTCAGAAGCGGGTCGTTTGTCTGGCTACCGTTTTTACGAAGCCGTGATGAACTCTCATGCTCGTCTTACTTACACCAAAGTCCATGCGATTTTACAAGGTGACGAAAAGCTCAGAGCCGATTATCAGCCTCTTGTACCTCATCTAACTGAGCTCCATAACATGTATATGGCGTTGAAGGCTGCGAGGCAGGAGCGTGGCGCGATTGAGTTTGAAACCCTAGAAACGCGCTTTGTATTTAATGCCCATCGAAAAATTGACTCTATCGTGCCTGTGGTTCGTAATGACGCCCACAAGCTGATTGAAGAGTGCATGATCTTGGCGAACGTGTCAGCAGCAAAGTTGTTGGAAAAACACGAAGCCCATAGCTTGTACCGTGTTCATGATGAGCCAGACCCTGAAAGATTGAGCCAATTTAGACAATTCTTGCAAGACTTGGGTATTGAAAGCCAATTACCTAACGATCCGTCGCCAGAGGAGTTGACGCAAGCGATCGAGTCACTGGGAGAGCGGCCTGAAAAAGAATTGATCCAAACTATGCTACTGCGCTCAATGAAGCAAGCAGTATATCAGCCAGAAAATATTGGTCACTTTGGTTTGGCCTTAAAAGCCTATGCACACTTTACCTCACCAATTCGCCGTTATCCGGATCTGGTAGTACACCGCGCAATCAAAGGCATTTTACAGCAGCAACAACAGCCAGTGAGTGGTGCTTACATCTATAACGAAGATGAAGTGAAACAACTGGGTGAGCAGTGCTCGATGACAGAGCGCCGCGCCGATGACGCCACTCGTGAAGTCGCTGATTGGCTTAAATGTGAATTTATGCAAGATCATGTTGGCGATGAATTTACCGGTGTGATCTCATCGGTCACCAACTTTGGATTATTTGTGAGGCTAGACGACCTACAGATTGACGGGATGATCCATGTTAGCAATTTAGGGCATGAGTACTTTCACTTTGATGGTGCTAAGCAATATCTGGTTGGTGAACATAGCCGCACGGTGTTTAGACTAGGTGATAAACTGAATGTTGTGGTTGCTTCAGTTAGCTTAGACGATCGCCGCATCAACTTAGCTTTGGCTGAAGAAGGTCTTTCAGATCGCTATTCAAGGCGTCGAAAATCGCCGAAAAGCACGGCAAGTAGTGTTCGTGAGCAGCTAAAAACGGGTAAAATACCGGGGGTTAAGCGCCGTGACGGTGAAACGTCTGGTCGCGATAAAGATAATAAAGGCGATGACAAAGCCAAAAAGCGCAAAAGAACGACCCCTAAGGGTGAGCTCAAACAGGCGAAAAAGGCAGGCACGCTAAAGTCGAAGAAAAAATCGACGAGTAAAAAAGCCAAAGCGGCAAAGGGCAAAGCAAAACGCCCAGGTAAAAACGAAAGAAATCGTAGCAAAAAAGCGCAATAGATTATAAAGCGGGAGCTTTAACGTGAGTAACGAATTAATTTTTGGCTTTCATTCAATCGAAGCCATTTTGAATAACGCGCCGGAGCGCTTTTTAGAAATTTATGCACTAAAGGGACGTGAAGATAAGCGTTTAAATCAAGTCGTAAACGATGCCCGTAAGTTTGGTATTTCAGTGCAGTTTATGCAGCGTAAAGCGCTTGATAACAAAGCGAATGGTGAGCAACATCAGGGCATTATTGCTAATGTTAAAGCGGCGCGGGCATACAATGAAAAAGATCTTGATGAGATCATTCAAAGAGAAACCACACCATTTTTCTTGGTACTTGATGGGGTAACGGATCCGCATAACTTAGGTGCATGTCTGCGTAGTGCTGATGCAGCAGGTGTACATGGTGTTATCGTACCAAAGGATAAGTCTGCAAAGCTAAACGGCACTGCAAGAAAAGTAGCGTGTGGCGCTGCAGAAACAGTTCCGCTTATCCAAGTAACCAATCTTGCTCGTACATTGCGTGATATTAAAGAAGCTGGCGTGTGGGTTGTGGGTACGGCAGGCGAAACCGATACAGCCGTTTTTGATGCAAACCTGACTGGGCCTATGGCCATTGTAATGGGCGCCGAAGGTGATGGCATGCGCCGCTTAACTCGAGAGCATTGCGATGAGCTGGTTAAGATCCCGATGGTAGGTAGCGTGTCTAGCTTAAATGTATCGGTTGCGACCGGTGTATGTCTATTTGAAGTGTTAAGACAGCGCTCAGCACTTTAATCAATTGATAAGTACCGGCTTTTGCGGCGCATCTTCAGCAGCTTTAAGAGCTCGCAAGGTAAACTTGCTCCTACTCAGGCCCACCTTTGGTAGGAGCCGATTTACTCGGCGAGCATTTAATAATCCGCAAGGTCTACCTTTGGTAGGAGCCGATTTACTCGGCGAGCTTTTAATAATCCGCAAGGTCTACCTTTGGTAAGAGCCGATTTGCTCGGCGAGCTTTTAATAATCCGCAAGGTCTACCTTTGGTAGGAGCCGATTTGCTCGGCGAGCTTTTAATAATCCGCAAGGTCTACCTTTGGTAGGAGCCGATTTACTCGGCGAGCTTTTTAAAACCCGAAAGGTCACCTTACCCCCACACAATTGCACTGGGCATTACCCCATTAAAATCGCTTGCAACTCTCTAAGAGACTCTACGGTATAGGTTGGCTTGATATGGTCAGGGCAGACTTTGCCATCATGCTTTAACCAACAGCTATCAATCCCAAAGCGGTTTGCGCCTAAAATGTCACTCGCTGGTGTGTCGCCAACCATTAATACTTTGGATTTGTCGGGGTTTCCCAACAGCGCTAACGTATGCGCAAAAATACTCGGATCTGGCTTGGCTTTACCTACCAACTCAGAGATCACCACTTCAGAAAAACGATCCACAAGGCCGGTGTGCTCTAAGCGCTTTTGCTGAAGCGCGGCAAATCCGTTGGTAATAATAGCCAAAGTACATTGGCCTTTCAGGCTGTCGAGCAAGGCTTTAGCTCCCGGTAACGGTTGGCAAATTTCTGCCATCGCTGCCAAGAATCCCGCATTGAGCACTTCAGGCGCGACATCGAGTTTTTCAGCCCAGCGACTAAAGCGCGTTACCTGAAGTGTTTTTGCGTCAATCTCACCATTTTGATACTGCACCCAAAGTGGCGCATTTAAGCTGTTATATTCTTCGAAGTCCTCGTCAGTGAATACTACGTCATATTGAGTAAACAGCGTTTGTAATCCAAGTTTGGCATTAAAGCTAAATAAGGTTTCATCCGCATCAAATAAAATATGTGTGTAGTTCGGCATTATAAATACATCTCCGGGTGATTAAAGGGCGCCATCGCGAGCAATAAGGCTTGCGTGTAGCTACTTTCTCTGGTGGCAAGATGATTGGTTAGTAAACCGATAGCACCACCTTGTTGCTTGATATTAGTGGTGTTGAACAGGTCATCCATTACATGTCCTAGCTCTTCGCCTTGTTCAAGACGTGCGTAGATCGATGCCGGTAGCGGCAAATTACAACTACGGCCGACACTCGTACGACGGTTATCCGCAATGACGACATAAGCGAAAGTAGCTGCACCGTATTCAAATTTGGCAGCGCCTCCTTCCATGGCACAATAAAAATCGGCTTGATGATGTTGCTGTAAGTAAGTAACACGATTCTCTGCGCCTTCACGGGTGGCTTGTTCACCTAAAGGCTGATCCGCAACGAGACTTGGCGCTGAGATACCCTGGCAATCAATTTTTGCATTGGGAAAGTACTGCGCAAAGATGGTTTTTGCAGCATTGATTTTTACTGGGTTTTTAGACCCCACTAAAATGGTAAGCATGTCCATATAACAACTACTCGTGATGCCCTAAAAGGCGTCAGTGTAAAGTGTGATATGGAGCGATGCAAGGAAGCTATTATTCCTAATCAAAACATAAGCTGGGTTAAATCGGTAAATCGACTGGCGCCATATTCTCAAGGGCACGTTTCTTCACTAATAATTCTTTGATAAGTGGAGTCAGTACTAACTCCATTGCCAATCCCATTTTTCCACCCGGTACAACTAACGTATTTACACGAGACATAAAGCTGCCCTCAATCATTTGTAAATAGTAAGGGAAATTAACATCTTCGATGCCACGAAAGCGAATAACCACAAAGCTTTCGTCTAATGATGGTATGTCTTTAGCACTGAATGGGTTAGACGTATCCACGGTGGGCACGCGTTGAAAGTTAATGTGCGTGCGAGAAAACTGTGGGGTGATGTGATTAATGTAGTCATCCATTGAGCGCACAATTGACGTCATGACCGCTTCTTTGGAGTGGCCGCGCTCATTGGTATCGCGAATGAGCTTTTGGATCCATTCAAGGTTGATGATAGGCACCATGCCAATCAATAAATCAACATTGCTGGCCACATCATACTCGGGGGTCACGACACCGCCGTGCAGCCCCTCATAAAACAGCATATCGGTGTTTTGTTCCAGTTCTTGATAAGGAGTAAAAGTGCCCGGTAGCTGATTAAATGGCACGGCATCGTCAAACGTGTGAAGGTAGCGACGGACTTTGCCATTGCCGGTTTCGCCATAGCTTTTGAACAGACTTTCTAATGCGCCGAAGTCATTGGCTTCTTCACCAAAGTAGCTAATGTGCTTACCTTCTTGCAGCGCTTCGCGACGCAATTTATCCATTTCAGGGCGAGTGTAGCGATGAAAGCTATCGCCTTCGACATAGGCGGCTTTGGTATTAAGACTGCGGAATATGTGTTTTATCGCGCTTGTCGTTGTTGTAGTGCCTGCGCCTGAACTACCAGTAATGGCGATAATAGGGTGTTTGTCTGACATAAATCTGCCTTAGCTTTCATCATCCGTTAATTCGATGTTACGCGAAGCAAAGTTTTTGGCAAGCTTTGCTTGAGGGCGAGTGTTGGGTATCATAGCAGGGTGATATAACTACAATGAAAAATCAAAGGAACGTCCATGCCCATTTCAATGCGTGTGAAGCTCGCAGTTTGTCTATTCGCTTTCGCGTCCTGTTTACCGGCTTATTCAGCCATGCCCAAAAGCCAAGTTTGGCTAGCTGAATTAGGTGAACATTTCAGTGCTAAACCGATTACCGAAAACACCGCATATTTTAATCAACCACTAGTGACTGATTCTGGGGTTTTCTATACTGGGGAAGTAAGCGCTGATGGTAATAGTCAAACGGATCTGTTTTTTTACGACTTTCAAAGCCAAAACACAACGAATCTCACTCAATCCCCTGTCTTCGAATATTCACCCACACTGCACCCGAATGGGAAAGGGTTAACGACGATTGTGGTTGAGGGTTCCGGAAAGCAAAAACTGTGGTTTTATCCGTTTGATCAGGCTACAAAACCAAGTCGTGTTTTTGAGCATATTGAACCTGTTGGATATCATGCTTGGGGGAGCAACCAAGATCTTATTATGTTTATTTTAGGTGCGACTGAAAGTGCTCCGCATACCTTACAGTACACAGATATTAACGGTCATTTACCACAAATTCTTGCCGAAGATATTGGCCGAACTTTGTCTTACAACCGTGCGCGTGACGTGTTTGCTTTTACTTATCAAGTCAATGGCTTGATGTGGTTCGCAACCTACCATAGAGAGAGCGATCATATTCAGCGATTTTTTGCTCTTCCCAGTCAAGTGCAAGATTACACTTGGTTGGATGATAACAAAGTGGCATATGCACTAGATAATAAAATTTATTACCGGGATTTAAATGCGCCTAAAAAGATCCACTTATTAAGAAACTTAAGAAGTTACTGTCAGACTTCAATTTCTCGCTTGAGCTTTTTTGATAACAAGCTGGCATTTGTATGCCACAGCGAAGACTGATAGCGATATATTAAATTGCATGTTAAACGTAATGCATAGACAACAACCATAGGAATAGATATGACGATTCTCGTAACAGGTGGCGCAGGCTATATCGGCTCTCACACTGTATTAGAGCTGCTACAGCAAGGCAAAAAGGTAGTGGTCGTAGATAATCTAAGCAATTCTCAGCAGACTTCATTACATAGAGTCGCTGAGATAGTAGGAAAGGAAGCTGCATTTCATCAAGGTGATATTCTTGATAAGGCATTTCTTGATAGTGTATTCGCGCAATATGATATTGAAGAAGTGATCCACTTTGCAGGTTTAAAGGCCGTAGGAGAGTCGGTTCAAAAGCCAATCGAGTATTATCAAAACAACGTCCAAGGTACGTTGACGCTGCTTGATGCAATGCGTGACGCCAATGTATTTAAGCTAGTTTTTAGCTCGTCAGCGACGGTATATGGAGATCCTGCCAGCCTTCCTATTCGTGAAGATTTCCCAGTTGGTGGCACAACCAATCCTTATGGTACGTCAAAGTTGATGGTTGAAATGGTACTACAGGATGTCGCTAAATCAGACCCGCGTTGGGCCTTTGCTATTTTGCGTTACTTTAATCCGGTTGGTGCACACGAGTCGGGGCTAATTGGTGAAGACCCAAATGGTATTCCCAATAACTTACTGCCCTACATCTCACAGGTTGCTGTTGGTAAACTGGCGAGTTTAGGCGTCTTTGGTAACGACTATGACACCAAAGACGGTACGGGCGTGAGAGATTACATTCATGTGGTTGATCTAGCTATTGGCCATTTAAAAGCACTTGAGAAAATCGCAGTAGCAGCAGGCACGCATATCTATAACTTAGGTACCGGCAATGGCTACTCGGTACTAGAGATGGTTACCGCGTTTGAAAAGGCTGCGGGCAAAGCTATACCGTATGACATTAAACCACGTCGCGATGGCGACATTGCCGCCTGTTACGCTGCGCCTGAAAAAGCCAAATCTGAATTAGGCTGGCATGCAGAGCGTGGACTGGATGCCATGATGCAAGATACATGGCGCTGGCAAAGCAATAATCCAAATGGGTATAAATATTAACTAACTTCTTATCCTGAGTTCAGGTTAAATAACTTAAGCTCGGGATAACAACCAGAGCCTCTGTTGCTTTTCTTCGCCTTTGCCATTTAGGGTAAAGGCGAGGCTTCATTGAACATCATTACTACATCAATCTTAATTTCATAAAACTGTCATGTCGTTGTCACCTAAACTCGGTTAAATAATCTGGTATAGACCAGTTTAGAGGCAAGTTATGAACAACAATTATTTACTCCTGACGCCAGGCCCGCTCAGTACCTCCCACACAGTGAAAGAAGCCATGTTGAAAGACTGGTGCACTTGGGATGATGAATATAACCAAGGAGTGGTGCAAGTTATTCGCAAGCAACTTTGTGAAATTGCGGTTGCAGATCCACAGTATCGCAGTGACTACAGTGCAACCTTAATGCAGGGTAGTGGTACAGCAAGTGTAGAGGCGGCTATTGGAACTTTTATTCCAAAGTCTGGCACTTTACTGGTTATCAATAATGGTGCCTATGGTACGCGTATTATTGAGATAGCCAGTTATCTCAATATTAATGTGATTGTGCTCAACTTTGTTGAAACCGAATTGCCGCAACTTGAGCAGATCTCACAAGCGCTTGAGCAACACCCTGAGATCACCCACGTAGCAATGGTACACTGCGAAACCACAACGGGGATGCTGAATCCAGCTAAACGCGTAGCGGAGCTTGCGAAACATCACAACAAAGTAATGATCCTTGATGCCATGAGCAGTTTTGGCGGCATTGAGATGGATATGCACGAGTGGCAAATTGATATCCTCATTAGCTCAGCAAATAAGTGTATTCAAGGTGTCCCAGGTTTTGGCTTTGTGATTGCAAAAACGGCGCTGCTGGTTGCCTCTGAAGGACAAGCACGTTCACTTTCTTTGGATCTCCACGCCCAGTGGAAAACCATGGAAAACCACCACGGTAAATGGCGTTTTACCTCGCCAACGCATGTTGTCAGAGCTTTTGCCAAGGCACTGGAAGAATTGGCGCAAGAGGGAGGTGTCTCTGCGCGATTTAAGCGTTACAGCGAAAATCAAAAACAACTCGTTAGCGGCATGAAAGCCCTTGGTTTTGAAGCCTTGTTACCAGAAGCCATGCATTCACCTATTATCACTTCTTTTTATTCACCAAGTGACGAAAGCTATGAATTTAAGCGTTTTTATGAAGCATTGAAGCAAAAAGGATATGTAATTTACCCCGGCAAAGTATCAAACGCAGATTGTTTTAGAATTGGTAATATTGGCGAAGTATATGCCGCAGATATTAGCGGACTACTAGAAGCTATCGCACAAGCAAAATACTGGTAAACCGTTAGGGCAGGAGGCGCTTTACGCGGCGATGGGTTAAGGGGGTTACACCCCTTTAGCTAAATAAATGAGTAGCGAATCTTCAATTGTGTTAACGATGACCTAATCTGAGCTATCACCTTCCCATAAAATGATTCTGCACTCATTAAAGCTGGAGGCTAACTAAGAAAAATCACGTTTTACCAAATCACAGATCACCTCGGTGCAAAAATAAGCCGACTCAGGCATGAAAGTTGAAGGTGTACATCGTAAACACGGCACAAGCAACGGTACGAATTACAATAATAGATTGCCCGTAAGTTGCAGGCTTTATCCAGATCAGTTCAGGGTATTGGTTTAACGGTCATTAGAGCGCTATCAACTGAAACAATGAGCTTTTTCCTACGGGTAACGTTATTGTCTTTTCACATCAACCACTAGTCTACATATCGATCAATACTCTCTTGCAGAAAGTCCTATTTAGTACCATAATGACAAATAAGTTCCAAATGGGAGTCTTCGCATGCAAGCACAAAGAGAAGAAGCATATAACCGAGATGCAATGGCCAAAGCTGGTTTTAAGGCTGCGGATAACATTTTATCGCAGTGGGGTTGCACAGCTTCTCAAGCTCAAAGCATCTTAAAGCTACCAAAAACAACCTACCACAAGTACAAAGCGAATCCCGATACTGTGAAGCTAAGCGATGATCAGTTAGAGCGAATTAGCTACTTATTAAACATGCATCAGGCATTACGTATTGTGTTCAGCAACCCTGCCAACGTCAAAGGGTTTATGCAAATGAAGAATCACAATGATTTCTTTGCAGGTCGCACACCCCTGGAGATCATTGAAGATGGCAAGTTTGGTGACTTGTACGAAGTAGCTAAACGAATAGATGCTCTGCGAGGTGGTTTATGGGGATAGAGTCTCAAGGCTATAGACTGGTTTGCACTAAGTATCCGTCTATACACCTTTTTGATGACGTCGCCAGCGCGGAGGACTTCGAGCACCTTTATACATTGCAAGAGTTAACGAATCCTCGCCTTCAAGATGAGGTGGGGAACGTTGAGCTTATTGACCCCAATGAGATCCCCTATCAATGCGCTAATGGCCGCAGCTATGCGGTCGCGCCTTTCACTCATGTGAACCCTAATGGTGGACGTTTTAACGATGGGCTATTTGGTGCCTTGTACATTGCCGATTTAGAACGCACAGCAATGCTAGAAGTCAAATACCATCAACAACGGTACTACCAAAATGTTGAAGGGTTGGAGTTTGACCGTATCGTCTTTCGAAGCCTCGTTGTGCGCCATAATGCAGAACCAATTCACACGGTTAAAGAGGGCGAAACCGACATTCTCGATCCCGATAAATACACTGCCTCTCAAGCGCTGGCTTGTCAGCTAAAAAAAGACGGGTATCAAGGTGTACTTTACCCTAGTGTCCGCAATCAAGGTGCCGAGTGTATAGCTCTTTTCACTCCAAAGCCTGTGTTGGATGTAATGCAAACCAGTCTGATTGAAATGATTTGGGATGGTGAGTCTATTGCTGATGTGAATCATGTCACACATATTGAGTCCTGACTTTGTAAGGGGCCGTAAAACAGATGTTAGTATCTCAATTGCAAGGAATTAAATCGTTAATAAATCGCTAGAATTAAATCGCTGACACCCACCACTAATTTGCACCTTCCTAAGATCCCGCCTAAGCTTTAATTCTGCACTCAAAG
>NZ_NSDG01000113.1 GCF_002289345.1 Pseudoalteromonas sp. HM-SA03 | reverse complement strand
ATAGCTCAGTCGGTAGAGCAGAGGATTGAAAATCCTCGTGTCGGTGGTTCGATTCCGCCTCTGGGCACCATCCTTTAAAAAACCTCGCAATCGCGAGGTTTTTTGCTTTCTGATACTTTATATTTCTTATCTTTGCAAAAAATAGATTCATCTGGTTACAACTGAGATTTACTTTTCAAAATACAGTGCTTAATATGCAAAAATAAAACTAGTTATCATTTGCATTTTAAAAGGTGTGACGTGAGAGAGATCAAGGTCTTGCTAATTGAAGACGACTGTACTTTAGGTACCTACTTAGTAGATTTGTTGCAAAAGTCAGGATATCAAGTTGAGCAGTGCTTTGATGGTGAGTCGGGACTACAAGTCGCTCAGTTGCAGCAGCATGATTTGATCCTTTTGGATAATATGTTGCCAAAATTAGATGGTGTTTCTTTGTTAAAAAAGCTGCGAGCTACGAGTCAGATCCCTGTTGTAATGGTGTCTGCAAAGGGGGCCGAGGAGGAGCGCATTATAGGTTTGGCGCATGGGGCTGATGACTATATTGCTAAACCTTTTAACTCCACTGAGTTGCTCTTGAGAATGGAAAGTATTCTTAGGCGAAGCCAAAATATAATTCAACTCTCTATACCGTCAGAGATTTCCATTGATGGCCTAACACTAAACTCGCAGACTCAATCGGTTTATGTCCATGGCGAAATATTAGAGTTCACACCAATTCAGTTCAAGTTGCTTTGGGAGCTTGCTTCACGGCCACATACAATCATAACCAAACCTGACTTATATCTGTCTGTGCTTAATAAAAAATTAGGAGCATATGATAGGAGTTTAGATATGCACTTAAGTCGAGTACGCAGAAAGCTTAATGAAGCAAACTGGCATGGTGAGCGTTTACAAACTGTGCATGGAAAAGGTTATTGTTTTAAATGAAACGAAATATTTTGTGGAAACTGAGCTTAATCTTAGCTGCTGGTTTGGTCGCTTTTTTCTATTTACTGCATGCCTTAACACTTAAAACAGAAGAAAGTATGAGTATGATAGCTGTAAGCGATAGAATCCAGATGAAGAATTGGAAGTCTGAAGCTGAACGACTCTACTTGGCTAACAACCAAGAAGCGCTAGAAGCTTGGATAAAAAACCTAATGAAAGAAGAATCTACATGGGTATCAATCGCGAGTTTTGACGCTATTCATTTAGCTGGAGAGCCAATAGATCAGAATATCGTTGGAAGCTATCACTTTGGTCGGAGCATTGAATGGAAAATACATTTATATTTTGAATCAAATCCAATAATGGAACTGCCATTCGAGTCTTCTAATGCAAGCTTACTCATAAAGTTGCCAGAGCGAATGCGGCCTGGGATCTACTGGAATACGACTAAATTTATGCTTCAGGTACTCATTCCTATGGCAGTGTTGGCCGTATTATCCATCTTTCTTTATCGACATATCATTATTCCATTGCGACAGCTGGATAGTGCAACAAGTGCTTTTAGTAAAGGCAATTTTAAAGTAAGACTTGGAAAGTATCTTGGCAAACGCAATGACGAGTTTTCACATTTAGCCTCTACGTTCGATCAGATGGCATCAAGGATCGGGGAGCTAATTGCAAGTCAACGTCAGCTAATCGCTGATCTGTCACATGAACTTAGAACTCCGCTAACTCGACTAGATATTGCGGTTAGTAACTTTGAAGAGAATGATAGCCAACGACACTTAGAGCGTATTGCTCGTGAATCTCAACAGATTAGAAAGTTGGTCGAAGATTCACTCACTTTGGCTTGGCTAGATAATGAAAATCCAATGTTACAGAAGGAAAGCGTAGATTTAGTAGACCTGCTGGATGTGTTGATCGATGACGCCAAGTTTGAGTTTCCAGATCGAACGCTGTTATTTGAATCGCCAAAAAGTGCCGTTGTTGTAAATAGTTGCCATAGAGCACTGTGTCCAGCAATCGAGAATATCATTCGTAATGCCTTACGCTTTACGCCTGAAGGTAAAAAAGTCGAGATAAAACTACAGCGAATAAGCAACGATTATTTAGTTGAAGTGCTAGACCAGGGGCCCGGGATCCCTGAAGAGTTTATTGAGAAAGTATTTGAGCCATTTTTCCGTGTGGACAATGCTCGCCTCGCACAAAGTGATAGTTTTGGTCTTGGTTTAGCACTTGCTAAGCGACACTTGAGGAGTGTTAGAGCGTGCGTGTCAGCACGTAATTTAGCCAGTGGAGGGTTGGTTGTACAAGTAATAATTCCGGTTTCGTAAAATGTAACAATTGTAAAAGTGATTGCTTGAGAAAGCTAAATGGTAATAATTCTGATTCAGCCTTTTAACTGTTGTTTGAGACATGAATCATGCCATTTTTATCCCAAAAAAGTCACTTCTTTAAAAAAACTACCATAGCGTCAGCCGTTTCTCTTGCTTGCTTTAGCCTTAGCTTTGGCGTACTCGCAGAGCAATCCGATACAGAAAATGAACTAAAAAAAGTCGAAAGAATTACCGTTGTCGGGGCAACAACAAACTCCGAAATTACACCTGCAGTATTAGCTAACTACCAAGCAAATGACCTAGAAGATATTTTCCGCCATACCCCCTCAGTTACTGTTGGTGGATCGCTGGGGATTGCACAAAAAATCTTTGTTCGTGGAGTGGAAGACTCAATGGTGAATGTCACTGTAGATGGTGCTCCACAAACAAGTACACTATTTCATCACATAGGTCGTGTTGCCATTGAGCCTGAGTTATTGAAAAGTGTAGAGGTACAAGCAGGTGCTGGTGAAGCAACAGCTGGAAGCGGTGCAGTTGGTGGCGCAATACGTTTTAAAACGAAAAGTGCGACGGATCTATTGGATGAAAATGACAGGTTCGGTGGAACTGCCAAAGTAAGTTATTTTACCAATGACGGACATAAAGAGAGCCTATCTTTATATGGTAAGGCAACGGATTCAATCGGTATTTTAGCTTCGTATGTAACAGTTAGCCGCAAAAATATGGAAGATGGTGACGGTAAAGCGCTTCCGGGAACCGCAGCAGATCAAACATTAGGGTTTATTAAGCTGAATGCCAAGCTGACGGAATCTCAAGATATCACAGTTAGCTACGAGCAAAGAAAAGAGGACGGTGAGTTTGGCAAGCAAACAAACTGGGCACCACTAGAAAGCGACCCACTGTTTGCATCTTGGGGTGAGCGCGAGACTTTAGTGCTTAACCACAACTGGTTTTTAAATTCTCTGGTGAATTTAGAGACAACAGTGTATCAAACAAAATCATCATTCAAGCGTGAGCTATATACCTGGGATGCCTCAATTGAAACGATAGGTTTTGATATTCGCAATACCAGTGATATCGGTACTCACTCTATTACTTATGGAATTGAGCACAAAAACGATAAGGTACATTCGCAGTCCTATGAAGACTTTGGTGGGATTTTTGACGAAGATGGTACTGTGTTAGGAGCTTATGTCCAAGATCATTGGCAAGTTTTTCCTGATCTGCGTTTAAGTTTCGGTCTACGTTTTGACTCCTATGAGTTGGATCATCAAGGTATAGAAGCAAACTGGGTAAAGGTTGATGGTGTTTGGGTTGTTGAGACTGATGCAGCTGGTGCACCAGTTACATCAACCAGTGAGTTCTCAGCCAAAAAGCAGGATGGTTTTAGTAAAAATGTTGGATTGCTATACAACCTTGCTGATAACTTGACGTTGTCACTTGGCTATGCGGAAGCGCTGCGAGGCAGACAAATCGCAGATGCATTCACAGTCGGTGAGCTAACGCCGAATGCAAACTTGGTTCCTGAAGAAGTAGAAAATGTTGAACTCGGTATTCAATATAATGATGGCGCTTGGATGTTTGAAGCATCTGTATACTCTAGCACAATTAATGGTGTTGTCTTCGACAAGTTTAAAGGGCGTGAAGGGGTTTTCTACGAAAATATCGGTGACTTAGGTAGTGAAGGCTTTGAGCTAGTTGGTGGTTATCAAACGGACAATTTTGATGTAATTGTCAGCTTTAACCATAACGACGTTGAATTGGATAATGTGATATTTAATTGGCCAGATCCTACAGACGCGACATCCACAAACCGCATAGAAGTTGACAACATTGACTTGGCTGCCTACGAATACGGTGGTCTAGGTAATGCGGTTGGAGACTCATTGAACGTAAACTTTAACTATCATTTAAACGATCAGATTAAACTTGGCTGGAATTACAAGTATGTGGCGAGCTTAAATGATATTGAAGTATTTCATCGTTCAATTGAGTTAGGCTGGGTTGAAAAGCTTGAGACAATTGGCAAACCAAGCTACCAGTTAGTCGATGCTTATGTTAGCTACGAGCCATTCGACTCTTTGAGAGTCGACCTTTCAATACAAAATCTATTAGATGAGTCTTACCGCAGCCATGGTAGTGTCGCCGATTACGGTCATATTCCTGGTTATGAGGGTGTTGTCGGGATCAAAGAAGCAGGTCGCGATATTAGGCTGACAGTTGCCTATCAATTCTAGTGTTATTGTCAAAAGAGCTAACTTAAAGGGTTAGCTCTTTTCATTTGGTTATTATGCTAATGAAACCTTTATTTAAGCCAACGCCAGCTGCGCATGTTACTTGCCGAGTTTTACTTAGCGTGATTGGTGGTTATGTTATCGCTAACTTGAGTGCCATGCTTATTTCGTACTTACCATCAGACAATAAAGTCGATGGTATTGTCGCGGGAATGATGTCCAGTTTTATTATTTACACTTTGATTGTGATCGTTGTGTTTGCTGTTAAAAGCACTACTAGAGCAATATTTTTTATTGCGCTTTTAGTTGTTTTGCTAAGCGTTTTAGTCATGTATCTAGAAAAGGCTATTTGAGAATGAAAGCGAGATTTCGACAGTCTATGAGTTGGCTACATACGTGGACCGGCGTTGTTTTTGCGTGGATGTTGTACTTCATTTTTGTGACTGGCAGTGTCGGATATTTTGAAAACGAAATTGATCGTTGGATGAAACCTGAAATCATCGTTTCGAAAGGGCTTGAGGATAGCGCAATAACGAATATCGCGACCAGACAACTCAGAGTACATGGTGATAATGCATCTCAGTGGTACATAAGCTTTCCCACATCAAGAGATCCATTTATTGAAATCTCTTGGTTAGAGCCTGAGAATGCCGAAAGAAAAACAGCGAAACAATGGCACGAAAGCAGCCTCGACCCAGTGACGGGAGCGCTTATCCGTAATAGACAAACTAGCGGAGGTGAGGCGCTCTACCGTTTGCATTACAATCTACATTATGTACCACAACTTGTAGGCTATATATTGACCAGCATTACCGCAATGCTAATGCTTATAGGGTTAGTTACTGGTTTAATTATTCACAAGAAAATTTTTGTTGAGTTCTTTACGTTCCGGGCCCAAAAAGGGTTGCGTTCTTGGTTAGATATTCACAATGTTTTTAGTGTGCTACCACTACCGTTCCACTTGATGATCACCTATAGCGGGTTATTGCTGCTGATGGGGATCACTATGTCTCCAGTTATTGACCTGCGCTATGGAGAAGGTCAGCAAAACCATCGCCAATTTTATGCGCAATCACAAATAGAGCAAAAGTCACAGCAAATAATCGAGATGCTCCCCACAGAGTTAAGCGTTCAATCTGCTTTGGCTGATGCCAAACGTCGCTTCAAATCACATAAAGTTAGTTATGTTGGAGTCATTGAGAGAAATACAGAAAAAGAACACATTGAGATCTGGTTTGAATCGAAAAGTGGTGTCGAATTCGCCTCGTTGCTTGAGTATCGTGCTATTGAAGATAAAGTTATACTCGAAACCTCACTCGGAAAAGCTGGGGGAGCTGCAAGTGTTTATGATTTCTTGGAGCATTTACATGAGGGGTTATTTGCTGATATTTACCTAAGGTGGATTTACTTTTTATCAGGTTTGTTTGGCGCAGCTATGGTTGCTACTGGCCTTATGATATGGCTGAAAAAGCGTAAGGCAGTGAGTAGCACTAATAAGACTCTAACGAGTATTATAGAACGCATAAATATTGCGATGATCCTTGGGGTCCCTATAGCGATAGCGTCTTACTTTGTCGGTAATCGGTTATTGCCAATAGACTTTCCAAGCCGATCAGCTTGGGAAATGCATATACTTTTTATAACGTTAGGCCTCTGCATACTCTATTGTGGGTTCGCCTCAAAAAAATGGCTTTGGCAGCGAATGTTATGCTGTGCTGCTTTGGTATATGGGTTACTACCTATACTTAACGCACTAACAACGGAGCATAATATATGGCTTAGTTGGATAAATAATGATTGGTTGATGGCTGGATTTGATTTAACGGTGTTATTTATCTCTATTTGCTTTGTAGCAGCTTTTTGGGTTGTACGTTGCCGACAAGAAGACATCAGTGTTAAGGCGGCCCAATGAAGTTAATTGTTGTATTGTTTGTGTTACTTTTCTTAGCCTTTGCGTTGTTGAATTTATCCTTGTCACGACATAGGGTGAAGCTCTCTAATAGAGCCGGATCATTCGATGTGGGTCAACAAGGACGATTTAGGATACTCGGATACTTACTTTTATTCATTACGGTGGCTTTTGCTACAGCGATGTGGGGTGTCTCTTTAGGGCTAGTTTATTGGTTCGCCACAGCAACACTCACATCAATTTTGGTGGTTTTGTTGTGGACTTACAAACCTAAATTTTTCAGTTTTTTAAATAGGTGCTAATGACTTTCTAATGAGCCTTAGTCTAATACAACGGATTTACTCAATTCCCATGCAGCTGGCGTAAAAGCTGGTGGTGGCAGGCCAGTCACTAAAAACAGCAACTACGCCAATTTGTTTTGCCAATATGTCCAACACCCTAAGTATATCGCCATCATGCTTAACTGCGTTTTTTACAGATTGATAATACCAACTGCCGCCGTTCGCTAAAGGGCCTGAGCGCTCTAAAGACCAAGCAACTATTTTTAATCCTGCACGTTTAGCGGCGAGGGCGTACTGCGATGGAATGATATCGCCGTTTTTATCTTCGCTAATTAACATCCAAATTGGTGGGGCGATAATTTTTACCTTATTTTTGACTAAGTCTTCTATTGACGGTTGCCAAGTACTTGGTTTGTTACTATCAAAATGTTCGCCAGCTTCTCTAGCATCAAGAAATACGGCATGGTTTGCAAACTCTGGTGCATACTTTATCCAGTACTGAATATCTTGGTAAGAAAAGGATTGTGGAAAAACTTGAGATGGGGAGACATCGTGCTCAGTATATTCATCCAGCATTTTTTGTGCGAGCTGGCTTTGGCTTAACCCATTAAAGGGCATTGGCACTTCTGGTGCTTTTAACTCAGGAGTCATATTTACACCAAGTTGCTTAAATAAAACAATGCTTTCGCTGTGGGTCATTAATGTCCCTGAACTGGCATAAAGATCTGTACGCCAATTGGGCGTACCTTTGACAAACCCTGCTACTGTGGTTGCTTGAGTATTCACACCATCCATTTTTCCTTTTAGTTGCTTGAATTCTGCTAAGGTAATATCTGAAGTACAGCATTGAACAGACGCAAGTTTACCGGAGTCTGGATTGGCTGGTGTGAAGGGTTGTCTACACTTGCTAGCAAGCTTAGGTTGTAACAAGATATCGGTTGTTGCATGGAGGTCGCATTGTGCATGGCGGCAAACAAGAGCCTTGTCTTTGGTGAAGGTTACATCGCATTCGAGCGTGCCAGCTCCCATTTTTGCGGCGGCAATGTATGATTCTTTGGTGTGTTCAGGGTAGAAAAGTGGCGCACCGCGATGTCCTATGGAAAAACGTGTGCGCTTGATTGGTTTATCTAAACAGCTTGTAAGCTTTTCTTTCAGCTCACCATCTGGAAGTTGAGAGATCAAAAATTGAGGCCGTGTACCGACATCAAACTGTTTTGTTGCCTGGCACCCCGTTAGCATTACTACCAACCACGTCATCCATATTATTTGGCGCATACCTGTCTCATTCTAACAAAGCGTAAAAGGCGTAAGTAAATCATGGAATTTTTACAGTCCGATGTCATGCCTCAATTTATTTAACGATACTGCTGACGATAGTTCTCTACCCACAATTTAGTGGCTCCACACACTGCAACTGGCATCACAATGAGGTTTACAAATGGAATTGAGGTCAATACAAATACCGCAAAGCCAAAGCCATAAGACAACCCTTGTTTACTCTTCAAATCATCTTTCATTTGCTTGAAATGAATTTTATGGTTATCAAACGGGTAATCATTGTATTGCACGCTGTACATCCAACATGTAAACATAATCCATAAAATTTGCCCAACAATCGGCAGCATCCAAAGTAAGATGAAAAAGCCGAGTGCGCGTGGAAGGTAGTAGCAGAGTTTGGTCCATTCTCGAGCCAACATTCGCGGCACATCTTTTATGGTATCAATTAGCTTATCATCATTGATGTGTTGGTTGGTCAGGTAAAGCTCTACTTTTTCGGAAAGTAAGCCATTGAAAGGTGCAGCAATAAAGTTGGTTATCACCGTGAAAATCATACTATAACTGAAAAGTATCACTAAGATAGCAATGGGCCACATTAGCCATTCCAGCCAACTGAGCCAATCTGGTAATAATCCGTTGAGATAAGTAAATCCTTGAGTCAGCCAGTCATAAAGAAAAAAGAGTGATGCACCAAATAGCAGTACATTGATTGTTAGAGGAATAAATACAAAACGTTTTAATCCTTTTTGGGTGATCAAAGAAAAGCCGGCAATAAAGTACTCGATACCGCGTGATAGTTGCACTGTACACCTCGTGTTGTAATACCAATTAGTCTTAATACCTGCTCAATTTGAAGGAGCAAATCGGACGCTAACTGCGTTAAAAATTTCTCATTTAGAACAACTGAATAGCAAAATTTTTGCTTTGTTATCGACAAAATTTTCTCGCCTCAAAATAGACCGCTTAATTAAGCAAATTGGTATGATTTAATTCTTTTGATTTAAGGTACATACCAAAAATATCAGCGTTAGTATAACGCTAAACGGCGCGCTACAAACAGGAGATTAGTAACAATTCATCTCAGCTCACACAGTGCTTGAGTGTGCGTATAAAAATTAACCTTAGTATATTTAGAAGCTTAGTAAATAGATTAGAAATAATACTTGTAAACGCAAGAAACTGCCCATACACTCAAAGTAAGGCAGTAGAAGTGAGAATACTATGCGGTTAATTCGTTGGATGATTACATTTTGTATGTTGAGTCTGTTGACAGTGTCAACGGCCGATGCTGCTAAATGTGATACCACGCTTTCAATCGCGCCTATCGTTGTCGACCTAGACAATTCGAATTTCAGCCCTGACTTAGATGATTGTGTTGTATCAACAACCCATCGTTTCGTGGTTGCTAGTAGCTTTATCATAGTGCAATCGCAACCCACCTATTCTTATTCAAACTCAGTATGCGAGTCTATTAGAGCACCACCTGTCGCAGATTAATTTAGTCCTTTTCCGTGCTTAATTAATTTTAAAGATAGAGGTGATCTATGAACACTTACACAGTATTGAAAACTCAACCTGTTGCAAATTATGAACTTGCTGAAAATAACTTCCCAGCTTGTAACACTGACAACCTAGAGCAAGCGCCAGCACATTGCCTAATGCACAATCTACATTTGGCACCTATGCAGCATATTGATGAAAACAGTAGCATAGATGAAGCTACGTTAGTGCTAGATAAAACGCACCGCAGAGCAAGCTTTGTCGTTGATAGCAAAGAAAAGCTTGTTGGTATGATCTCTAATGCAAGAATTGGTAGTCGCTACGTGTTGAGTATTGCAGAAAGACGTGGTTGTACGAGACGTGATTTAAACGTCAATGATGTCATGATCCCACTATCCGATCTTCGTCAAATCACCTTAAAACAAACTAGCCAAACTGTGGTTGGCAATGTGCTAAAAACAATGGAAGAAGGTGGCTTCGAGTTTTTACTTGTTATTGATGAAGTGACTCAGCATCCAGTCGGTTATTTTGACCTAATCGATATGATGAAAGCCTGTGGACGTGCAGTAAATTCAATGAAACCAGCAAATAAATTCAGTGATATTGTTGGTACGATATTGCACCACGCAGAAATTTAAAAGAATCCCTATAGTTAATGTAAATTAAAGCTAGCAAGGCGTCGTAAGGCGCCTTTTTTGTGCCTTAAGTTCGCTCCTATGCAGCAGAGGCTAGGAGCTATTTTTACTTTGCGCCAGCAAACCCAAGTTGTCGCCAAGACTCATAGACAAAAACGGAAACAGCATTAGATAGGTTCATACTGCGGCTATCGGGGCGCATTGGAATACGGACTCGCTGAGGCTCAGGCAGTGAAAAAATAATGTCTTCTGGCAAACCACGAGTTTCAGGACCAAACAATAGACAGTCACCAGCTTCATAGGCAACTTCATGATGGTACTTGGTACCTTTTGTCGTGCAAGCAAATACTCGCTTTGGGTTTCGTTTTGTTAAGTATGCTTCAAAGTTTGGGTGGCGCTCTACTTCGCTAAATTCATGATAATCAAGGCCAGCACGTCTTACCCGTTTATCATCCCATTCAAATCCTAGCGGCTCTATCAGGTGTAATGAATACCCTGTATTGGCACACAAACGAATAATATTGCCTGTATTAGGCGGGATCTCGGGTTGGTATAAAACGATATCTAACATGATAGACCTCAATTAAATTTTGCCCGGCAGTATAGCTGATACTTGTCGACATTTATATGTGCTGCGCTTGATAGAGTGAAAGGTATTACCCAGTTTTTAAAGTACGACTGTTGTGAAAAACTATACAACCGTAATCTGTTTTTCATTTCAAAGCATTACCCTGTAATATAGTAGCATCGCGATGCCGTGGCATTTTGCGAGTGGTTTGACGACTAATCATTTCAGTTAGCCAAACGTCAGATTAAATAATATGAAAAAATGAGGTGCCAGTGGATCGCAGCTATGAATTTTGGGTTAGGTTTTCGAGTGTCTTTACCATCATAATGGTGGGATTGATGATCGCAGCTAAGTGTTGGGCTTGGCTGTCTTCAGGTAGTGCCGCTATGCTCGGCTCTTTAACTGATTCACTGCTTGATATTAGCGCCTCTTTAATGAATTTCTTTGTACTTAGCTACGCACTGCGTCCTGCGGATGATGATCATCGATTTGGTCATGGAAAAGCAGAAGCATTAGCAGGGCTTGGGCAAGCGGCCTTTATCGCGGGCTCTGCAAGTTTATTGGCTTTTCATGGTGTGGAACGCATTATCAATCCAACCCAAATTCCACATTCATTGTTTGGCGTATGGGTGAGTTTATTTGCGATAGTGTGTACTTTGTTGGTGGTTGTGGTGCAGTATCAAGTCGTTAAACGCACGCAGTCCATCGCCATTAAGGCCGACTCGTTGCATTATAAGGGCGATATTTTATTAAACCTTGCGGTGCTACTAGCTGTATTGCTTAACTTTTACGGCGTAGGTTACGCCGATCCGATTTTTGGTATTTTGGTGGCGGTGTATTTACTTTATAACAGTTGGGATATTGCCAAGGAAAGTGCTGCACACTTAATGGATAAAGAGCTGCCAGATGAAGAAAAAGCACAGATCATACTTATTGCGTCGAGTCATGAGGACGTTTATGGAGTACATGATTTGCGTACCAGGCAAGGTGGCAAAATCAAATTTATTCAACTGCATCTAGAGCTTGATGACGATATGCCGCTGATGCGAGCGCATCAAGTTGCGGATGAGGTGGTTGCTTGCATTAAAGAAGAGTTTGATTGTGAGATGGACGTACTTATCCATCAAGACCCTGTTTCTTTAGCGCTAAGTAGCTCGTCTGTAAACGCATAAAAATCATCTAACACGGCTTTGCGGGTATTATCTTGCTCGCAAAGTAGTTCATGTTTCCCGGTAAACTCTGTAACTGTCACATTGTCTCTGTGTGCGGCAAAGTGTACTTGTGCCTGATTATCAACAATGCTGTCTTCACTGGCTGTCGCGATACGGATTGGCAATTCTAGTTTAATATCTTGAAGCGAGCGGCATTTATGTAGTGCCGTGTATAACCAAGCAAAGCTGACACCACCGAGTTGTAGCTCGGGAAATTGATCGTACAAACCTCTAAATAGCGCATATCTGATTGGGCAATCAGTAAGGTCATTATCTTGAAAAGGCTTGTTGTGGTAGTGCACCTGTCCCAACGCATAATGCTTACCTAGTCCAAATAAACAAGCTGCGCCTGCCAGTCCCTCGGCAAACCAAGCCGGGTAGGGAGTCGTATTGATCCCAAGCATCGGGGCTGATAAATAGACTCCCTCTATGTTATGAGGCGCAAATAATGTTAAATAATCGCAGGTAATGGCGCCACCCATTGAATGCGCCAATATAAAAAGTGGCAAGGTATTTTGCTTGGCAACGATTTGATCCATAAAGCAGTGCAGTGTTGCGGCATAATCTTCAAAGCGTCTAACATAGCCGACTTGCTTGTCTTTCAGTAATCGCGGCGAGTAGCCTTGTCCTGGATGGTCATAGGTAAATACCGCTATGTTGTTTTGCGCCAACTCCCACAGCAGCTCTCTGTATTTATGCGCCGATTCAATACGACCATTAACTAATACCAGGCTGAACGTTGCCTTTTCTGGAATGTGGTAGGCATAAAATAGCCTACCATGAGGGGTATCAAAAAAGCCTTTTTGGCAGCCTTGCCAGTGCTTATCAATTTCCGGAAGGTGTGATTCAAGTTGCTGACTTTGGCTATAAAACATGGCTACCTGTGTAATGGAATTCGAATGCTGACTTGCAAGCCAATATTATTACTAAATTCGATATGGGCGTCATGTACTTTTAACGCGTGCTGCGCAATGGCAAGACCCAATCCAAAGCCGCCCATTTGATTTTTGGTCGGTGTGCGTGCACTCGACACTCTGAAAAATGGGATACAAAGCTTGTCGAGCATATCTTCACTTACGCCTTTACCATCATCACTGATAGTGCATAGCAACAGTTTACCATCACTCTCAATATTGACACTAATTCGGCTAGTCGCATACTTAATCGCGTTACGAATAATGTTTTCGAATGCGCGGTTAAGTAGCATTGGGTCGCCATAAAGTGTTGCCTCGGGTAGTGCTGTGACGACAAGGTCCTTCCCTAATTGTTGTGCCTCAAACAGTGCATCTTCCAATATCGGGTCGAGCAGTTCATTGAGCTTAATTATCTGCTTATCGATTGGTACTTGATCCGCTTCGAGCTTAGATAAATGCAATATATCGCTGAGCATATTTTCAACTAACTGAGCTTCACGTTCAATGCGCTCGATATAACTTTGGCTTTGCGCAGTGGCATGGCCTGCAGCGAGGCCTGTGGCCATTTGTAAGCGGGTGAGCGGTGAGCGTAGTTCATGGGATATATCAGCAAGCAAGCGCTTTTGATTGTTAACCAGAGACTCTAATTTATCAGCCATCAAGTTAAAATCATGACCCAGTTGGCCGAGTTCGTCTTGGCGCTTAGTGTTTATATCGGCTCTGCTCGACAATTCTCCACGAGAAAGTTTTGCAGCAGCTTTTTGTAGTTCTTTAATTGGCGACAATAGATCTCGAGTAAACCAAAAACACAGTAATAAGCTTGCGCCAAGCACGACCGCGATTTTTACCCAAAGCGGTAGGGCTCTTAATTTGACGAGTGCAGTTGGGGTATGGTTTTCAAAAATTAAATAAAGACGATAACTTTCACCTTGAAGTGTGAGCTCTAGGGGGCCAAAAGCCTTGTACTCCGGGGTAAAAATAGCGGCTGGTTTAGCATCTTCGGTAAAACTGAGTAAATCTAAATTTAGCGTTTTTATATTGGGATCGGCGGCAACGCTTTTTTCGGCATCGCGGTGGCTTAAATAGATATTTCGCGCCTTTCTTTTACGTAGTTTGGTGATCTCATTTAACTCAAAATTAGGACGCTCGCTCGCGCGTATTAACGCTTGTTCTAATTGTTTTAGGTTTTGCAGCATGGGTTTTGAGATGCGGTGAGTTTCTACAACATCAGGTTGTAGCATGCTGATCCCAAGCAACAACAACATAGTGGCAATGATAGTGAGCCAAAACCAGGTAAAAACCTTAACAAGTAAGTACCGCTTCATTCATTACGCCTTTAGAAAAATATAGCCAGCGCCGCGGATCGTTTTGATATAAGTGTGCTCACTTAATGCGGCAATTTTCTTGCGAACGTTAGAGACATGCATATCGATAGAGCGATCATAAGGCACAAGAGGTCGGCCTAATACTTGTCGTGAAATAGTCTGCTTGTCGACCACTTCTCCTGCGGTTCTGACCAGCAAGAGCAGCACCTCGTATTCGGTGCCCGTCAGCGACAGCACTTCACCATTAACAGTAGCGCTTCGCGAAGCTACATCTAAACACAGCTGATGGATAGTAAAGGTATCATCTGGGCTGTGTTGCTTATAATGATCGACGCGACGGGTAATGGCTTTAACGCGCGCTAGTAGTTCGCGGTGGTTAAACGGTTTTGGAATATAATCGTCAGCACCTAGCTCCAAACCAAAGATGCGGTCAAAGTCATCGCCTTTTGCCGTTAACATAATAACGGGCGTCATCTTCTGGACACGTAACGCTTTTAGTACTTCAAAGCCATCCATTTCGGGAAGCATTACGTCTAATAATATCAGATCGAAATTTTGTTTTAATGCCAGCTGTAGACCCTCAGTTCCTGTGTGGGCCATCGCCACTTCAAAGCCTTCTGCAGTAAAGTATTCTTTTAACAGGCTGCAAAGTTCTTGGTCGTCATCAATAAGTAAAATGGAATGTTTCATTGTCATACTTAGTCCAGCATTGTTGATTGGCGTTGGCCTGAATAGTTCGGCTCTAGCATATTACACCTTACTTCAACGCCTTATGTAAATTGCCTTTGCTTTTTTTTGCAAAGTACTGACAAAACTTTACCTCTGTCTGACGTTCCTTTTCTTTGTGCTTGCTAAATTTGGAAGTGACAAAACAATGGCGAACAAGGAGCCAATACCATGAAATTACTATCTACTTTAGCATTAGTTACAGCACTTGGCGTATCGACCTTCAGCTTCATTGCAAACGCGGGACCTATGGGCGGGCAGCTTGAGCACTCAGCAAGGTTGCTACTATCTGATAAAGGCCAGAAGTTATTAGAGTTAACAGAAGCGCAGCAAGACCAACTAAAGACAATTTATGCGGATTACAAAACTGCAAAAAAAGCGTTAAAAGAAAACAGAAAAGCAGCACATTCAGCTTATCGTGAAGAAATGAAAGCACTTATGGCGGCCCCTGCCTTTGATAAGGTTCAAGCGCAACTTCTACTGGAAAAAGGCCAAGATAAAAAGCAAGCGTGGGCGCTACTTTCGATGGAAACTCGTCACAAAGTGTTCCATGTATTGAATGAAGAACAGCGCGATAAGCTCCAGGCTCTTAAATCACGCCGTAGCCACAAAGGTAATAAAAAGGCAGATTAAATCTCAAGGTTTCTCTCCAACTTAGCCCTGACCTTCCCGGTAAGGGCTTTATCAATCACCTTCTTATAAAATGAGAGCTTGTACTCCAGTTTGATGTAAAGCACTGACCCTTTACAATCAATGTATAGAACAATGCGACCGTTTACATCGGTTTAAGTTACATGTTGATAACATGTTTGTGTTGTGATATTTTTCGATTAAGAGTACATCTAGCAAGTCTGCGGACAACTCTTTGAAATAGTGTTGAATTGAAAAATTCTTAATTTACGCGCGCAAACTTTCCAATAACTTTTGTTTTCTTCAGAGTAACTAAGGGTATTCTTTGTTGTTGGCTGTTTGTTGCTAGGTATCACTGAGGGAGACATGCAGACACCTGAAGAATACGAGGTGACACTTAGGATCCGAGAACTGTTAAAAGAACTCAAAAAGCGTAAGGGTTATACTAAAAAAACCATTAGCCAAAAGCTCGGAATAGGTCTCACCACACTAGACGATTATCTTAATGGAACAAGCTCATTTCGCTTAGGTACCTTAATTAAATTGTCGGAAATTTGCCGGATCCAATTAAGTGATATTTTGGAAGGGGCGGGGCATATAGCTAAAACCTATCAAAATGAGGGGAGAAACACAGAGCGAAAGGCGGAAGATGGGCAAACAGAAAAAGGTGATTAGTGATTTTGCTGAGCTTGGTTTTTTCTTTTCCAAACAAGCTATTCTCAGCGAATAAAGGCCGAGGGAATCGGCCCATAGATTTATTCTTTGAAAAAGCTGTCGTCGTTTTTTGCCAGCATTGCTTCTATATCTTCAATCAAACTTTCCGCATCTTGAGGCGTGAGCTCACCGCTTTTCATCGGTGTGGAAATTGTATTTGATTCGTCAGACCAATCACCTAAATCAATTAATTGACAGCGTTTTGAGCAAAACGGGCGAAATGGACTTTTATCAGACCATTCAACAGCCTGTTGGCAGGTTGGACACTTTACTGTGGTTGTCATTATACACTTACTTTTTACTTCCTAATTGTATAAGTCTAATCGCATTTAATTGCTTTGTGAACCGAGTGCGTATCGACTTTGAACAGCTTGCATACTAGCTAGGGATATTAATTCTTTTTTAACCAAGATTTTCCTGAGCCTGACATTCCAAAGCCAGCAAGGGCACTTTATCTAAGAAATCAGATCCGCTTGCCGATGTTGATAGCGAAAATTCACCGCTTTATCCGTAAGACAGGGTGATAGATTTAAGCGCCTGTATTTTACGTAGTGTTTCGCCAATCTACTGATCTTAAGCTCTTCCGTCACTGAGCGCATGGCAAAAGAAATCTTTTTTGTTGATGGCCTGTGGTAAGAATCTGGGGCTTTATAAGAGATGATGGAAGCTACTGTCGCGTGGCGTGTTGAAAGCGATTAGTGCTATGGGCAAACTCCCGCAAAAGCGGATATTGAGAGTATCATTTGCTTGGGGGAAATTCTTATATAACCAAACCGTACCAATATCACGAGCTGGTGGATTCAATGAAGTCCTTACTGTCTTTTTGGCCTGGTACTGCAAAGCTCATGATTGATTAAAAGTGAAGGGCCAGAATAACTAACTGGCCCTCTTAAGCTATCGTCGCACTAAATTGCTTCGTTAGTATGCTTTTGCTTTAACAAGCGACTTGTTACGGTACCTGCGGTCATTGAACCCGATACATTGAGTGCCGTTCTTGCCATATCAATTAATGGCTCAATAGAAATTAGTAGCGCTGCAATTGTCACTGGTAGTCCCATCGCAGGTAACACTACCAATGCTGCGAAAGTTGCGCCACCTCCAACACCTGCAATACCAAATGAGCTAATTGCAACCATAGCCACTAAAGAGACAATAAAGTCGAGTGCGAATGGGTCAATTCCTACCGTTGGCGCAACCATTACAGCAAGCATGGCAGGATAAATGCCAGCGCAGCCATTTTGTCCGATTGTCGCACCAAACGATGCAGAAAGGTTTGCAATCGCAGGGGGAACATTAAGCTTGTGGATCTGCGCTTCAACATTCAATGGGATGGTTGCCGCGGAGCTTCTTGAGGTGAAAGCAAAAGTTAAAACAGGCCAAATTTTTTGGAAGAAATGCTTTGGGTTTTCACCAACCAAAGTAACTAACAAACCATGCACCAAAAACATCAGCAAAATGGCAACGTAAGAGGCAATAATAAAACCGAGTAAGCTAATAATGTCAGCCATGCTTGAAGTGGCGATCACTTTGGCCATCAAACCAGCTACACCATAAGGTGTGAGGGCGATGATCATACGTACTAACCTCAACACAACGGCCTGTGCGCCTTCAACTGCATTTTTTATTGGGCTACTTAAATCTGACTCTTCCATGATAGCTCTACGAGCAGCAATACCAGTTAATACACCAAAAATCACCACAGCGATAATCGAGGTCGAGCGCTCGCCAGTTAAGTCAGCAAATGGATTGGTTGGTACAAAGCTAAGCAGCATTTGTGGAATGGTTAAATCGGCAACGGTTGTTGCGCGTTCTTCAAGTACCGCTATTCTGGCAGTTTCGCGTGCACCTTCAACTAAGCCTTGTGCGCTTAAACCAAATGCTTGAGTGATAAAAATACCAATGAGTGCCGCAATGGCCGTGGTAAAAACTAAAATTGTGAGGGTGACAAACGAAATCTTTCCAAGAGAGCCTTGATTATCTAATTTTACGACCGCGGCAATCATAGACACTAAGACCAATGGCATAATCACCATTTTTAGAAGATTGACATAGCCGCTACCAACAATGGCAACCCAATCTAGTACAGTCTGTTTGGTGGTTAAGTCACCTGAGAAAACAAATTGCAGCGCGAGTCCAAATAGGCTGCCCGCAACTAAGCCTAATAATACCGTTCGTGACAGGGTTTCGGAGCGCTGTTGAAAGCGATAAAGACCGAAAAGTATGGCAATAAAAACCGCCAACGCGGCGATAACAGCAAAAGACATCAGAATACCTTTCGAAATATATGAAAATAACGCGCTACTATAGAGGTTTTGTTGAGTGGGCTAAAATATTCTTTGACTATGGAATAGAACAAAAGGTTATCAATAAAAATGAAAGTTTTTGATAATTTATCTTTTCATATCCAGATGCCTTGTGGTGAGTTAGTACTAACTCGTAGTAATTAAAAACACTGAGATATGCACTTAGCTTACAATAATCTTTCGTAGCAGCGAGTTTATCTCGCGACTCTTTTCTAGCGTTATCTCGCGACTCTTTTCTAGAGTTTATCCCGCGACTCTTTTCTAGAGTTTATCTCGCAATTTCTTTTGCTTTACGACGTTAACCGTGTAGTTGTTTTTAGTATGAAGTTGAACATGTGGCTTATTGAGTATATGTAAAAGTGAGTTAGCTCTGAGGCAATGATAAGTGTAGAGTGGAAAAGGTTGTTCCCCGGCTTCGCGGATGCCGATGTCAGCCCTTGAACCCTGAGGTTCAAGGCGGAGAGCAACAGCCTACCGTAGGCTTCTCGGTACATGCCGAGCATGCTCAATAGTAAACAAACTGCTATCCTGAAAGAAATTTATCGGCTCAGGGACTTAATCAGCTGTCCTACGAGCTAGGGAACAATTACAGTATATAAAACATCTGCTGATCACGAAACCATAGTAATGCAATTTATGTGTTAACCGCGTGCTTTTTACCCGCTTTGTTTAGTCACTAAGCAAACGTTAATCTGAGCGTTAGCTGGCAACGCTAAATTCGCTTACTTTTCGAAGGCCACAGTTTCGAAACCGTTTCAAACTAACAGAGTAAACAGGTTACTTAGAAAGGAACCGGTGCGGTAAAGGTCATCATCTCTGTGGTTGTTGGATGTGAAATTTGCAATATCTCAGCATGTAATTGTAGACGTGAAGCAACCGCTAACGCCTCGCCTTTGGCATATAGTCGATCGCCAAGAATTACATGCCCAAGCGAAAGCATATGTACTCTGAGTTGATGAGAGCGTCCAGTGATGGGGGTTAGTTTAACGCGGGTTGCCTGTGCTTCATATTCCATGACTTCAAAATGCGTTAATGAAGGCTTTCCGGTCTCATGACAAACCATTTGCTTAGGGCGATTAGGCCAATCACACACCAGCGGTAAATCAACAGAACCCGTTTGCTGTTGTAATTTGCCATGAACTCGGGCGATGTAGTGCTTGTGGGTCAAACGGTCTTGAAATTGAATACTCAGATGGCGATGCGCTGCTTTATTCATCGCAAGGCACAACACGCCGGATGTTGCCATATCAAGGCGGTGCACAATTCTTGCCGTAGGGTAGACAAAATTCACTCTGGCGATAGCGCTGTCCCAATGCTTTGGATCTTTACCTGGTACGGTGAGTAACCCGCTTGGTTTGTTGATCACCAGCATATCTTCATCTTGGTACAAAATATCAAGATAGGGAGAAAGGGGGGGAGCGTAATTTAGTAACACCAGCTGCCTCAGCATGAACAGAACGAAGCCGCGTATTATATATGAGTTGCTAAGTGAGCGGTAGCGAGAAAGAGAGCCAAGGCTCTCTTTCAGTGTGGGAGGTTTACTGGTTTGCAACCACAATTAAACGAATCGCATCCAACTTAAGCTGTGCTTTTTCAATGTGTGTGCTCAACTCAGCTCTTTGTTTATCAAACACTTGAACTTCTTCGTCACGGATGTTCGGATTGATAGCTTTAAGTGCTTGCAAACGACCTTGCTCATCACCTAATTGCTTTTGCATTTTATCCATCGCGTTGGCTTGAATGCTTTCAAGTTGAGCTTGTGCAATATCGCCAGCTTGAGTAATAAGCGGGTGAATAGCACTTTGTAGCGCATTAACTAGCTTACTGCCGGTTTGTCTGCCAACGGCGGAAAGCTGTTGATTGAATGCATCAAACGCCACGTTTTGGGCTAAGTCATTGCCACCTTTATCCATTAGAACACGAATTGGTGTTGGCGGTAAAAAGCGACCTACTTGAAGAGACTTAGGCGCAGAAGCTTCTGCAACGAAGATCATTTCAACAAAGAAAGTACCGACAGGTAACTTGTTGTTTTTAAGCAGTGCCACCGACGCACAACCAAAGTCATCGTTACAGATCATATCCATTACGCCGCTGACCATGGGGTGATCCCAGCTGATGAAATGCGCGTCTTCTTGTGACAGTGAGGTGTTACGGTCAAAAGTCACTGTGATGCCATCATCTTTCAAACAAGGGAAAGACGGGTTAAGCATGTGCTCGGTAGGTTTGAGAATAATCGTATTCTCGCCTTTGTCTTCTTGGTTAACACCAAAAGTATCAAACACATTAATCATAAACGCAGGCAAAATTACGTCGTTATCCAGTGCTTCAAGTTCAGCAACGATATTATCTGTTTTACCTTGACCACTTGAGTGAAGCTCAAGTAAGCGGTCTCGACCTTGCTCCATCTTTGTGCGCAGCTGAGCATTTTCTTTTGCGGCTTGCTCTAATAGGGGATCTAATTCGTCTTCGTCACAGTTGTGTTCAGCGATCAGCGCTAATAAATCATCAGAAAAAGACTTATACAGCATTTGCCCCGTGGTGCTGGTGGTTTCGAATGCATCTAAGCCCTCGTGATACCAACGTAGTAATACTTCTTGTGCGGTACTTTCAAAGTAAGGCACGTGAATATTGATGTCGTGCTTTTGACCAATGCGGTCAAGACGACCAATACGTTGCTCAAGCAAGTCCGGGTTAAGCGGTAAGTCAAATAGCACCAAGTGATGCGAGAACTGGAAGTTACGACCTTCAGAGCCAATTTCGGAGCAGAGTAATACTTGTGCGCTATCATATTCATCAGCAAAAAATGCTGCCGCGCGGTCGCGCTCAATGATAGACATGCCTTCGTGGAACACCGCCGCTTTAATCGCTTCGCGCTCACGTAACACTTGTTCAAGGCTAATTGCAGTTTCCGCTTTGGCACAAATAAGCAGTACTTTTTCGTGTTTTAACTCTTTTAATTTAGCAATTAACCACTCAACGCGCGGGTCAAACTGCGCCCAGCTGCTACCTTCACCTTCAAACTCTTGAAAGATTTTTTCTGGGAACAAAGCACGCATCGCGTTAAATTCCGGACTTTGAATACCACCAATGTTACCCATTACCGACATTGCTGTTTTGTATTGCTTCGGTAAAGGTACTGGGTATTGATGTAACAAACGGCTTGGGTAGCCGTCGATGCCACTGCGGCTATTTCTAAATAGAATACGGCCAGTACCATGACGGTCTAGTAACATAGACAAAATTTCAGCTTTGGCGTCACTATCGCCACTTTGTGCCTTTGCAAGTAACTCAGAAATATCGGTTTCTTTTAGCAGTGTACAAAGTGTTTGCTCTTCTTTTGCGTCTAACGTTTTGTCTTGCAGTAGGTTGTTCGCGGCTTCTGCGACTTCTTTATAATGACTTTCTTCTTCAACGAACACGTCGTAGTCGTAGAAGCGATCTGGATCGAGTAGCTGTAAACGCGCAAAGTGACTGCGGTGACCCAGTTGGTCTGGTGTTGCAGTCAACAAGATAAGTCCAGGAATATCTTGAGAAAGCTCAGCAATACGTTGATATTCAGTGCTTGGCTTTTCCTTTGTGACCGTCAGGTGGTGTGCTTCATCGACAATCAGTAGATCCCAATCAGCGAGTGTGGCTTGTTCAAACCAGCGGCGCTTTTTGGTAATAAACTCTAGGCTAACCAGTACCAGTTGTTCTGTTTCGAATACATTCGGTGCATCTGCATAAGCTTCGCTACAACGCTCTTCGTCAAAAATCGAAAAGTGTAGGTTAAAGCGGCGTAGCATCTCTACTAACCATTGGTGTTGTAAGTTCTCTGGAACTACAATTAACACACGATTGGCACGGCCAGAGAGAATTTGTTGGTGTAAAATCATGCCCGCTTCAATGGTTTTACCTAGGCCAACTTCATCAGACAGAAGTACGCGAGGTGCAAAGCGCTTACCAACTTCATCGGCAATATAAAGCTGGTGCGGAATAAGGCTAGCGCGCTGACCTATCAACCCTTTAAGGTGAGATTGTTCTTTATCAAACTGGTGTTGCCAAGTTTGATAGCGCAGTGTGTAGCGATCAAAACGGTCGATTTGGCCTGCAAATAGACGATCTTGAGGTTTATTGAACTTGAGGAAGTGATCAAGAAAGGTCTCTTTGAATGAAGTCTCTTCTTCATTATCAACTCGAGTACCATGATAGCAAAATAGTCCATTTTGCTCTTCCACGCTGTCAACACGTAGTTCCCACTCTTCAACATGGCGGATCACATCGCCTGGGTTGAATACAACTCGAGTTACAGGTGCTTCCTGTACTGAGTAAACACGGTTTTCTCCGCTAGCGGGAAATAAAATAGTCACTTGACGCCCCTCAAGTGCCACTATTGTACCCAATCCCAAATCTGATTCCGTATCACTGATCCAGCGCTGACCTAAGGAAAAATTCATGGTTATCTCGTCTATGCAGAAAAAAGGCGGCTATGTTACCTATTCATGTCGGTTTGTTCAATACACAACAGCGACTCAAGCCTTTATTTATCAAGCGCTGGCGCTTTTTCTATTTAGTTGGCATGGCAATCGCCAACTAGTTGTTTTTTATCAATATGCAAGTTGGATTTTCTACTGTCATAAAAGCGACTTTTGTGACAAATAGACTAAACTTGAACTATACCCAAAACATAATTAACCGCAGTGTTGTGTATTGGGTATAGCATAATAATCTGTAAACAACAGGAATGCGCTATGGTAAAACAAGACAAAGACCATAAAGTGTACGTGCTCGACACCAACGTACTTCTCCATGAACCACTCGCTTACCTTTCCTTCCAAGAACACGATGTTGTTATTCCCATGACCGTTCTTGAAGAACTTGATCACATTAAAGATCGAAAGAGTGATGTGAGCCGAGACGCTAGAGTTGCCATTCGTGGGTTAGATGATGTGCTTCGCGATGCAACACCAGAGCAAATGCTAGAGGGGGTAGCGCTACCAACATTGAGGATTGAAAGTCACCGAACGCCCAGTTCAGGTAAATTGATTATTGTAAACGATCACCTGTTTCCTGATTCCATCTCCGGGTTACCCGGCAATGAAAATGATCACCGAATTATTAATTGTGCGGTACATTTGCAAACTCAGTACAGCGACAAAAAAGTGGTGCTGGTTACCAAAGATATCAACATGCGACTGAAAGCGAAGGGTGCTGGACTCAAGTATGTTGAAGATTATCGTACCGACCAGCTGATTGACGACATTGCGCTTTTAACCAGTGGTTTTAAAAAGGTTGAAGGTGATTTTTGGCAAAATGTTGGTGAGTGTCAAACGCAGCAGGAAGGGCGATATACGGTTCATGATGTGCCAAAATCACTCGTACCAGATGTGTTCTGTAATGAATATCTGATAGACGATACTAATCACTTTGCAGCTCGGGTTGTGGGTTACGACTCTGAGCACATTCGATTAAAAGACTTAGGCGTTGAACGTTTGATGCACCGTCAAGCATGGGGAGTGAAACCAAAAAATATCAACCAAGGTATGGCGCTGGATGCCTTACTTGATACTGACATTGAGCTGGTGATATTAACCGGGCCAGCAGGGTGCGGAAAAACCTTATTGGCGCTTGCCTGTGCACTTGAAATGATCATCGAAAAAGGGATTTACGATAAGGTAATTGTGACGCGAAATACGCCTGAAATAGCTGAAAGCATTGGCTTTTTACCCGGCACGGAAGAAGAGAAAATGGCCCCTTGGCTTGCGGCAATCACAGATACCTTAGAAGTGCTTCACAAACACGATGAAAGCCCAGTGACTAGCCGTAATTACATTATGGAAAAGGCAAATATTCAGTTTAAATCGGTGAACTTTATGCGTGGCCGCAGTATTCAAAATGCGGTCGTGATTTTGGATGAGAGCCAAAACTTAACGGCATCACAGTTAAAAACCATCATCACTCGCTGCGGTGAGGGAACCAAATTAATTTGTACGGGAAACCTCGCCCAGATTGATAGTAATTATCTCACCCCTGTGACATCAGGGTTAACCTATATTGTCGAGCGTTTTAAAGACTTTGAAGGTAGCGCTACCATTAACTTAAACGGTGTAGTACGAAGCCGCTTGGCAAGTTTTGCTGAAGAGAAGCTCTGATTGAATATTGCAACTGGTCGATATGTAAACTTGCTCAACCTCTAGTTGTTATTGTTAATAAATGTTAGTTGATGTTAATTTACTTTTTTGGCTTTATGTTGCAAAATGTTTTTGTTTTGCTTACTTCATATTGTCTAGGTGAAAGTCTAAGCAGACTGTCATCTAGCTTTCAACTCACTTTACCTGACCTCTTAACTTATATTAATAAAACAATTTGCTACTTGCCTTAACATTACTTACATAAATCTTATGTACTATTTTGTCTCTCCTGTGGATTCCATGACCTTTGTCATGTTGCTTTTTGAGCACGTCTTGATAACTTGTTACCGCTGCTTTTTTTTTGTTGTTTTTGTTGTTTTTGTTGTTTTTTTGTTTACAGTTGTGTCTTGATTATGTACCTTTTATGGGCTTTGTAAGTTCATGTTGCTTTTTGTTTGCTTTTGTTGGTTTTTTACAGGTTGGCTGCATGTGCTTTAAGACTATTTGTTAATACTAAATAAGGATTATTAAATGATGATAAATGAAGATGTATTTGAATTATATGAGTCACAAGCAAGAACATATTGCAGAAGCTTCCCAGCTACTTTTGATGTGGCTCAAGGGTGTTATCTCTATGATTCAGATGGTGTTGAGTATTTGGATATGTTAAGTGGGGCTGGGGCTTTAAACTATGGACACAACCAAGCCGAAATTAAAAATACAGTTATCGAGTACATGCAAAAAAATGGTGTTCTAATGAGCCTTGATTTGCACACTGAAGCAAAAAAACATTTCATAGCTTCATTTCGCAAACACATATTAGAACCGAGAAATTTAACTTACAAGCTTCAGTTTACTAGCCCGACTGGTACAAGCGTTGTTGAATCAGCGGTTAAGCTAGCCAGAAAAGTGACGGGAAGAAACAATGTTATTTGTTTTACAAATGGCTTTCATGGCATGTCTGGGACTTCTTTAAGCCTCACTGGTAATAGAAGTAAGCGCCAAGCCGTTTCTCAGGGCGGTGTAACAAGGCTCCCTTATCATGGGTACTTAGGGCAAGACTATGATTCAATAGCATTTTATCGGAAGTTATTTACAGATAGTAGCTCTGGTGTCGATTTACCTGCTGCTATTATCCTTGAAACCATTCAAGGGGAAGGTGGTGTAAATGTTGCGAGCGTTGAGTGGCTACAAGGTATTAGACGTCTTGCAGATGATTTTGGTATTAAGCTGATTATCGATGATATCCAAGCTGGAGTTGGAAGAACTGGAAAGTTCTTTAGCTTTGAGCATGCAAATATAGAGCCTGATCTGGTCTGTTTGTCTAAATCAATAGGAGGAATAGGCTTCCCGATGGCCTTACTGTTGATAAAACCAGATATGGATATTTGGGCACCGGGTGAAGATAACGGTACTTTCCGTGGTAACAACCTTGCTTTTGTCGCTTCAACAAAAATGCTTGAGCTTTTTTGGCAGGATAAAACATTTGAGCAGGAGTTACATGATAAAGAAGCAATAATCTGCAATGCACTAGATAAAGTTGTGATTAGCTGCGGTGAGTATATTAAAGAGTCTAGAGGCCGTGGTTTTTTTCAGGGGCTAGAGTTTTACGATGAAACCATTGCCGTAGCTGTTACACAGCAGTGTTTTGAAAATAAAATAATAATCGAAACATGTGGAGAACGAGATCAAGTTCTTAAATTTATGCCCGCACTAAATATACCTTCTGAGCTATTAAGAGATTCAATGGAAAGAATTTGTAATATTATTGTATCTGTCTGCGAGGATTTTAGGTCTTGTGCAATAGAAAACAGCATGATCTCGGAAGGAGCGTAAAATGGAAATTGATGTACTTGATGGAATTAGCGAAGAAGAATTCGTTTCTCAGTATATTAAGAAAAATCGCCCTGCGGTCATAAAAAATATTGACTTTGACGCTAGTAAGTGGACGCCTTCCTTCCTTAGAGAGTTAATTGGTGATTTACCTACTCAAGAATATGATTCACTGTTTGATTTACAAAATCTATCAACGCTTAATGACTATATAGATAAATATTTTGGTAAGAAGGGGCATTATGAAGCAGATGTTCCATATGTCCGCTGGTATAACCAACTAAAAGATGTTGATTATGCATGGGGGGATGAGGCTTTTTCTAGAGTTAGTCCATTTTGGACAAAACCGAACTTTTTAAGTGGTAAAAACCTACTAATACCTGCTACGAAAGGCGATGAATTCCCTGATCCGACTATTGATCAGTTTCCATATAGAGGAATTCTAGTCGCAGCCCGTGGTGCCAGAACACGTCTACACACAGATCCTTTTTGCAGCGACGCTGTTGTGAACCAATTTTACGGTGTGAAAGAAGTTGCAATGTATCACCCTAGCCGGGCTCAAGAATTAAGTATTGTTAATAAAGCGGATAATTCGTTCGGGGGATACGTTGATGTACGTGGAGACAACCTTGAGGAGTTGAGCCATGAACCGGATTTTCATGGGGTGCTCGGTCCAGGTGAACTGCTTTATGTTCCACACGGATGGCTCCATGACGTTATTGTAGTCGAAGATTCAGTGTCAATTACATGGAATTTCATTCACGAAAAAGGTGCGCTTGAATACATTGATTATCTAATGGATGACCCTAGAAATGATAGTGAGTTTCAGGTTCTTAAATACTTTTATATGAAAGGTGGTGATGTATTTCAAGATGCATCAGAAATTATAAAAAAATATAATAAGTATTTTAGCCAAATAGAGCTGGAATTTGAATAATAATTAGGCTGAAGTATAAGGAATATTATATGTCTATTCTGAGGTTTTCCGGTTTTAATTCTAATGATTTTAAAGAGCAGTGTCTGAGTTCTAATACCGCGCTGTTTGAAAATGGTGCAAAGAATTGGCCTGCTATTGAAAAATGGGACCTAAACTATTTTGAAAAAACTTGCCCTAACATTCCTGTAGTAACTAAGGTTTTTAGTGATTCAAAAATCGATGTGAAAAATATGTCGATGGGGGAGTATGTTAAAATAATTAAGGAATTTAAAAGAAAGGAAGGAAATGACACAGATAAAGTTGCTCCATACTGTCATGATGTACCTATATTTCTACTAGCGAAAGAGCTGCTAGAAGATATTGGTGACTTCCCTAAAGATGTTATGCCTGACTGGTATGCTCAAGACTGGTCGCGTTTTGCCCAATTTTTTGTTTCTGCGAAAAATAGTGTAACGCCTTTGCATTTTGATACTTTGTTAACTCATAATTTATTTTTTCAAATAAAAGGTAAAAAGATATTTACGATTATTCGGCCTGAGCATGAGCATTTATGCTATAGGAAAAAGTGGAGGTGGTTTTCTGTTGACCCAGAAAACCCTGATTATGATAAATATCCTAACTTCAAAAATGTAAAAGTAGATAAAGTTGAAGTTAATAGTGGAGATATATTTTATATGCCTCCGGGAACAATTCACCATGTTCGAAGCCTAGAGGATAGCATATCTTTTAATGTTGATTTTCATACCTTTGATAGTGTTTTGAAATCATTTTTCTCGGCTTTTAAAGGAATGCCAAAGGAAAATCACTACTATAACTATCAGTCTTTAAAGGCTTTGCTTTTTAAACCTAATAATGACGTGTTGTTTAACAAGTATAAGTCTTACCTAAACTATATATCATGAGCTCTGAGCTTCTTTGCTTTTTAGTGAAGGAGCTTACCTTTTAATTCATTTGTAAGGAAATATGATGGAATTATCTCGCCTTTCTGGGGTGGAAACCTGTGTTCATAAATTTGGTGGTTCTAGTTTAAAAGAAGCTAGTTCATTTATTCGTGTTGCTAATATATTAATTGAAAATACAAAAGGTTATAAAGGTAGCTTTGTCGTTGTTTCAGCAGCTGGAAAGAGTACAAATCACCTAATTGAAATCGCCAACAAGTCCAAGTCTGAACCTTTAGTAGCTAATACGATCTTAGAAGAGTTATTTAGCTATCAAAATAAATTAATAGATGCAGTAAAGAATATAACACTACAAGAAGAGCTAAAAACATCTCTATATAAAGATGTAAATAATCTCAAAAATATGATTGAGATGAGCTCTAGTAGCCAGTTTGAATTAGCTTATTGGGTATGTTTTGGCGAGGTTTGGTCTGCTCGACTATTGGCAGCGGTTTTGAGTGATTTCGAAATACCTGCTCTATTTGTAGATGCTAGAGACTTTCTTAGTGTAGCTAATAATGAAGTCGATTTTGAATTGAGTGTTAGTAAATTACGCAGTCTTGAACTGAGAAATGACATGATTAAGGTTGTTACTGGCTATATTGCTGCTGATGAAAATGGAAGAACCACAACATTAGGGCGAAATGGCAGTGATTATTCGGCTAGTGTTTGCGCTCGCCTTACATCCGCCTCCAAACTTGTATTTTGGAGCGATGTATCTGGGGTTTACAGTGCAGATCCAAATGTTATTAATAGCGCTTTTCCACACCCAGTAATTAGCTGGGAAACAGCAAATCAGCTTGCTCATTCAGGTAGTTCTGTTCTTCATCAACGTACGTTAGAAGCTGTTTATGGTATGGGTTGTGAAATTCAGCTTAAAAATAGTATGAGCCCTAACTGTTTAGGAACAAAAATTGTTGAGAGAACAGAGAAATATACTCCATTAGTTTCCAGAATAAATAATCTAGGCCTACTTCGTTTTCATCCGAGTGTTGAAGTCGATAGTACTTATATTATCAATGATTTTTATATATTTGATGAAAAGTACTATTTGTTAAAGCCAGAGTGTATATCAAAGTATGATGAATGCAAGAGCGTAAGTCTTTTATTTATTCATGGAGTTGAAAATGGGGTTGATGATTTGTTGTTTAATGAAGGGGTGTCACCTTTTTATGTTTGGAAAGAAAATTTAGAAAGTAGTTTTATAATAAGTGATTTGCCTATTAAAGATGAGCAATATAAGTCTATACATGAGTTAATTTGCTTTGGAGGGCAATATGGTGAGATCTTACAGACTTCATAGTTTCTTTATTTTTATATGGGTGTTTTTATTATGTTTCATTACTATTTTATGATTTTACTCTTCTTTGTGAGTTTTTATGCTTTTTAGACTTATTTCAGAAAATAAATTTTTGATCCTTTTTTCTTCATTTCTTAGTATGTTAAGTGCATTGGCGGGTATTGCATTGATTGCGCATGTCAATGAATATCTTTCTGATATAAATAATGCAAGAGAAAGTTTTAAAGAAGGCCTTTCTTTGATGGTTTTGGGTGTGATTGCATTAATTATTTTTGGTGTTTTTTCTCAATTCATTTTAACTAAATTAGGCGCTTCTATCGTTGAAAGGTTACGTGATGTTATGGCAAAGCGGATACTTTCTACAAGCTACTCTAACTTAGAGAAAATTGGTGGTCATAGAGTCTATGCGACGATTACTGGTGATGTTCGAACCATTTCAGACTCTCTTTCTATACTTCCTTTGTTTGCATATAACTTCACCGCTGTGGCTTTAGGGCTACTCTATATGGGGTATTCGTCATTAGAGTTGTTTCTTATTGTTTTTTCAATGCTCACTGTAGCTGTTTTAGTTGCAAAAGTTATTTTAAATAAAGGAATAAAGAGCTTTGAGGCGTTGAGAGAATGCGATGATGAGCTTTTTTCTAATTTCAAAGCTTTAGTTGAAGGGGGGAAAGAACTAAATATAAATTCAAATAGGAAGCGATTTTTCTATAATAATATATTGGTTCCTATAACTGGTAAGATAAAGCGTTCAGATATTAAAGCGAAAATGTTTTTTGTTTATATAACAAACTGGGCAAATGCGACGCTTTTTATTTCTATGGGGGTTGTTGTTTTTTCTAGTCAATATTTTCTTCCGCAAGTTACAGTTGAAGTAATGATTAGGTTTGTTTTTGTTATGATTTACTTGATGGGGCCGTTGAGTTTTTTGGTTGATAGTTTTGAAGATATTAGTAATGGGATTGTTGCAAACAGAAAAATAGCTAGTCTTAACCTTTCAGAGGAATTAACTGAATTTGATTCTCGGAATGAAATAGAAACTAATGATAATTGGTCTGAGTTGGCTCTTAGAGATGTTTACTTTAAGTACAAAGAAAATGAAAGTTCTGGTTTTCAATTTGAGGTAGGGCCAATAAATGTCAGTTTTAAAAGGGGCGAAGTTACTTTTATTACAGGTGGAAATGGAAGTGGTAAATCTACTTTTGCTAAACTCCTAACCGGTTTATATAACCCAGATCGTGGCGATATTTTAATTGATGGCGAGGCTGTAGATTATATTAATGCTGGGGAATCCTATCGTAGGAATTTCAGCACTATATTTTCAGACTTTTATGTTTTCAAGCAGGCATTAAACCGTGATGGAGAGCTTGCAAGTGACGAACAGGTGCAGCATTACCTAAAACGTCTTAGCCTAGAGGATAAAGTGACGGTTAAAGATGGCTGTCTGTCGACTGTAGAGTTATCTCATGGTCAGAAAAAGCGCTTGGCGTTAGTTTTATCTTATTTAGAAGACTCACCTGTATGTCTATTTGATGAATGGGCAGCTGATCAAGATCCTTATTTCAGACAATTTTTCTATCAAGAACTTTTACCAGAATTAAAAAATAAAGGTAAATCTGTAATCGTAATTAGTCATGATGATAGATATTTTTCATCGGCGGATAAACTATATAAATTTGAATCCGGTAAAGCAAATTTGGTTTCTGTTAAAAAAGAATCAAAAGAAGTTTTAAATGAGGGTATTGTTTAGTTGGTATTTAGTTTTATCTATTTTTTATCAAGGAAATCTTAGTTTTTCTAGGCTTAGAATTTTAAATTAAAAGGCATTAATGTAGTTATGAATATTGATAATTTTTTCTCACTCTCTACGGCGCAAGAAAGTATTTATTTTGATCAAATAATAAAGCCAGATAGCCCCTGTTATAACATTGGTGGTGTAGTCCGCTTAAATAATGCTGACGTTGGGTTTCTACAGCAAGGGCTAAATGAGCTCTTAAGCAAATTCGATATGCTAGGTGTTCGGTTGTATTTTCAGGGAAAAGAGTTAGTACAAGAATTTGGCTATTATGATAGCTTTCCATTAGAGTTTTATGATTGTTCCCATATGGAGAATGCGGAAGAGGTAGTTGAAGCTCGTACAAAAGAACAATTCGATAGAGTTTTTAAGCTGGGGAAAGATCGACTTATAGAGTCTTGTCTGTATCGAATTAGCGAGGAACAACATGTATGGTGTATAAGAATGCACCATATATTAACAGATGGACTTGGTATTGGGTTTTGGGTAGATAATGTCAAGAAGTTAGCACTAGGGCAAGAAATCCAGTCATTCGATATTATAGGTTCATTCCGAGATGTAGTGATCGAAGAACAAGCTTACTTGAAGTCTGAGAAATATAATCAAGATGCCGAATACTGGCAGGAAAAATTTCAGACGTTACATGAACCGATGCTCTCACCTGATTTCTCGAATCAAAAGAGAATAGGAACAACTCTGAGCCATCGTATAAGCATTGAACTAGATGATTCTCTTCGTAGTTCTTTGAGTGTGAAAGCAAAAGAACTTGGTGGCGAGATTAATCATTTGGGCCTTGCAGCATTGCTCATTTATTTCTCTAAATCAGCACAGCGTAATGATGTTGTTGTTTCAACACCTGTTCATCGTCGTAGAAGTCGAGCCCAGCGCAATACGATAGGTATGTTTACCACTGATCTTCCTGGCTGCTATGAGGTAAATACAGCCCATACACTCCCAGAACTTATTCAAGCTATCAAAAAAGAACAACGAAAAAATTTGAGACACCAAGCATTTCCAATGCACCATTTAGGACGGATGTTAAACTTGGTCGCACATGGTCGAGATTTTTTAACCGAGGTTGTTTACAACTACATTCCACTAGGTGTTGATGTAGAAAGTATGGCAACGAATGCGGAGCGAGATCCTTTGCATATTCGTTTGACAGATTATGGTGCGGATTCTTCATTAACACTGGATGTGTATTGCCGGGATGAATATCTTAGTGAAGATGAAGCTTATCAGGTAGGAAAGCGATATATTTATGTATTGGAGCAATTAGCTAAGTTCGAAAAATCTCAAACAATTCAAGATGTTGAAGTAATTACTCAAGAAGAGCGAAGTAAGCTACTTATGGATTTTAATAACACGAGTAAGGAAGCGCTTCTTGAACACAGTTGGCAAGAACTATTTACTTTACAAGTAGCAAAAACGCCGGATGCAATTGCTGTGCAGCAAGATGGGCGTAGTTTAAGTTATCGAGAGCTTGATAAAGCATCAAATAATGTTGCGAATGCCCTAAATATGAAAAAAATAGGATCAGGCAATCTTGTTGGCTTGTTAGAACATAGAGGGCCAGATTTCTTAACTATGCTAATAGGTATTATCAAATCAGGAGCTGCCTGGATACCTTTTGATCCGAACCACCCTTCACAACGTTGGTTGGACGTACTAAATGAAAGTGAGCCTGAGCTCCTGTTGGTTGGTGACTCTATGATGCTTGAGCATAGGGTTATGAAACGTAAATGGAATAAGGAAAAAGTCAGTACACTCTCGGAGTTAATTAAAGAATGTAAAAATGACTCACCTATAGAAGTTTTCCCTAGTATGCAAGATTTAGCATATGTGATCTTTACCTCAGGTTCTACGGGCAAACCTAAAGGAGTGATGATTGAGCACGCTGGCTTAATTAACAATATGCGGGCTAAATTTGAGCCGCTTTCCCTGACCCATACTGACGTTATTGCACAGACCGCCTCACAATGCTTTGATATATCCATTTGGCAAAACTTAACAGCACTCCTATTGGGGGCGCGTGTTGATATCGTTCCTAATGACATTTGTCGTGATCCTAAAGCATTACTTGAATACTTAAATAAGTATCAAGTCACAGTTTGGGAACCTGTTCCTTCAATGATAGAGGCGGCACTTACATATAAATTGCCGCTTACTTCCTTACGCTGGGTCTTACCGACAGGTGAAGCACTAACTTCACAATTAGTGGAACGCTGGTTTCAACTTTATAATGATATACCTCTGATGAATGCTTATGGTCCTGCGGAATGCGCGGACGACGTTGCTTTTCAGCCAATTTACAGTCCGGTTGAGCGAGTATTGATAGGTAAGCCTGTTGCAAATGTTAGGTTACACATTGTAGGTGATAACCTCTCTCTACTTCCTATTGGTGCAATAGGTGAGATCGCTGTTTCTGGGCCTATCGTTGGACGTGGTTATTTGAATCTTCCAGAACAAACGAGAGCTACTTTTATAGACAATCCGTTTGCTTTAGATGACTCAGACACTCGACTATACCTAACCGGCGACCTTGCGAGGCGGTTATCTGATGGCAGCCTTGAATATATTGGACGTAAAGATCACCAGCTAAAAATTAGAGGCTATCGTATTGAGCCTGGTGAAATTGAAAGTGTACTTCTGGATCATGAGGCTGTGAACAAAGTTGTTGTTGACGCAAAGCCTGATGGTGTCGGACAGTTATGTTTAGTCGCCTATGTTGTTACTCATGATTCTCTGGATTTGCAAAGTATTCGAGAGTTTTTAAAAGGCAAACTGCCAAATTATATGGTGCCTCAAACAATCGTTGCTATTCCTCAACTGCCTTTAACAGCTAATGGGAAGGTTGATCGTTCGGCATTACCCGAACCGACATTTGAAGGGGGCGACTTCGTAGAGCCTAAGACTGAAACGGAAGAGAAGTTAGTCCAAATATGGAAAGAGTTACTTAACCGTGAACGCGTTAGTATCAATGCTAACTTTTTTGAAATAGGCGGGCACTCGTTATTAGCTTCGAGGCTGGTATCAGCCATTCGTGAGACTTGGCAAGTAGAACTGTCTATAAAAACTGTATTTGAGGCGTATTCCTTAGAGGACATCGCAATATCAATCGAAAAAGCGAGCCGAAGTGAGTTACCTACAATTGGAAAAGCGCCGAGTGGAGTAAGTTTGCCGCTTTCTTTTGCTCAGCAAAGGCTATGGTTTATTGATCAGGTTGAAGAGAGCGCAACAGAATATAATATGGCTGTTGCATTTCATATTGATGGGGTATTAGATACAGGGGCATTGTCCAGTGCACTGAAGCAGGTAATTATGCGTCATCATGTATTACATACAGTGTATCAAGAAAATGACAATTTGGTTGAGCAGATACCTTTATCCCATGTTGACTTTAAATTAGAGCAGCAAGACTTATCTCAACTTAATATCGAAGAACAAGAAAATGAATATGCAGAGCAGCTTAGAGCACAAATTCTTCGCCCGTTCGATTTAAGTCGTGATTTGATGCTTCGTGCCAAGTTACTCAAATTGACAGATACACGTTACTACCTAATCATTATAGTGCATCATATTGCTTCAGATGGGTGGTCTAAAAAAGTTTTAGTTGATGAGCTATCTGCGCTATATACTGCCTTTGTCGAAGAGCAAAGCAACCCTTTTGTACCGTTAGAAATTCAATATTCAGACTACGCATATTGGCAACGAGGTTGGTTGACAAACGAGCGCTTACAGAAAGAACTTGAGTTTTGGAAACAGGAGCTACAGGGACTTCCCCCAGTCCATGCATTACCTTTGGACAAGCCTCGTCCTGTGGTGCAAAGCCACAACGGGGAAATGTTGTCATCTACTTTAGCATCCTCGACAAGCGTTTCGGTTCAGCAATTTGCAAAAGACAGTAATGTTACGCTATTTATGTTACTAAACGCGGCATTGACAAGTTTACTTAGCCGCTATAGTCATGAAGAAGACATCGTTGTTGGCACGCCTATCGCCAATCGAGATCAGCCGCAAATCGCTCCATTAGTCGGATTCTTTGTTAATACTGTACTCGTGCGTTCAGACTTGTCTGGAGATCCTTCTTTTGCTGAGTTGCTTTCTCGTACTAAAGAGTGTGCACTCAATGCATTTAGTCATGCTCAGATCCCTTTCGATACGATTGTTGAAGCGATTCAACCTGAACGCAGTTTGAGCTATAACCCGTTATTTCAGGTAATGTTAGCATTACAAAATAATGAGCAAAGTGAAATTAGTCTACCTAATGCCAACTTGGTTGAAGTTCAGGTCGAAAATATCCGTTCGCAATTCGATTTGAGCCTTGAGGTGCAGCACAGCGATGATTGCTTACAGTTCAATTGGACTTGGGCTACAGACCTTTTTGAAAGACGAAGTATTGAAGCTATGTCGGTGCAGTTCAACCGATTGCTAGAAAGCATTATTACTGATCCACATATAAAAGTAAGTGAAATACCACTAATTAATGAGAGTGAACGTCAAGCGTTACTTGATAAGTTTAACCGTGAGGTACAAAGTTTTGACAGTGAACTCTGTATACATCAGCGCTTTGAAAATCAGGTAAGAAAGCAGCCTAACTCAATAGCATTAACTATTGAAAATGAAGAGGTGAGCTACGAACAGCTTAATGCTCGGGCAAACATGCTCGCTCATTACTTAATCTCTCAAGGTGTGAAAGCTGATGTATTAGTTGGGCTTTGTGTTGAACGTTCAGTAGAAATGGTGGTGGGCTTGCTTGCGATTTTAAAGGCCGGGGGAGCTTATTTACCGTTAGACCCAGCCTACCCTGAAAGTCGATTGGCCCACATGTTAGAAGACTCAGGAGTTGACATTGTTTTATGCCAGTCTCAACTGGAATCGAAACTGCCTTTGGACAAGCAACTTATTTTAAATATTGACGATCATCAACTGGTATCTTCTTATCCAGATATAGATCCTACTAATAGATGCACGTTAAATAGTCTAGCTTATGTTATCTACACCTCTGGCTCGACAGGCAAGCCTAAAGGTGTGATGGTTGAACATCAGCAAGTGAGTCGGCTATTTGATGCGAACGATGTCGACTTTGGTTTTAGTCATACGGATGTATGGACTCTATTCCATTCATATGCTTTCGATTTCTCGGTATGGGAAATTTGGGGGGCATTGTCTTTCGGTGGACGTCTAGTGATAGTTCCTCATTGGGTCGCACGTTCGACACCTGATTTTTACGACTTATTACATACAGAAAAAGTGACTATTCTGAACCAAACGCCAACGGCATTTGGCCACTTAATTAATGTCGATTTAGAGCAGTCAAAAGCGTTGTCACTACGTTGTGTAATATTTGGAGGTGAAGCACTCAATTTGAATGCTTTAACTCCCTGGATTGAGCGTCATGGCGATGCAAAACCTGAGTTAGTTAATATGTATGGTATTACTGAGACAACGGTCCATGTTACATATCGTCGTATTTACCAGAGTGATATTGCATTGCGTAGTAATGCAAGCTTGATTGGTAACCCTTTGAATGATCTATCCATCTATCTATTAACTCCTTCTCTTGATCTGGCTCCAGTCGGTGTACCCGGTGAAATGTATGTGGGAGGTAAAGGGGTTACACGTGGTTATTTGAATCGAGATGTGTTAACCAAAGAACGTTTCATTATCAATCCATTTGATGCCAGTGAGCGTTTATATCGTACGGGAGACCTTGCGCGATATCGCACTGATGGTGAGTTGGAGTATCTTGGACGATGTGATCAACAAGTGAAAATAAGGGGCTTCAGAATTGAGCTAGGTGAAGTTGAATCATGTTTACTTAGCGTGCCAGAGGTTACCGAAGCTGTTGTAATTGCTAGAGATGAACCTCTGCGTTTAGCAGCGTATTTCGTAATGTCTAAGGAGGCTGCTTACGATGATCCTGCTGCTATCAAGTTTGTTCGTGAGACATTAAGTGCTCAATTACCAGAGCACATGCTGCCTACTTCATTCGTTAAGCTTGATAAGTTACCAGTTACGGCGAATGGCAAAGTTAATAGGAAAGCCTTGCCGAAGCCATCTCTTATCGAACAAGACGATAAGAATTATGCTGCGCCATCAAATGAGATTGAAGAAATTTTATGCAATGTTTGGCAGTCAGAGTTACAAATTGAGAGTATTGGAGTATTGGATAACTTCTTCCATATTGGTGGGGATTCAATTCGTGCTATATCAATTGTTTCTGCAGGTAAAAAAGCAGGGCTCAACTACTCAATCAGAGATTTATTTGCACATCCCAATATCCGCAGTTTGGCTAATGCTATTGAAGATAATCGGACTCGTGCAGTTGAATCCATGAGCATTTCTCCGTTCTCGTTACTTAATGATACAGAGAAAAATTGGCTTGAATCGCATCCTCAACGAAACCGAATTATTGATGCTTATCCTCAATCTAAATTACAACAAGGTATGGTAGTACATAACTTGCTGGGTACAGAAGTTGGTATGTATAGAGATGTATTTGGTTTGCAATTAAAAGTAAGGTGGAATCAGGAGTATTTCAAGCAAGCCATTGCAGCAATGGTTGCTGAACACGAATCCTTCCGCACTATTTTCTGCAATACAACAGAACGTCCCTTGTTGCTGGTATTAAATGATGTGGACATACCTTTTGAGTACAGGGATTTACGAGGGTTAAATAAGGAAGAACAAAGTGCAGATATAGCAGCTTGGAACGAGCAGGGTAGTGTTGCAGGATTTGATTTCGACTCGACACTATGGCGTATTGCTTTACATCATTTAAGAGAAGATGAGTTCTACTACCAAATTATTTGCCATCATTCGTTATGGGATGGTTGGAGTGTGGCGAGTATTAATACAATGCTATTTAGCCATTATTCAACATTGCTAAATGGTGGAGCGCTTCCGGAGCAAGAGTCTATTTTGTCTTATAGTCACTTTGTAGCCGCTGAACAAAAAGCTATAGAAGATGCGAGCCCAGAACAGCGTTGGAAAGAGAAGTTTCAAGATGCTCAGTTACCGTGGTGGGCAACTGCGGAACAGGAAGGGCAGCGTCTTGTGAAGTACAACTTCTCTACGAGCCATAACGAAAAAATTAAAGCTTTAGCACAGCAGTTAAACGTTCAAGAAAAAAGTGTTTTGTTAGCGGTTCATATAACTTTGCTTGCTCTAGTTAGTGGTAACACGGATGTGACAACATCTGTGGTAACAAATGGACGTCCTGAAGTTGAAGGAAGTGAACGAGCGCTAGGACTGTTTTTAAATTCGTTACCGCTACGTATTAAAAACGTAAAAGTGAGCTGGTGCGACTTGATACGTGAACTAGATAGTGAGTTATTGGAGTTGATGGAACACCGTAGGTATCCACTTTCAGCAATTCAGGACTCTGTTGGTATGGAGTTCTCGGCTTCTCTGTTCAACTATATTGATTTTCATGTCTATAAAAAATTGGATAGTGATATTGAAGTTATTAAGGTTGATGACTTCGAAATGACAAATTATCTCTTTGATGTCAACTATAGTAGAGACCCGTTAACAAACAATCTTGAGGCGTGTATTAGTCTCGATAGTGGTTGTTTTGACGAGGACTCAGCTAGTCGTATCCACACTTATATAGGTAATATCGTATCTAGTTTGGTCGAGTTTCCAGAAAGCCTAGTTAACTTATCTGAATATCTCGGCGAGCAGGAAATGACACAGTTATTGGTTGAATGGAATAATACCTCAAGTCCAGAGCTTATGTCTGTAAGCTGGCCGGAACTATTTGCAAGGCAGGTTGAGAAAACCCCCAATGCTGTTGTTGCAATGTACAAAGATCAGTCTTTAACCTTTGCTGAGCTTAATAACGCATCAGAAGTTCTTGCGAAAAACTTGCGTCATTATGGAGTGCTCTCTGGAGATATTATAGGAATACTAGATTATCGCGGGCTAGATTTTTTAGTGATGATGGTAGCAGTATTAAAATCGGGTGCGGCTTATTTGCCACTTGATCCTGAGCAACCGTCAAATCGATGGATGCAAATTTTAGGTGATAGTAAACCTAAGTTAATACTGGTTGGCGAAGCACTTCAAGCAGAAGCTCGTTGGTTAAAGGGCGAGTGGGGTAGTGAACAAGTCTATTCATACTCACAACTGACGACCCCACATTATGAAGATGAAATCACGTTAAACTTCCCTGATTTGCATGATTTAGCATATGTTTTATTTACCTCGGGTTCTACAGGCACACCAAAAGGCGTAATGATTGAGCATCGTGGTATGGTAAATAATATGCTCTCTAAAGTGGCACCTCTGTCTATTACAGAATCAAGCGTAATTGCGCAAACTGCTTCTCAGTGTTTCGACATTTCTGTCTGGCAGTTTTTAACAGCACCTATAGTTGGCGCTAAGCTAAGCATTGTACCAAATGAAATCACGCAGGATCCTCAAGCATTATTGGATCATTTACGGATGAACAAAATAACTCACTGGGAGCCGGTTCCCTCAGTGATGAAAGCGGCATTGTTTTATCAAGTTGAACTGCCGAGCTTGAAATGGGTTCTGCCAACGGGGGAAGCATTAACTCTTGAATTAGTGAATAATTGGTTTAATCAATACCCAGCAATTCCGTTAATGAATGCTTACGGTCCAGCAGAGTGTTCGGATGATGTTGCATTCCAGCCAATTAGTGGACCTGTTGAGCGAGTATTTATTGGTAAGCCTATTGCAAATGCTAGATTACATGTTGTAACCCCTGACTTATCACTTGCACCTGTGGGGGTAGTTGGTGAACTTGCAGTTTCTGGGCCAGTTGTTGGTAGAGGTTATATTGGGTTAGATGAAAAAACAAAAGAAGTTTTTATTGATAACCCTTGGCCACAAGACGCATTAGATTCAAAGATGTATCTAACCGGGGATCTTGTAAAGCGAGAACCTGACGGAAGTTTAGAATACCTTGGCCGTAAAGATTTCCAAGTGAAAATTCGTGGCTATCGAATTGAAACAGGTGAGATTGAGTCTGTGCTAACACGGCATGAGTCGGTTAAAGATGCGGTTGTGGTGTCAGCGATGTTGAATGAGGACGATTATCAACTTGTCGCATATCTTGTTATGAATAATGAAGAAGCTGATGCGGTAATAGATATCGCGGAACTAAAAAATTATTTACGGCAACATTTACCTCATTACATGGTTCCAGCTGTCATTATGCAACTCCAAAGCTTCCCTCTGTCAGCAAATGGAAAATTGGACCGAAAAGCTTTGCCTGATCCTGATATGAGTAGCTATAGCGAATATGCAGCGCCAATTACAGATACTGAAAAAGGGCTTGTTGCATTATGGGAGCAGCTTCTTAAAGGAAGGAAAATTGGCCGTCATGACAACTTCTTTGATATCGGTGGACACTCTCTTCTTGCTACGAGGATGATTAATGAGATTCGAGCACTCTGGGAAGTAGAGCTTTCTCTAAAATCTGTTTTTGAAGCAGGATCAATTTCAGATATTGCCAATATGATTGAAAGTGCAAAAGAGTTAGAAACACTTAGCAATGAAGTTGATTTGGATAATTTATCTGAGGAAGAGCTAGATCACTATTTGGAAATGCTGTCTGAGCAAGGAGTGGAGGTATAATCACATGACGACAAATGAAACTAATTTGAACCTAGATCAAGAAGCTAAAATTGAAGAGAAACGCGCAAAATTAAAAGCATTTATGGCAGCGAAAAAATTGAAGGAAAAGTTGGCTGTCCCTAAGCTGGTCAAGCTCGATGTGGAAGTCAGCAATTTACCACTGTCCTTCTCTCAACAACGGTTATGGAATATTGATCAGGTGCAAGGGGGAAGTGTTGAATACAATATGCCTATCGTTTTGCATTTAAAGGGTAACTTAAATCACGATGCATTGACGTTGTGTTTTAAGACGATTGTAGATAGACACTCCATTTTGCGGACCACGTATCATGCACAATATGGAAAGCCATACCAAGTTATTCAAACGGAATTCGATTTTTCTTTGCCATGTAAAGATATTTCTGACTTGGCGTATGATTCTCAGAAAGCAGCTATAGACAGGCAAATAGAACAGCTATTGGCGTTGCCATTTGACCTATCTCAGGATCTCATGATCCGAGGAGTGCTGATAAAAGTTGCAGATAATGAGCACGTTTTGACTCTAGCTATGCATCACATAGCATCAGATGGGTGGTCGCAAGGAGTAATGATCAATGAGCTAGCTGAGTTGTACGAAGCTTTTAGTAAAAATAAGGATAATCCACTGCCAAGCGTTGAGTTACAATATAGTGACTATGCGTATTGGCAGAAGGAGTGGCTAAAAGGAGATGCATTAAAGCGATTAAGCGCTTATTGGACTGACCTTTTAGCAGATATACCGGTACTTCACGGTTTACCTACAGACTTTCCTCGTCCTCCCCAGCAAAGCTATCGAGGTAAGCAGCTGGATCGAAAGTTGCCTAAGTCGACATTATCAGTTTTAAATCAACTTGCTCGTAAGCACAATACAACACTGTTTAACGTGCTAAATACGGCATTTAGTTGCCTTATTGCACGTTACAGTGGTGAAACGGATATTGTTATTGGAACACCGGTAGCCAATCGAGATAATGTTGACGTGCAAGCAATGATCGGAAGCTTTATTAACAATATTGTACTTCGTACAGACGTCTCTAAATCTCAATCCTTCGAACAGCTGCTGATACAAACTAAGCAGCAATCGCTAGCTTCGCTTGAACACCAACAAATGCCATTTGATGCTTTGGTTGAAAAGCTGCAACCAGAGCGAAGCCTTAGCTTTCATCCGATATTTCAGGTCATGTTTGTGTTACAGAATAATGATTATGAAGGGTTAGCGCTTTCTGGCTTGGATATTGAAGTCGACATGTTAGATGATAATTATGCTCGATTTGACATTACGCTAGAGGCCAGAGAGTCTGCAGAAGAACTCACCTTTAATTGGGTGTATGCAACCGACTTATTTACTGAAAAAAGCATTAATCAACTCGCTGATAGCTTTAATGTGATGTTAGATAGCATAGCCCGTCAGCCAGAGCAGAACATCCAGAGTTTACCTTTATTAACGCAATTGGATGAAGAAGCTATTCTTAATGGATTTAATCATCAACCTCAGCCTTTCGATAGTACGCTATGTATTCATCAATTATTTGAACAGCAAGTGGCACATAATGGTGATGTTATAGCTATTACCCATGAGCAGCAGTCGTTGACATATAGTGAGTTAAACAAGAAAGCGAACCAGTTAGCGCATTGCTTATTGGAGCAAGGTGTTAAACCAGACACATTAGTTGGCTTATCTCTTAACCGCTCAATAGATATGCTTGTGAGTATTTTGGGGATATTAAAAGCGGGTGGCGCGTATGTTGCCATGGATGCTAAAAATCCAGATGAACGTTTGCAGTATATGCTTGATAACAGTGGCGTAGAAATTGTCGTTACACAGCAAGAATTTAGTACTCGGTTTTCGTCACAACAAGTAATTGCGATTGATGATAGTCAGACCTTAGCAAGGTTAAACACTTTTGCAGTAACAGAGCCAGTACATGAGGTTCCTCTAACTGCATCCAATCTTGCTTATGTAATTTATACGTCAGGTTCTACGGGGATGCCAAAAGGAGTTATGCTGCAGCATGTTGGTGCTGTGAACTTAATTCAAAATAGAGAACCTATGTTTTCGGTCGCTGAAGGAAGTCAGGTTCTCCAGTTCGCTTCACTAGGGTTTGATGCGGCAACATGGGAATGGATGATGGCGTTATCGAATGGTGCGAGTTTACACATCTGTTCTGACGATATGCGTATAGATACAGATGCATTGTCGGATTTTATATTAGAAAAACAAATCACCCATGCGCTTTTGCCACCATCTCTACTTGCTCATCTAGATATTGAAAGAGATTATTGTTTTGAAGTGTTGATTGTTGGTGGAGAAGCTTGTGAACAATCATTAGCTTGGAAATGGGCGGAAAAATTCCCTCTGTATAATGCTTATGGGCCTTCAGAAAGTACGGTGTGTGCTTCAATTGACAAAGTACGACCAAACCAAATTGTCACTATAGGACATCCGCTAAATAATCTTTCTCTATACGTATTAGATGATGAGAGACAGGTCTTACCTATTGGAGTTGTTGGCGAGTTATATGTTTCAGGTGTCGGGCTCGCTAGGGGTTATTTAAACCGTGAAGACTTAACTTGCGAAAACTTTTTTCAGTTAGAGTTGGGTCACCACCGTACTGAACGAGTGTACAAAACAGGAGATTTAGTCCGCTGGTTACCTGATGGCCGCTTAGTATTTATGGGTCGAGCTGACGATCAGGTTAAGATCCGTGGATTTAGAATTGAGCTTGGAGAGATCGAAGCTGTTCTGACAAAACACAGCGGAATTAAGGATGCTGTCGTCTTGGCTCAAACCACCGATGGAGAAACTCGATTACTTGCATGGGTGGTAGTAGATAGTGAAAAGCTTGATGGTGATATCACAGCTAATGAGCTTGCCACACATGTGAAGCAATATCTGCCCCATTATATGGTTCCGAGCGCATTTTCGCTGTTGGATGCATTACCTTTAACAGCGAATGGTAAGGTGAACAAGAAAGCATTACCAACACCGGAAACCGTCGAAATAAATGAGTTCAAAGCTGCCGAAACCGAAACTGAGCGTGCGCTAGCTGAGATTTGGTGTGAGTTACTTAAAGTAGAGTCGGTTGGCAAACAGAGTAACTTCTTTGCGTTGGGTGGGCATTCTTTGATGGCGACTAAGTTGCTCGCCTCTATTAAGTCAACATGGTCAATTGAACCGAACATTAAGCTTGTTTTTGATGCCCAAACACTGCAAGAGCAAGCTTATGAAATTGATGAAGCACTCGACATATCGCTTACTACCGAAATATCACCGATTATACGTTTACCGGACAATGCTCGCGCGCCACTATCATATTCTCAACAAAGGCTATGGTTTATAGACCAAATGCAGTCTGGTGGCAGTGAATACAATATGTCAGCGGCAATAAGATTGCAGGGGGAGTTGGATGTTGATGCGCTGGAAACGGCACTGGTTCGAATTATTGACCGTCATGAAATATTAAAAACAGTCTATTTAGAATCGGATAATTTAGAACAGGAAGAAAGTGACTTACGACAGTTCCAATACTTATTGCCTAATAACATTCCGTTTTCCATTCAACGGACTAACTTAACAGAACTAAATTCTGAACAACAAGCTCAGGCTATTTTGCAGAAAGGCAAAGAGCAAGCATCGCGAGCTTTTGATTTAAAAAAGGATTTTATGATTCGAGGTGAGTTATTGGTGCTTTCTGAGCAAGAGCATATTTTGCTGTTGACTTTACATCATATAGCTTCGGATGGTTGGTCTATTGGGTTGCTTATTGATGAGTTGTCAAAGCTTTATGCTGCCTTTACATCAGGTTTACCAGATCCACTTCCCCAATTACCAATTCAATACCGTGATTATGCACATTGGCAGCGAAATTGTCTGCAAGGGGATGTGTTAAAAACACACTTAGAATACTGGACTGAGCAGTTGGCTGGGCTTCCTCAAGTTCACAGCTTACCACTTGACTATCAACGGCCTACGGAGCAAAGATTTCATGGAGCTCAGCTTAAACAGGTTATAGACGCAGAGACACTAAAGTCGCTACAAACCTTATCAGAGCAAAGAAATGCGACTTTATTTATGAGTCTGCATGCTCTGTTTTCTTACCTTTTAGGTTTGTATAGTGGGGAAAAAGATATTGTATTGGGAGCGCCAGTAGCGAACCGCGATCAACTAGATACATGCAACTTAATCGGCTTTTTTGTTAATACAGTTGTATTAAGACTTGATTTATCTGACAACCCAAGTTTTGACACATTACTGAATCGCAGTCGAACAACATTGTTGTCTGCATGGGAGCATCAACATGTGCCATTTGAAGCTCTTGTAGATGAATTGCAGCCAGAACGTAGTCTAAGTCACAACCCATTATTTCAGATAATGTTGTCTCTCAACAACACTGAGTTGAAAGAATTAAGCTTGAATGACGTGGTATTGTCACAAGTAGAAATAGAGAATAATACAGCGCAATTTGATCTGACGCTTGATGCTAGTGAGACGGAAAGCGGTTTGGAGTTGTTCTGGGAGTATAATACTGAGCTATTTAAACCAGAAACGATTACTGCAATGATGCAGCTGTTTCGTCAGCTTGTAGATGTTGTGATTGCAACTCCAGAAATCCCGTTGATGTCGTTAGAGTTGCTGACTGAAAGCGAAGAGCAGGACCTTAAAAATTGGAGTAATATTGAAGCGGGAAATGAAGTAGAGCAAACGTTAATTGAGATGTTTGATGAGCACGTAGAACGCGATGCGCAAAAAACGGCGGTTGTTGCTGGCGATACTCGTCTGACGTATGGAGAGTTAAATACACAGGCTAATAAGTTAGCAAATCAGCTAGTGCAAAGAGGAGTTAGTAACGGCGCGTTGGTCGGTTTATGTTTACCTCGAAACAGCAATCTAATCATCGCTATCTTAGCGGTTATTAAAGCAGGGGGGGCATATTTACCATTAGATCCTGCCTACCCAACTGCACGACTCGAACACATGATAAGTGACTCAGAAGTACGTCTGGTTATCTCTGAGTCTGCTAACTTAGCCAGTATTCCTACAAAAGGTGTTGAGCTTTTACTACTTGATGACAAGCTATTTACTGAACAGTTAGCACAGGAGTCATCGATTTTAAGAGCGCCTAAGGCATCGGAGTTGGCACTGAACTATGTCATCTATACTTCAGGCTCTACAGGGACTCCTAAGGGCGTTTGTGTGAGCCGGAGAGCGGCGTCAAGACACATTAGTAGTATTAACAAACATTATCAGGTAGAACCCGAAGATAGATGTTTATTGTCAGCATCAGTGAATTTCGATGCAGCGTTTGAACAAATCTTTGTTCCGCTTACAAATGGTGCAGAACTACACATTCTTGAGTTACAAAAAATGCCGGCTCAGGCATTTGAACTTTATTTGCACGAACATGAGGTGACAATTGCGGATTTACCTCTGGCATATTTAAGTCAGTACCTGAACTATTTGCACTCTAAAGTACCGAGAGTTAAAGAGGGAGGTGATACTAAAGCTTATACTTTGAAGCTGTTAATTGTTGGCGGTGAAGTAATACCAAAGGCTTTAGTCGAAGATTGCTATCACCGTAATCTTTGTCTGCGTTTTATTAACGCTTATGGTCCGACTGAAACTTTGGTTACCAGTACAGTCTGTACAATAACTGAAAACGATTTAGAGGCTTTAACTACCCTTCCTATTGGTCAAGCATGTGGTGACCGTCGACTTTATGTTGTTAACCCTGAGCTTAAGCGCCTTCCAATTGGTGTCGTGGGTGAATTGTTAATTGGAGGAAACTGTTTAGCTGATGGTTATTTGGGACATGAATCATTAACTGACGCACGTTTTTTTGAGGATCCTTTCAGCCTCGACTCAGATCAAAAAGTATATAGAACGGGAGATCTTGTTCGATTCAGACGTGATGGACAGCTAGAGTTTGTAGGCCGTGTCGATGATCAAGTTAAGCTGCGCGGATTCCGTATTGAGCTTGGAGAGATTGAAACCGCGCTAATTAGGCATCCGCAAGTAAGTCAAGCAGTAGTTGTTATAAGAAAGAGTAACACTGGAGCTGAACAGCTTGTTGCCTATCTTGTTACTGAGTGTGGATCAGAACTTAGCTCAACTATGTCTTCTTGGCTGGGCAATTCATTACCTGAACATATGGTTCCATCAATTTATGTTCCGCTCGATGAACTACCGCTAACTGCAAGTGATAAAGTCGACAGAAGGGCACTACCTGAAGTTGATCTAGAACAGCTAGTGGAATTCATTGAACCGGAAACTGAAACCGAAAAGCAGTTATCTCAGATTTGGCAATCGCTCCTATCTGTGACGAAAGTTGGCCGTGAGAGTAATTTCTTTGCGCTAGGTGGGCATTCGCTATTAGCTGCAAGGTTAACGGCTCAGATCCGTGACGTATGGCAGGTTGAAGTTGCGATAAAAGCGATATTTGAAGCGCAAACCTTAAAGCAACTTGCATTGCAAATTGACACTGTGTTGGCTGCTGGTGGGGCCGATAGTGAAACCGTGATGCCACTGATGCTGAGGTCTAGGGAGAATAACTTACCACTATCTTTTGCACAACAGCGCCTTTGGTTTATTGATCAACTAGAAAATGACAGCTGTGAGTACAATATGCCCTCGGCATTTGAACTCGTAGGTGAGTTAGACGTCGGTGCTTTAACACGAGCAATGAATACAATTCTGGAACGACATGAAGTGCTTCGTACTATTTATGTTGAGCAAGGGCAAGATGTTGTTCAGGTTGTGTTAGTAGATGCCAACCTTGAAATCGAAGTATGTGACTTAAGTAATTTAACAGACAGTACACAACAAAAGCAGATTAAAAAATATATCAATCTAGAAGCGGAAACTCCGTTTAAGCTAAATCAGAGCTTGATGTTGCGCGTGAAGCTTCTTAAACTCACCCCTGATAACGCAGCACAACAGAAACATGTGTTATTGATAACACAGCATCATATTGCTTCCGATGGCTGGTCTGTAGAGCTGATGATTGCGGAATTAAGAAGTTTATATAATGCTTTTGTTAATGGGGATAGTAATCCACTACCACCTTTGCAATACCAATATGCAGACTATGCATATTCACAGCGTCAGTGGCTGATAGATGATGAACTAACCAATCAGTTAGACTTCTGGGTTGACTATTTGCAAGATTTACCGCCAGTGCATAGTTTGCCATTAGATAAGGTTCGGCCATCTGAACAAAGTTATCAAGGGGCACAATTCAACAGCGTTTTAGGTCGAGATTTGTCACTGTCAATCAAACGCTTAGCGCGCGAAAGTAATGCAAGTTTGTTTATACTCTTGAATGCTGCTTTTTCAGTATTGTTGAATCGCTATAGCCGTGAGTCCGATATTGTGATTGGTTCGCCAGTTGCTAATCGTGAACAATCTGCGCTAGAACCTATTATTGGTTTCTTTGTTAATACCTTGGTTATACGTACTCATGTTGATAGCAAGCAAAGTTTTATGTCGCTATTGGCACAAAGTCGAGACAATGTGATGAAAGCATTGGCGCATCAGCAGACACCGTTTGAAGCGATTGTTGAGCGATTACAGCCTAATCGAAGTCTCAGTTATAATCCTTTGTTCCAAGTTATGCTATCGGTTGAAAACAATACCCATCACGAGGTAGAGCTACAGGGGGTGCAGATAAGCACACTAGAGCAGGATAGCTGCCTTTCTCAGTTTGATCTTTCTTTAAACGTTGCTGAGTTAGACGATGAAATTCAGCTTAATTGGGAATATGCAACATCATTGTTCGAGCACGAGAGTATTTTGCGTATGGCAAGGCACTTTACACAACTGCTTGGGGAGCTGGTAGCCAAACCTGAAGTGCCACTTCGTGAGATCTCTATTCTAAGTAGTGAAGAGCAGGCACAAATACTGAATAAGTTCAATGGTAGGTCAGTTGACTATCATGGTGAGGAATGTATACATCACCGCTTCGAACAGCAAGTTGCTCGTACCCCCAATGCAGCGGCAGTCGTTGGAGATAATTATAGCCTTACTTACTTAGAACTAAACATGAAGGCCAATCAGCTTGCGCATTACTTACGTGATCACGGAGTGTGTTCTGGTCAGCTCGTTGGTATATATGCACAACGTTCGCCTTCATTTTTAGTCGCAATCATGGCTATACTCAAGGCTGGAGGTGCTTACGTGCCCTTAGATACGGTAAACCCGCGAGACCGTATTCGCTATATGTTGGATGATTCAAGTATTAATATCCTATTGACTGAGGGCTGGTTACTTAAAGGACTAGAAGAAAGTATTGATGGAAAGTTAACGCAGCAGACGTTATTGCTAGATGGGGAATTACAACAATTAGATGGTTATGATTGTAATAATCCAAGTTGGTGTAATACACCCGATGATTTGGCATATATGATTTATACGTCTGGCTCCACGGGGCTGCCTAAAGGTGCCTTAGTCCATCATGCAGGGGCAATGAATCATATTCTAGCTGAGTTTGATGTGCTTGGGTTTATGGATGAGCATAAGAACTTATTACCTCGAAACTTTTTACAGAGCGCGGCTTCTTCCTCTGATGTTTCTGTTTGGCAGTTTTTAGCACCACTTATGTGTGGTGGTAAGACGGTTATTTTAGATGACATGACCAATACCGAGAAAATGTTTAACTTGTTGCGGGATCAGCAAGTTCATCTCATGCAGGCGGCTCCAGTTGTATTACAACTGTTTGTCGATTACCTGAAAAAGCTGATGCCTTCACAATCTTTATTACCAGATTTACAGTGGATGATGATTATTGCAGAAGCTGCACCTGTACCTTTGATTAACCAGTGGTTTAATCTTTGTCCTGCAACCCCGATAATGAACGGTTATGGTCCAAGCGAAGCTTCAGATGATATTACTGAATACATTATTAGAGAGCGTTTACCTGATTCGTTACCTAATATTCCAATTGGGAAACCATTGCCAAATTTAACAATGTATGTTTTGGATCAAAACCTTCAATTACAGCCTGTAGGAGTGCCTGGTGAATTATGTGTATCTGGAGTTGGAGTCGGCCCCGGATATTGGAACAATGAAGAGCGTACAGCGCAAAGTTTTGTGCGAAATCCATATTTTGAATTAGAAGATAGTGAAGTACATGGGAGTAGATTGTATCGCACTGGAGATCTAGGTCGTTGGTTACCAGATGGCAATTTAGAATTTATGGGGCGAATCGATAACCAAGTTAAAGTTCGTGGATTTAGGGTTGAACTTGGTGAAATTGAAGCCAACTTAGCTAAACTAGAGCATGTAGGTGAATGTGCTGTCATTATTCGTAAAGATAAACTAGGACAGAACACCATTGCTGCTTATTTAGTGGTAAAGGGAGAAGCAAGCGTTACTACTGCTCAGTTGCGTAATGCTCTCGCGGAAAAAGTACCTGATTACATGGTACCATCAAGTTTTACTATTCTTGATAAGATGCCGTTAAATGCAGCTGATAAGATAAACCGAAATGCATTGCCTGAACCTAATGTTAACGCTCAGAGGGAGTATCTTGAGCCTACCAGCCAAACAGAAATTACGTTGGCTAAAATGTGGTCTGAATTACTGCAAATTGAACAAATAAGTGCAGATGCCAACTTCTTTGAACTTGGAGGACACTCATTACTTGCTGCACGTTTAGTATCTCAGATCCGAGAGACTTATTGTGTTGATATTCCTGTTAGGGCTGTATTTGAGGTACAAACGTTAGCGGCACTTTCTCAAAAGGTAGATCAAGCCCATAAAGTAACGGTGCCCTCAATCATGGCCATGCCAAAAGAAGAAAAGGCACCGTTATCTTTTGCACAACAAAGAATGTGGTTTATTCAACAGGCTGATCCGAATGGCTGTGAATATAACATGCCTGCAGCATATCAGCTCAATGGCTCTCTAGATATCGAATCATTGCAGCAAGCGTTTTCTCAAATTATTAGTCGTCATCATGTATTACACACATGTTTTGTGTTGCAAGATGGTGAGCCTACAGTGGTGCGTAATCTTAACTTTGAGTTTTCATTACCATTAATTGATCTCACTGATTGTTCTGAAAACGAACAATCAAAGGTGGTTAAAAAGTGGGTGGATAAAGAATCCGAGACGACATTTGATCTCAGCTGTGATTTGATGTTGCGAGGTATGGTCTTGCGTTTAAGTGAGAAGCGCCACATTTTGCTAGTAACTATGCATCATATCGCCTCAGATGGGTGGTCAGAAGATATTCTGTTATCTGAACTGGCAGATTTATATACTGCAATTCTAGAGCGCAAAGATAGCCCATTAGATAAGCTCGGGGTTCAATATGTAGATTATGCATATTGGCAGCGAAGCTGGTTGCAAAACAATTTACAGCGTGATTTAGATTATTGGTTGAATCGTTTAGAAGACCTTCCTCAGGTACATAGCTTACCTTTAGATAATGCACGCCCAGAGCAGTCAAGTTATTGTGCAGCTCAGTACAAAAGTGTATTGAATGTAGATCTTTGCACTGATTTAAAAGCTTTAGCACAACGCAATAATGCCAGCCTGTTCATGGCCCTCAATGCGGTGTTCTCTGTATTATTAAGCCGTTATAGTGGAGAATCGGATATCGTAATTGGCGCGCCAATTGCTAACCGAGAACAGGTTGAAATTGCGCCGCTAATTGGTTGCTTTATCAATACATTAGTATTACGGACAGATCTATCTAATGATCCAAGTATGAATGAGCTTTTAGAGCAAAGCCGTGAGTTAGTTTTGGAGGCATTTGAACATCAACAATTACCATTTGAAATGCTGGTGGATAAGCTACAACCTGCGAGAAGTATTAATTACAACCCGTTGTTCCAGATTATGTTGTCATTAGATAACAGCTCGACAGATACGGTTGAGTTTTCTGGTTTGGATATTCAGACGCTTGAGCAAACATACAAAACCGCCCAGTTTGATCTTAGCTTAGATATCAGTGAAAGTGATGGAGGGCTGATATTGGTTTGGGACTATGCTGTAGATCTATTTAATGCAACTACTATTGAAAATATGGCTGAACACTTCAACCAGTTATTGAGTTCGTTGATTAAGAACCCAGATAAGCCAGTAAGCAAAATCTCCATGCTGACATTAGATGAACAGTGTCATATTTTGAATAAGTTTAATGGTAAAACGGTTCAATATTTTGGGGAGCCTTGTATACATCAACGGTTCGAGCGTCAAGTCAATATTTCAGCCGATAGTATTGCTGTTGTTGGAGATAATACGAGCCTCAGTTATTTGGAATTAAATAAAAGAGCAAATCAACTTGCACATTACTTACGTGAATCAGGTGTCGGGAAAAATACGTTAGTTGGTATATACGCTAAGCGTTCGCCGGAATTTCTCATCAGTATTTTGGCGATAATGAAGGCTGGAGGAGCATATGTTCCATTAGATCCTGTCAATCCGATAGAAAGGATTGAGTATATGATTATGGATTCGAAAGTGGCATTATTGATTAGCTCTAGAGAATTACTCAACAATATTAATTTAGACGAGTCAATACAAACACTAGAGTTGGATAATGGTCTTGAAGAATTGGCTGGTTGGAGCGATGAAAACCCAGTTTGGTGTAATGATAGTGATGATTTAGCGTATATGATTTATACCTCAGGATCTACAGGACACCCCAAAGGGGCTCTGGTACATCATGCTGGAGCATTGAACCACATAGATGCTGAGTTTGATGTACTTGGCTTTATGGATGACAGCCGCCAGTTATTACCGAAAAACTTTTTACAAAGTGCGGCTTCTTCATCGGATATTTCTGTTTGGCAATTTCTTGCTCCCCTAATGTGTGGAGGTAAAACAGTTATTCTTGATGATATGAGTAACATGCCGAAGTTACTTGATCTTTTACAATCCAACAATGTGCATTTAGTACAGACGGCACCCGTTGTGCTTCAGCTATTTGTAGATTATTTGGAGATGCTGCCTGTGCAGGAAAGAAAATTGGGTGAGCTAGAGTGGGTGATGTCAATTGGTGAAGCCGCACCAGTGCCACTTATTAACCACTGGTTAAAGCTGTATCCTGAAATTCCTGTAATGAATGGTTATGGTCCCAGCGAAGCTTCGGACGATATTACGGAATACGTAATTCGTGAGCCTCTGCCACTTTCAACTCCAAGTATTCCAATAGGTAGACCTTTGCCAAACTTGACGATGTATGTATTGGATAAAGGACTACAGATCCAGCCAATAGGAGTACCCGGAGAGTTATGTGTGTCAGGTATAGGAGTGGGCAAAGGATATTGGGGCAACCCAGAGAGAACATCGCAAAGCTTTGTCCCAAATCCTTACCATGAATATCAAGGGGTTGAGGTGCACGGTAATACCTTATACAAAACCGGGGACTTAGGGCGCTGGTTACCGGATGGCACTCTTGAGTATATTGGCAGAATGGATAGTCAGGTAAAGGTCAGAGGGTTTAGGGTTGAGATCGGTGAAATTGAAGCTGCATTAGCTAAAGTAAAGGGGGTCGGTGAATGTGCCGTAACCATCAGACAAGATAAACATGGTAGCAACTATTTGGCTGCGTATATAGTTGATAAAAGTGAACACCTTGATGAGATGCAGTTACGTCAAGAGTTAAGGTTGTCATTACCAGAGTATATGATACCTGCTAGTTTTACTTTCATGGTTGAAATGCCATTAAATGGTGCCGACAAAATTGATCGTAAAGCCTTACCTGAGCCTACATTTTCAACTCGAGAAGACTTTGTGCAACCTAGCACTCCTACTGAACGAAAGCTGGCTAACATTTGGTGTGATTTGCTGGGTCTCGAAAAGGTAAGTGCATCTGCAAACTTCTTTAACTGTGGTGGTCACTCAGTTTTAACTGTGAAGCTATTGACAAAAATCACGCAACACTTTGACCGCAACTTAAGTGTTAGAGATATTTTTGAAGTAAACACTTTGGCATGTTTAGCGCGTTTAATTGATAGTAAGAATGAAGAAAATGTGGAGGAAAAATCGTTATTGACTCGATTACATCAAGGAAAAGTTGATACTCCGACCGTTTACTTTATACCTGCTGCTGGGGGGTTAGCGGTAGCATATATGGATATAGCATCGGCAGCGAGTCAAAGGTTTAGCGTGAATGCTTTTGATCATCGTGGGATTTTAACAGATGTAGAACCCCACCAATCTATACCAGAAATGGTAGCTGACTTTGTATCAGAGATAAGGAAAGTACAAGCTTCTGGACCTTATTATATTGCAGGCCATTCTTCAGGCGGGCAGGTCGCTTATGAAGTCGCTTTAGAACTACAAAGAATCGGTGAAAAAGCGCTTCCTATACTGATAGATAGTTATATTCGTCCTATCAGTGAAGTATCTCCGCTTCTTCAGAGCTCCGCAGAACTTACTCGGGAGGAAGAGGAAGAAGCCACAGCAGAGATTGTTGAAATGTTCTTAAATAGGGGCAATAAAGCCAATCTCTCTAGTGATAAAGCAGGGAAGGAGATTCTTGAGCAATTTTTAGGGGATAAAGCACTTAGCAGTCGTTTCATTGCAGTTAGTAAAAGACATGAAATGTTATCGGATAATTACCTGCCTACTGGAAGCTCTGAAGATGATGTGGTGTTAATCTATGCAAGTGACGAAAATCATGGAGTCGAGAGCGAAGATGTTACATTGTTGACTACTGCGCGAATTTACCCGAAATTAGCTTCGGGTAATCATAATTCTATGCTTCTAGAGCAAGGTGCTATTGATATTGCAAATCATATAGCTCAAGTCTTCTTAGAGGTTGGAGAATAAGACTCTATAAGTGAAATAGAACGCCCAATCTAGGATTGTCTAAATTGGGCGTTTTTTGTCGTTTGTGTAGTAATTCTATTACAAGTTATTTGCTCTTATTTTTCTAGGAAGCTTAAACTCTTTTACAAGTTTATACTTTTGTTATAGAGCGTTCTGAGTATAATGGCCAGTGAAATAAATTGAGAATGGAATAGAACGATGCCTGAAAAGTTAGATGGGGTGCATACTAATAAGCCAAACGGTACTGGCTTTGCGAGAATAATTAAGGCAACACGCTGTTCAATTCAAGGAATGAAGTCTGCTTATAAAGAAGAGTCTGCATTTAGACAAGAATTCTGGTTGTTTGTATTCAGTTTACCTTTATCCATTATAATCGCACAAAATATTACTCAATGGGCACTATTAATTGGTTGTATTCTTTTAGTTTTAACAATTGAACTTATAAACTCTGCAATCGAAGCTCTGACAGATAGAGTAAGCTTAGAGCATCACATTTTATCAGGGCGTGCAAAGGATATGGCATCCGCCGCAGTGACACTAACATTATTAATTTCTCTATTGATATGGGCTGCAGCTGCAATTGGATGGTATCAGCGTATCACTTAAACACACCCGCTGTATTGTTACGAATCGTACAATGAATTAAAAGTTCTATGAAAATAACTCTTATATTTTAATAGAGCTATTTTTTTGTACCTGTTTGTATTGTTAGTTTCGGGTGGTATTGCTAGTAATGCATTTTTAGTTTGATGTTGTTTTTATTGGTATTTAAGGATAAGTTATGTATTTTTTTTTAAAGCACTTACCGAAGAAAGGTAAGTTAATATCAGCGCTTAGTTTGTTAACTCTTTCATCTGGTACTCTGGCGTATGAAATATTGCCATTTAAGGATAAAGTGTCAGAAGACTATAAGAACTTTTACAAATTTAATCGTTTTACTCGAATAGCTAGTGTTGGGGCTGTTGCGGGAATTGCAGCGAATACTTCAATAGACAGGGAAATTTATGATTGGTATCAAGAAGATATTCGTTCGGAGCGAACCGATGATATTTCTAAAATAGCCAAATATGCAGGAGAGGGTAAGTACTTACTACCTTTATCATTCATAGCGAGCCAAGCGATCAATTTTGATACGGACTCTAAGTTAGGCGCTTGGGGGAATGATGTTGCTAGGGCATATACATTAGGGCTGCCATTTGTATGGTCCACTCAATATCTTACAGGTGCCTCTAGGCCAATAGAATTAGATGGTTCAGACTGGCGACCTTTTGAAGACAATAATGGTGTAAGTGGACACGCTTTTGTAGGTGCAATACCTTTTCTTGCTATGGCAAGAAATACAGATAACGAGTATATGAGGTACTTCGCTTATTTTGCTTCTGGCCTTGCAGCATGGTCAAGAGTTAATGATGGAGCTCACTATACATCACAATCCATTCTAGGCTGGTATTTTGCTTATGAAGTCATGGATGCAGTTCAAGAAACCAACTCTAGTCACAGCAACAGGCTGAGTTATTCCGTTTATCCAATCATAGGTGGTGATACAGTAGGACTTGGTGTTCAATTCGCTTGGTGACATGCAGCCGATAAAAAGAGTTTATTGCTCTTTTTATCGGTTAATTTATACTTACCAACCATTACTTTTGCTATAGGAACTTGTTGTGTATTTACCTAAGGCTATTGATGCTTTGTCCTCAAAGACACTTATTCTTATTACCTCGTTGTACTTTACTCTCGTTTTGAATTCGCATATGTTGCTCGAATACAGTCATAAGATATTAGCTTTAGAGGAGCCTGATTACTTTGTACTTATTACACTTCCGATAGTTATCTTCTTTCTTATGGTAGTTGTATTTAGTTTATTTATTACGCGATATACTTCTCCTGTTATTTCTGTATTGATTTTATTTTCATCGATTGTATTTTATGCAACAAAAGAGTATGGGATTATATTCGATAGCACGATGTTTCAAAACTTTTATGAGACTGATGTTTCCGAGGCTTCAACATATTTCAATCTTAACTCTTTTATATCTGTAAGTGTTTTAGGGGTAATTCCTGCGGTTTTATTCTTATTGGTTAGTGTTAATTATAAGCCTTTCTTTGTTGAGCTAAAAGAACGTGTTATTATAATTTTGGTTTCTCTTGTTGTCATATTTGGAATAGTTTTTTCTCTTTATCAAAACTACGCATCTTTTGTTAGGAATAATGAGCAGTTTAAACGTTCAGTTATTCCAACTTACTATATTAGTAGCCTTGTTAAATTCGTAAATTCAGAATTCTTTTTTGAACCTTTAGTGTATTTAAGTCTTGGTGATGATGCCGTCAAAAAGGAACCGAACTCAAAAAATAAACCTAATCTCGTTGTTTTTGTTTTAGGTGAAACGGCAAGAGCTGCTAATTTCGAATATAATGGTTATACAAGAGATACTAATCGTTATACATCTCAATACGATATTATTCCGTTTCAAAACGTATCATCATGTGGAACAACTACAGCTGTCTCAGTCCCTTGTATGTTTTCACACATGGAACGCGCAAATTATTCAGGAAATCGGGCAAAAAGCTCGGACAATGTTATCGATATTCTGAAGAAAGCAGGTATTGATGTAACTTGGATTGAAAATAACTCTGGGTGCAAAGGAGTGTGTGATAGGGTCAAAACGATCAAAATACCCACGAGCTCAAAAAATAAGTACTGTGATGGTTTTTATTGTTTAGATATTGCACTGCTAGAAAAGTTGGAAGCGGAGTTGAGCTCACCTTTGCAAAATGACAAACTTGTAGTGATGCATATGATTGGCAGTCATGGACCAACATATTATAAACGTTATCCTGAGGAGTTTAGAAAGTTCACGCCGGATTGTCCAAAAAGTGATATTCAAAACTGCACAAACGATGAGTTAGTCAATACGTATGATAATACTATATTGTATACAGACTACATATTGAGTGAAACTATTAAAACGTTAATTTCACTTGAAGGGCAGTATAACTTATCTATGATTTATGTTTCGGATCATGGGGAATCCTTGGGGGAAAATGGTGTTTACTTACATGGCATACCATATTCTATTGCGCCTAGCGAGCAGGTAAAGGTGCCGATGTTATTCTGGATGAATAAACAATTTTCTGAACAAAATTCGTTGAAGCCTGACTGTTTAGTCGCTGCTACAAGAGAGTTTACTTATTCGCATGACAATATATTCCACAGTTTACTCGGCTTGATGAATGTCCAATCTATTGAATACACTGAAAAATTAGATTTATTTAAGCGATGCAGAAGCTAAGTTAGTTGAATTTTGTGTTGCCTTGAGCCGACTGGCTCGTTACTCTTTTGCTAACACTGCGTGCAAACGGGAACGAGCCAGTAAATGGATGCGACAAAAGAGTTTTTACCACTAAAAAGTTACCGAAAGGGAATTTTAGTGGCTGTAATAATACCCATCCTACTTGTTCTCGTCTTAGCCTACCATCTCTATCAAATTAAACTGGAGCGCCAATACAAAGTACGTTTTGGCCAATATCAATATGTTTCTCAGCAGCTGAAACAAGAGTTTTATGCCGCACATGTAGTCCTTGATAGTATCGCCGTCAACCTAGCGCAGCCCATTTCATTTCAAAAGCCACCTGAGTGGTTAGAAGATATAGAGCAGCATCCTGAACACTACTATCACGCGTTACCAAACAATGGTGGAGAAATTGTTGGTCGTGGGCAAGTCAGTGAAGCACTTTTTGCCACTAAACGATGGCAAACCGTGTTGTCGCTTAATACCGCTTTTGATGCCGCGCTCGCGTTGCAAGGTGGATTGTACGCGGTCGCATACATAGAGAATGACGGCTTTGCGTATGTTAAACGTCGAGAAGCCTCCAGCAGCCATTTCATAACGCGGTTAGTTCAAGGTAAGTTCGAACCCGACTTCAACTTGGGTAATATAGTCGTTGGTCCACCTGTGAAGTTTTTCGACAGACAAATGTTTGCGCTCGGTAAGAAACTATCAACGGTGGATAACGGCCATGTATTGATGATCTACGATAGCAATATTATTGATAGGTGGTTGTTAAACATTGGCTCCTTAGACGGTACGATGGAATTTAAAAACCAAAGTGATGAGATTATCGCGGGGAAACGCTATGATCACGACCACGATGGGCTTGTAAATTCATCAGCACCTTGGCAGTACGGACTGCACTTTATTGCAAAGCCCGCCAAAGAGCCTATCAGTTTAAACTATCATGAAAGCTATGAGCAGTTTGCCGCTCCGCTACAGCGGGAGATCTTGCTCGAACTCGCACTGTTACTGTTTTTTATTCTTTTTACCTTTGTGACTATTGTGTGGTTGAGCGGGCAAATATTTGTCCGACCTTTAAAGCATTTTGTGAATTATTTATCTTTGCAAGAGCATACACCGCAAGCTACTTTAAATTATCCCATCCCCTCAGAATGGCAACCTTGGTTTATACAAATCAAGCAGGTGGTGGAGCAAAAATCCCGCTTAATGCACGCCCTTAAGCAACATAATCAAGAACTAGATGACGAAATTAAGCGTAAACAACAGGCATTAAAGCAAAGCTTTGAGGCAAAAGAGCGTCAAGCGGCTTTACTTAATGCTGTGCTTGACTCAGTGCCCGATATTATCTATTTCAAAAATATCGACGGTTCATTCATAGGCTGTAATCGCGCGTTTGAAGAGTTTATGGGGGTTGAGAAGTCGGACTTAGTTGCGAAAACACAACCTGAAGTGACATCTGGATTAACCATATTACTTGAGCAAGAAGCGTTGATGGAGCGCTCGCAAGAACAAGTAGCAACCAACTTTGTTCTTGGGGCGAATACCTACTTTTTGACTATCACTCCATTAAAATCGGAAACTGGAAATCTCATCGGTTGTTTGGGGGTTGCGAGAGATATTACCGCCGCACAAGAGGCATATAATGCCCTAAGAGACTCTGAAGAAAACTTTAGGGCAGCGACTGAGTTTGCACCTAATGGCGTCATTTTGGCTGCTATCAGCGGTAAAATTTTGGAGATGAACAAGGCCGCCAAACGTTACTTGTCACTTGATAAGAATACGGGAGAAAAGCAGCTGGAACGCTTGTTTGATGAGCAAAACTGGCAAGAGCTGAAGCCTGTCTTAGCTGGGCTGTTAAAAGAGCAAAAGAAAGTCGTTGAACACATGATTTCACAGTCGGGTAAGCACCGCTGGTTACAATTGAGTATTTCTTTAGTTTGGGATAAAAATAAGCGCCCTAAGTATTACGTAATCCATATTCAAAATATCACTGGTCTGTTGTTAGCGAAGCAAGATGCTGAGCGCGCAACGCTTGCCAAAAGCCGCTTTATTGCCAATATTAGCCATGAAATTAGAACGCCAATTAATGCCATATTAGGTTTGGCGGATATGATCAAAAGTGAGACGCTTACTCGCGTTCAGAATAAAAAATTACAGCAGCTTTCAGGGGCTGCAAATGAGCTGCTTACTATGCTCAACAGTATTTTAGAGTTTGCCAAAGTCGAAAGCCACCAGGGCACAATTCAATATGAAACATTTCAAACCTGCCATGTCTTTACCACGATAGAATCGCTGATTAAGCCTTTATGTATACAAAAAGGTTTGGAATTTGAATTACAGGTCGACCCTCAAGTTTGGCCTTACCTTTACAGTGATGAAGATAAGGTCAAGCAAATCTTAGTAAACCTGCTGGGTAACGCCGTAAAGTATACCAATCATGGTAAGGTTGGTTTGAAGGTAACGTTACTTAATGATAGAGCTGCAAAACAAACTATAAAATTTGCTGTTTGGGATACTGGGGTTGGGATCAAATCGCAAGAGGTTGAACACCTTTTTGATGCATTTACCCAAGGTGATGAAAGTTTTACACGTCGTCACGAAGGCATTGGTTTAGGGCTTGCGATTGTGAAGCAAGAAGTTGCACTCTTAGGTGGCGATATTGCGGTTAACTCAGCCCCGAACGAAGGAAGCTGCTTTTTCTTCGAATTGGTGCTAGATAAAGGCGCATGCCCAGTTGTGGATAGTCACAAAGAAGTTTACTGCCTTACCACCGAAGCGCATAGCTTACCAAGCTATTTTACTGGTCTCGCGGAACCTCTATCTGTTGAGCGGTTGTACGCGATGCATGCTCAGCTCGACAAGTCTATTGTTGCTATTCCACCAGAAGTGATGCTTAACCCTTCTCTCTCGTTGCCAGCCAATACTGCCTTACTATTGCATTGTGAAGGAGAGTTCTCTGAGCAAAGCAATCATATTGCGCTTAATCAAAGTGTGTTTTACCAATCAGCTTATACTTGGCTTGCTGAATTTGCCCATATGACGCAAACCGTCGACAATGTCTGTATGCAGGTTGCCGGTGCACTTTGTTTGGTGGTTGACGATAACCATTTAAATTTAGATATTACTGAAAATATGTTGAAGCAAAATGGTATTTCTTCCGTAGGACTACAAAGCGCAGAACATATTGAAGAGGTTTGCCGCTCACTGCAACCCGACATCATTTTGATGGATATCCATATGCCAAACATTGATGGCTATCAAGCGACCAAGCAGATCAGAGCTGTGTGGTCTGAAACTGAGCTGCCCGTTATCGCCTTGACCGCCAATGCAAGCAAAGAAGAGCGGGCGAAAGCCACAGCCGTTGGTATGAATGATTATTTGGTAAAACCAATTAATAGCACGCAGGCGTGCAAGGCACTGGCAAGCAATATTTCTCAGTCAGATAAAATGGAAGAAGCCTTTTTTGATTATGAGTTTGCATTATCACAAATGATGCAAAATGAAATGTTTTTGCAAACAATGTTAGATAAATTTGCTAAGCTTTGCCATGATTACCTAGAACAGGTTGCTAAAATAGAGCAAGGTTCAGCATTATTTGAGTTAGCACATGGAATTAAGGGCGCTGCTGCAGGCCTAGGTTTTAAGCGACTGGCGAAAGTTGCAAAAGACCTTGAAACACAAAGTAAAACGATCACAACAATAACAAATCGCACTGACTTGGATGTGTTAACAAATGCACTTTCACAGGTGGTGTGCTTTATCGAGCTAAAAAGGTAGCGTCATAAGATGCAGCAAGCTGAGCACATTTTTATTATTGATGATGACCCAATAAATAAGATGGTCCTAAGTAATACATTAGGTGACGGCCATCGGTTATCCCATAGCACTGACACTAACTTATGTATTGATGAACTAAAAGCAAGCAAACCAGACCTTATTATTTTAGACGTGTTAATGGCTGATGGCGCTGGATTTTCTGTTTTAGAGTGTCTAAAAAAGGATGCGAGCACTTACGGTATTCCCGTTGTCGTGATCTCCGGTAGTGTGAGCTTTAAAGATGAAGCAAGAGGGTTGGAGTTAGGAGCTGTGGATTATATTACTAAACCCTTTAATCCTTTGATTGTAAAAGCCAGAATCAAAAATCATTTAGCAATAAAAAAGAAAAATGACCTGCTAGAAAAGCTAGCCTCTATTGATGGCTTAACGGAGTTGCCCAATCGTAGGTATCTAGATGAAGCCATGAAATCAGCATTAGAAAGCGCAAAAGCCGATGGCAGTGCATTTACCGTTATGCTGGTTGAGGTGGACTATTTTAAAACGTTTAATGAGCATTATGGCTACATGCACGGTGATGATTGCTTATTCAGGGTTGCCAAAGCGCTAGAAGAAGGCGCGACCCAACGTTCTTTATTTATTGGCCGTTTTGATGGTACTCGTTTTGCGTTAGTGCTAACTCAGCATAATATCGACGTAATTAATGAAATAGCGGAAGCGCTGCATGACTCAGTTAATGCGTTGAAAATCCCCCATATTGCCTCACCCATATGTGCTCATGTGAGCGTTAGTATCGGTGCGGTTCATATTGAAAATCACTGTAGTAATGATCTTGGTGAGCTGATAAAAATGGCAGATAGTGCTCTTGCGATTGCACAAAAGCAGCAAAGTACGGTTTTTATTAAAGTGTTATAAATATCTAAAGCCATATGCAGGGACAAGAGCGTATCCGAATTTCAATCAATAAATGCGTCGCATGAAGCTTGGCTATGCTCGTGCTTTATAGATCTTTAACTGAGTATTTTGTGCCTTTTGGTGCGGTGTTGGGCTTATTCTATGGATATACGACGTAAAATAATTTGGGTGGACTCTATAGCGGCTATATCCGTGGGATTAATCGTATTGCTTTTCCACTCAATGATTGGTGTGATCTATCGTATACCAGAACAAACCATTATCTTTATCGCATTATCGAATCTGTTGTATGGCGCGTACTCATTTAGCCTTGCCATTCAAAAGGCGAGGAACATAAAACGTTTGCAGCTTTTGGTGTACGGCAATCTTTTTTGGGCGCTAGTCTGTGCTGGAGTAGTTGTTCAGTATTTTAACGTTGCAAGTCTAATTGGTATTGTTTTTATTGTTTGTGAAGCTATGTTTGTCATCATGCTTGCCTATTTCGAATGGAAGTATAGGTATGAGCTTGTATCAGAGGATGGTTCAGCTTAATAGGCTGGGTTATTAAAGTTTGGCTCGGTTTTGTTTTTAACTTATTAAGATGACGAGAAAATAAGGAATTGGCCACACAACTGTGCGTCAGTTTACTCAGATCATTCACCATCCTTGGTGCGATAAAATCTTACTGAATTTGTTTTAGAGCGTTGTCGCCAAAGCCAACCAACTGGTTGTTTTTGAATACCAATGGCGTGCACTCATCTTTTGTGACTTTGCCGTCCGAGTGTTTGCTGTTGGTTGCGTAGTACAGCACTTGATAGTTGTCGCCGTCCTTTGACACCAACTCGCTAAAGTCAGGGGTTGCAAAGCTGTCTTTTACTGATGAGTAAGATGCGCCCATTTCAAGGTTGGCAATCTTTTCACGATTTTTACGCTGTTTATGTTCCCAGTTAGACGAGTTGTATTCAGAAGCCCAACCGTGCTCTACTTCACCGTCGGATACAGCAACGATACAGCCTGATAATAGAGTAGAGCTAAGCGCAGCCACTAACATTAATTTTTTCATTGTTGTTTTCCTTTTTCATTTTCTTGCTGAGCAAATAATGCAAACAGCCATTTGTTTTTTGCTTGAATTATCACAAGAGTTGCAAACTCTTTGCCAACTAATAAAATTTATAAATATCAGTTTGTTGTTGGTTTTTAATCAGTTTTTAGTTGATGATTTTCACTAACATTTAGCTATATCACTCACTAAAACAATAATTTAGACCACTCGGTTTCTCGTTGTCCCAGCCACAAAACTTTCAATATTAATCGCAATTTCGCCGACTAAACGTTCGATGGCCTCTTTACTTGCCCATGCCGTATGCGGTGTTAAAAGCAAGTTCTCACCTTGGTATTGAACGAGTGGATTATTTGCTTGTGCCGGTTCTTGAGTGAGGACATCCACAGCAGCACCAGCTATTTGCTTGTTAGTTAGTGCATCCACCAGCGCTTGCTCATTGACTATTCCGCCTCTTGCAGTGTTGATAAGGTAAGCATGATTTGGAAGTAGGGCGAATTCAGCACTCGCAATCAGGTTCTCTGTTTCAGCGGTAAGCGGGCAGTGAATCGATACAATATCTGCAATTCGCAGTGCTTCTTCAAAAGCCATTCGTCCTGCTCTAATCTCAGTTACGCCTCTACGTTCAGCAACAATTACCTGAGCCCCAAATGCTTGCGCGACTTTTGCAACGGCTTCTCCTAACGTTCCATGGCCTACGATCACAAAGTTTTTACCTGCAATTTCGTTGATGCTGTAATCCAAACGACAAAACATGTCACTTTGTTGCCAAAGCCCTGCATGGCAGTCTTGCTGATAACGATGAATATTTGTCATTAAGTTACCAAGCATAGTAAAGGTGTGTTGTACTACTGAAGGAGTTGAGTAACCGGCCACATTAGCGACCGTAATTTGATGGACTTTTGCTGCTGCTAAGTCGATGTTGTTGACGCCTGTGGCCGCCACACAGATCAGTTGTAATTGCGGTAACGCCGCGATTGTTTGTTCAGTCAACTGTACTTTATTGGTGATGATGACTGCTGCATCTTTACAGCGTGTGATGATGTCATTACTGGATGTGGTGTCGTAAGACGTTAATGTGCCTAGCTTGGCAATGGGAGAAAGATCGGTTCCTGCAAGTGTTTTAGCGTCTAATACCACGATTTGCATTATTTTTATCCTTTTCTTGACTTTGGAGTTAACTCTAAGGTTTATACTTATAATGTCGACTAGGATAATCTTCAGGACTTAGGAGTGTAAAGTGGTAAAGATTGGTGAGCTGGCAAAGCGGCTTAACGTATCAACTGACACGTTAAGGTATTATGAAGCAAACGATCTCCTACACCCTTGCACAAGGAGCGAGGGCGGGTATCGGTTGTTTGATGAGCAAAGCGAAAAGCAAATGCGCTTTATACTTCGCGCGAAGGAAGTGGGGTTTAGCCTCAAAGAAGTGCAAGACTTGCTGAAGATAAAATTTGAAAAGCATCAGCACAGTTGCGAAGAAGTGAAAACGCTGACTATCACTAAACGGGATTTAGTGAGAGCGCGGATCGCTGAGTTACAAAAATTTGAACAATCGTTATCGACGCTAGCAGAGCAATGCTGCGGCGGTAAGGAAGCGGCAGTGAGCTGCTCGATTTTAACGGCTTTGGAGGCTATCGATGAATGAACTGATAGTAAATTTTTGGCAGCTATTTTTAGTATCTGCCCCGTGGTTACTGCTTGGCCTAATATTGGCCGGGTTACTTAATGTATTTATTCCAAAAGATTTGTTGCAAAAGCATTTAGGGAAGGAGGGGTTTTGGACAACGATAAAGGCAGCGCTGATTGGGGCACCTATGCCGCTGTGCTCTTGCGGGGTTATTCCTGCTGCGGTGGGACTGAGAAGAGCGGGGGGCTCAAAAAGTGCGACAACCGCATTTTTAGTCTCAACGCCTGAAACTGGAGTGGACTCTATCTCGGTTTCTTATGTGCTACTGGGTCCTTTTATGGCGGTAATTAGGCCAATTGCGGCTGTGGTTAGCGCAATTGCTGCAGGGCTGCTCGTTGGCAGTGAAAAAGACGATAAGTCGGTGCCACTAAAGCATCCTAATACCTCAGATAAACCAAGCGCGACTAGCGGTTGTTGTGATGCTAATCATCACCCAGAGCCAAAGCCTACTGAAAAGCATCACGGCCATGATAGTTGTTGCGCCAGTACTAAAGTGGAAACCGTAAAAGTAAGCTCAAGCTGCTGTGAGCCTGCAGGCCCGCAATTAGCAATGGCAGGGGCGAATATGCCTTGTTGTGATACTACGGAGCCTACCGTAACCAGTTGTTGCGATTCTGCATCAGCCACGACAAGTTGTTGTGAGCCTGCCCCTGTACCTGAAAACCAAGGGGTTTTTGGTAGAATTGTAGAAGCTGTTAAGTTCAGCTGTAATCAATTATTGTCTGACACCGCGGTTTGGCTACTTATTGGTTTATTCTTTGCAGCCTTAGTACAAACCTTTGTGCCTGAGTCTTTCTTATCTCAGTGGGGTGACGGTATTATCGCCATGCTAGTAGTTATCTTAATCAGTATCCCAATGTATATTTGTGCCACGGCTTCAACTCCAATTGCTGCGGGTTTATTAATGGCAGGTGTGTCACCTGGTGCAGTATTGGTATTTATGCTCGCAGGTCCTGCAACTAACATCGCCACAATTGGGGTGGTTGGTAAAGAATTGGGGCGTCGTGCCGTGTTTGCCTACTTGGGTGGTGTCATCGGGGTTGCACTTATCTTTGGCTATTTAACCGATTATTTAGTTAATACTTATGGTTTTGTGGTAACGCCGATGATAGGTGAGGAACATGAAGTGCTACCACATTGGTTAACAGTATCGATGGGGGCATTATTAGCAGCACTCTTACTAAGATTAGCTATACTCAAATTAGGTAAAGTTGTTAGAAGATAAACTATTGTGGTACTTTTTACTGTATTACAATTACCTGACGTTTAAGCATTTAATGTTCCAACTTGGCATATCGCTTTGGTGGTCAGACATGAAATGCTTAGCGTCTGTTTATTTGACACGATAGAATGCGTTTCAGTATTCGTTAATCCGACAATTTGAGAAGTAGAGTGGATAAATACGCTGACATTAGACCGTATAATGATGATGAAGTAGTGCCAGCATTGGCACGTCTACTAGGTGATGATCAATTCATTGATGTGATCGCCAAATATAACCTGCCAGCTTGGTTGAATGCTTGGCCAGCGATTGCACGCCCACTCGTAAGAATGAAACTAAAAAAGAAGTGGGGAGATTTTTGTACGATTGAACAAGTACAAGATGAAGTGGCGTACTATCTGCAAATTTTAATCAATAAAACGACGTCTAAGGTGACTTATTCTGGCCTTGAAACATTAGACTCGAATACCTCGTATTTATTTATTTCAAATCACCGTGACATCGTATTAGACCCTGCACTTGTTAACTGGGGCTTGCATCAGCAAGATATGCGCACGGTGCGTATCGCTATTGGTGATAACTTACTGCAAGTACCTTATATCACTGAGCTTATGCGCCTTAATAAGAGTTTTATTGTAAAGCGCTCGGCAAAGGCGCCAAAAGAAATGCTAAAAGCATTAACCCAGCTTTCAGCCTATATTTCTGACTCATTAAGTGAAGGTAACTCCATTTGGATTGCGCAAAAAGAGGGGCGTGCGAAGGATGGAGTGGATCAAACCGATCCAGCACTGTTAAAAATGCTACAGCTCAATGGTCGCAAACAGAAGCTAGATTTTTCAGATTATGTAAAGCAGCTCAGGATTGTGCCCGTTGCTATTTCCTATCAGTATGAGCCGTGTGCGGTTGCTAAGGCTAAAGAGCTATACCATAAAAAGCAGTTTGGCCAATATGTGAAAGCGCAAGGCGAAGACATTGCTAGTATTGTTGAGGGTTTTAGCTCAGATAAAGGCCATGTGCATATCGCATTTGGTGACCCTATTACAGCGGATGTTGAAAACCCAGATGAGCTGGCGAATGTCATTGATAAACAGATTTTAGATTTATACTATCTGCATTCAACCAATCACCTAGCAGCTGGCGATGATGCGCAAGTGAGTCCAGAAGATAAAGAGGACTTTATCTCAACACTTGAGTCTGTACCGGAAGAGCTGAAGCAACTGGTGCTGAGTATGTATGCCGAACCACTGCGTCGCAAAGGCATTTAATAGCAGTGAACATGCGCAACCGTGGTGTTAGGTGGTTGCGCTTTTGTTCGGTTAATTAATAACTTTATGATAATAAACGACTTCCATATCTCCTAAAATATCTTTGTGAAGCCCTTTTTTCACATAACTCATCCCAAGTTTTTTCATAATATTGATGGAGCCAAGATTCTCTTCTTCAGCGATAGCGCTCAAGTGTGTCAAGGTAGGATTTGCTGCTATTAGGTTTGGAAGAAGATGTTGTGCTGCCTCTGTTGCAAACCCTTTGCCCCAAGAGGCTTGTTTAAAACGCCAACCGAGCTCTAAATCCTTATAGTTTCTTTGTTCTGAAAAGAAGTTAGCAGGGCGAACCAAAATCCAACCAATAAACGTCTTGTGTGGCAGCTCGAAACAGCCCCAAAGCCCCCAGCCCTTACTCTCATCAGTAAACTCGGTTAATCGTGGAATATATACGGCTTTTACTTCTTCAAGTGAGTTAGTCTGACCGCCTGTGATGTATTTCATTACCTCAGGGTCGCTATCAAGATCGGCGAGCAGCTGTGCATCTTGTGGGGTGAGTAGGCGATAACTCAGTCTTGTAGAGTCCTTTACTTGCATTCTTTACTCCTAATTAAACCCAATAAAACTTTAGAGTACAAAAGCTTATGTCATGAGTAAAGATGTTGCATAAGTTTGCGTAGACGCCAGCCGAGCGCTTTACTAAAATACGCCGGCATTTTTAGATGGGGAACAGAGTGAATAATTCAGTACTAGCGCTTAGACAGCGTCAAATCGCTGCGGCTCAACGGGAATATAAGGCAAGGGGATCAAAGCTTGCGCGTTGTGAATGCTGTTTATTAGCCACGACGCTATGTATTTGCGATAAAGTCGAAATGGCCAAAGCTGACTGTGCAGTGTGTTTGCTTATGTATCATAATGAAAGCTTTAAGCCCTCTAACACTGGACGCTTAATTGCCGATGTGATCCCAGATAATCATGCCTTTCGTTGGGACAGAACTGAGCCTGACGCTGCGTTATTAGCGCTTCTTTCGGACGAGCAATATGCACCAATAGTCGTTTTCCCAGAGCAGGGCGTGAAGCCTGAACGAGTAATTACTAAGGTGACTCGCACTGAAAGTAAAACACCACTATTTATCTTTTTGGATGGCACATGGCGTGAAGCTAAGAAAATGTTCAGAAAGAGCCCCTACCTCGATAATTTACCCGTGTTATCCATCGCCCCTGAAAAGCTCTCGGATTACAAGCTTCGAGTCGCGCCGCATGAACATCAGCTCGGTACGGCGGAAGTTGCGTGTGTATTGTTTGCCGAATGCGGCGAGCAGGATGCGGCAGATAAATTAACCGCGCACTTTATCGATTTCAGAGATGCCTACTTAAAAGGTAAGCGCAGCAAACTGTAGGGCGAGCCTTTTCACAAAATGTAACTTGTAGGTCGAGATTTATCTCGACAAAAAGCAGAGTTGTTTGCGCAGTACGGTGAGCCAAATATTGGTAGGTCGAGATTTATCTCGACAAAAAGCGGAGTTGTTTGCGCAGTACGGTGAGTCAAATATTGATAGGTCGAGATTTATCTCGACAATAAGAAGCGCGCGACCCATTGCTGAGTCGCGCTTACGGAATCTTCTAAATGCATCCTGCAAAGTTGAGTAGTTCAACGTCCTGAATCTTTCCTCTTCCATGGTATCGCTTGGTGTTCTCGTTTTGCGAATAAAGGCATCTTGCCCTGTGTCCATCTTCCTTTTACACGTCCGCTGTCTTATCCATTGCCATCCACTTGCTAAGAACAAGCCCTTGTTCTAACTGTCCTTGTTTGCTACTTTCCAAAATAGCAGTGCCAATCATCACTTTGTTTTACCTTGGCACTTGGTAGCCTGAACGTGTTGCTTCAAGCTAGGTGTTGCACTGTTAATTGCAACAATTGGCATCTCCTAAGCCACATTTTATCAGTACATCCAATGTACCTTCCTTCCTCATCCTTAACCACCTGCATATCCAATGCAGTAACGTTATCCCTCAACGTTTAGCCTCTCCCCTGAAGCAACCCTTAGGCTCATCATGAACCTCTAATCCCTACCCTTAAAATGTAATCACACCTTGTGATATACCATCTCGCTCTCTTTTCCCTATATTCCTTTAAATGGGTGCTTATCCATTAGCAAATCCTGCCCTGAGCGTTTCCCGTGTATCCTTTATCTCTCTTCCTGAGATGTTGTTAAGTATAAGCAGACTAAAAAAAATCGGGAGCAGTGAAATTCAATCTTTTTTGCATCTTTTTCTAGTAATAATAAATAACTTTTTATTTTTTAATTGCTTACTTTAATTCTGAGTGTTATTTCAGCACGCCTTTACTCAATTTCTGGTAGTTAAGTGAGATATATCTCACAGGTAATTCTCCCGTTTTCTACAACGCTAATTTTATCTTGAGCGTAGTTTTAAATATTCAGGGTGTAAAACGGCACAATTACAGGTAGAATTAGTTGATAATAATTATTGTTTACCTAATGGAGTCTTTATGAAAAAAGCACTTGTTACTATACTGGCAACGCTTACTTGCCTACCAGCAATGGCTGCAGAGGAAGTAAATATCTACTCGTTTAGACAACCTTTTCTGATCCAACCTATTTTGGATGACTTCACCAAGCAAACCGGTATCAAGACCAATGTGGTTTTTGCAAAAAAAGGCTTAATTGAGCGTGTTAAGCGTGAAGGCAAGCATAGTCGTGCCGATCTTGTACTCACTTCAAACTTCAGTGCGCTAATTCAGCTTGAAGACGAAAACCTAACACAAACAATTGACAGTGAAACGGTCACTAAGAATATCCCAGCCAACTTCAGAGATCCTGAAGGTCAGTGGGTTGCGCTTACTAAGCGTGTGCGCAATGTATATTCAGCAAAAGAGCGTGTCGGCAAGTTAGATGCGCTTACGTATGAAGCGCTGGCGGATGAACAATACCGCGGTAAAATTTGTACACGCTCAGGTAAGCATCCCTATAACCTTGGTTTAGTGGCGTCTATGATTGCCCATCATGGTGAAGCAAAAACCAAAGAATGGCTTGAAGGCATTAAGAAAAACTTAGCTCGTAAGCCTCAAGGTAACGACCGTGCACAAGTCAAAGCAGTAAAAGAAGGGCTGTGTGATTTGGCCATCGGAAACAGCTATTACTTTGGTAAAATGATGGAAGATGAGAAGCAAAAAGCTTGGGCTGAAGCGGTATATATCAACTTCCCAAATCAACAAGATCGTGGTTCACATATCAACGTATCTGGTGTTGTCTTGACCAAGCACGCTAAAAATACTGAAAATGCCTTGAAACTCATTGAGTTTATGACCGACAATAAGGCGCAAAATATGTATGCGTCGATGAATATGGAATACCCGGTTAAACCTGGCGTCGAGTTATCGAAACTTGTGGCATCTTGGGGGGAGTTTAAGGAAGACAGCCTACCATTGTCAGAGATCAGTAAATACCGTCCTTTAGCGCTTAAGCTAATCGATGAGGTAAAATTTGACCTTTAATGCAATTATCATTTTCACTGTCTAAATGGCAGAGTTTCGCGTGGCTGATAGGGTTTAGCCTATCAGTCCCGCTGATGTTTTTAATCTTTGAGTCACTACAACCTGACTCCGAAGTCTTTGCTCACCTTTGGGATACCGTTTTGTGGGATTATGTCCGCAATACGATTTTGCTGATTGTGGGTGTATGCATCCTTTGCGCTTTAATCGCGCTACCACTTGGCTGGCTAACTGCATATTGTGAATTTCCTGGACGGCGCTTTTTCGAATGGTCGTTGATGCTACCTCTTGCGATGCCAACCTATTTGATTGCTTACGTGTATACCGATTTGCTGGATTACGCTGGGCCTGTACAAATAGCGCTGCGAGAGTGGTTTGGTTGGCAATCTCCAGACGATTATTGGTTCTTTGATATTCGCACTTTGTCAGGTGCTATCGTGATGATTGCACTGGTGCTTTATCCTTATTTGTTTTTGATTTTTAGAACGGCGCTAAGAGAGCAGTCGTTTAAGCTGGTGCAAGCCAGCCAATTGATGGGCAAGTCGCCTTCACAGAGCTTCTTTAAGGTAAGTTTACCTTTGTCGCGAGGGGCGATTGTGGCGGGGCTGGCACTGATCGCCATGGAAAGCATGGCAGATTTTGCAACCGTACATTACTTTGCTGTGAGCACACTAACCACCGCCGTTTACGATACTTGGTTGGGCTATTATTCACTTACCGCAGCGGCTAAAATTTCAGGCATCATGCTACTGTTTTTATTTTTAGCCCTAACACTGGAGCGAGTGAGCCGCCCAACTCAGGTAGTGCATGAGCGCCAATCAAGTGTTAACAGTACCACGCTTTATCATCTTAAAGGCTTACAGGCTTGGCTCGCTAGCGCTTTTTGTTGGCTTATACTTATTGCGGCTTTTATCGTGCCTACATGGGTGCTTGCAGATTACGCCATCGACTATTTTGAACAAGCTTGGAATGACGACTTTTTCTTGTATGCGTGGCAAAGCTTAAAAATAGCGTTTTGGGTGAGTGTGGTATTAATTATCATGAGCATGCTGGTGGTGTTTAACCAGCGAGTTAGTAGTGGTAAACGGGTCACGCTACCGGGCAAGCTTGCAAGCACCGGATATGCGCTACCGGGCACGGTGCTGGCAATTGCGGTACTTATTCCACTCACTTTATTAGACGACAAGCTAAATACTTGGCTTGAAGGTACTTCATTTGAGCCTGGCTTGCTGTTCAGCGGGACGATTTTTGCGCTGGTTTTCGCTTACGTTGTACGATTTTATGCGATTGCGCAAGGCGCGGTCGAATCGAGTTATCAGCGGATCAGTCCAAGTCTAGATATGGCAAGTTTTTCGTTGGGTCGCAATCGTTTCAAAACCATGTTATCAATACATCTGCCATTGCTGCGTCGCGGTATTTTAACCGCAGCACTGTTGGTTTTTATTGAGTGTATGAAAGAACTTCCAGCGGCATTGTTATTACGACCCTTTAATTATGAAACACTGGCAACACATGTTTTCCAATATGTGAGTGATGAGCAGCTGGAGCTGGCCTCTGTCTCTGCGTTATTTATTGTGTTGGTTGGTTTAATCCCGCTTTATGTTGTAAACCGTTCTATGGAGCAGCGAAGTTAATGCATAGTTTAGTGCTTGAAAATCTCTCTTATCGCTATGACGGTGAAGCCGTTGTGGATAGCCTAAATCTGACTGTAGAACGAAACGAGATTGTTTGTTTGCTTGGTGCCAGTGGCTGCGGTAAAACTACCACGCTGAAGGCGATAGCGGGCTTGATTGAACCATTTCAAGGCTCGGTGAGTATTTTAGGCAAAGCCATGAATGGTAACGGCACTTTTGTACCTCCACAAAAACGCAATATAGGCATGATGTTTCAAGACTATGCGCTATTCCCACACCTCACTGTGGCGCAAAATGTGGCGTTTGGTTTAACCTCAAAAAGCAAGCGTGAACGTCAAGACCGAGTGGCTGAAATGCTCCATTTGGTGCAGCTGCAAGACTATAGCGACCGCTTTCCACACGAGCTATCAGGTGGCCAGCAACAACGTGTCGCAATTGCGCGCGCACTGGCGTACAAGCCAAATCTGTTGCTGCTTGATGAGCCGTTTTCAAATATAGATGCTCAAGTGCGGTTTCAGTTAATTAACGAGATTCGCCGTATAATCAAAGATCAGCAAGTTTCCGCAATTTTTGTTAGTCACTCGAAAGAAGAAGCTTTTGCTTTTGCCGATCGGTTGGCAATTATGGATAAAGGGAAGATCGCACAAGTGGGCGAGCCGAGAACGTTATTCCAACGACCAAAGAGCAAAATGGTTGCCGAGTTTTTGGGTCAGGGAATTTATATTCCTGCACAGCGAGTGAATGGCGCTTCGGTAGAAACCCAATTTGGTGCCGTAAAATCTCTCGTTGAGCTCGGTAATCTCGACGCGAAGGGCGAAATGTATGTGAGACCGCAGCACATCACGTTAGAAAACGCCGAGCTTGGCAGCGTTAAAATACTCAATCAGCGCTTTATGGGAACAGAGTACATTTACCGTGTTGCATTAGAGGGTCAAGAGCTCGAAATACCGCATCCAGCGCATGAACCGCTCGACTTAAATCAACCAATCTCTTTAAAAATTAAGGCACATGCTGTAAATTTCTTTTCTTAATAGCAAATGAATAAACGCAGGGAGTAGAGCATGGCGCTTGCCCAATCAGGTGTGTGTGCTGAAGCCAATTTGCACGGCTTACACTTGTTCTTCAATGTGCTTGAAGGACAAGACGAAGCGCTAAGAGCGGCGCTCGCCAATTGTGGACGCTTGCAAGAGGAGTTGGAAGATAGATTCTCCGAGTCTATGTTATCGAGCTTTGTCGCAGTTGGTGCGCAATACTGGCCGCACATTTACCCTGAGTTTATTCCTAAAGAGTTAAAAAGTTTTCCACATATTGTTGAGGCTGAGCACACCGTGCATACCCAGCCTTTTGACTTGCTTTATGTGATCCGCTCCGACCGAGAAGACGTTAATCATATCTTTGCTCAAAGTGTGCTGCACATGCTAAACGGTCTAGTCGAAATGGTGGCACATGTGCGCGCCTTCCGTTTCTTAGACGGTCGTGATTTTAATGGCTTTATTTATGGCGCAGACACCCCTAGAGGGCGCAACAAACGGGAAGTTGCACTTGTGCACAACCCAAATGCAGCCGACCATCTCGGTAGTTATATTCACGTACAGCGGGTGAAGTTTGATTTACTGCGTTGGCAGGCGTTGCCGCTCGCTGAGCAAGAGCAATTGATGGGGCGTACACGTCTAGACAATGACCTAATTGAAGATTGCGAACCCTGTAATCATGCAGCATTAACCGAATTGAAAGACCTAAATGGTAATGCGCTACTGCTTAACCAAAGCATGCCATTTGGTGATGTATTTGAACAAGGAAGCCTGTCGCTAAGTTGCAGCGCCAAAGGCGATGCTTTTGAGCAGGTACTAAGAAGCCGATTGGGTGAAGGGGATGAATACGACCCCATATTGGATTATTCCAGTGCTGATATGGGCTCCGCGTTTTTTGCGCCATCTTTGGAGTTCTTGTCAGTGATGGCAAAAATGCCGGAATAAGTTCGCTGCTATTTTACATCTCCAAAGCCCATCCATGGGCTTTGACTTGTTTCGCAAGCGTTTTTTTGCCGTTACAGCATATACGGGTTTTTCGCAGGTGAAGCGTTACTAACACCAGGTCTTGATTGAATATCCTCCAGCTTTTGTAAAATGTCTTTTAGCTGTTGCTGCTGGACTTGTTCAGCGCTTGAGTTTGCTAAGGTATTTGTCAGCAAAGTGGTAACGGCTTCAAGCGCTTTTGCACTGCTATCATCAACGTGATTGTCGACTTGAATATGCGGTTGTGCCACCGCTTCTAAGCGCTCAGACAGGTTTTCAAATAGCGTATTTTGCTGCTGACCTTGTTGACCCAACGCTTGTTGTATCTGCGCTTGGGTGCTGAGCAAGTCATTGAGTTTGCCAAGGTTAGTGAGTAGCTGCTCGTTGTTCGCAGTGCGTTTGATAGCGTTTTGCAGCCCCGCAATTTCTTCTGCGACTTGTTGCTGTGAAGCTATCAATTGCTTTAGCGGTGTAGCGTAAGGTTGCTGCGTTAAGGCCTCACGTAGCTCAGTTAACTGCGTGGCAAACTCTTGCTCGTTAAGCACTTGAGCCAATTGTTGCAACAGCGCACTGTAATCAAAGCTAAGCTGCTCTTTATCGAGTTTAGCGGCGATTTGCGAAAGGGATTTATTGACAAAGCTGAGTTGTTCAACTGCCAATTGCGCAGGGCTTCCTTCGTCGCTATTGCGGTGCAGGCGGGCATATTCGGCCTTGATTTCATGCCAGCGCGTAGCTTCTTCAGCCGTTAAGGTACCGCGTAATTCAGCCAGTTTCAGTAAGTTTTCTTCGCTGCCTTTGCTAAGTGTTTGTGCTTCACCGCGATAGTGATCTTGAATTAGGTTTTCAAGTTCACTGTCATTCATGGCAGCAACCACCTTTTCAGCCATCTTATTCATGTTACGGTAACTGCCTTGTAGCTTAAACGGCGGCTCGGTTCGATAGTTATCATCTTGCGCTGCTGAGGCTATATATTGGGCATTTACTTTGAGCACGGTGTTGCGAATGGTGAGCAGCTTTTTCAGTACGCTGACAATTTCATTCACTTGCGCTTGAGAGTAATTAAATTCCAATTCATTGATGGAGATGTCTTCTCCGTCGGCAATGCGTACTAGCTTGTACAAGTCTTCCATACCACGATTGGCAAGTGGCGCAAGCACTGCATTGGAAGTAAGCGTATTTTCAATAAAGCTCATGGCAAATTCTTGTTCGCAGCCACTGAGGGTGTCACCGAGGTTGTAAATATCCGCACGGTTGGCAAGCATATCTGGGATCTTAAAGGATTCACCGGATTCGGTGTAGGGGTTTCCTGCCATCACAACGGCAAACTTTTTGCCTCTGAGATCATAGGTTTTACTGCGGCCATTCCACACCCCATCTATGCGTCTTGAACCGTCACATAACGAGATGAACTTTTGTAAAAATTCGGGGTTGGTGTGCTGAATATCGTCAAGGTACAGCATCACATTATTGCCCATCTCAAAGCTTTGGTTGATCTTCTCAATTTCTTTTGCGGCAGTCGCGTTGATGGCTTGAACTGGATCCAAAGAGACTTGGTCGTGACCAATGGATGGACAGTTGACCTTAACAAAGGTGAGTCCTAAGCGGTTGGCCACATACTCTATTAACGTGGTTTTACCGTAGCCCGGAGGGGAGATAAGCAGCAACATGCCCATTAAGTCGGTGCGTTTATTGTTTCCTGCAGCCCCTATTTGTTTTGCTAAGTTATCGCCAATAATAGGGAAGTAGACTTTGTCAATCAGCTGGTTACGTACAAATGAGCTTAGTGGTCTGGGTTTAAACTCATCCAATTGCAAGCGCTGCTTTTGTGCCTCAAGCACTTGTGCTTTTAACTGTTGGTACTGTTTGTAGGCCGGAACATGAACCGTGAGATACTCGTTACTACGGGCAAAAAAGTCTGCGTAATCTAGGTGTAGCACTTGGTTCTCGATCCGTGGGTGTTGGCCCATTAAACCTGAGATCTCGGTTTTTATTTCGGCTTCTTTGACTTGGTAGGTGATATCAAACTGGGTGGAAAGCAAAATGCAGTTAGCTGCCTCAAGCAAGGTCTCAGCACTTTCATTTTGCTTACTGCCATAGGCGCGCAGCCAGCTGCTTAACAGGCGGCATTTGTCCGCAAGTTTAGTCAAATGTGTTAATGAGTCTTCAAGCTGTTGCCAGACGCCTTTGGCCTTTGCCATCGAGATAAACTGCTCGCTGGTGTGTTTTGCAGGTGAAGCCAAATCAAATTGTCTCGGCTTAACTTGCTTGGCAAGGGCTTTAATTAAGTAAGTTGCGCTTAACTCGCCTGAAAAGCGGTGTAGCTCGGTTAAATAGCTCGATAAATTTTGTTGGCAAAATGCCGTGATTTTTTCACTTAATTCTTTGCTTAGCTGTTGGCTAAAACTATGGTCATCTAACTTCGTTGCCATCAGCTCTGCTTGTGTGGCCTGAAACGCCAATTCAGCTAGCTCAGCCTTGCTTTGTTGAGTATAAAATAGCTGTGCCGCAATTCGACAGCTGGCAGGGTAGACGAGTAACTCAAGCTGTCGTTTTTGTTTTAGTAAATTTGCTAAGATCAGGCTGGCATCTTGATCATGAATGCCTTTTTCATAGCCTTCTTGATATCTGGGTTCTGCAAATTTTTGTACGATGGGCAGTAAACTTCCCTNCAAGTTCTAGATCTGCTTGGCTAAAGTCGTTACCGTCTTGCTCTGCAGCCGCTAATACTTGAGCTGCAAGGTACTCGCCTCGATATAAGTGACGATTTTCTGAGATCAGGTTTTGCTGCCAGTATGTGCTTGCGTCATTGAGTTGTTGATTGACCTTGGCGTCAGGAATGGTATCAAAATACTCAGTGCCAGTGAGGTGTAACATCAGCTGTTCACCACGAGGCAGCAAAGTCAAATCAAGGATTTGTTTATTGAAACTAAACGCATGTTTGCCGACTTTAACGGTATTGCCACCATCAATATAAATATCTTGCTTGTCTCGCAAAGCGCGGATCGCTTGATCTTTGCAGGCCTTGAGTTTGGCTTGAATATCATCCGCCTTCACTTCATCGCTTAGGCTTTTTAGCTCTTGCGTTAAATCGCGAAGCTTGCCAATCATAGGATCGGAGGCAAAATAGCTATTGATGTCATCTAAGGTTTTAAAACTTTGCGAGCGTCGCGTCACCCCCTGTAAAATCCGCTCTGCTGCGTTTGCTAGGCTCAGCGCGCGGCGCTGTCTTTCGTCAATGAGCTGCTGTTTGTGCGCCTCAAAGCTTTCATAAACGTCATCACGTTTAGACAAGATCTCCGTTAAAAACTCATCATACTGACTAAATTGAGACTCGAGCTCTTCTAATTGAATGAGTAAGCGAGATAGTTGGTCGTCACATTGCTCAGGGGTTTTGGCAGCGCTTAGACCGCTGGTAATACTTTGGCTGAAAAGCTTAAAACGAGCCGCAAATTCGGCTTTTGCTTCAACACTGCCCACGCTCTTTTTCTGGATTTCTAACGCTGCTTTGGCGCGGTTTACTTGACCATAAATGGCGCTGACATCTTCCAAAATTTTAGTGCGCACACGGCTATCGTCAATATCGAGATCCAGCATGGTATGGTTGAGCAAATCAAGTTCGGCGCTTAAGGTTTCCAAGGTCGCCAAAAAGCCGTTAAGCTCGGTGACACTCTCTGTTTGCGCTCTGGCTTGCTCTAAGGAGTCTAGCTGCTCGTAGTAGGGTGCCAAAGCACTATCTTGCTGCAAAAACTCCGCGGTTTTATGGCTTAAGCTTAAGGTTTGCTCATCAACCTGCTGCTGCATGGCAGATAGCGCGTCAAGATTGATATACTTCACTTCTTCAAGGCTTATCACTTTGCCTTTTAAGCGTTTGAGAGATTCTAAGCTCTGAACGAATTGCTCTGCTGTTTTAAAGCTATCAGGTCTCACCTCGCGAAGCACATCTTGCATGGCTTGCTCTATTTCGGTTTCTGCGCGCCGAGCGTCGGCCTCAATTTGGCTTACCTTTTCAAATTCATCTAGTACCTGCTCCGAGGTTTCAAAAATCTCATGTAGTTTTGCTGTGACATCTGCAAAGTCCGCTTCAGCAAGCCAATGATAGCGGTCTAAAATACTGCGGGTGAGAGCAATTAAATCTTCATAATGAAAGACTGTGGGGCTCTGTTCGTTAATGGCCTTGAACACACTGTATAAATCAGAGATTGCGCGTACTAAATCCGGGTTGCCGATCCGGCCAAATATACCTGTTGCGCGAGGGGCTTGTGCGGCAAACTCGCTGCCACAAAATGGGCTTTGCCAGATTTGAATAGGGTGCACGCGCTCAGGCTCAGGCTCTGCTTTAAAGGTTAGCGCTAAGCCATCGTCATAAATTCCATAGCCATGACAATAAATAGGATTTTGCAGGTTTTTCTCAATAATATTGTAAGAGAAAAGTGCGTAGCGCCCCTCGTTTGGTTCGTAGAAGATATACAGTACATCTTCACCATTGGGTGATTTGATCTGGCGATGGAAAATTAAATCGTCCAGTTGGTCGTCAAAATAGCGTGTTTGCCCAGATTGTAAATAATAGCCACCAGGAAAAATAATTCCTTGGTTCTCAGGTAATTGAACACAGGCACCACCCAGCGCATCTTGGCGCAATACCTGTTGGGTACGGCAATTATAAATAAAATAACGCCATTGTTTTTCTCGGTAGGGAAGTAACTTTAACAACACCATTTCGCCAACTTCGGCAAAACGTAAATCGCAATCTGCGAGTGATTGACTGGCGTCATCAACGGCTTCTTGATAAATACCTTCACCGCTTTGGGTATTGTTTTCTATTTTTACGGTGAGTTTGCCACTCGATACTTCAATAAACACTTTGTCGTTTACATTAATGTGTGGGTGACGGCCTTCGACGTGATCGGCGCGATCGGTTTTTTGCCATTCAAAGTCAAAGTTTTCCACTTCGCCTAGGTCACGCTCTCCTCGATTATCAATGTAATCTAAGGTTTCGTCTTTGGCGATTTGCCAGCGAAACACGCGGACATCGGAGAGCTTTTCGCCAATCTGAAATAGTGCAAAAAGCTTGTTTGATTTAACAAACAGGTGTTGTAGACGGGTGTCTTTGTAATACGTGTATAGTTCGTCGAAGTCCCGTAAGAAACGTTGGTCAGTGAGGAATTTGGTTTCTTGCGGGTAAGGTTCTATTTCGTAATGGTCTTCTTGCAAGTGTAGCTTTTGTACGGTGAATACATCGCTGACTTGGGTATTTTGTTTAAGCCCCATAAAGACATTATAAGCAAAGATAAGCTTGTCGCCGATCAGTACGATGTCGCGCGGTACGCAGTTATGCTCAGTACGAACTCTTGCTCGACCTTTCACTTTAAGCTCGGTGCTGCCAAAAGTGTCAACACGCTGTTGGTTGAGTTTATCTATCTGACTTTTCAGTTCACCGCCAAAGTTACTAAGCCGGCGTTTAATCAGTTGATAAGAGTCTTGTTCGAGCGTTCGCTCTGGCGCTTGTTGCGTTGCTTCCGTCATTCTTTGCTTTCCTATGTGCGCTGTCGCAAGTGGGGGAGAGGAGCCAAGCAGATTGACTCCTCAGGGTTAATTACTCTAGTGGTTCGCTTTGTTTACTGCCATTTAACGAGCCGCCAAGTAACTTGAGTAGCTGCTGTTTGTCCGCATCTGAGCTATTGCTTAGTTGTTGGAAGAACTTACTCATGTTGATGTTTTTTAGCGTTTCCGATGACGCATTCGCACCAGCCAATACCCCTTTTAGGTCGTCCATCAAATTACGCTCACCGTTTAGGTGGTCTTTAAATACGGTTTGTACCGTCTTACTTTCGCCGACTAAGCCGTCAATTGACTTGCCCACTGTGATGGCATTCATAAACTGGTTGAAGAACTGGCCGTCGCCACCCATAAAGTTGATATCAGCACCGCTCAGTGCTTTACCTAATACTTCAGCCTGACTCGCAGAAACCTGCTTGTTCGCCTCGATACTAGCAAGCGTCAGCTCTTTCTGTTGATTTAGCTGTAGTGTAAAGCCCTCGTATTCACGGGCGTCTTTATCCATCTTATTAAGTGCTTCCAGCTTCTCTGTAAGACCTTTGGCTTCTGCTGACATCTTACGCTCAAGGTTGATAGCTTCTGCTTCACCTTGTTTTTCAATTGCCTCAGCCATTGCTGATTGAACCTCAGCTTCTGCTAAACCAATTTCACGTTTGCCTTGTGCCTCGGCTTCACTTTGCTTCTTAGTTGCTTCAGCCATAGCTGCTTGTACTTCGGCTTCGGCGCGGCCAATATCACGTTTGCCTTGTGCTTCGGCTTCTAGTTTTTGCTGTAGCACTTTAGCGTCTGTTTCGCCTTGTATCGCACTAGCAGCTGCTTTTGCCTTGATGATATCTGCTTCTGCAAGACCAGGCGCAGCCGCTTCAACTTGGGCAGCTTCGGCAAGAATCTTCTTCGACTCTGCGGTTTGGTTCGCAATACGTAGTTCTGCTGCGGCCATTTTTTCCATTTCACGGGCTTTAAATTCGGCAGCTTGCTCTTTAGCTTTAGCCGCTTCAATATCTTTAACCAACGCTTCTTCGGCCTCAGCTTGAGCAAGAATAATTTTCGCTTGCTTCTCACGCTCGGCTTCAGCAATACATTGTACGTCTTTGATACGCTCCTGTTCCTCAGCAACGGTTTTCTCTACGGCAACACGTTCGCGTTGGACATCGGCGATTTCTTTTTGCTCGACTTCCAGTGCTTTGGCTTTTTGGATACGTAAAATTTCGGTTTCGCGTTCGCGCTCAATAATTTCAATTTGGCGAGAGCGCGTGACTTTTTCTTCTTCGATGCCGAGTAAGCGAAGGCGATTTTGCTCTGCAACATCGATTTCACGCTGTTTGTTGTGTTCTGCAATTGCAATTGCTTCGTCCGCTTTGAGGCGTGCTTCTTCGGCTTTTAAGCGCTCTTCATGCTTAACACGTTCAGCTTCTGCGGCTTCGCGAGCGCGCACTGATTCGATTTCACGGCGCTGTCTCGCGCTGGCATCTTCTCGTTGGCGCTCGACTTCTGCGGCTTTTTCAAAGGCTGCTTGGTTTTGGTTGTCGATTTGCGCTTTTTCATCGCATTTAAGCTGGTTAGTTTCCACGTTTTGGCGTGAGGTTTTTTCGGTAATACGGCGAATACCCTCAGCATCAAGAATGTTATTTGGATCTAACTTGTCGATTGAGGTTTGTTCAAGATAGTCAATTGCCACATCCTCTAACGTATAGCCCGATAAATCTTGTCCAATCACTTCTTTAATAGAATCTCGGAACTCGTTACGATGTGTAAATAGCTCCTCAAAATTCATGCGCTTACCAACGGTTTTCAAGGCTTCGGAGAATTTTGCTTCAAATAATGCTTGCAAGGTTTCTGGTGCCGATGCGCGGGCACAGCCAACTTGTTTCGCAACGCGTAGGATGTCTTCTTTGTTTTCGTTTACGCGAATGTAAAAAGTGATGGCGATGTCAGCACGGATATTGTCTTTACAGATCAGGCCGCTATTATCACGACGCTCCAATACCATGCGGTTAGTTGAAATATCCATGACTTCCATTTTATGGATCACAGGTAGCACAATGCCGCCCGTTGTTGTGACATCAGGCTCATTTTTCATCTTGTTGATGATCAATGCCTGACCCTGTTCGACCTTGCGGTAGAACTTTCCAATCAGAAGTAGAATGGCAAAAATAATGACGATGGATATGCCCACGATTGCGAGCACCGGTCCGAGGTTGTTTAGAAATTCCATGTTTTTTCCTGCGTTGCGCTATGTTGTTTGAGTTGGTACTAGCTATGCCAACTCGTTCCTAAATTCCGTTATTTTCCGTACTATTACCAAGGTTTAGCCACAATCGTGTAGCTATGTGTAAGGGGGTCATGTTCGATAAGTAAGGCATTGTCTCCTAGTGTGAAAGTGTTATCTTCATCCGAGCGCACTTCGACAAGTTGCTCTGTTCCTTGAATATATACTCTGGCTTGACCGAACGTGTTACTAACTCTTGATGTTGCAATAACGCATTCGAGCCCAACCAGCGCTTGCTTTGACGTGGTTTCTTGGCTTTCAAAAAAGCGTCGTAGTGGCCTTACAATTACGGCGGTTAGTGGTAATGCAACAATGAGGCTGGCAAGCATAAATACCGTGCCCATCAGGTAGTAAAAAATGCCGTTACCCAGCAGGTAAGCAAAAAACTGTTGCACATAAATACTGATAATCCAGCCTAGCGCGATGATTAAACTCAATGAAATACTCACTGGGACGCCACCAAAAGCGATCTCCCAAAAAGAACCAGAGCTTGCGCCTTCGGCTTCAATATCAACATCGCCTTCTAAGATATCGATATCAGTAAAACCGAGTAAAGCAATTAACCAGAACAACAACACTATCAGCAGTAGTGTTGAAAAAATAACAGTGGGAAACGTAAATGCAGTATTTAAAAATTCCATTGCTGTTCCTTAGTTCCTTGTATTTCCATTTTTTGCGGCAGGGGGCCTATCAATGTTATTAGACGTTTCTAATTTGTCAGAGCGATTGAATCCCCGTTCAGTATCATAGGATAGTAAGATGATTGAGTAAAGTGAATAGCGAGTGGATCCAATAAGGTTACATGCCGCAGAAAATAAGCTATAGAAGCTAATCAATCAGCTTAAAAACTATCCATGCGTAGTGAGAAAAACCTCATCTTGCGTTTCTAAAGCTGCCACAGATAGACATATTATGTCAAACATTTTTTGCTGTAAAGATAAGCAGTTTATTCTGTTTATCGTGATAGTGAGAAAGCGTATTTGTTGGGAGGAAAGTACCAGAGTAAGTGCTAACTTGTGAGTTAGCACCGATAAAAATAATAGACTAAACGTTATCGAACAGGGTTTTTACTTTGTCTAAAGTAATGTCGATTTCAGAGACTTTTGCAGGCGCAATAAAAATCGTGTCATCGCCAGCAATGGTACCTAATACGCCATCTGCGGTACCTAAAGAGTCAAGTAATCTTGCAATTAATTGTGCAGCCCCCGGGCTGGTTCGAATTATAATCATCATTTCGTTGTGCATAATATCAACGACTAACTGACGCAAAGGACTTTTTGCTGTCGGTACGCTCATTTCTGCGGGTAAACAGTAAACCATTTCTTGTTTAGCATTACGTGTACGTACAGCACCAAACTTGCTCAGCATGCGCGATACTTTACTCTGACTGACGTTGTCAAAACCTTGTTGTTTTAGAGCATCAACAATTTCACCTTGAGAGCCAAAGTTTTCTTCTTTTAAAATGGCTTTAAATGCTTTGATCAGTGCTTCTTGTTTTTCTTGCGGCTGCATAGTCTGTCTTCTTTTACGGCTAATCTTTAAATTCTACACAAAACCATCGAGATTCCCAAATTTGCGCGACCAAAATGATAGTCGTAAAGCATAAGTGTACAAAGTGTCGGGATCTTTACACTTTTATTTAAGACATTAGTCAAAAAATCTCGAAAATAACCGTGATTAATTTGTGTTTAACAGCGCTTTTCATTATCTTTACTGCACACTCAATTCCACCTTCAAATTATGGAGAATTCAAATGAAAGTTGCTGTATTAGGTGCCGCTGGCGGTATCGGTCAAGCTCTATCTTTATTGCTTAAAAATGGTCTTCCAGCTGGCTCTGAGTTAGCGCTTTATGATGTTGCACCTGTTGTACCTGGTGTTGCAGTTGACTTATCTCACATCCCAACTGCGGTAAAAGTAGCGGGTTATGGTAAAGACGACCTAGATCCTGCACTAGCTGGTGCTGACGTAGTGCTTATCCCTGCTGGTATGCCTCGTAAGCCAGGTATGGACCGTGCTGACCTATTCAACGTTAACGCAGGTATCATCAAGACACTTGCTGAAGGTATCGTTAGAAGCTGTCCTAAAGCACTTGTTGGTATCATTACAAACCCAGTAAATGGCACAGTACCAATCGTTGCTGAAGTGTTTAAAAAAGCAGGTACTTATGATCCAGCTCGCGTATTCGGTGTAACAACGCTTGACGTTATCCGCGCTGAAACCTTTATTGCAGAGCTTAAAGGTCTGGACGTTGCTGAAGTTAAGATCCCAGTAATTGGTGGTCACTCAGGTACTACAATTCTACCTCTACTTTCTCAAGTTGAAGGCGTTGAGTTCACTGACGAAGAAGTTGCTGCACTAACAACGCGTATCCAAAACGCGGGTACTGAAGTGGTTGAAGCTAAAGCGGGTGGCGGTTCAGCTACACTTTCAATGGGCGCAGCAGCAGCACGTTTCTGCTTCTCTCTAGTGAAAGGCCTACAAGGTGAAGAAGTACTTGAGTACGCATACGTTGAAGGTAACACAGGCGATGCAACATTCTTTGCACAGCCAGTTATCCTTGGTAAAAACGGTGTAGAGCAGTTACTTCCTTACGGTGAGTTAAGCGCGTTTGAGCAAAAAGCAAAAGACGACATGCTAGCGACACTTGAAAAAGACATCAAAGAAGGTGTTGATTTCATGGCGTAAGCCAGATTGATAAAAAACCAGTCGCCTCACAGTGACTGGTTTTTTTATGTGTGATTATTCTTAGTGAAGAATACGTGCTCTGATAGTTCCTTCAACTGCACTTAACTCTTTCAACGCCACTTCAGAGTGGTCGCTATCGACGTCGATAACCACGTAACCAATAGATTCATCCGTTTGTAGGTATTGCGCCGCAATATTGATACCGTGCTGAGCGAACGCTTGGTTGATTTGTGTTAGTACGCCCGGGCGGTTTACGTGTACGTGTAATAAACGACTTCGGTTTGATAATTCAGGTAAAGAGACCTCAGGGAAGTTAACTGCCGTGACTGTTGAACCGTTATCTGAATATTTCGCCAACTTACCCGCGACTTCTACACCGATGTTTTCTTGTGCTTCTTGGGTAGAACCACCAACGTGTGGGGTTAGCAGTACATTGTCAAATTCGCGTAGTGGTGAGACGAATTCTTCATGATTAGATTTTGGCTCAACGGGGAATACATCAATAGCAGCGCCGGAAAGTTTCTTTGCCGCTAATGCTTCAGCTAAGGCGTCGATATCAACAACCGTTCCGCGTGATGCATTAATTAGTATTGCGCCTTGCTTCATCACTTCAATTTCGGCCATGCCGATAAGGTTTTTGGTCTGCGACGTTTCTGGTACATGCAAACTGACCACATCCGCTCTTTGTAGCAGTTGCGTAAGCGTGTGTAACTGCGTTGCGTTACCAAGTGTGAGCTTATCTTCGATGTCATAAAACTCGACGTTCATCCCGATATTCTCAGCCATAATGCCAAGCTGGGTGCCAATGTGACCATAACCGATAATACCCAGCGTTTTACCACGGGCTTCGTATGAACCGTCGGCAGATTTATCCCATTCACCGCGATGTGCCTTTGCGTTGCGTTCAGGAACACGGCGCAGTAACAAGAGAATTTCACCTAATACGAGTTCAGCCACAGAGCGGGTATTAGAAAATGGTGCGTTGAATACGGCGATACCGCGTTTTTTAGCGGCATTCAAATCCACTTGGTTGGTGCCGATGCAGAAACAGCCAATCGCGACCAGCTTTTCAGCCTGCTCTAATACTGCTTCTGTAAGGTGGGTACGTGAGCGGATCCCGACAAAGTGAGCGTCTTTGATCCGCTCGATCAGCTCAGGCTCCGGTAAGGATGTTTTAACGTAGTCTATGTTGCTATAACCGTTGCGCTTTAGCGTCTCAACGGCGCTTTGATGCACGCCTTCTAACAACAAAATTCGAATTTTATCCTTTGATAACGAAACCTTGCTCATCTGTAATCTCACTAGTTGATTTTAGGCCCTTCTGGAGTGCCTGTTATTACAACGTCAGCGCCACGCGCGGCAAATAAGCCATTAGTCACGACGCCAACAATCTGGTTAATTTTTTCTTCAAGCGCTTTTGCTGCGCTAATTTCTAGGCCATGCACATCAAGAATGACATTGCCGTTGTCAGTGATGACGCCTTGGCGGTAAACCGGATCGCCACCTAGTTTTAGTAACTCTCTTGCCACGTAGCTACGCGCCATTGGGATCACTTCAACAGGTAGTGGAAATGCGCCTAGCGTCTCAACATGCTTTGTATTATCAACGATACAAACAAATTTCTTGGCAACGGCTGCAACGATTTTCTCGCGTGTCAGTGCTGCGCCACCGCCCTTTATCATTTCATTGGTGCTGTTGATTTCATCTGCGCCATCAACATATACCGCAAGCTCTGACACATCGTTTAACTCGAAAACTTCAATACCAAGTGCTTTTAGCTTCTCTGTTGAAGCTTCAGAGCTTGATACTGCCCCTTTGATTTGATCCTTGATACTGCCAAGCGCATCAATAAAGTGGTTTACCGTTGAGCCTGTACCAACCCCAACAATGGTGTTTTCTTCTACATAGTTCAAAGCTGCCCATGCCGCGGCTTTTTTCATTTCATCTTGAGTCATAACGCTACACTTAGTTGTCATTGAAGTTGTATGGAGTATAACTCAATCAAAGTGCCAGCGTCATGGTCAAAAGCGCCTCAAAATGCGCTTAACTATTTGCCTGCTCAATTATTTTTTGGCCAAGTGTACAGTTTGGTCGGAGTGAGGATAGTAGGGAGCGGTACATCCCAAGCTGCTGTTGGTAAGCTCGGAACTTGCTGGCAATCATGAGCAAGGCCAACAAGTGCAGGTTTAGCTCGCTGCTCAGCGTAGTGTAACGCTAATGTTCTATCGTAGTACCCACCGCCCATACCGAGGCGATTACCTTGCTCATCAAAAGCAACCAGAGGCATCAAAAGTAAATCCAATGACGCAAGCGGTGCCACTGCCGAACAATCTAACTTAGGCTCCAAGATAGCATAGCGATTTGCCTTCATGGGTGAGTTTTTTTCATACTTCTGGAAGAGTAAATTTGCAGGATTAAAGGGGTGGATTACGGGTAAAAAAACCTGGTGTTTTTTGTCCCAAAGTGATTGAATTAAAAGGGATGTATCTAGTTCGCCATCGTTTTGAATATAGACCCCTATATTGGCATTTTTAGGAAGTTTTATTTGTTGAAGGAAATTAATATTCAGGCCTGCCGCGGCTGCCTTCTGTTGCTCTGTTGATAGCGAGTTTCTTGCGTTTCTAATCAATTTTCTCAAGTCAGCACGAGTAACTTGAGATTTATTTATGTTGTTATTAGTTTTACTCATTCTAACGCGAGCCACTCAGGGAAAAACAAACTTACACCAAGCAGAATAAATAAAATAATTAATACAGCGAGCAAATAATAAAGCCAAGTCTTCGATTTAGCAGGAGGGCTAGGTTCAAAGTCTAGCTCATCGAATAGCTCCTTAGTCTCCCACTCTTCGTCGGTCGTATCTTCAATTTTAGTATGAGCGATAGGGGCTATGCGTTGCTCAAGTTCCTCTAATCGCTCTTCGATACGTATTAGACTGCTTGTAATGTAATCCAGCGCTTCAAATACGCGCTCTTGATCTGCGTTAGTTGGGGCGGCGGCTGCTTGGCTTTGTAGCTTGGCATTGATCCCGACACTTGCAAGTAGCTTTACTTGTTTTAGCGCTTTGGCTTTATCTGCAGGAGCAAACAAGTTTTTGCCAGCGTAAAACTGCTGGATCTTTGAGGGTGAGGTTTTCAACCTGTCTGCCATTGCGATAGCGGCGCTTTGTTGATCCTTACCGTCGGCCATGCCAACGAAGACGACTTTAAACTGCTCGTTCATGGTGCGTGCCTAAGTTGTAGAGAGATAGTATTGAGTATATCTAGATTATAGGTAACTGTAGAAGGATAAAAGGAAATTTTTACAATCAGGTGAGCATTAAGATAAGTGACCGCTTACGCGGCCACAATGGGTTGGGAATTTAGTAAAGCGCTGACTGATCCGCTTTTGGTGTTGTTTTTAAGATAAATTCGCGAAGATCTTCATTCGACTTTTGTAAATCTTCATGACGCAGGTACATCATGTGTCCGGAGCGGTAACCTTTAAAGCTTAAGCGATCACGCATTTTTCCGCTCGGATCGAGTTGCCACATATTGTACTTGGCATCAAAGTAATTTGTTGCGCCATCGTAGTACCCAGATTGGATCATCACGTTTAGGTAAGGGTTTTGTGCCATCGCTAATCGTAATTGCTCACCGACATTATTATCGCTGTTATCCCAAGGGTGAACTGAGCCAAACATATTGTATTTTACATCGGTTTTATAGTTGAGTTCCGTTGTGAAGTAATGGTTAATCGCAGGGGTAAATGAATGCAGCCAAGAGGTTAGCTCAGGCCAATAATCAGGGCGAGAACCAGCGTCTCTTTTATCAATACCAAGATAGCGTGAGTCTAATCGACCTAGCGTATAGCCACGCTCACGCAACAGTTCTTTCCAAAATGCCGCAGTAGGAATATCTAGGTTGTTTTGAGCCACAAAGCGCTCGCTTAAGCCACTATATTTGGCAACGGCCTGTGTCACACTTTGCTTTTCTTGGGGGCTGATAAATGCGCCTTTGGCGAGTGCGGGAAGATACTGATCAACCGTATATTGTTCAACCTCAGCAAGTACTTCGAGTAAATCTTTATTTTGCAATTCAGAAGACAGCGCCTTGTGGTACCAAGCGGCAGCAGCGTAATACGGTAAACGGTTTGCAACTTCAACAGGGCCTTCTCGCTTAATGCCGATTTCCGTAGGAGATACCAACACCACACCATTGAGGTAAAGCCACTGATTGTTTTGCATCGCGTGCGCAAGGCCTGACACTCGAGTCGTGCCGTAGCTCTCACCAATCAGGTACTTAGGGGAAAGCATACGCTCATTGCGATGAATAAATGTATTGAGCCATTCGGCTAAGTACTTCACGTCCGCGTTAACGCCAAAAAACATCTTTGTTTGTTCGGCTTTACTCGGATATTTACCTTCAGCATTTTTGAGTACACGAGAATAACCTGTGTTGACTGGGTTTACATAAACAATATCGGCGACATCTAGCACTGAATATGGGTTATCTTTCAAGCCGTAAGGTTGCAGTGGATACCCTTCGTCATCAATTTTTAATACTCTTGGGCCAGTATAGGCAATGTGCATCCACACGGAAGCAGAGCCTGGGCCACCGTTAAATGAGATCAGCAACGGACGTTTGCTCATATCTTTAATTTTTGTGCGCTTGTAGTAGGTGTAATGCAACGTTGCAACTGCGTCGCCGTTTTCATTCCACACCGGCTGCGTGCCTGTTGTCGCGGTGTAGTTAATACGTTCACCTTTTATTTCGGCTCTATGCTCAGTTGTTATTTTATGATCTATCTCAATTGCGCGGTTGTGCTCTTCAGCTATGCTTGGCGCTGAGAGTAGGGCACAACTCACGAGCAATAGTGGTAGTAGTTTTTTCATTGCTTCCTCGGTATTGCATTAGGTCTGTTTGCATTAAAGAAGTATTTCATCTGAAATTCAAAGTCATTGAGACAAACTCAACAAAAAAAACGGCAGGTTTGGAAAATAGGCTAATGTAACCTCGTTTATCGAAAAGTAACGAATTTGAGCTGATTTGGTTTTTTTTAATGCTGGATTCGCGTATATTTAATACTTAATTATGTAGTAATAAAGTATTTAGCCTCGTTAAATTCTTGTTTCACTGCACTTCTCGTTGTACTTAAGAGATCTCAATCCATGCAAAGAATTTTAATTGTTGAAGACAGTAAAGTCGTACAACAGGTATTGCGACACCTTGCTGCTCAGCATCTCGATGTCGAAATCGATTTTGCTTGGTCCCTCAAGGAAAGTAAGGACTTCTTAGCTCAGCACCAATATACATTGGCGCTGGTAGATTTAACGCTGCCCGATGCGATGGACGCAGAGGTCGTGCAGCTCACGCTCAGCCACCAAATTCCCACCGTAGTGTTGACCTCAAAAATAGATGAATATAGCCGCCAGCAAATGCTTGAAATGGGCGTGGTGGATTATGTGATTAAAGACAACCGTGATTCATACCTATACGCGGTCAAGTTAGCATCTAGACTGTTGAGAAACCAAGGGTGCAAGGCGTTGATCGCCGATGATTCTGTAATTAGTCGAGCGGTAATGAAGCAAATGCTTGAAAAGCAATTATTTACAGTGCTTGAGGCGCAAGATGGCGAACAGGCATTGGAGATGTTGCTATCTGACCATGAAATTAAGCTGCTGCTGACAGACTTTGCGATGCCGACGATGGATGGTTTTGAGTTGGTGAAATCTGTTCGTAATAGCCGCGGGCGAGATGAGTTGGCTATTATTGGTCTGTCTGGCGCAGGAAGTCATGGTTTGTCAGCAAAGTTTATCAAATACGGTGCCAACGACTTTTTGGCAAAGCCCTTTATGAGTGAAGAGTTTCATTGCCGTATCATGCAGACGATGGAGCAGCTCAATTTGATTGCGGAAATCAAAGAATATGCACACCGAGACTATTTAACAGGGCTTTATAACCGCCGCTATTTCTGCCAGCAAGCAGAGCGTTTAATCAAGAACAAACCGAGCCAGCATATATTGGCATTGTTAGACCTCGATCACTTTAAATCTATTAATGACCAATATGGCCATGAAAGCGGTGATGATGTACTTAAACAAGTCGCTGATTTACTGCGTAGTGCATTTGGTCACTATATTGTGGCACGTATTGGTGGTGAAGAGTTTGCGCTACTTATTCCAAGCTCTGATATGAAGGTGGCGCAGCAAATGTTGGAAGACTTCCGGGAGCGCCTTGCTCAGCAGGCATTTGATATCCCAGCTGGTAAGCATTATTGCACCATCAGTATTGGCCTCGCAGCTTGCCAATCAAAAAGTTTAAGCGAAGTGATGCGCAAGGCAGATAAGGCGCTCTACAAAGCGAAGGACAAACAGCGCAATTGCGTTATCGCGCATTAGCTTTTCGTTATTTGGGTGTTTATGCACCAACTCAGTTCAGTCTTAATATTAATGCACCTCGATGGTGCATTTTTTATGCGTGAAATTCAAAATCTCAATTTAATTCATTGTTAATTAAGGAATAAAAAATTTGGCATAAAGGTTGGATTACTGCATACAACAGGATCAACTGTCCTAAGGGGACTCAGCATGAAAATGATAAGTGCAATAATAAAACCATTTAAGCTTGATGAGGTACGTGAAGCGTTAGCCGATCTGGGGATTGAAGGTATGACGGTTGTTGACGTTAAAGGGTTTGGACGTCAGCGCGGTCATACCGAACTATATCGCGGTGCAGAATATCAAGTCGATTTCATTCCAAAAATAAAAATAGAAATTGCGACGTTAAGCGAAAACGCCGAGCGCGTTGTGGAAACGGTTACAAAGGCTGCGTTTACTGGAAAAATTGGTGACGGAAAAATCTTTGTTTACGACTTAGACCAAGTTGTTCGGATCCGTACCGGCGAACTTGATGAAGAAGCCATTTAAGGGGAGCCAAACAATGGAAAATACAATAATAGAACTAAAATTTTCATTAAATACCTTTTACTTTTTGATCTCTGGTGTCTTAGTTATGTGGATGGCTGCCGGATTCGCTATGCTTGAAGCGGGATTAGTACGCTCAAAAAATACCACTGAAATCCTTACCAAGAACGTCGCACTGTACGCCATTGCTTGTACTATGTACCTGCTTATTGGTTACAATATCATGTATGTCGATAATGTCGAAGGTGGGGTTTTACCAAGTCTTGGTGCGCTCATTGGCAGTGCTGCTAAAGACGCCGACCATGCACTGCAATCCGACTTTTTCTTTCAAGTGGTATTTGTTGCAACGGCGATGTCAATTGTCTCGGGCGCTGTTGCTGAGCGTATGAAATTGTGGGCGTTTTTAGCATTTTGCGTAGTATTAACTGGCTTTATCTACCCGCTAGAGGGTTATTGGACATGGGGCGGTGGTTTCTTATCTGAACTTGGCTTCGTTGACTTTGCCGGTTCTGCGATTGTACATGGTGCAGGCGCTGCTGCGGCACTAGCAGGTGTTCTGTTACTAGGTGCACGCAAAGGAAAATATGGCAAAAATGGTGAGATCTACCCAATTCCTGGCTCCAACATGCCACTGGCTACACTAGGCACCTTTATTTTGTGGATGGGGTGGTTTGGTTTTAACGGCGGCTCTCAACTGTTTCTTGCCGACAAAGAAAATGCCATCGCGGTCAGCCAAATCATGCTAAATACCAATGCGGCGGCAGCAGCAGGTGCGGTTGCTGCACTGTTGGTGTGTAAATTAATGTGGGGCAAGGCAGATTTAACTATGGTGCTTAATGGTGCACTAGCAGGTCTGGTGACCATTACCGCTGAGCCTGCCTCTCCAACACCTGTATTAGCACTTATCCTTGGGGCGCTAGGTGGTGCATTGGTAGTGTTTAGTATCGTTGCGCTAGATAAAGCAAAAATTGATGATCCTGTTGGTGCTATTTCTGTTCACGGTATATGTGGTGCGTTAGGTGTGATGATGGTGCCATTTTCAAACTCAGATGCTACTTTCCAAGGTCAGTCCGTCGGGCTCATCACTATTTTAGGTTTTGTTTTCATTGCTTCATATATCGTCTGGAGTGTACTGAAAGCGAGTATGGGGATCCGCGTTGGCGAAGAAGAAGAGCTAAGTGGCATGGATCAACATGATTGTGGCGTAGATGCCTATCCCGAGTTCGTGACAGTTCGCGGACAGTAATACCAATTTGGCTCTCGGTCAATATTGTAAAGTTCTCGTTGTCTAAATAAAGTGAGTCCAGCTGGGCTCACTTTTCTTTATAAATATTATTCTACTTTCAGCAGTTGTTAATTTAGGTTACCCTACCATCTTGCGATTCATTTTTAAGTTTTACTTGGGTCATGACGGATAAAAAGAAAAGAACACCTGCCAAAAAATCAAACGTCAAAGCGAACACTTCGCGTAAAAACAATACCCAGCAAAACGGTTCTAAGATGCAAAGAGTGAAAAGCCGTGTACTGAGCTCATTGTGGTCTTTCTTTTGGAAGGGGACCATTGCGGCGATATTCCTTGTAGCAATCTATATCATCTACTTAGACGCGAAAATAAGCCGGCAGTTTGAGGGCAATAAGTGGGAACTTCCTGTTCAAGTTTATGCCAGATCGATGCAGTTCTTTCCTGATCAGTTCCTTAATGAGGATGAAGTGCTGTGGGAGCTGAAGCGGCTTAACTATTCTCGTGTAAATCGTCTCAACCGTACCGGTCAATATACCGTTCAAGGTCGCACAATCACCATCCATCGTCGCGCGTTCGAATTCTACGATGGCCCAGAAACAGCGCGTATTTTTACACTTAATTTTGCTGGTAAGAAGCTTGCTAATATTGTTGATAATCAAGGTCGACGCATAGCTAGCGCTCGCTTAGAACCGGTGCAAATTGCTCGGATTGGCAATGAATCGCGTCAAGACAGAGAGTTTGTTCCGTTCGATAAATTCCCTAATATTTTAAAAGAAACACTGCTGGTGGTAGAAGATAGAAACTTTTACGAACATCATGGTGTTTCTGCGCTGTCTATTTTACGTGCGCTGTATGCCAATATCAAAGCAGGGCGAACAGTGCAAGGTGGCAGTACGCTTACGCAACAGCTCGCAAAGAACTTTTATCTCACTAGAGATCGCACCTTAGTCCGCAAGGTGAATGAAGCATTCATCGCATTGATTTTAGATTTCCGTTACAGCAAAGATGAAATCCTTGAAGCCTATTTGAACGAAGTGTTTTTGGGTCAAGCCTATAATCAAGGCGTTCATGGTATGGGGCTTGCTGCTGATTTTTATTTTGGTAAGCCAGTGGACGAACTTGAGTTTGACCAAGTAGCTATGCTAGTTGCGATGGTTAAAGGGCCATCTTTTTATAACCCAAGACGCTATCCTGAGCGGGTAATGGAAAGGCGTGATTTAGTCTTAAGATTAATGGTGGAAAATGGTCTTATCACAACGCCCGAGTATCGCGTGGCGCTGGCAAGGCCGATTGATGTACAGCCTTTAAAAGCGAGCCGCATGCAGTCTTATCCTGGATATTTGGAGTTGGTGAATCGCGAGTTAAAGAAACTGGTGCCTGACGATGACATCGTAGACTCTGGAATTCGGATTTTTACCTATCTCGATTTACAAAAGCAAACGGCGATGGAAGATGCCGTTAAAAAGGGCTTACCTTACTTAGAGCGCCGCTTTAAAACGGAAGATCTAGAAACCGCAATGCTGTCAGTTAATGTTGAAAAGGCGGGCGTATCGGCGTTAGTTGCTGGTCGTCAGTTGAAGTTTTCAGGTTTTAATCGGGTATTAGACACCGAGCGTAATATAGGTTCACTGGTCAAGCCCGCTATTTATTTGAGTGCTTTGTCGAATCCAAACTACCATTTGGGCATGCTACTTGATGACAGTCCACTCGAAGTGACCGACGGTTCAGGTAACGTTTGGTCTCCAGAGAACTTTGATCATAAATTCAGAGGCCAAGTGCCAATGTTTGAAGCGTTCAGCAATAGTATCAATATTCCAGCGGTAAACCTTGGCTTGGATGTGGGTGTTAATCGAGTTGCACAGACTTTGAATGACCTTGGTGTTTCTAAGTCTATTCCACTTTATCCTTCTTTATTATTGGGGGCGTTAGAGCTATCCAGTTTTGAAGTTGCACAGGTGTACACCACACTTGCTGCAGATGGAAAGCAAAGCGAGTTGACCAGTGTCATGGCGATCACCGATTCACTCGGTAAGCTGGTATACGAACATCCAGTGCAAAAAAGCCAGATGCTTGACAGCGATGCGGTATACATGACGAAATATGGCATGAAACGTGTAACCAAGAGGGGTACGGCAAGGCGCCTTAATCTTCATTTCCCCTCTATTCAACTTGCGGGGAAAACAGGGACGAGTAATGATTTAAGAGACAGCTGGTTTGCAGGCTTTGATCAAAATACGGTCACCGTTGCTTGGATCGGTCGCGATGATAACAAACCCACGGGGTTAACGGGCAGCCAAGGTGCGCTTGAGCTCTATATTCGCTATCTCAAACCACTGAACCCACAAGCGATTGTTGATGAGCGTCCAAAGTCCATTCGCTGGGCGTTTATCAATCCGAAAACGGGTAAACAGTCGCCTCCAAGTTGTGGCCCTGTATTGCAGTTACCTATTAGAGAGAGCATGTTTGAACCAAGACCTGGGTGTTGAGTTAATCTTAGCTGCTAGGGTTTGTTAACCCTAGCACAGCCCTTAGGCTTTAAATTTATCGATTTCTTTATTTAAAATTTGTGAGAGCTTGCCAAGTTTTTGTGCATCGTTTTGAGTCGCTCTTGCGGAGTCCAGGGTATGCTGTGCTAAGTTACTGATCTCAGATGATTCATTCAATGCGTGTTCGGTCGCTTGGGTTTGTTGCTGTACCAACTGGCTGATCAGTTTACCCTGTTTATCTATGTCTCGCATGCTTTGTTCTGCGTGCTGTAGGACTTCATTAGTATCATTCGCGGCGATAACACTTTGCGCCATATTGTCTTCACTGCTGCGCATTTTGTCTTGCGTATTTCTAGATGCAGTTTGTAGAGATTGAATAATATTGTGTATTTCTTCTGTTTGTTGCTGCGTTCTTTGCGCAAGCGTTCTAACTTCATCTGCTACCACCGCAAATCCACGACCTTGTTCACCTGCACGAGCAGCCTCAATTGCGGCATTGAGCGCGAGTAAATTGGTTTGCTCGGCAATCTCTCTAATCGCGGAACTCACCTGACTAATGTTTTGCGTGTCTTCCGCGAGCTTATCCAAGGCCGCACGACTTTGTTGAAACTCAGCTTGTAGTTCGGTCATTTGTTGTGCAAGGGCTGTGGTATTGGCACTACTTTGCTTTACTTGTTTGGCTGCTACGGAGGCCAGCTCTGTGGCGCTAAATGCGGCATCCTCAACCGAGCGAGCGGACTGCGCCATATTCTCGAGTGAATGGTGGATAGACTGGATTTTATTCTCCTGCTGGGCGACATCCTTCTCAGTATCTTGGCTTATCTTATTGAGTGTTCCTGTTGCTTGCTGTAGCTCGTCACTACTTAATCGAACATTACCGAGTAAAGAGATAAAGGCATATAGTACCGCATTAAATTGTTCAATAATTTGGCTAAGCTCGTCGGAGCCAGTTGTCTGCGCTTTGATGCTTAAATCCCCTCGAGAAGCGCTCTGCGCGGCATATGAGAAAGTCGTGATCGTGCCCATGACCGAGGAGTAAAAGCCAACCATAAGATAAATAGCGATGATCAGTGCGAGTAGTGAAGCCAAGGCAACGGTGTTTCTGATCCACCGTTGCTGGTTTTGTTTTTCAGCGACAAGCGCGGCAAGCGTGGGTGTGGCAACATTAACAAACCGCTTGATAGCATCACTTGCACTTTGGTAGTAACGGTTAAATTGCGCTTGTGAGAGTGCTAGTTCATCAGGGTCTAACAAGCCTGTTTTTACCGCTTGCTGGTAATCAGAGAGGCTAGACTCAAGCTCAGCTAATGGCTGACTAAGCTGCTTTTTGAGTTGCTGATTATCATTGATAGCAATGTTAAGTTTGCCTGAAAATTGTGTCGTGACGCCGGGCAATCCTTTGTTTAAATTGGACAGCGCAATAAAACTATTTGGAGTAAAACTGCCTCTACTGATGATATCGCGTGCCTGCGCTTCAATTTGATTGATTTGCGATATCAGTCTTGGCGCAGATTCAACAAGCGTGCGATTCAGGTAACTGCGCCCAAGGTCATTGTCGACGGCAAGTTGAGAGGCAATAGAGAGCTGCTCAAGGGCGCTTGCGTCTGTGGCGCTCACTTTAGGTAACTTAGCGCGTTGCAATAAAATTGAATTATCGGAAGCTTTACCCGCTAATATATTTTCCAGCATACTGGGGTAAAGCGTGAGCCCTTGCCTTTGCATCTCACTGACAGAAATGGAATGGTTAAGTACGCTGTTTAGAAAAAACAAGCTGAGGCTTAGCGGTAGTAATAAAATACCAAAGACAACTGCCATTTTGGTTTTGTATCGCAACCGCGCCATCAAACGGGTTGCAGGATTAATTAGTGTATTAAATCCAGCCATCACTTCCTCTGTATGATAGTTTTAACTTTGCACAGCGTTATTAACTAAATGCGCCTAAATAACTTGAGTCTAGGTTAAATAGACCGAAGCTTTTGAAAAGCTTATTCAAAGCGTAGCTGAAAAAACAAAAAAAGCCCTGAACGGGCTTTTCAGACTGTTGAAAAAGGGCTGGACACAGATCTAGCCCTTTGATCTAATAAGCGTAGTGAGTTTA
>NZ_NSDG01000112.1 GCF_002289345.1 Pseudoalteromonas sp. HM-SA03 | reverse complement strand
AGAGAAAACTGCTCCAACAACTGGGAAAAATAAACCCCGCTTAAAAAAGCGGGGTTTATCATCAATCTGAAGGTAGCCAAGGCTACCTTTTTACTATGCAAGATAAAAATGCTAGATAAAGCTTATTTTTGATTAAACAAAGCAAGTGCACTATTGCTCATTGCTCTTACTCCGGTCGCGATGGCAATAGGATAATCTGGCGCAAATTTACTAGAATGCAATGAAGGTAAAGGCTCTCCGCTTTTTTGTGCTGCATCGAATACCGCTTGATTAACACCACCTAGCCAAAAAATTGTAATTGGTACATTATCATCAGTACGGCCATATAAGCCGAAATCTTCACCAGCCATCACCGGCTGAGATTGTTCAACATTTTCTGTACCAATTTCCTGCTTAATAGCGCTAGTTACAAACTTAGCCAACTCCGGATTATTATACGTAGATGGAATGCTTTCGCTTTCATGAACGATAACCTCAGGCACAAGACTGTCTTCCAATCCTGCACTTTGTGCTATGCCTGCAGTCAGGCGTTTGATCGCCGCAATTTGTTGCTCACGCACATCCGGATTATAAGAGCGTAGCGTCAATTGTAGCTTAACTTCGTTTGAAATAATGTTGTGCTTAGAACCACCGTGAATAGAGCCTACCGTGATCACCGACGGTTCTAACGGAGAGATCTCTCGCGATGTAATGGTCTGCAGCCCCAAAACAATCCGCGATGCCAATACCACAGGGTCGATGGTAGTGTGTGGATAGGCTCCATGCCCTCCTTTACCCTTAACGATAATGTCAACTGAGTCAACGTTAGCCAATGCATAACCTGGTGCAATCGCCACTTTGCCGGCAGGAACCGCAGCACTTACATGCAAACCAAGCACATGATCGGGTTTAGCAAACTGAGTATACAACCCTTCCTTTAACATCGCTTTTGCGCCGCCCCCCACTTCTTCAGCGGGTTGAGCAACTAACATCAATGTACCTTGCCACTTTTCCTTGTTAGCCATTAGCTGTTTTGCCGTGCCGATTAAACTGGTCATATGGATGTCGTGACCACAACCGTGCATCACACCAACCAAATTCCCCGCATCATCTTTCACTTTGACTTTTGACGCGTACGACTTTCCAGTTTCTTCAATAATTGGCAAACCATCGATATCGGCTCGGATCATCACCGTTGGACCATCACCATTTTTCAGCATGCCGACAACACCAAAACCACCCACATTTTCAGTCACATCATAACCAAGTCTGCGCATTTCATCCGCCAAACGCCCTGCTGTTTTTTCTTCTTTATAAGAGAGTTCAGGGTTTTGATGTAAATGTAGGTACAAAGATTCAAGTTCAGGCATAGACTCTGCAACTTGTTGTTTCAAATTGGCATTCGCATGCCAAGACAAAGTGGCAATGAGACCTAATGCCAAGGGAGATAAGCGCATAAGATAGACTCCTTTTTGTTTCTTTCAGGATGCGGGTTTATTGGGGGAAAATCAATCATATTTATATTTTAGTCCTTTCTATTTTACCAAGCTTTGCTACGCTTAAAGACACAACTAAAGGAATCCCCATGCCAGAGATTAATATTAATATCAGCGAGTTAGAGCCTGGTATGTTTGTTGTCAGTGTGACAAAGCAGACAGGCTCAGTTGCGATTAAAACTAAGGGCTGGGTGAGAACGAAAGCTAGCATTACAAAGCTACAAAAGAGTGGCGTTTTAGAAGTAACGGTCGACCCCAGTAAGCGCCTTTCAGAACATGATCCTCACGATGAACCTCCTCATGATGAACATATAGAAGAGCCACATAAACCAAAGCATGATCCTTGGCAGACCAAGTGTAGTGTTGAAGCAGAAATGCAACACGCGGTTACACTTTACGACGAAGCAAAATCGATTCAAAGCAAAGCATTCGCGGATATTAAAGCGGGTAAAACGATAGAAATAGAGGCGTTTAAAGCGACAGCAAGCGGCTTTATTGATTCCGTATTTCGCAATCAAGATGCGCTTTCCTGCATTGCTCGGATCAGGGAAAAAGACGCCTATTTATTGGAGCATTCTATTAATGTTTCTATCTTAATGGCTATTTTCTGTAAGCACCTTGGTTACTCAAGAGAATTAACCGAAGAGATGACCACAGGAGCACTACTCCATGACATTGGTAAGATAGAAATTCCCGACGATATTTTACATAAGTCTGGAAAGTTGAGCTTAGATGAATACAGCATTATGAAATCACACGCAAAATATAGCTTTGATATCGTGCTCAATGCAGGTCTAGGACGAGTTGCATGCGAAATAGCGGGCTATCACCACGAACGCCTAGATGGCACGGGCTACCCTTATGGCAAAACCGCGGATGAACTACCTCAACATGTCAGAATGGCCGCCATTGTAGATGTTTATGATGCATTGACCGCTGAGCGGGTCTATAAAGAGGGCATGACACCAATTAAAGCCTTTAAGTTAATGCGTGAAGGCTGCCCTCACCATTTTGACGAACAACTACTAAGTCGGTTTATTGCTTGCGTTGGCGTATACCCTGTGGGCACCTTAGTAAAACTCACTAGTGGTAAGGTCGGTGTTATTGCCCAAAGCAATCCCAAAACGCCGCTAAAGCCCGTTGTTAAAGTGTTTTATCACGCTAAGCACATGCACTACATTGAAGTTCAGGATATCGATTTAAGCATAAAAAAAACAAACGATGAGCTAGAGTCAGCGGTCAAGCCTGAAGAATTCAAGCTTGATCTAATCCGGTTTTTTAAACACTCAATGCTGCCTTGATATTAAGGCAGCCAGTCCTCCATTGCCTCGAGACTGAATTCAATTCCGTCGAAATCAAAACGTGTTTGTTCTGGTGTAATTTCTACAACGGTCAAAACCCCTAAACTATCTCCCTCGTATAAAGGTCTATTGTTGATTTTTATCCACCTTTCATGAGAGTCAGTAGCATAAATATGCGCTTGATAGCGCAAGCTTGGAATACTATTTTGCAATTGAGCTGGCAACAGCGCGATGGGTGTAGCAGAAGCCGAATCTTTGGTAGTAGATAACACTTCCGGTTCTTCGTGCGGTGCGGTTTCTTTCACCGCCTCTGCAAACGCTTTTTTTAGCTCCTCAGATACGCCAGCAAGTTCATCATCTTGCTGTTTGGGCTTAGCACCAAATACGCGATAACCGGCATACTCACCTACTGTTTGAATTTCTCCAGGGGATGAATCTTGAATTACTTGAGTTGTTTGCACTGTGTTTTGAGTCGGATTTGGCACGACTGAAGCCGCCTTAACAGATCCCACAGGGACTAACTGTTGTTGATATAAAGGTTTACCTTGGTTATCAACGCCAATTTGCACAGATACCCACTGAAAGTGCTGCTCAGGCTCAGCTGCTTTTGTCTCTAGGTTTGAGTTAAGACTTAAATTGCTTTGCGCCTGGTCAATAGTCGCTGTGCTTAACTCTTGAGCGGCAATATGGGCTTTTTGCGCCTGCCGATTTTCCGCAACAGGTTGCTCCGGTGTGAGTGTAGCAGAGAGTGCTACCTTGCTTTCATTCGTAGGCTCCACTTCTGAAGTCAGTTGCATCTGCGCTTTTTTTGGAGTTGTGATCTTACCAAGATAATACCCCGCCCCAAGTGAAGACAAAGACAACAGACCTGCACTGGCATAGGTGACGAGCTTTTTATAAAAAATGAGCTGAGCGTCTTGGCGTTGACTCAAATAGTCCTGCTCAGCATCTGCGCCTTGTTGCGACTGTTTCATTGCACTTGTTAAATACGACATGTTTCCCTCTACACCAATTTTGCCAAGCCAAAGCCTGCAACAAATAACACACCAAGCCAAGCCATAAACAATAATGGCACGCGATTCTTCTCTTGGCTTGCAACTGGCACTAAATTAGTGGGTAGCGCCTCCTTTGCAGCTTGAACAGCGATTGCTTTCGTTACCTGAGTTTGCGATGCCGAGTACGCACCTAATAAACATCTGTCAGCCAATAAGTTTATTAACCTTGGGATCCCTGCTGTCACTTGATGTACATAGGCTACCGCATCGTGGTGGAACAAAGCTTGCTGACAGCCTGCTTTTTGGAGTCGGTGCTGTATATAAGCAAACACTTGCGATTCGCTAAGTGGTAGCAAGTGATAACGCGCCGTGATCCTTTGTGCCAATTGACGCAGCTCGTTGCGCTGCAACAAATGCTGTAGCTCTGGCTGACCTACCAATACAATTTGTAGCAATTTTTTATGATCTGTTTCCAGATTAGTCAGCAGCCTAAGCTGCTCAAGTACTTCTGGTGCTAAATGCTGAGCTTCATCAATGATCAACATAGTATGACCACCGCTGTGATGGTTCTCTAACAGTCTATGCTTAATCACATCGGTAAGCGATTTTAACGTGGCGTTGTTGCTGTCATAGTCAATTTCCAGCTCATCACAAATCGTCGCGAGCAGTTCAAGCTCTGATAGTGATGGATTCAGTATAAAAGCAACCTTCGTTGAGTCAGGTAGTTGAGCCAACATGCTGCGCGTTACTGTGGTTTTCCCCGTCCCCACTTCCCCCGTCAGTAGTACAAAACCGCCCGCGTCACCCAACCCATAGGTTAAATGTGCAAGTGCTTCCTTGTGACGTTCGCTAAGGAATAAAAATTCAGGATTTGGAGCAATCGAGAAGGGTTTTTCAGTTAACCCAAAATAGCGTAAATACACGACTTGTCTCTTTATTGTTATGATGCGCTCTATAATGGCAAAATCCGGTTCAAGATAAAACCTCGAATCGCAGAAAATGGAACATAGAAAATGAAAATCTATCTCGTCGGCGGTGCAGTTAGAGACGAACTGCTAGGGCGCCCAATAAAAGAAAGAGATTATGTCGTCGTTGGTAGCACACCAGAGCAAATGAGCAAACTTGGTTATCAACAGGTTGGTAATGATTTTCCTGTGTTTTTACATCCAACGACCAAAGATGAGCACGCCCTTGCGCGCACTGAGCGCAAGAGTGGTCAAGGATATACCGGATTTATTTGTGATTTCGGCCCAGAAATAAGCTTGGAAGAAGATTTACTTCGCCGAGATCTTACCGTTAATGCAATTGCTAAAGATGATGATGGTTCACTTATCGACCCTTATGGCGGTCAAAAAGATTTAGAAAGCAGAATTTTACGCCATGTCAGCAGTGCTTTCAGTGAAGATCCACTTAGAGTGTTACGAGTAGCTCGATTTGCAGCTCGCTATAAAGAATACAACTTCACCATTGCAGCTGAAACTTGGCTCCTTATGCAAACTATGGTTACTAACGGTGAATTAAAAACCTTAACCAAAGAGCGTATTTGGCTAGAAATAGAAAAGACAATCCAAGATAAAGGTTTGGGGCACTTTCTACATACTGTTTGTAGGCTTGGTGCTCTTGATACTATCACTCCATATATCCCAACATGGGATGAAGCAGCATATGACAAATTCCAACATGCACTTTCTAAACTTGAAAAGAATGATGAATTAGATGGGTTAGCACAATTCAGCCTTGCCTGTTACTTTTCGGGTACTTGCTTGATTCAGTTAGAGCAAGCAAAACAATTCAAAGTACCTAATATTTACATAGAAAGCAGCAAAGAGCTCATCACAAATCTCGATTTATTGAGCAAGGAAAGTAAAGTGTCGGATGATTGGCTTACTATATTACAAAATATTGACGCGTGGAGAAGACCCGATAGATTAGCGCGTTTTTGTTATATTTGTAGCAAGGTAAGTGATAATTTCCGCGCGCTTTGTGACAAACTTACACAGAACTTTTTAGCAACTCGCAACATAGACGTACAAGAGATCATTGCAAAGGGCTATCAGGGAAAGGCTATCCAAGAGCAGCTCAAACTCAGGCGCCTAAAAGCTATACAAAACTAGCCATCTACCATGAAAGGATAGGTTGATTTTCAGCCTATCCTTAAAAGTTCCCACAAAATTAATCACCAAAATATCAAACGCTCATTTTTAGCACAGCAAATACTACATAAAAATTACAAACACAGCTACAAACCAGCTCAAAATTACCGCTAAAACTTATACCACTCCTATCAAATATAAATTTATTGTTCTCAAAACAATAACAGCATTTGTAAACACTCACTAACCGTAAACAAAAGATGACACAAAAACAAGACATAACAACATGATTAATAAGAACAAAACCAAAGCAAGAACAGCAAAATCACACATTACACCTTTTATAAACATCGTACACATTTAAACAAAGACCATATTTAACAATTGTTTATGGTAAAAACGCTGCACCTATATTGCGATATCACCTCATTCAAAGTATGGAAGGAGTTGACCGTCGTTATAAACAAAGTAAATAAGGGTCAAAATGTTGAAGAAGTTAAATCTAGTTACCGCGGGTATCCAAGTTGCTTTAGTGGCTGGTGCCGTAAGTAGTTCAGTAGCTGTTGCAAACGAACAGACAGAAGCAAAATCAGTAGAGCGTATTCAAGTTACAGGTTCTCGAATTAAACGTGCCAACCTAACTTCGCCGACTCCAGTTACCGTTATCGGTGGTGTGGAGCTTGAAAACCAAGGCATCACAAACGTAAATGACCTTTTAGCTGAAATGCCTCAAGCAACAGTTGGCCTATCTCCAGAGAATACAACTAGCTATATCTATGCATCAGGCTTAAATACAACTGACCTACGTGGTTTAGGTTCAGAGCGTACATTAGTACTAGTTAATGGTCGTCGTTTTGTGCCAGGTTCCGTTGGTGACACTGCTGTAGATTTAAACAACATCCCTACCTCTATCATTGAGCGCGTAGAAATCGCAACGGGTGGTGCAGCAGCCGTATACGGTGCTGACGCTGTAGCTGGTGTTGTAAACATCATCACTAAAAAGTCATTCGATGGTGTAGAAGTTGATGTGTCTACAGTAAAGCCTGAACAAAGCGGTGGTGAGGAATATTTCTTCTCTATTACAGGTGGTCAAGAACTAGAAAAGCTCTCTTTCATTACCTCTTTAAACTACACAAAAAATGAAAGCTACGCGAAACTAGACCGTGACTTCTTCAAGCGTGGTATGAGATCTATCTCTAACCCTGCAAATACAGGCGGTAGTGACGGTATTCCTGCCGATATCGAGTTTAATCACCCAACAGCGCTTGGCTATTACTCAGAGCGTGGTGACTTCTTTGCTTGGGAAGGAACAAAGACACGCGAAGCGTTTGAGAACCACCACTTCACTTTCGATGAAGACGGTACAATGCGTCCATTCGATTACGGTCTTGGTCTAATCGACGATCCTAACTCAGCTATTTCAAAGCGTGCTGCTGGCCGTTACACGTACGACGAAGCAAACCCTGGTGATGCTATCTTCAGACACGGTTATAAAGATTACTTCCGCACGCCACTTGAGCGAATGATCGGTACTCTTTACGGTACATATGAGCTGAATGATGAACATGCACTAACATTTGATGCGACTTATTCTAAGACGGAAGCAACGACTGAAAGTAGCCCTGCATTCTTCTCACACACAATCCGTCGCGATAGCGCATTTGTAAATGATGCCATGGGTAAAGTGATGGATGACGCAGGCCTAGGCTCTGTAACACTTTATCAAGCAAATGAAAACTTATGGGGTGACCGTAAGTATAACCAAGAGCGTGAAGTGTTCCGTTCATCAATTGGTGCAGAAGGCATCATTAACGATGACTGGAGCTACAGCACATACTTCCAATTCGGCCGCATCGAACAAGACACGCTGTGGACTGGTGAAGTTTACAAAAATAACCTAGCTAATGCGATTGACTCTGTACTAATCAATGGTCAAGTTGTGTGTGCTACCCGTGATGCTGAAGGTAACGTGACTGGTGCACGTGAAGGTTGTGTACCATTCAACCCAATGGGTGCGACAAGCGCAACTCAGGAACAACTAGGTTACATTTCAACAACTGCAACTCGTTTTGCAAGACACGACCAAGCAGTATTTGGTGCAACGGTTGATGGTGTATTATTTGAATTACCGGCAGGTTACGTAAGTGCTGCGTTTACAGCTGAGCACCGCCGTGAAGTTGCTAAGATCCGTCCGTCTGAAAACATGGAATTGGGCCTTATTAAAGGTAATTCAAGCCTACCTATGGATGGCGAAATCGAAGTTAAAGAATTCTCAGCTGAGGTTTCTGTACCGCTACTGATGGATGAGTTCCTAGCTACTGACCTTACTTTTGAAGGTGCGTACCGCTACATGGATTACTCTGTAACAGGTGGTGACGATGCTTGGAAGCTAGCACTAAACTGGGGCGTGACCGACGAACTACGTGTACGTGTAAACCGTTCTAAATCGGTACGTGCGCCAAACCTAGGTGACCTATTTACTCCAAACTCTAAAACTTACAGCTCTGGCCGTGCAGACATTTGTCGCGCAGATTCAATTGCAGAACTAAGCGCTGACTACAAGTACAGAGACAACATCATCAACAACTGTCAAGCTGCTGGTCTAGCCGCTGGTTGGATGCCTTCTGATGAATGGTTATCTGGTGGTAGCTTACCTGGTTACATTCAAGGTAATACTGAGCTGAAAAACGAAGTATCTAATGACTACACTATCGGTGTAATTTACACGCCTGAATTTACTGAAGGCCTAGACTTAACGGTTGACTACTGGTCATTTGAAATTGATGGTGCAATTGAATACTTTGGCCGTGATAGCATTAAGCTATGTTACGAAGCATCTTCTTTAGACAATCCTTTCTGTGGTAACTTTGTACGTAACAAAGATACAGGTGAAATTGAAAACTACTACTCGCGTCCAATCAACGCAGCACAGATCACCAAAAAAGGTATGGACTTTGAATCTGCATACAAATTTGACGCATTAAACGGTGAGTTTGCACTTAAACTAACTGCGACTTATTTGATCGAAGATAACCAAAACTCAACAGGCCGTGCGGAAGACTTCCGTAACTACATGGGTGAAACTGATGACGCACCACGCTGGAAAGGTCGTTTCAGTGCGCTATACACGCATGATGATTCAGCATACGTAGTAACAGTAAACTATCGCCACAGCACTGTTGAAGATAACGAGTGGACACCTGAAGATAACAACTTCAATGAGGTTTCTTCTTATACTACTGTAGATTTCATGTATAAAACTTACTTGGTTGAAGATCTACAATTACGTGTTGGTGTAAATAACGTATTTGATAGAGAGCCGCCTCGTACACCTTATACATACGATGACGGTGAATTCTTCGATGTTAAAGGTCGTCGTCTATCACTAGGTATGAAGTATAACTTCTAATCTATTGTAAAATTACGATCCGAAAGTCTCCTTTTTGGAGGCTTCTAATTGATGATAAACCCCATTTTTTTTTAAGTGGGGTTTATTTTTTTGTTGCAGATAGCATTTTTCTGCCTCGATTTTTATTTAGTCCCCACCTTTTATCGTATTTTCGACGCAATTGGACAAACTTGAGTATTCACCTCTCCCAACTTATGATTTAATACTCATGTTAATTTTTTATCATTAAAATTTCGTGTAGCAAGGCAGCTAGTTATCCATGAAAACAAGCAAGTTAAGTATTCGACTCCTTTGGTATATCACCCCACTTGTGATATTACCCTTGCTGTTTCTTGGCGGATTTACACTCACGAATGTAACTAGCTCAACGCAAAAACAAGCCAAGCTCATTGTTAGTCGTTTCGTTGAACAACAACAGCAGAAGATGTTCAATTATATTGAGATCTACCAATCAACAACAAAACTGCTATCAACCTCTCCAGTACTTAGTGACTTTCTTAATTCGGCCAACCTTGAAAGGATGGAAAAAACCAAGCGTTTAGGTGCACTGATGGATGTTTTTGCCAGTTATAGTGAAGCCTACCCAGATATTATCAGTATTAATCTTTTAGCTCCCAATGGCAGAAGCTCAGCATTTTATTCCAGTAACTTAGGCGAAGCGCCAAACCTCTACCCTTTCGTCAAACAAATCATGCAAAGTAACTTGCGCCAACATCAATTTATGGTTGCCTCAAGTGCTGGTACGCAGCTGTATTTTGTCCAGCAAATCTACAGCGTAGATTACGAACTCAAACAACCTAGACAACAAGGTTATATCGTCGTACAAGTCTCCCCCTCTCTTTTAAGTACCAGTATTCTCGAAGCACCGTACGACAATACGCTAAACCTACTAGTGAGCATAGATGGTGAAGTATTATTCAGCTCAGATACGAATCTCATTGGCCACTACTTAAGTGCCAGTGAAATAGAAGAAATTGGCTATATTGCTGATCTTGGGCAATTAGACTCTACTGTTATTCATAGTATTGATAATGCAGAAAGGATGACCTACAGCGCACAACTAAGCGGTGGCTACTTTTATATTTCAACGATCCCTAAATCACTACTTTATCGTTCAGGTAAAACCATTAGTCTGATCACAGCATTGATCGTTATTCTATCTGTAGTTACATTGCCAATTTTGATTTTTATCGTGGTCCGCAACCTGTTGTTAAACCCAATAGAGTTATTGGGGGAAGCGAGCCATAGAGTCGGAGATGGCGACCTAATGGTGGCGCTACCAGAGCATGACAGTGATGAAGTTGGCATTCTTTTCAGAGATTTCAACCATATGATCGGCCAAATTCGCACCTTTCAGCGAGAGCTCGAGGATTACAAAGAGCACTTGGAAGAAAAAGTTGAAGACAGAACCAAAGAATTAGCAGAAACTAATAGCAAGCTAGAAATTGCTATTGTAGAAGCCGAGCAGGCAAACCAACTTAAAAGTCGCTTTTTAGCTAATATGAGTCATGAGATACGTACCCCGCTGACCGCTATTATGGGGTTTACTGAGCAGCTTATACAGCATCCTAACTCTCCAACCTCAAAACAGCACCTCGACACAATTTTAAGAAACTCTAAACACCTTTTAGAACTTATCAATAATATCTTAGACCTTTCGAAAATTGAGGCTGAAAAGCTGGATGTAGAAGAATCAGAGGTCTTGGTGATGCCACTCATCAATGATATTGAATCCATCATTGAGCCGATGACGAATGAAAAACTCCTGAACTTCTCCACAGAATTTATCCTACCCTTGCCTGATAAGCTTTATACCGACATTACTCGCTTAAAACAAATCTTGCTTAACATCGCAACAAACGCGGTGAAATTTACTGAGTACGGTGGTGTTCATTTAAAGGTGGAGTTTAGACCAGAATCTGAAAAGTTTATCTTTAGCATCAAAGACACCGGAATTGGCATGTCACAAAATGAGCTAGAGCGCGCATTTAAGCCTTTTGAGCAAGCCGACACAACAACAACTCGACGCTTCGGTGGCACAGGGCTGGGCCTTTGTATTTCAAAGAATTTAGCACAACTGCTCGGCGGTGATGTGCATGTTCAAAGCCAACAAGGCACAGGTAGTTTATTTTCTGTTGAAGTCTCGGGTAATTTCAAAGAGCGCTCTTACTCTTGGCTAAACGCACTTGAGCGACCAAGACAACCTGATAACAGTAAAACCCACATTGCAGCGGTAAAAGAGCTTGATGCCAAAGTGCTTGTTGCAGAAGACAATCCCGATAACCAGGAGCTTATTACGCTGTTACTGTCTAACTGGGGCATAGTTCCTGATATCGCTAATAACGGTGCTGAAGCCGTTGAAATGGCGCTGGTTGAAGACTATCAGCTGATCCTAATGGACATGCAAATGCCCGTCATGGGTGGCGAAGAAGCAACACAAATGCTTAGACATGCAGCGTATGATGGACCAATCATCGCACTTACCGCAAACGTGATGAAACATGATATCGACAACCATATTAAATCCGGGTGTGATGCTACACTCGGCAAGCCTATAGATAAAGAGCTATTGGGTAAATTACTACTTCAGTATCTTGAGCTTCAAAATGATAAGTCTTCTTCTTGGGACGCCTTGCTAAAAACTGAAAAGTTCTTGCAGATAAGTCGTAATTACGTTGCCAAGCTGCCATTCCAACTTGATGAACTGCAAAAGCTTTATGATGCACAGGAGTGGGGATCTTTAAGAGCGCTGGCACATAGTATCAAAGGCAGCGCGGGTTGCTTTGGCTTCATGAATATTCATGAAGCCGCAGGAGAACTAGAAACAAGTTTGCAAAAAACACAAAACAGTAATCGACATTACTATTTACTTAAACTCACTGAGGCTATGCGCTATACCTTATCGATAGACCAGCCAACGGATAATAGTCACTTAGGCTAATGGTAAAGCCATGAGCATCGCGTCTTCACGACCATGAGTGCTCGGGTAGTAGTTTTTTCTCAAGCCCATTTCGACAAAATCATAGCGATGATATAACGCGATTGCTGCAGTGTTTGACGCTCTTACTTCAAGGAAGATATTTTCTGCCTGCAAGGTCTCTGCTTGCGCTAACAAATCTTCCATTAATGGCTTCGCGTAGCCCTTACCTTGGTAATTAGGACGAATACAAATATCCATCAAGGTTAAGTCTGGGCCCGCACGCTCTGCAACGTAGAAACCCACTAGCGTATTACCATCAACAATAGCTGTATTAAAGTAACGACCATGAAGGCAAGACTGCATGGTTTTCTCACTCCAAGGAAAAGCATGACAGGCTTGTTCTACTTGCATTATTTCATTAAGTGGAAATTGTAGTAAGCCACCTTGCTTAACTTGCATCTTGTTGACTCCAGATTAATTGCCACAACTCACGCTTTTGAGCCGTACTTAGTTGTGCACTTGGCAAACTCAATTGGTTATCCTGAAGTGCAATCCTGTTACCCGTGACAACCTCAATTTTTTTACCCATGACCAATTCAAAGTCCTGCAACAAAACAGTCGGTAAAGCTACTTGCTGAAGCTCATTCACATCAGTAGCAACAACTGCGTTGGGATCAAGGTGTGCAAATGTAGAATTTAGCTTTAGCGGTACAATATCAAGAATATCTGCGTAAATCGGATTCATGGCTAAGCAGTTTAATTTTTTAAGAAAGTTTACTTTGAAAAAATGCGAAGTGCAAAATAAGAAGTGGCAGGGGCGGCAGGACTCGAACCCGCAACCATCGGTTTTGGAGACCGCTGTTCTACCAATTGGAACTACGCCCCTGCAATGTCGACGCATTATAAAGCGCTTTTTTGAAAGGTAAAGTGAAAAAATCACTTTTTTGATTCAACTGCTTCTAAAATAAGCAAAAGGGCGAATATTTATCATATTCGCCCTTTTATTAAGCAGAGTGCTAACTCATTGTAGAGCTATTATTCCCACTCGATTGTCGCTGGCGGCTTACCTGATACATCGTAAACCACGCGAGAAATACCATCAATTTCATTGATGATACGGTTTGAAACGTGGCCTAGTAGCTCGTATGGTAGGTGTGACCAACGTGCCGTCATAAAGTCGATAGTTTCGACACAACGTAGCGAGATCACCCAATCGTATTTACGTGCATCGCCCATCACGCCAACAGAGCGTACCGGTAGGAATACGGCGAATGCTTGAGATACTTTGTGGTATAGATCTGCTTTATGTAGCTCTTCAATGAAGATAGCGTCAGCACGGCGCAGTAAGTCACAGTATTCTTTCTTGATTTCGCCAAGTACACGAACACCAAGACCTGGACCTGGGAACGGGTGACGATAAAGCATGTCATACGGCAGACCAAGCTCTAGGCCAATCTTGCGAACTTCGTCTTTAAATAGTTCACGCAGTGGCTCAACCAGACCTAGCTCCATATCTTCAGGTAATCCACCCACGTTGTGGTGAGATTTGATCACATGCGCTTTACCGGTTTTAGATGCTGCCGATTCGATAACATCAGGGTAAATGGTACCCTGTGCTAGCCATTTTGCATTCACACGTTGGCTCGCTTGCTCATCAAATACATCAATAAAGGTGTGACCGATTGCTTTACGTTTGTCTTCAGGGTCATTTAAGCCTTTAAGCGCGTTAAGGAAACGATCTTCAGCTTCTACCTTGATGATGTTCAGACCAAACTTATCACCGAACATATCCATTACTTGCTGGCCTTCATTCAAGCGTAGTAGGCCATTATCAACAAATACACAGGTTAGCTTGTCACCAATCGCACGGTGAATAAGCATTGCAACCACTGATGAATCAACACCACCAGATAGACCAAGGATAACTTCGTCATCCCCTACTTTCTCTTTGATACGCTCAATCGCATCTTCAATGATTTGCTCAGGTGTCCATAGTTTTTCACAACCACAGATATCAATTGCAAAGCGCTCTAGTAAACGCAAGCCTTGCTGAGTATGCGTTACTTCAGGGTGGAACTGTACACCGTAGAAGCGCTTTTCTTCCCAAGACATTGCCGCATGAGGGCAGGTATCCGTTCTCGCTGAAGTTTTGAACGTGTCTGGAATTTTAGCAACTTTATCGCCATGGCTCATCCACACGTCTAGGTAACCTGCACCATCTTCGATGTGATCTTCAATCGCTTCAAATAGCTTACAGTCACCTACTTTCTCTACTTTTGCGTAGCCGAATTCTTTTTTATCTGAGCTATGTACCTGACCACCAAGCTGCATTGCCATCGTCTGCATACCATAACAGATACCCAGTACAGGCACACCGGCTTCGAATACGTAATCTGGTGCTTTTGGGCTACCTTCAAGCGTTGTTGACTCTGGGCCACCTGATAGAATGATACCTTGAGGATTGAACTCACGGATTTGCTCTTCTGTCACATCCCAAGCCCAAAGCTCACAATAAACACCAATTTCACGTACACGACGTGCAATTAGCTGAGTGTATTGCGAACCAAAGTCTAAGATCAAAATTCGGGAATCGTGGATATCTTTGCTCATTGATAATCTCGTTAGTTAGGAACTAAACAGGATAAAGCCGCCTTGCGCCTCTATCAAAAGTAATAAGGGCTAGCAATTTGCTAGCCCAGAAACACGCCTTGAGGCTTAACCCATACGGTAGTTAGGTGCCTCTTTGGTGATCTGCACGTCATGTACGTGAGACTCACCCATACCCGCAGAAGTCACACGTACAAACTGCGGCTTAGTATTTAATTCAGTGATGGTTGCACAACCGGTTAGACCCATTGCGCTGCGAATACCACCGATTTGCTGATGGATAATCGTTGCGATTGGTCCTTTGTATGCTACGCGACCTTCGATACCTTCAGGTACTAGTTTGTCAGCAGCATCGCTCTTCTGGAAGTAACGGTCAGACGAACCTTCTTTTTGATTCATCGCACCAAGAGAACCCATACCACGGTAAGACTTGTAGTAACGGCCTTGGTATAGTTCAACTTCACCAGGAGACTCTTCAGTACCCGCTAGCATTGAACCCACCATTACACATGCTGCACCAGCAACTAGCGCTTTTACGATATCACCAGAGAAACGGATACCGCCGTCGGCAATCACTGGAATATCACGACCTTTTAGGCCTTCTACTGCGTCTGAAATCGCAGTAATTTGAGGTACACCACAACCTGTAACGATACGAGTAGTACAGATAGAGCCTGGGCCAATACCCACTTTAACGGCGTCTGCACCAGCATCAGCCAATGCAATTGCGCCTTCAGCTGTTGCTACGTTACCTGCAACGATTTGTAGTTCTGGATAAGTTTCGCGCGTCGCTTTAACACGGTCAATAACACCTTGAGAGTGGCCGTGAGAAGTATCGATTAGTAGTACATCAACACCCGCTTCAACCAAAGCAGCAATACGCTCATCAGTGCCAGCACCAACACCAACAGCAGCACCAACACGAAGACGGCCTTGCTCATCTTTACATGCATTTGGTTTATCTTGCGCTTTTTGGTAATCCTTAACAGTGATCATGCCTTTTAGTGCAAATGCGTCATCAACCACAAGGATCTTTTCAATACGGTGTTCGTGCATTAGGCCAAGGATCTCTTCACGAGATGCCCCTTCTTTTACAGTCACTAAGTCATCTTTCTTGGTCATGACCGTTGAAACCGCTTTTTCTAGCTTAGTTTCAAAACGCATATCACGGCTAGTCACGATCCCTTCAAGTTGGTTGTTTGCACCAACAACCGGGAAACCTGAGAACCCTTTGTCCTGTGCAAGCTCCATTGCTTCTGCAATAGTAAGATCAGAAGTAACCGTCACAGGGAAAGAGATAATACCCGCTTCATACGTTTTAACTTTACGTACGTTGCGAGCTTGCTCTTCGATAGTCATGTTTTTGTGGATAAAACCAATACCACCTTCTTGTGCCAGAGCGATCGCTAGGCGCGCTTCTGTCACTGTATCCATTGAAGCGGAAACAAGCGGTAAGTTTAATTCAATCCCACGTGTCAAACGCGTTTTCAGGTTTGCTGTGTGAGGAAGAACAGTTGAATGAGCTGGTACTAAAAGTACGTCGTCAAAGGTAAGGGCTTCTTTTGCAATTCTTAGCATGTTCGCGGCTTCTCTCAAGTGAACTGAGTATAAGGAATTGCGTGCGAATTTTATCAGCGTTCCTTATGGGAGTAAATAAAATTTAGCAAAAAATGTGATAAAGTGACTGTGAATTTTTTATGGAGGCCAACATGGGATACCCCAGTAATAATAAAACCTATTCTGTATCAAGACTTAACAGAGAAATACGCGCGCTCTTAGAACAAGGTTTTGCCTCTGTACAACTCACCGGAGAAATTTCAAACTTTGTTGCTCCGGCCTCAGGGCATTGGTATTTTTCTCTAAAAGATGACAAAGCACAAATAAAAGCAGCCATGTGGCGAGGTAATAATCGTTATTGTAACCATCGCCCAGCCAACGGTCAGCAGGTAATGGTACAAGCTAGAGTGTCAGTGTATGAACCGCGAGGCGACTATCAATTGATAGTCGAACAAATGGCCCCTGCCGGTGAAGGCTTGCTCAAGCAACAGTTTGACGCCCTTAAAATGCAGCTAGCCGCAGAAGGCCTATTTTCGGCTAGTCACAAAAAGTCTTTGCCAAGTGTCATTAATCGCGTGGGGGTCGTCACCTCAGCGACTGGCGCTGCCATCAAGGATATTTTGACTGTACTCAAACGTCGTGCCCCACAGTTACAAGTTGTAATTTACCCAGCTCTAGTGCAAGGCGATGAAGCCAAGCAGCAGATTTGCAAACAAATCGCTCAGGCGAATGCTAGACGCGAGGTAGACGTATTGATCGTTGGCAGAGGTGGCGGCTCATTAGAAGACTTATGGAGCTTTAACGAGGAGCCCGTCGCAAGGGCCATTTTTGCCAGCTCAATTCCGGTGATAAGCGCAGTAGGCCACGAAATAGATACTACCATTTCTGACTATGTTGCAGATGTCAGAGCGCCAACCCCATCGGCGGCCGCAGAGCTAGTGAGCCCAGACTCAGAAGCGCTAAAATTGCGTACTTCGCAGTTGCTACAATATCTCAATCAAGCTTTTAAACGTCGCCTTGAAGGTGCATCACAGCGTTTGGCAAACTTTGAAGCCCGACTGCAGCTACAACACCCTAAAAATCAACTTATGCAGCAAACACAGCGAGTTGATGAATTAGAACAGCGATTAATTCGTGCTCAAGCCCATCACTTACGTCAAAAGCAATCGCAATTTCACCTGCTGCAGCATAGATTTGATCGATTACATCCAGAACAAAGGATCGCTCAGTTCAAGCAATTGGTCGCACAACTCAGTGATAAGTTGCAGTATGCAATGGAGCAAAAGCTTAACACGCAAAGACATCAACTCGCGGTATCAAGCGCAAAACTAGACAGCGTCAGCCCACTGGCGGTGTTAGCTCGGGGTTATAGTATTGCCAAGCAAGAAGATAAAGTGATTAAGTCTGTGGCGGATGTCGACCCAGAAAAGCCGATAATCACACAACTTGCTGATGGTGAGGTGGTGTCTACGGTAAAAGCAACCCAATAAGAGGATATAAAAATGGGGAAGTGATTTCCCCATTTTTAATCTAATAACCTTACAGCATCGCCGAAGTGATAGACTCATTTTCGAGCCTATCATCGTCTTCTAAGAAGTTTTGGTTCATACTCTCTGCAGGACATGGGCACGACGGCTTACCAACCACCTTAGCTGGAACGCCCACCACAGTGGTATGCGGTGCAACAGGGCTAAGTACAACGGAACCTGCACCAATTCGAGCGCCCTCTCCTACTTCAATGTTGCCAAGTACTTTGGCACCAGCACCAATCAATACGCCGGCGCGAATTTTCGGGTGACGGTCACCCTGCTCGTTACCCGTACCACCAAGCGTGACTGATTGCAGAATAGAAACATTATCTTCAATAACCGCGGTTTCACCAATGACTATACCAGTCGCATGGTCAAACATAATACCATGACCGACTTTACAAGCAGGATGGATGTCAACACCGAATACTTCAGAGGTTCTGCTCTGTATAAAGCGAGCCAGCTCTTTTCTGTCTTGACGCCATAAGCAGTATGCCAATCGATGTGCTTGGATTGCATGAAAACCTTTCAGATTTAAAATTACGTTGAGATAACTATCGGCAGCTGGGTCACGATCTTTAACGGCTTTTATATCATGTGCAACATGAGTCAGCATAGTATCGCAGTGCACAAAAGCTTGATCGAACAGTTCACGAATTGTAAATGCTGACACCACGGCATCCGCCAACTTATTTGCAACGATAAAGCTTAATGCAGAACCAAGACACTCGTGATTTAAAATACTCGAGTAAACGTGACTAGCAAGCAATGGTTCGCGAGCAACCAACTCATTGGCTTCTTCGCGTAACTTATTCCAAATCTCATGTCTCATGTGACGAACTTCCGATAATACTGATACTTCTCATAGTGTAACGCTTAGAGTCATTGAGTGTCATGTATTATAAAAAATCAGGCTTCAAACACTTGGTTATATCTAATAACCAACCAACATATTTTAGTACGGTTTAAAATACTCTCCGTTGGGCTAAAGATTCTTACAATTTAACACTATCGAACTGAGCAGATCTTCGTATAATAACGCCCCATTAAATACTACCAACGCGGGATCGCTAATATGTCGATAAAGATCAAGACACCGGATACCAACAAACCAAATGGAACAGGATTTGCCAGGATAATCAAAGCAACGCATTGCTCGGCGAAAGGAATGAAAGCAGCTTATGAAGAAGAGTCGGCATTTAGACAAGAAACATGGTTACTGGTGGCAAGTCTTCCTTTATCATTCATATTGGCGCAAAGTATTGCTCAGTGGGCCTTATTGGTTGGTAGTGTACTGCTGATATTAGTCATAGAACTTATCAACTCGGCAATCGAAGCGCTGACAGATAGAGTGAGTACCGAGCACCACTTACTATCTGGTCGCGCAAAAGATATGGCGTCAGCGGCCGTTACGCTGACATTATTGATCAGTTCATTAATTTGGATGGCCGCTGCAGTGGAGTGGTTCCACAGTTAAGGCTAAGGTTAAGCATAGTTTTAAGACAAAAATGGCGGCTAAGTTTTTAGCCGCCATTTTTATTAAGCTAAATAATAGCTATTCAAACACTTTTTCTACATCTAACGTTTTAATATTCTTACTTGGAATATTGAGCGGGTACGTAGCAATTTCAGCATCTTCTGCCAGTAATACATCAGGCTTTTTCGTGTTATAAGTCATAGGAGATGACTGCTCAGCACTTAAACGCTGCGCCATATCTTTCGCATCACCAGTGATAAACACATAGTGAATATCTTCGGTCTGCAAGTTCTCTTTGATAACTCGATTGATGTCTTCAACAGACAGCGACGCTAGCTGCTTTGTCACATAGGCAACAAATTCGTCGGTGTTGTAAAACTGGCTATCAAGTGCATAACCAAGCTGTCTATCTTGGCTCGCCACCATTTGCGGCACAAAGTTGATTAAGAAGTTACGTGTTGCTTCAAAGTCTGCTTTGCTCATCCCTTCTTTGATCAGCTTATCGAGTTCAAACAATGCGGTACGCGTTGCAAAATGGGCATCGTTATTAGAACGAAGTGGGCGTAACCACACCTGAAAGATTTGCTCACTACGGCCTAAGTTTGCATCCGGCTTAGTTTGGAACATACCGCGTGGGAAATATTCGATATATGCATAATCACCATAGTTCATACCACGAACCTGGCGAATACGCTGATACAAGTGACTGTTTGAACTGCGGTGCTCACCAAAGTATGAACGCACTAACCAAAGCGCTGCCCAGTCTTTGCTGCTACGAACCGTGTCGATTGGGAAACCAAAAGACACCGCTGTTGATTTTGCATTCTTTTCTACGATGGTTGCGTGATGACCAGATAGCTTAGGGGCATCTGGCACTTGTAAACGCGCTTCTTTACCTTTAGGTAAAGCCGCAAGATCGTTAAACATCGCTTCTTTTAGCTGTTTATCGAGTGCACCTGTGATACCCACGTTAAGTTTAGCTTGAGTAAATTGCTGAGCGTAAAAAGCCTTAACGTCATCCAATGTGATTGCTTCTAAGTCTGATAAATCACCAAAGTTATAGCTTTCGTATGGGTGGCCTTTGTACAGCTCGTGATAAAGCACTTCTTTACCGAGCTCTTCATCATTTGACGCTTTCAAACCAGCCTTAATGCCGTCGATTAGCTCTTTTTTCAGACGTTTAAAATCATCTTCTCTGAACCCTGGGCTCAAAAGCTGCTGGCTCACAATGCCATACCATTGATCAGCATTATCTTTATGAATACGACCACGTAAAGAAATCATTTCTTTATCGATTTGATAACCGAAGCTACCAGCAATCGGGTACAGCGCCTTTTGAATTTCTTTGTATGATTGTGACTCACTCCCGCCATTGGCAATCATAGCCGCAGTAAGCGCAGCAAGACCTTTTTTACCTGCAGGATCGGCAGCAGCACCTGTGTAAAAAAGAAAATTCACATCCACCAGCGGTGAATTATTGGTCTTGTCTAATACGTTGAAATGACGCGTTACCGGCTTGTCCATTTTTGCCACTAACTTGTCTAAGTTAACTTCTTTATCAAAACCAGAGACAGACTCAAGTGCAGACATAGTCACCGTTGTGCGACTGCTGTCCACAAAGTATTTATTGGCAATATCACGAATATCTTTTGCAGTGACTTTATCAGCACTTGCATAGAGCGCATTCACCACTTCAGGGTCACGCTCAAAATGCATGTAGCTTGCAAGTGTCGAAGCAATAGATTGCGATGAGTCAAGGCCGTTAATAAAGCTGTACTTTAGGTTTGATTTAAGTGCTGCAAGTTTATTTTCATCTACCAGCTCTGTGCGTGCTTTTGCGTAAGTATTATTGATTGCATCACGCACTGTCACCAAATCTTTTTCATCTTCAACTTTAACGAAAACATGTTGAAGACCAGGGTCTTTGGTTTCAGGGTTGTAGGTAAACATTTGGCTTGCAAGCTGTTTTTCTACTACTAGCTCTTGATACAGTGCTGAGTTTTCAGAGAAATAAAGTTGCGAGATCAGATCTAGTGCCGCTCGATCTTTTTTCTTCGGCTCCCATGCAGCACCTTTATACGAAACTAGCAACCAGTGGCCCGGTAAGCCATCATATTTTTCGTGAACATAACGCGCTTTGTCTTGCCTAGGCTCAACAGGAATATCAGCTTGGTAGTCCCCTTTTTTCCAGTTACCCCAGTGCTTTTTCACCATCTCCATAGTTGCTTTTGGATCCACATCACCTACGATCACGAGTGATACATATTCAGGCTTATAAAAGCGCTCAAAGAAGGTTTTACCATAGGCCATTTGATCTGGCATTGCTTCGATGTCCTCAAAAAAGCCCATCGTTGTGTGTTTATAGGTATGCTTATCAAATGCCTCTTTTCTTACCGCAGAAAGCAGTTTTCGAACTGGGCTGGCATTATTTTTAAGGTATTCACCTTTCACGGTTAGTGCTTCGGTGCGGAACTGTTCTTCACTGTAAGTCAGGTTTTGAAAGATATCCGCTTCGATTTCTAATACTTTATCTAAATGCTGCTTCGAGAAATTTAAATGGTAGTTAGTGTAATCGTTGGTCGTATAGGCGCGATTATCAACACCTGAATTTTTCAAAATGTCTGAATAAACGTCTTGTGGATACTTTTCTGAGCCTTTGAACATCATATGCTCAAAGAAGTGAGCGAAGCCTGTTTTACCCGCTTCTACTTCATTACGCGAACCAACAGAAACCGGAATTTGTAGCGATACCACATCAGGATAGTTGGTTTTAACTACCATGACGCGAAGGCCGTTTTCTAGCTCTTCCAAAACATAATCTTGAGCGAATACTTTATTGGATTGGGCAGCTTGAGTGCTTTCAACAGACTGCTGAGCTTGGTCTGAATTCGTCGCTGCGCAGCCACTAAGCGCTAAGCTTACGGCAAAGCTGGTTGCTAGTAATTTGAATTTCATGAATTTGGTCCTAATCATATTTTTTATTCTAAGTAAGTCGTGTTCACTTACGTTAGCAAGTCTCCTGATTATGCCCCAAAGTCATACTAATTCGCTAATTTCCAAGGTGATTTACCATCCTAATGTGTAAACAAATATAAAATTTTGGTTTGAGCGCTTGAGATAAATTCATAATTATTGAAATTCTTTCATTAAAAAAAATCTATCTAGACGTCTAAATGGCTGCTATATTAGTAAAGAGATACAGAAATGCTTTTGTGGAATGAGGATTATGGCTTTAACGCTTCAAGAGAAAATCATTGACCCTAACCAAGGGGTATATTTAATTGGTACCACACCACCTAAGATTGGCACTGACCCACAGCAGCTAAAATCAATTGCCGCTAAGCTTTTGGGCCGTTTACATGAGATTGAATACGACGGCGTGATCATCTATGACATTCAAGATGAAAGCAGTCGTACTCAAGTACCACGTCCATTTCCTTTTAAGCACACCGTTGATCCGTGTGAATATAGTCAGTTGATCCGCGAACTGTCGCACCTTGATGTAATTACGTATAAAAGTGTGGCACAGCGCGATAGTGAAGCTTTTGGCGATTGGTTAAGCAGCACTAAACAGCAATATGGGTTAAACAATCTAGTATTAGTGGGCAGCCCGTCTTCACAGGGCGATATTAAGTTGCCGCTTTCTGAAGCCTATAAGGTATTGAAGCATCACCAAGATGACTTTTTCTTGGGTGGTGTAACCATCGCAGAGCGCCATGCCAGTAAGCGTAATGAACACGAAAGGCTGGTAGATAAAACAGAGCAAGGCTGCCAATTCTTTGTTTCCCAAGCGGTATATGACGCTCAAGCAACCATAGATCTTATCACGAGCTATGCGCGCACCTGTAAACAGCAAGGGCAAACACCAAAACGCATTATTCTTACCTTTACTCCATGTGGTGGGGAAAAGACCTTACAGTTTATGGAGTGGCTGGGGATCTCAGTACCAGAAGCGACCAAATGGCGCATGTTAGATGCAGACAATACACTAAGTGAGTCAATTCGTATTTGTAGAGAAAATCTAGATCAAATCTTAAAAAGCTGCTCGCATCTAGATATTTCTCTGGGCCTAAATATTGAGAGCTTAACAAACCGCAAAGAAGAAATTGACGCATCAATAAACCTTTATAGGCTATTGAAGGCAACCATGGAATTATGCCTTGCGGAAAAGCAAATTGCTTAATGCAGTCTAGGGCCTGTTGCTCTTCCAAGTTTGTTTTTGCAGCAGTTTGATTGGTATTTACACAAGGCAGAGCCTGCGTAGCATAGTCATTCTATGTAAGTCTGGCGATAAAGACTTTGTGCTCCTGCAAAGTCACCTTACCCCACATCCTTGTGGGGCAACACAGAAGAAATGCTAATCAAGCGCTGCCCTTTGGGTTCACCTGAGTGCGCTTTGTTCATTGTTGCTCAACTTTTGCCTAGATTACTAGGCGGCAAGTCGAGCGTCGCGACCAAAACACACTCAGAAGAACAAAAATCAAACAGCGAAGGCCAACAGGCCCTAAAGCCAGCTTCATCAAGCTGGCTTTTCTGTTAAGCTTGATTAGGTTATCCAAAGGTCAGATTAACTTAGGCTCAAGAAAGCGATTAACCCTACCCCAAGTAACAAGCGGTAAATGACGAATGGCATCATGCCCATGCGCTCTATGATTTTCAGGAAAAAGAAGATGCAGGCATAAGCTGAGATAAACGACAGTGCCGCACCACTTAATAGCGCATTCCAATCAACCACTTCATCGCCCGTTGCAAGCTCTAAACTGTAATACAGCCCCATCATAGAAATGACCGGAATAGACATTAAAAACGAAAAGCGCGCCGCACTTTTCTTATCAAGCCCGAGTAATAAACCTGCGGTGATGGTAATACCAGAACGCGATGTGCCGGGAATAACAGCGGTAATTTGCGCAAGCCCCAGTATCAATGCGCTTTTCCAGTTTAAGGCAAACTCATCTTTGATTTGTCTCGCTTTCACATCGGCATACCAAAGCAATAAACCAAATACTATCGTCGATGTTGCAATCACCCATGCACTACGTAAGTAAACTTCTACGATATCTTTAAGTAGTGGGGCTAAGATCACGAATGGAATGGTGGCAACCACAATACACCAAGTCAGTCGGCTTTCTTTCGAGTGCAAACCAGAGAATGATTTGAACCATCCGGTCAGTAAGCTGACAATGTCTTGTCGAAAATAAATAACGACAGCCAGCAAAGTACCAACATGAACAGCAACATCAAAGGCAAGACCCTGATCTTGCCAACCTAGTACCTGAGATGGTAGCAGTAAATGGGCAGAACTCGAAATAGGTAAAAATTCAGTGAGACCTTGAATAATTGCAAGGACGACAATCTCAATAAAGCTCATTGCTTGGGAAACTCCACTTTCCATAATTTTTGAGTTGGGTTGTGATACTCCTGCCATAACTGAGCAATGCTTTTACCCTCAACAGGATGGATAAAATCAGGAGCTAGTTCAGCTAATGGCTGAAGCACGAAGGCATTTTTGGTTATTTCATCCCGAGGCAACTGAGCGGGTGATGAACAAATAAGGTGGTCATAAAAGAGAATATCGAGATCTAATGTGCGTGGACTAAACTTCTTTTCACTACAGCGACGACCATGATCGTATTCTATCGACTTGAGCAGTTTATACACCTCATCTAAAGACAGCTGTGTTTGTGCAGCAAAGACCGAGTTATAGAAATTATTCCCAGCAAACCCGACAGCTTCACTCTCAAAAACACTTGAATGTTGAAAATCCGGAAAGTGTTCTATCAATACGCTCAAGCCACTCAGCAAGTTTTTTTCTTTTTCTATGTTTGAGCCGAGACTGATAAAAATTTGTGCCATGATAATTCTACTTCTTACGCACAATTTCTACACCAACCGTTTGTGCTTGTGGCACGGCAGCAGGTTTACTCACTTTTATAAGCACCTGTTGTACATTAAATTCATTTAGGATCATTGCGGCAAGCTGTTCAACTAACGTTTCTAATAGCTCAACTGGTTTTGCTTGGGTATGCGCAATAATGCGCTCACTCACTTTGGCATAATCAACCGCCAAATTAATATCGTCATGGCGAGCGGCAGCGCTAATATCGGTCAACATCTCAACATCAAAGTAAAGGCTTTGTTTACTTTCTTTTTCAAAGTCGTACACTCCTATTATGGCTTCGACGTGTAGCTGTGAGATATAGACTTTATCCATGTAAACTCCAAACATGTTTATCGCTGTAATTCACCCGCATTTTCTAATCGCAATTCGCGATCTGTGCAGGACTTAAGACCGCCGATCATAGCCCAAAATAACGCAATAAAAAATAAGGAAGACAGTGTTAATCAGTTTAATGTGCGTATGTGCTTATTTATTGGGATCGATTTCCTCAGCGATTCTGGTGTGTCGGTTATTCAACCTGCCAGATCCACGCTTTAATGGTTCTAATAATCCAGGCGCAACCAATGTATTAAGATTGGGAGGAAAGATCCCAGCTGCGCTGGTGCTCGTCTTTGATATTTTAAAGGGAACCATCCCAGTGTGGGGAGCCTACTTTCTGAAAATAGAACCTGTATGGTTAGGTGCAATAGCCGTAAGCGCATGCCTTGGTCACATTTATCCTATTTTCTTCCACTTTAACGGTGGTAAAGCAGTAGCAACAGCATTTGGTGCACTATTGCCCATCGGCTTGTCATTGGGTGGACTATTGATTAGTACGTGGCTCGTGGTGCTAGCGATAACACGCTACTCTTCACTCGCAGCGATCGTCGCAGTTGCAGCTGCGCCACTTTACACATGGTGGATAAAACCGCTTTATACGGTGCCAGTTAGCTTTTTAACTGTGGTGATAATTATTCGTCATAGGGCAAATATTAAAAGGCTCTTAAGTGGTAAAGAGCCCAAGGTGGGGAAAAAATCCAAAGACTAGGACCTAGACTTTTTCTAGACTATCCAGCGGCCAACGCGGTTTGGTCTTCATATCAAGTGGCGCATGCTGACCTGCTTTTAGGCGCTGCATTCCTGCATAAGCTATCATCGCCCCATTATCTGTACAAAATTCAGTGCGTGGGTAATATACTTGCCCTTTCATGCCAAGCATCATGCGCTCAAGCTTTTGCCTAAGTTCAGTATTGGCGCTGACGCCACCTGCAATCACCAGGCTTTTAATGCCTGTTTCTTTCAGTGCCCGCTTACACTTAATCGCTAGTGTTTCTACGACCGCAGCTTGAAAGGCATGAGCAATATCAGCTTTCGTTTGCTCGTCATCGCCTTCATTACGGATCGTGTTTGCCGCTGCAGTTTTTAATCCACTGAAACTAAAATCCAGACCAGGTCTGTCTGTCATCGGTTTTGGAAAAGTAAATCGCCCTGCTTTACCCTGTGTCGCCATTTTCGCAAGCATTGGGCCGCCAGGATAATCAAGACCGAGTAGCTTTGCGGTTTTATCAAATGCTTCACCAGCGGCATCATCTACTGACTCACCAAGTACCTCATACTCACCGATACCTGAGACTTTGACCATCATGGTATGGCCACCAGAAACTAACAACGCAACGAATGGGAACTCTGGTTTATCGTCTTCAAGCATAGGGGCAAGCAAATGGCCTTCCATATGATGTACGGCAACGGCTGGGATCCCCCAACCAAATGCTAACGAGCGACCAATTGAGGTGCCAACCAACAAAGCACCGACCAAACCCGGCCCTGCGGTATAAGCAATGCCATCAAGATCTTCTGGACCACAACCCGCTTGCGCGAAAGCAGCTTCAATAAGAGGAATTGTTTTGCGTACATGATCACGAGAAGCAAGTTCAGGCACTACCCCACCATAATCGGCGTGTACTTTTACCTGAGAATATAATTGATGTGCCAACAGCCCTTGCTCATCATCATAAATAGCAATACCCGTCTCATCACATGAGGATTCTATACCCAAAATACGCAAGTTACTTTCTCCAAACTCTTTACTGCAGCCGCTGATTATACGAAATCAACTACTCAAGTTCCAAACCAATATTTGTTTGGCCGTCAGCTAGTGCCAAATCCTTTAGCGACTTCACCGATTCGCTGCTAATACGCCCCATATTTTCCACATGTTCGATAAGCTCAGCGAGGATTTCAATTTCATACTGCATCTGCGGGTGCTCACGCACTAACTCATTCGTTGGAGATATATCTTCCGCCATCAACATAAACTCGATGTATTTAGCTACCGTTGCCTGAGAAATTTTGGCAACGCTCACAAACTCATGCTCATCTTTTGTCATCAAACCTTGCAACATGCCCAACAGCGCTGTTGCTACGTCAATTGCGGGATAGGTACCAAACATATCAAATTCACTGAGCTCAGGTACATTTGGTTCTACCTTTTCAACCAACTTTTCTAAGCTAATTTTGCTCTTTGGCAGTAGTATTTTCTCCCAAATTAAATTCAGCGCATTTCTGAGTACTTGCTCGTCGCCAAAACCCGTTGCCTCACTAAATAGTGAATAATTTGGCAACATACGCTCAATAATAGCAGCGCCTAAGACTGCCTTTTGAAGATAATTTAACTCTCTAATTCTTTGAAAGTTATTTGCTTTGCTCATGCTTATTTCCACATTGCCAGCAATATTCAAACGCTGGACCATTTAATTCTGCACAGTGGTTACATAGCCAATCCGACAGCTCGGCGGCACTGCGATGACGTGATTTGTTATAGTTTACCAATATTTCATGAGCCTCGGGTAACTTTATTGCATAAACAAAGAGCTTGATGGCTGCTTGCTCTGCTGGAATTTCACCAATAGCACCTGACAAATGTTCACCTTGTAAGCGAACCTGAATATTCGCTTGTTCTAGTTGGCCTTTGAGTAAATGTGCTTCAACAAAGCCACTAATAGCGCACAATTGCACCCAGTGAAAAGACGGTTCACTCATTACATTATCTTCTCTATTAAATTAGCACTCAATGTGCTCATTTGTTTCTTGATAAAATGATTCATTATCATCACACTTAATCATCACGCTATTCCATTAAAGTACGACTATGACTCTAACAACACCAGGCCTATTATTCCCAGCAATTTCTTTGTTATTACTCGCTTACACCAATCGCTTTTTGGTACTTGCACAATTGATCCGTGAATTAAACGCCCGAGAAGGCGATACCATAAGGCCTTTGGTTAAAGCACAAATCGAAAACTTAAGAAAACGAATTAGATTAATCAGACGAATGCAAGTGTGGGGCGTAATTGCATTTTTACTTTGTACGTCTTCAATGTTTGCCTTATTTCTTGAAATATCCTTGCTTGGTATCACATTGTTTGGCGCAAGTCTCTGTAGCCTAACCTTGTCATTGTTACTTTCTCTTTATGAAATCCACATTTCTTGCGATGCAATCGAACTAGAATTGCAAAATATCGAGAAAAAACCACAACAAGATTAGCGGCCTTGTTACTGCCGACTATACTAACGTTGAGTCAGCATAAAAAGAGGAGCAATCTGTGAGCGGATTTTTGTTCTCAGATGAAGTGCTAGAAAGCCCTACAAATAAAATGGCCGAAACCTACTGGGATATTCTGGTTGTAGATGATGAAGAAGACATTCACCAAGTGACTAAATTAGTGTTATCTGGCTTTCGATTTGAGAATAAAGCACTGAGATTTCATCACGCCTACTCTGCACAAGAAGCAAAAGCCATCTTGGACACGGAGCGGAATATCTCTGTAGGTCTCATTGATGTCGTAATGGAAAGTAACCATGCCGGGCTTGATTTAGTACGATATATCCGCGATGACTTAGCAAACTTTGATATTCGTCTTGTGCTGCGCACAGGGCAACCAGGAGAAGCCCCAGAAGAATCGGTCATTCGCGATTACGATATTAATGACTATAAGAACAAAACCGAGCTCACTGCCGTCAAGCTAAAAACACTACTCTATTCTGCTTTACGCGCTCATCGGGATATTCAAACCATCGAAAAGCACAAAATGGGCCTTGAGCGCATTATTGATGCATCTTCTAACTTTTTGAAGTGCAGCAATATTCAGGATTTTGCATCAACCATATTATCCCATGTATCCGCTGTTATGGGATTATCTGATTCGGAAATATATTGTGCAGCAGCAGTAAACCATCAAGCCAATGAACCTGCAAAATTTAAACTCCTTGCGGCCTCAGGAGCGGGCGTAGAACCCAGTAATGTTACCTTACCTGAGAATGTACAAAACCTGTTCATAGAAACACATAATAAAAAAACATCGATAAAAACTCGTAATGAATATATTGGCTACTTCCCTTCTCGAGAAGGAAGTGAAACGATGATTTATGTGAGTAAAGACAGCGAACTTCATAGCATGGACTTTCAGCTACTTGAATTTTTTGCAAACAATATAGCGCTAGCCTACGACAACTTAAAGTTGCGTGAAACCGTCAAAGATTCTCAAAAAGAGCTTTCTTACATTCTGGGTGAAGCCGTCGAAAAACGCTCGAAAGAAACAGGCTCACACGTAAAACGCGTGGCACATTATAGTATGCTGCTGGCGCAGTTATATGGGCTTTCTCACTACCAAGCAGAGATCATTAAACTGGCCTCTCCACTTCATGATATTGGCAAAATCAGTATTCCAGATCAAATACTAAATAAACCTGGAAAACTCACGGATGAAGAATGGATAATCATGCAGACCCATGCACAGCAAGGGTTTGAAATCTTAAAAAATTCAACAAATGAGATTTTGCAATGTGGTGCATTAATCGCTCATCAACATCACGAAAAGTGGGATGGTTCAGGATATCCTAGAGGTTTAAAGGGAGAGCAAATTAACATTGTCGGCAGGATCACTGCACTGGCAGATGTCTTTGATGCACTAGGAAGTGAGCGCTGTTATAAACCCGCTTGGCCACTAGATAAAGTAATAGATTTGCTAAATACTCAAAGTGGTAAACAATTTGAACCCAAATTGGTTGACCTTTTTCTAAAAAATCTGGAACAATTTATTGAGATACGTGACAGGTATCCTGACTAGCTTTGTAATCAGAATGTAAAAACTTCACTTTCTTTTTCCCACTTCGTGTATTATTATTGGGAAAAGACGTAATAAATGTGTTTTAGTTGAAATTAAAAGGAATTTCACATGAGATTTGAACAACTCGAGCAGTTCGTAGCATTAGGCAATCTTAGACATTTTAGACAAGCCGCAGAACAAACCCAGATCAGCACTTCAGCGCTTACTCGAAGCATCCAAACCCTTGAAGATGAAATTGGTTGTGAACTTGTTAAACGCTCTACACGTTCAGTAAAACTCACTGAGCAAGGTGAGCTTTTCTTAAAGTATTGCAAAACAACCTTATCTGAACTGGATTTAACCAAGAAAACCATCAAGCAAAGCTTGTTTGGTCGTGACAATCAAAAGTTAATTATTGGTTATACGACTCAAGCTAGCAGCATCGTACCAGTTTCTTGCGGTCAGTTTTTAGCTCAGTACCCTAATGTGAAGATCGAAATGCAGTTGCAAGATGAGCTGGAGCTTACTCGTAAGCTGCAACTTGGTGAGATTGATATCAGCGTGTATTTACAAAGTGCAAATAGCATAGTGAGTGATATTCACCTGCCTGATCAGTTAGTTTTATTTGTTTCGAGAAATCATCCTCTAGCAAATCAAGACAGCATCAGAAAATCCGAATTAACCCATTATCCTATGTATGGCTGTTTCTCACAGTCGAAGCAAGTACAAAGTATGCTTAATGAAGCCGTTGACTCGTTAAACAAATCAACGAGCGTTAAAATTGGTAATATTGAACAAGTAATTGATGGCTTGAAGAATAGCAATAGCTTTGCAATTGCTAGTATCGAACATTCAAAAACTATCGCACAAGATCCTAACTTAGTTTTCTTAAAAACCAATAAGGCATTGGACAGAGAACAATTGATTGTACAAACCAATCACCAAGTTGGTTCTAATGCGCATATAAATCACTTGCTTGAGCTAATTGAGGATGCTGCATCTTCATCTAGCAAGCAAACAGTAACTTATTAGTTGCTAAAAAAGCGGGCAAATAATCTATATTACTTGCCCGTTTTAATAATCCGCTTTAGAGCGGTAAAAACCCAAGCACGACCCCGGAAAAAATCGCCAAGCCAACATAATTATTGTTTAAAAAAGCCCAAAAACATCTGTCTCTGTCTCTGTAACGTATGGCATATTGCTGCCTAATAAGTAACACAGAAGCTGCAAGTAAGCCGCACCAAAAAGCGAGATTCAAGTCAAACGTTACACCAACTGCCGCCATCATCGCGATAAATGTGATGTTGAGCAACGCAATAATATGGAGATCCCATTTGCCGAATAAAATCGCAGTAGACTTTACCCCAATCTTCAAATCATCATCCCTATCTACCATGGCGTACATAGTGTCATAGGCGACAGTCCATATTAAATTCGCAGTAAACAATATCCAAGCAAGTACTGGCACACTTTGATTTACTGCCATAAAAGCCATCGGTATTGCCCAGCTAAAGGCTGCTCCAAGTACAATTTGAGGTAAGTTTGTATAACGTTTCATAAAAGGGTAGACAGCGGCTAATGCAAGCGCTCCAAAGGATAACGCAATGGTTTGCCAATTTAAAAAAAGCACCAAAATAAAAGCCACTGCGACCAAAATAGCAAATAGACCTAGCGCTTCTTTACTCGTCACGGCCCCTCTTGCAAGCGGTCTTGTCGCTGTACGCTTTACAGCCCCATCAACTTTGCGATCGGCAAAATCATTGATAACACAGCCCGCACTGCGCATTACTAATACACCCAGAGCAAAGATAACAATAAGCCAGATACTTGGGACACCTTCAGCTGCAAACCACAGTGACCAAAGTGTTGGCCACAATAATAGTAAAGTTCCGATTGGCTTATCTAATCGCATAAGTTGGCTGTAAGCCTGCCATTTCAGGTGATCAATCATAGAAGCTTTCCGATATAAAGACTTCACAAACTAAAATCTTTGCTTTGCCGTTTTTAAACCAGCTTCTTCTGGCAAATAAACTCTCTGGGACGACGCCAGTGGTGGGTGCAATAAGTTCAATCAGCGCCGGATAGTCAGAAGTAGCTAAACGAAGATACTCAAGGGTCCCGCGCTGCCAGTTTGAATCAGTAAACAGTAACTCACCCAAAGGTGTCTCACCAATTGCATCCATTCCGACAGTACATGCCTCCTCATTGAGCCAACTTTGTCCAAATACAGCTGCTTTACCGTTACAATTTAGCGTTACTTCTCGGCACCAAACCTGCTCAGAAAGATCTGTACGTAACGCACCTGGAGCGTTTCTGAGTTCATTAGCAAGCACAGTCACAGAAAATTTATCACAAGTTTCTTTTAATTTTGCGGTTAGAGATTGGGTCTCTAGTAAGTAGGGAGAAAGTGTAGGCTCAATATCCACCAACTGCGTATTCTTCAGCCAAGAGCGTTCTAAGGGTAATAGCAAAGGCAACGTTCTATTTCCGTTTTAAAAATCCGCGGTCATAATAGCAGAGCAGAGGCTTTCTAAAAAGTTTATGTTTGTGCTGAAGCCAACTGTAAAATCAACGCAATTATGTATAAACTAAGTAAAAAGTAATTTGTATTAGGATACCTAATTAAACATGAGACTGTTGGCTGTTGTACTCACATTATGCATTGCATTAACCACGACTTCCCCTGTAAAAGCGGACTCAACTATTGGGTATTACGGGTTTGAGCCAGATATCATCACAAACTACATAGGCCAGTCCAACAAAAAGCTCGGTTATGTCCGTGTTACCGTTGATCTAATGTTAAATGACGTTGCAAATATTGCCGTGGTTGAACATCATACACCTTTACTAAGAGATGCAATTGTACAGATCCTGAGTAAAGAAAACGAAGAAACTATTAAATCATTAACTGGTAGAGAAGAAATCAGAAAACGCTGTGCGGAAAAGCTAAAGACACTGCTAAAAGAAGAAACTGGGCAGGAAATTGTTCGAGATGTGCTTTTTACTAAATATTTATATCACTAGTTCAATCCGCTCACACAAGAACTCGGAAACGCTTGATCCCGAGTTCATATACATAATTAATTATTTTCTTTGAGCAACCTGTTGATAGGCCAAAATACCGCAACCAACATACCTGATAGCAATCCGAACAAATGCGCCCAGTTAGCCATATTGATAAAAAACATATCCGTAAATCCAAACAACATCCAAAGCAACATAAAGCCAACAACAGGCTTAGAGAGCAAAGCGGCTCCAGCAGGATTTCGATGACCAATTACCCAGCAAAAGCCTAATAATCCGTAGACCACACCACTTAGCCCACCAAAATTAGCGTCAACGAATAGGAACTGCATAAAATTACTGGTTAAGCCAGTTACAAAGTAGATGCAAACTAATGCCCAGAGTCCTAGTTTCTCTGAAATTTGCGCGCCAAGGTGTAACCACCAGCTTAAATTAAAAATCAAATGTATGGCGCTAAAATGTATGAGTGTAGGTGCTATCCAAGTCCAAGGTTTATCTAGGGAGAAACGTAGCGCAGAAAAGATGCCATTAGCGTCACCAAATAACATGGCGATAAAAATAATAATACTGACACCAAAAATCCCCTGTAATAACCAGTTTAATCCCAAAAATCGCCGTGCTAAGTTTAAGTTTTCACCTTGGTAGCTAAATAATCCTTGTGTACTTCCGGTTTGCCAAGAAGCCGCTTGATATAACTCAGCCTCGGGTTGCTCCAAAAACGTTTGCCAAAGGCGCATAGCAAGCGTTTCATCACCACGCTCTAGCCAAACTTCAACTTGTTGCCCATCGTGACTTTGCAAAACACAGTAAATCCCTTGCGTCTTAAAATAATCGACTGCACCTTGTGCTAGCCGTGCATTGTGATAATGGGCTATTAACTTCACTTTTCAATCTCGTTTGGCAATTCACTTGCCCACTGCGTAAAACCACCATCCATACTATAAACATCTTCAAAGCCCTGCTCTACTAGGTAATTAGCAGCGCCTTGTGAGGAGATACCGTGATAACACACAACCACGATTGGTTGGTCAAACTCTTTTTCCTGCATAAAATGCGCAAGATTAGCGTTAGATAAATGTTCAGCGCCTGGAATATGCCCTTGTGCAAAAGTATTTTCATCGCGAATGTCTGCTACCACAACATCATCATTGCCTAAAAGCGCTTGCGTGTTTGCTACTGAAATATGTTTAAAAGACATGTTTTACCCATTTAAAACTAAAAAATAAAAGACGGCTTAAGCCGTATCGACCTAGCCGCCTTTCTATTATAACTACTCATTCATGCACTAAGCAAAGTTGAGCATTAATCCCAATTCAGAATAACTTTACCTGATTGCCCTGAAATCATCGTATCAAAGCCTGTCTGGAAGTCATCAACATGGAACTGATGTGTAATGATTGGATCAAGGTTTAAGCCTGACTGGATCAAACTTGCCATTTTGTACCAAGTTTCAAACATTTCACGGCCGTAAATACCCTTGATCACTAGACCCTTGAAGATCACTTGGTTCCAATCCACCGCCATATCAGAAGGAGGAATGCCCAGTATTGCAATCTTACCACCATGGTTCATGCTGTTTAACATACCCTTAAATGCAGAAGGAACCCCTGACATTTCAAGTCCAACATCAAATCCTTCTGTCATATCAAGATCTTTCATAACCGTTTCGAGGCTTTCGCTGGCCACATTTACTGCTCGCGTAGCACCCATTTTAGTGGCAAGTTCAAGGCGATATTCGTTTACGTCTGTGATCACCACATGACGTGCACCAACGTGTTTCGCCACTGCCGCAGCCATAATACCAATTGGGCCAGCACCAGTAATGAGTACGTCTTCACCAACTAAGTCAAACGACAATGCGGTGTGCACTGCATTACCGAATGGGTCGAAGATAGAAGCGAGTTCATCAGAAATATTGTCGGGGATCTTAAACGCATTATAAGCAGGAATAACTAGGTATTCTGCAAATGAACCTTCTCGGTTAACACCTACCCCAATGGTGTTACGACATAGGTGAACACGGCCAGCACGACAATTACGACAATGACCGCATGTGATATGACCTTCACCAGATACTCGGTCGCCAATGCTAAAACCACGCACCTCTTGACCCATATCGACCACTTCACCTACGTATTCGTGTCCCACAACCATTGGAGTTGGGATCGTGTTTTGTGCCCACTCATCCCATTTGTAGATGTGTACGTCGGTACCACAAATTGCTGTTTTACGGATTTTGATCAATAGATCGTTGTGCCCTACTTCCGGTTTTGGCACATCCGCCATCCAAATTCCTTCTTCAGCTTTCAACTTGGATAATGCTTTCATAGTATTCGCTCGTTAGCTGCACCGGTTTAATGCCGGTGGCAAAATTAAATGACGCCTAGGTCTTTACCAATACGGGTAAAGGCTTCGATTGCTTTGTCTAGCTGCTCAGTCGTATGCGCAGCTGAAATTTGTGTTCTGATCCTAGCTTGACCTTTTGGCACAACAGGATAAGAGAAACCGATCACATAGATCCCTTCAGCTAGCAGTCTGTCAGCCATTTCTGAGGCCACTTTGGCATCGCCTAACATAACTGGAATAATCGCGTGATCTTTACCCGCACAAGTAAAGCCAACAGCTTCCATCTTAGTACGGAAGTAAGCTGCGTTATCCCATAGTTTAGCACGTAGGGCATCGCCTTCTTTCATCATGTCTAGTACTTTGATTGAAGCAGTAACAATTGAAGGCGCTAGCGAGTTTGAGAATAAATAAGGACGTGAACGCTGACGTAACCACTCCACGATTTCTTTCTTACCAGAGGTATAACCGCCCGATGCACCGCCAAGCGCTTTACCAAGCGTTCCTGTAATAATATCCACTCGGTCTAATACACCACAGTATTCCGGTGTTCCGCGGCCATTTTCGCCAACAAAGCCCACCGCGTGTGAATCATCAACCATCACTAATGCGTCGTACTTATCCGCTAAGTCACAAACCGCTTTTAAGTTACAAATAACGCCATCCATTGAGAATACGCCNTGGCGATAAGCTTGGTTTTCACACCAGCTTCATCAGCGGCTATTAACTGCTGCTCAAGATCAGCCATATCGTTGTTAGCATAGCGGAAACGCTTAGCTTTACATAAACGCACACCATCAATGATAGAAGCGTGATTTAATGAGTCCGAGATAATTGCATCTTCAGGGCCTAAGATAGTTTCGAATAAACCAGCATTGGCGTCAAAGCATGAAGAGTAAAGGATAGTATCTTCTGTTTCTAGAAATTCACTGATCTTTGCTTCAAGCGTTTTGTGAATATCTTGCGTACCACAGATAAAGCGCACCGACGCGACACCAAAACCATGGTCATCAAGGCCGCCCTGCGCCGCTTTAATTAGCTCTGGGTGGTTCGCCAAACCTAGATAGTTATTAGCACAGAAGTTAATTACACTTTCGCCAGTCGATACTGCAATTTCAGCTTGCTGCTGAGAAGTGATAATACGCTCTTTTTTATATAATCCTTCAGCTTTTACTTCTTCAATTTGTTGCTGAAGCTGGCTGTAGAAGGCCGATGCTCTCATCTGGGAGTCTCCATTTTTTGCACGGTGATAGTAAGCTACGCATCGCCATAGACGGTTGTCATTCTCACTATCAGAAGTTAACGCTTGTGCTAATTAGCTCAAGTTAATTGGAACGTACCAATTCAATCATACCTGGTACATTAAAAGATATCTTTATTTTAAAAGGTTCACACAATAAATGCACGATTTGCGACAACTGGCAGCAAACTTTATTTTACTCAGACAAAGATAGTGCGGCTGGTACCTCCGCCAACGACGCACATACTTTATCCGCGAGCTGTTGTTGCTCTTGACTAAAACTCTGCCCAGACTCAACTAAAATGGCTGTTTTTACGCCAGCAGCGCGGGCAGCCTTGATGTCTGAGACTTTGTCACCAATCATAATACTTTGCGTAGGATCCAAGTCATGCTCGACTATCGCTTGCAGCAGCATCCCGGGTTCAGGCTTACGACAGTCACACTCTACTTTATATGGGCCTTGTGCCTTTTCAGGGTGGTGAGGACAAAAATAAACACCAGCGATGTCAACACCATGCGCCATAAACTGCGCGCACATCCACTCGTTTAACGCGTGAAATTGTGCTTCATTATAGTAACCTCGACCAATACCCGACTGATTCGTCACGACCACAATTTTATAACCGACTTTGCTAAATGCTTGGCAGGCACTGAATACCCCGTCGATAAACTCAAAATCCGCGATTTTATGAACATAGGCGTGATCTTTATTAACAACGCCGTCTCTATCTAAAAATACAGCCTTATGCATTGGTCACAATCCTCTGCTCTTTTATTACCCGATCAAACATCGTAATTACTGCATCAACGGAAATTTGAGACATGAGTTCGCTACCTTTTACGCGTGCTCCCCAAGGTAATTGCTCTGCGGTTTTGCTCTTTTGCGCAATGAGATTTTGATGATAAACCTCAACCACATAGTCCTGATACAAGTATGGCCCTGTGCGAGTTGGGTTGGAGTGAGCATACAAACCGATCACCGGCGTTCCAACTGTCACAGCCATATGAGCAGGCCCGGTATCAGGTGCTAGCACCAATTCGGCTTGCTCCAACACACAAAGTAGGGTTTTCAAGTCAGTTTTTCCCACTAAGTTTAATAACTCAGCTTGACTGTATTGTTGAATTTCGGCTGCTAAGTTTTGCTCAAGTTCCGTTGGACCACCCGTTATCACCACGTGAAACCCCAATGCAGCAGCATGATCTGCAACCCTAGCATAACGCTCAGGAAGCCAATTGCGCTCGGCTTTACTTGCCGCAGGCGATATCACAAACACTTTCCCTTCGGGCAACAGTAATTTTGCCGCAGCTTGATGAGCTGCCGTCACGGGCATCTGCCATGTTGGCTCACCGCACTCAGCCCCAATTGCACGGGCAAAGTTTTGGAAACCCTCAAGCACATGTGGCGACTTTTGAGGTGCGATCCGCTTGTTGATAAACAAACTGTGTAACTCTTTTGAGCGCCCTTTATCAAAGCCTATTTTTTGCTTTGCAGGAATAACTCGCGCAACAAGGTTGGCTCTTAACGCAACCTGCATATGTAGTAATACGTCAAACTTTTGCCCTTTGAACTTTGCCTTTAACGCCTTGAGCGCGGCTTTACCCTGCTTTTTGTCAAATACGACGAGCTCAACACCGGGTAGGTCAGCCAGCAACATGGCTTCCACTTTACCTATCACCCACGTTATTTTCGCTTGCGGATGTGCGCGTTGGATCGCCTGTACAGCACTCACTGCATGGCACACATCGCCAATCGCAGAAAGTCGCAAAATACAAATAGAGGTCAAGGATTTGCTCAAAACAATAGTTCTCGTGGAAAGTAACAAGCGCTTGATCTTAAATTAATCAAACAAGTTTGCAAGTTTCACTGAGGATGAAAAATCGTTAGAATGTCACAATTGACTCTTAAGAATCCTATATTGTGCAAATCACCAAACAGCCACATAGCTATTTATTAACGCCTTCAACCCTAGATTATGATGTTTCAGAAGAAATGTTTGACCCTAAATATTGGCAGAAAAATAATGCGATTGTCGGCTCGAAAGAAGGCCGAGCAACGGCGTGGTTCGTGCAATTTAACCAAGGCATTGCGGTACTTAAGCACTATTATCGAGGTGGCTTAATCGGCAAGCTGTTGAGTGATCAATATATTTTTACCAAACTAGAAAATACTCGCGTATATCAAGAGTTTGCTTTGCTAGAGCAACTACAACTACAAGGTTTACCAGTCCCAACACCACTTGGCGCAAGAATATCGCTTCATTTTGGTATTTATCGTGCAGATATTTTGACCGAAGCGGTGCCTGATGCCACCAGTGTTTGCGAAATTTTGCAAGCAAGAACGCTTAGTACAAATGAACTGGAAAGTATCGGCCACACCATTGCTCAGTTTCATCAAGCCGGTGCCTATCATGATGATTTGAACATCAACAATATTTTGTTTGATGCCGACGGCAAAGTATTTCTAATTGATTTTGATAAGGGCAGAATCATGCAGCCAAACTCAAGTTGGCAGCACGCAAACATGGAACGTTTACAACGTTCATTTAAAAAAGAGGCCGGCAAATGGCCGACCTTTTATTTTGATGAAAATCAATGGCAAGTGTTAACAAAAGCCTACCACAGCGCACGTTAACTCTTTTGTAACTGTGCCTTTTTAATCACATTGGAAGTCGAGCAGCCATCCAAAAATGCTAACACCTCGACTTTTCCACCTTGATTAAGCACATGCTCTGCACCTGCAATATCTTCCACTTTATAGTCACCACCTTTGACCAAAATATCAGGGCTGACCATTTCTATCAACTTAGCTGGTGTATCATTTTCTTCAACACTGCCAAACGGGATAACCCAATCCACAGAAGCGAGTGCAGATAACACCATGGCCCGCTCTTTCAATGGATTGATTGGACGTTCAGGTCCTTTGAGACGCGAGATCGATTCATCATTATTTAACCCAACGACGAGTCTGTCGCCCATCGCTTTAGCTTGCGCTAAATAACGCACATGGCCTGCATGGAGAATATCAAAACAGCCATTGGTAAACACGATGGTTTCGCCATTTTGCTTGGCAAAAGTAATGTGCTTAAGCACTTCCTCAAACGGCGTTTGGTAGTGTTCGCCCGTTTCTCTAAGATATTGACCCAGTTTGCGACTCAACTCTTCCGGTGACACCGTTGCAGCACCTAACTTACTCACGGCAATGCCTGCGGCAATATTTGCAACTTCCACCGCGTCTTTAGCAGACATTCCTGCGCCTAACATCGTCGTCAGTGTGGCGATCACGGTATCGCCAGCTCCCGTAACATCACTTACTTCCTGTACTTGAGCTGGGAAATCAAACTTTTCAGTATTAGTTATCAAAGACATACCTTGCTCGGAGCGCGTCAGCAACATAGCGCCGATCCCTGACGTTTTCAGAAGTTCACGCGCACTAGAGGTGAGTGCCTCTTCGCTACTTGTATCTCCACCAGCGAGTTTAAATTCGTTTAAGTTAGGCGTGATAAAATCAGCACCTTGATAGAGGCTCAAGTCACTATTTTTAGGGTCAATAAGTACCGTTTTACCAGCAGCTTTAGCCACCGCAATCATGTCTGAAATAGCGCACAAAGCGCCTTTGTTGTAGTCGCTAAACAACACAAAGTCATACTTATCAACTTCTTGCTTCAAACGCTCAAGCAATAATTGACTGTGAGATAACTGAAAAGGTTCTTCTAAATCGAGTCTAACCACTTGCTGATGACGGCTGATCACACGCATTTTTGCGATAGTCGGCAGCTCAACGACGTTAACTAGGCTAGATTCAATATTTTCTTTGGTAAGAATAGCCTCAAGCGTTTTACCATTGTCATCTTCGCCGATAAGCCCAAGCAAACCCACTTTACCATCTAGATGAGCGATGTTTTTGGCAACGTTCGCCGCACCACCGGCTTTCTCCTCCAATGCGCTGACTTTAACCACAGGTACTGGAGCCTCAGGAGAAATACGCCCGGTATCTCCATGCCAGTATCTATCCAACATCACATCGCCAACCACCAATACCTTGGCTTGATTTAGTTGCTGAAGCGCCGCTAACTTCATGCCTTTTGCTCCGCCGCAACGAGCATATCGACCGCTTCACATAGCCAGTGACCAATAAACATATGCGCTTCTTGAATACGTGCAGTCTCGTCGTTTGCGATAATAATCGGTAATTTAGCAATGTCCTTCACTTTGCCACCAGTTCTACCAGTCAGTGCAACGGTAAATGCGCCAATTTCATTTGCGGCTTGAAGTGCCAAGTTGATATTAGGGCTCGTGCCTGATGTGGTTAAACCAATCACCATATCTTCCGGTTTACAAAGTGCCTGAACTTGACGTTCAAATACTGAGTCAAAGTGATAGTCATTGCTGTGCGCGGTCAAAATTGAGGTGTCGGTAGTTAGTGCAATAGAGGCCAAAGGACCACGCTCTAATTTGTAACGTACCACAAATTCCGCAGCGAGATGCTGAGCATCTGCCGCGCTACCACCATTACCAAACCAAATGACCTTACCACCGGCTGCTAATGTGCTTTGGCATGCTTCAAGTAGCTCGACACATTCTTGGTGATAGTTTGCCATTGTTTCAAAAACATCAACATGGCGCTGTAAGCTTGCAAAGTAGCTTTGTGCTACTTGTTCATTCAATGACATATTTGTTCCTAAACTATACTATGCTTGTCCCGCGTAATACTTACCAGTATACATGGACTGATAACCAAGTGTAATTCTCACCGAAGACATCTTTACCCAAGGTTAATTTAGTTTCGACTTGCTTGCTATAAGCTTCACCAATATGCGCCAGTTCAAACTCGTAGCCACGTTCGTACTCTGCGCCAAGCTCACCAAGTTCATTCAAATAATTACTTTCATTATCGATAACTGAAAGCTTAGCTCTCCATAATGAACGATAATCTGATTGGTAAGTACCTTCTAAAACGTGAATTTGCGTCGGTGCTCCATCATCGAACTGGCGATGGTTTGCAGCAAAATGCCCAACGCCAAATCCGTCGATCGTATTTCCATAAGTATCGTAAATTTCGTTTACATACCATAAGCTTTCCATATCAGTAAACTCATAGCGTAATGAAGTCGTTGAAGTCAATTGAGGGAGAAAAACACCAACATTCACAACCGTATTACCAAACAAATAGTTCTTATGATTATTGCTATCCTCGCCACCGTATTCTAAATACCATTGTGCTTGAGTGCCGTAATTTGTGGTAAAGCTGGTCGTGATAGTTGCCCATTGATCGCCCAGTTCATCATCTTGAGTGAGATCACCTATCTTATTATCGTTTCCAACAGGGTCAAAATATGCCTTAACAAAGTCCTTAAAATCTACTTTTCTAGGTCCGCCTCCGAATTGCATGACTCTGTTTAGACCGATCTTCCATCCAGCTAATGGCTCTATACTAAAGTGACTACCTGCTATTTTAGGTGTTCCATCGTGAAGCGTGCCTTGAAAACGAATCCCGTCATGAACTTTCTCAAGTTCAGAATAAAACAGCTCAAAATCGAAGTTCCACCAATTTCGAATAGGCACAACTAAACCCAAAGAAGCTGATAATGAAGGTCTAGCGTTATTAGAATATACTTGAGCCGAATGCTTAAATGGTGAAAACCAATGTTCTTTATATCCTAAATTAAGCTGCAAGTTACCGTAGGACATGCCATAAAACGTATTGTATGGAACAAGTTTGTTTGCATCTACTCGATACTCAGCACCAATTTGTAAAATGCTTGATTCACTTCCACGCCAAACACCACCGAGCCCCAATTCAGCATACTCACCGCTGTAATTACCTCTGTCGTTGGCGATTTGCTTTTCTTCACCGCTATCAACACGTACTGTTATCGACCTTTGCGTCAACGCATCATCCTGCAAATAAGGTGCAATTCCCTGACTAATACTCTGCTGTAATGTGGCGTCAATATGCCTAAGCTTCATCAAATGCATCTTGATTTCACTGATACGGTAAGGCTTTGCCATGGGCGTACCAACGGTCAACGCAAACATTTTATCGATTTGATATTCCAACAGCGGATCTTGTCCAATGGGTAAATAGGCTGTGGGACTCGCAAAAGCAAGATTCGAAGCCAATAAACTACAGCAAGCTAGCACTCGAGCTAAATTCATCTTTGTCATTCCATTACTATTAATGCGTTAGATACTATCAAACCAGAAGCCCCTAGGCATCTGTTGAACTGTGTAAAATTGTGTTGTTCATTCAATTTCGCCTTGGAACAAGGTAAAATACTGATTTTTGAGCTTAAGCGACTCCTATGGCGCGCCGACTATATTCCTTACTGTTGCTAGTATTAGCACCTATTTTATTGAGTTATCTGTATTTTATTCGAGGTAGGAAAAACCCTGACTATCGAACTCACTTTACAGAGCGCTTCGGCTTTAACCTAAACCAGCTGCCGCCACATGCGATTGTGATCCATTGCGCCTCCGTTGGGGAAGTACTTGCAGCCACACCTCTCATAAAATCAGTACTGAAAGAACAAACTGTGGCTCCAATCATTGTCACTTGTAACACCCCAACAGGTAGAGAAGAGATAACAAAAGCTTTTCACAGCAATGTTCAAGTACATGTCTGTTATTTACCTATAGATTTTGCTTTTGCGGTCAGAAAATTTTTCAATACCTTGAAGCCCAAACTCCTTATTGTGATGGAAACTGAGCTGTGGCCTAATCTTTTTCATTACGCCAAACAAAACCAATGTAAAACCTTGGTAGTCAATGCCAGACTCTCTGAAAAGTCATACCAAGGTTATAAAAAGCACGCTTGGTTAACGAAAGGCTTAATGAGCAACATAGATCTGCTCGCAGCCCATAATGAAGAAGACGGCGAGCGTTTTATCAAGCTTGGGCTCGTTCAATCTAAGCTTCACATTACCGGCTCAATCAAGTTTGATATCTCAGTCACTGAAGAAGAAATTGCTAAGGCAAGACAGTTTCAAGCAAATTACCCCGAGCGGTTAATTTGGCTTGCGGGATCTACGCATCCTAAGGAACATGAGCAAATCATTGCTGCACATCAGCGAGTATTAAAGCAGGTAACTAATGCGTTACTCATTATAGCGCCTCGCCATCCCGAGCAGTTTCAAGCGGTTGCTGACTACCTCAGTGAGCAAGAGATCGCTTCTACCAGAAAGAGCAGCGACAACATAAACACAGAAGCCTCGGTCTTGTTAGCGGATACTTTAGGGGAATTAAAGTGGTTATTTGGCGGTGCCGATATCGCCTATATTGGCGGTAGCTTGATTGAGCGCGGCGGTCATAACCCACTAGAAGCCGCGGCTCATGGTGTACCAATTTTAACCGGCCCACATACCTATAATTTTGCGCATATATATCCTCAACTTATCGCGCAACAAGGGGCCATCGTAGTCGATGATAAGGACAAGCTTGCCGCTCAAATTATTACGCTATTTAAAGATAAATCGCTTCGAACGCAAATCGGTGCTAATGCTCAATCGGTACTAGCTGAAAATACCGGAGCTATTGCTAATACCATGAAACTAATCAATAAGAGCTTGGAATAATTCATGAATACAGTCACCTCTACAATGCAAAACTGGGTTAGCCAAGTCATTGTGAAATACAACTTTTGTCCATTTGCTCGACAGGAAGTTGAAAGTAACAGTATCCATTATTTCGTGTCTCAAGCAATAAGCCACGACGATGCCGTGATGGATATGTTAGAGCAGTGCTCAGAGTTAAACCATGAGCCAGAGCGAGAAACTACATTAGTTATATTTGATAAGGGTTTTAGCAATTTTGACGACTTTTTGGATCTCGTCGACCTAGCAAACGCTTTATTAGTAGCGCAAGGGTTTGAAGGCACCTATCAAATTGCCACCTTTCACCCCGATTATGTTTTCGCTGATAGCGATGAGCATGACGCAGCAAACTATACTAACCGCGCGCCCTACCCAACACTCCACTTGATCCGCGAAGAAAGTATGGCCCAAGCATTAGAAGACTATGAGGATCCTGAACAGATCCCAGAAAATAACATCCGCCTCGCAAGACGTAAAGGGGAAGCGTTTTGGCAGCATTTACTGCAGCAATGCCACAAGGTTAAATAACCTAAGCTTCGGTTAAATAGTCAAAAGGCTGGTTTAGCCAGCCTTTTCTTGTAAGGTTTTGAATTACTACTTTTTCACCCAGCTGCCATTGACTTGAATATAATGACCTGATTGCGTTTTGTTATACGCTTTTTTAGCCGCTAAAGCCTCTACTTGCTCAAGCGTGATACCGTTCTTTTTCGCTAATTGCTGGTATTTCTGTTTGCGCTTTTCATTCACTTCATCAACTAGCTGCTGTACGCCTTGGCCATTTTTTACCACACCAAGATAGCCTGATGTAGTCTCACCAACCAACCCCTGTGATTTAGCATCGTCAATAGAAATTGCGAATGCGGCGAAGCTCATACTGAGTCCAATAATTAGGGTAGAGATTGCTTTAAGCTTCATAAATCCTCCTTAGAATAGCTCGCTGTCTTCGCTGAATAAGTTGTCGAGTTCTTTATCCACCTTCACGCGGATCTCATGATCTACTTTTACATTTAAGTTGATCGTAATGGGCTCTTTGGTTTCTACTTGCACCTTATGAGTACAAGCACTCAATACCAATAAAGCTGATATCACTAGCATCCATTTCATTCACTAACGCTCCTCTTTATTTAACGCATTTTCCACTTCGCGCGTGATCTCGTCGCTCAAGCGTAGGGCTCGTAATAAGGTAAACACATTTTCTGAATGTGTATAGTTAAAGTTTACTGGTTGTTGTTGGAGTTTGTTAATTCCTGTAATTTTAACATCTAAGTCCAACCAGCCGTCCTCACTTAAATTTACGCCACTACTCAATTGCTCAATGGTCAACTCGTCAAGTACACCAATCACCGTTTGTAAGCTAGGTTGCTGCGCTTTTAGCGCATTAATTGATGCATTGTTTTCAACCTTTAATAGCCCTTCACCAACATTATGGATCTGACCAGAATCAATACGCACCCCAGATGAAGATACTTGTACTGGTAACTTGCCTGAGATCAGCCCTCTGAGCTCAACGCCTGCATCATGCCCAGAGGCGGCAATAAGATCCAAACTCAGTTTATCTAACGACACCTGAACGACCTGCGGCGTTGGGACCAAACTAACTTCATCAATCCCCACGTTACCGGCAAAAACCTGTGCGTTAATATCTTTTAGTTTTGCCACGCCAGCTTCGCTGAGCAGTTGGCCTGTTATTGCTTGAACGATAACACCAGCTCTCAACTCTTCAACATTCAGTGTGGTTGGCTTGAGTTGAATATTAGCTGAACTTAGTAGACCAAAGACATCAATCGCTGCATTTTGAATAAGCCGCTCATTAAATAACGCAGAGCCGTTTTGAATGCCTCCATATAAGGTAAATATACGCGTGGATAAATCCCCTTCGAGTACTGCATAGAAGTTACCATGGGTAAGGTTTAAGTTCGGTAAAAGCGCGTCAATATATGGCTGAAGTTGAGTGAGTTGCTGTGTGGGCACATGTAATTGTGCTGGATGTTTTAAGCTTGAATATTGATGCTCAAGCAACGCCTTTACACCATCAATATTAATCACATGTGACGCCATCAATCCGCGGCTTTGCTGCCCTTTGCTGTCAATGCTCACGTTTTTCAAACTGAGTTCGGCTAAGTTAACTTCTGCTACCCTGGTATTGCCCGACAAGGTTGAAAAGATTTCTCCGGTCGCGACTGAGCCTTGCCAGTGCAGTGTCTGCGCTAACTCATTCAGTTTGTAATTCTGTTGTTGTATCTGTGCACTGGTTAAGTTGAGGTTGATATCAAAATCGTGTGTAGGCTCAAGCACGACTCGCCCGCTCAACGCACTCTGTTTTGCTGTTACATTCTCAACACTCAGGTTTTGCAGTGTTGAATCAAGTGTTATCGCAAAACTCATTCCTTCAGGTAAGACTCTGTGTAGTAGATGTCCACTTTTGAGTTTTGGCACATCTAGCTGCGCGTGTAAATCAAACGTCAGAGATGGATTATCAATCACTAAACCTGATGTCGACAGCTGGGTTGAGAATATGGCCGGCTTAGCCTCAACTGTAATTAGCTCGGTTGGGTTACCCGATATTTTGAAGCGACTATTGAATTCTAGGTTCTCGGCAATAACATCTGACAGTGTAAGCTTTTGAAGGTCACTTGTGATTTCCCCGCTCATATTAACAAAATTTGGCCGCGCGCTAAGCGCTCCCGCCAGTGTATGCGCGCCCCACTTTTCATCGGAAAATTCAAGGCGAATATCACCCTTGACGAAAGGCTCAGTTAAGTCGACTGCCAACTCGTTAACTTCAAGCTGTAGCGGTTTATCTTTACCTGTCACTTCAAGTAAATCTGTCGCGATTGAATCGGCAGAAATGGTAATTTCACTCGGTAAACGAAGCTGCCAAGTGGTCGGTAACAGTTTACTATATTCAGAAGTAAGACAATTAAGCGTTGATTTCGCTGAAATCGGCTCGGCAACTGCTACCTTCCCCTGCTGCATGGCTAAATCATACCGCCCTGACACAGCGCCTATATACGCAACGGTACTTTTACACTCAGCCTGTTCAAGCGCTACTAAAGTTTCAAGTTCCAGCTTTGCGTCCATAGCCAGGCCATCGAATTCAAGTTGGCTAGTTCCTGAAAGGGCTTGGATCTGAGGAGGTAACAAAGCGCTGAGGTACTCGCCACTTAGATCAATATTTGCAGCAATACGCTCTGGCTGCAACGTAACTTTTGCAGCGATGTCACCAGCTATTACAAATTGATTCAGCTCGGACTCCGAAATCGACACAACTAATGGCTTTGGTAATGGCTCGCCAGATATAGACAGCTTGGCAACATGCATTTTGGGTCTGGTGATGTCGAGTGGCAATGCAAGGCGCTGTGGCTGAGTTGCATCTGAATTTTTGGACGGAAGAAGTTGCATGTTCGCTTTTTCAATATTGACTTGTTGGATGCTGAGTTGCGCATCATAAAGCTCGGCATTAAACGCATCTGTCTGCACACATGCTTTTGTAATATGGATACGATTGAAGCCCGACAAGCGCCAGTCAAGACAACTGACCTGAAGTTCATTAACTGGTATAAAATGTTTAATGGCCCAGAGCGACAAAGGAACTTTGGCAAGGTAAACACCCACTAAAACACTGAGTATCAACGCTAAGCTCCAAAGCCATTTTTTCATTCGTATTCCTAAAATCTGATTGGTATTTCCCTTTCAGTGTACCCGATAGATAATTATCGAGCCATGAATAAAAAAGGTCACCGAAGTGACCTTTTTCATATATGTTAGCCTACTAGCTTACGCGCATTGCGGAACATACGCATCCAAGGGCTGTCTTCTTGCCACTCATCTGGGTGCCAAGAGTTTGCAACTGCTCTGAATACACGCTCAGGGTGCGGCATCATTACAGTTGCACGACCGTCTGTTGACGTCATGCCTGTAATACCAGCAGGAGAGCCATTCGGGTTAGCTGGATACTGAGTGGTTGGATCACCGTAGTTATCAACAAACTTCACAGCAACTGAACCTGAATTCAGTGCAGTTTGTACCGCCGCTTCGCTTGCAAACTCAGCATGACCTTCACCATGTGATACCGCGATTGGCATGCGAGAGCCAGCCATACCATCAAAGAAGATTGACGGGCTTTGCTGTACTTCAACTAAGCTGAAACGCGCTTCAAAACGCTCTGACTTGTTCGTAACAAAACGTGGCCAGTTTTCCGTGCCAGGGATCAGCTCTTTTAATGTAGAAAGCATCTGACAACCATTACAAACACCTAAGCTGAAAGTATCTTGGCGTTGGAAGAAGCCTTGGAATTGCTCACGTGCTGAGTCATGGAATAGAATTGATTTAGCCCAGCCTTCACCAGCACCTAAAACGTCACCGTATGAGAAGCCACCACATGCCACTAGGCCTTTGAATTGCTCTAGCGTTAAGCGACCTTCAAGGATATCGCTCATGTGTACGTCGATTGCCGCAAAGCCAGCACGGTTAAATGCTGCTGCCATTTCGATATGTGAGTTAACGCCTTGTTCACGCAAGATGGCAACTTGAGGCTTTACCCCTTTTGCAATGTAAGGCGCTGCGATATCTTCGTTTAGATCAAAGCTTAGTTTAACGTTAAGGCCCGGATCTTTGTCATCGAACTTAGCGTCAAACTCTTGCTTTGCGCAATCTGGATTATCACGTAGTGCTTGCATCTGGTAAGTTGTTTCAGCCCAGATAGTGCGAAGCTCAGTGCGAGTATTTTCAAGTACCGCCTGACCGCCACGAGTAAAGATAACCTTGTCTTCACCGTTTAGCGTACCGATGCGATGCGCAATATTAGCAATACCGTGCTCGGCAAATACCGCTTCAACCGCAGCGATATCATCATTGCGAACTTGCAATACTGCGCCAAGCTCTTCATTGAATAACACTTCTAAGTCTGTACCTTGCAGCGCATCTAACTCGATGCTCACACCTGTGTGGCCTGCAAACGCCATTTCCGCGGCAGTGGTGAATAGACCACCGTCAGAGCGGTCGTGGTAAGCGATAAGCTTGCCAGATTCAACTAATACTTGTACCGCATTGTAGAAGCTTTTTAATAGCTCAGGGCTGTCAACATCAGGTGTTTTGTCGCCAAGTTGCTTGTACACTTGCGCTAAGCTTGACGCGCCAAGACGGTTTTGACCAGCACCTAAGTCAAGTAAGAATAGGCTGGTTTCACCCTTATCTGTACGAAGCTCAGGCGTGACTGTTTTGCGAATATCTTCAACACGACCAAATGCAGTGATGATAAGTGATAATGGCGCAGTCACTGACTTTTCTTCGCCATTCTCATCCCACTTTGTCTTCATCGACATTGAGTCTTTACCAACTGGGATTGTAAGACCTAATGCAGGACATAGCTCTTCACCAACCGCTTTAACCGCTTCATAAAGACCCGCATCTTCGCCTGGGTGACCTGCAGCCGCCATCCAGTTTGCAGAAAGCTTAATGTTGTTGAGGCTACCGATATTAGCACCAGCGATATTGGTTAACGCCTCTGCCACCGCTAGACGAGCCGATGCTCCATAGTTAAGTAGTGCCGCAGGGGTGCGCTCACCCATCGACATCGCTTCACCGTGGTAAGTATCGTAAGTTGCCGCAGTTACCGCGCAGTTAGCGACTGGTACCTGCCAAGGGCCAACCATTTGGTCACGTGCAACTAGACCCGTTACGGTTCTGTCACCAATCGTGATAAGGAATGTTTTCTCAGCAATCGTTGGTAGGCGAAGTAAACGCTTAGCCGCATCTTCAAGTTCAATACCTGCAGTATTTAATGCTGTACCCACTACACGCTTTGACTCAACGTCACGATGCATTTTAGGTGGCTTGCCAAGTAATACGTCTAGTGGCAGGTCCACAGGATTATTATCAAAGTGGCTATCAGCTACGGTTAGATGACGCTCTTCCGTCGCTTCACCAATTACCGCATATTGTGCGCGCTCACGCTTACAAATTGCTTCAAAGCGAGCAAAGTCTTCAGCTGCAACCGCCAATACATAACGCTCTTGCGACTCGTTACACCAGATTTCGTGTGGTGCCATGCCTGGTTCATCGTTCGGGATGTTACGTAGCTGGAACTTACCACCACGGCCGCCATCGTCAACAAGCTCAGGAAATGCATTTGATAAACCACCCGCGCCCACATCGTGAATAAACGCAATTGGGTTATCATCACCAAGCTGCCAACATTTGTCGATCACTTCCTGACAACGACGTTCCATCTCTGGATTTTCACGCTGAACAGAAGCAAAGTCTAAATCTTCGTTTGATTGGCCAGATGCCATTGATGAAGCAGCCCCGCCGCCAAGACCAATATTCATTGCAGGACCGCCAAGTGCGATTAGCTTAGCACCTACAGGGATTGAGCCTTTTTGCACGTGATCTTCACGGATGTTACCTAAACCACCAGCGATCATGATTGGCTTGTGGTAACCACGTACTTCAGCGCCATTATGGCTTTCTACTTTTTCTTCGTAAGTACGGAAGTAACCCAATAGGTTTGGACGACCAAATTCGTTGTTAAATGCAGCGCCACCTAGTGGGCCATCAAGCATGATGTCTAATGCATTAACGATACGCCCTGGTTTACCAAAGTTAGTTTCCCAAGGTTGCTCAAAACCCGGAATACGAAGGTTAGAAACCGTGAAGCCAACTAAACCCGCTTTTGGTTTAGAACCTCGACCGGTTGCACCTTCATCGCGGATCTCACCACCTGAACCTGTTGATGCGCCAGAAAATGGCGCAATCGCCGTTGGGTGGTTGTGCGTTTCCACTTTCATCAGAATGTGGATATCTTCCTCGTGGTAAGCGTATTCGCCATCAGTATTTGGGAAGAAACGACCCGCTTTAGAGCCGGTCATTACCGCGGCGTTATCTTTATACGCCGACAATACGTTGTCGCTATTGGTTTCATAGGTGTTTTTAATCATTTTAAACAGCGACTTAGGCTGTTCTACACCATCGATAGTCCAATCAGCATTGAAAATTTTGTGACGACAGTGCTCAGAGTTTGCTTGAGCGAACATGAACAGTTCGATGTCATTAGGGTTACGGCCAAGCTTTTCAAAGCTTTCTACCAAGTAGTCGATTTCGTCATCGGCAAGTGCAAAGCCCTGCTCAACGTTCGCAACCGCAAGTGCTTCACGGCCGCCGCCAAGAATATCCACTGAAGACATTGGGCGAGGCGTTTCCGTGCGGAATAATTTAGCTGCATCATCAAGCTCTGCATGAACTGATTCGGTCATGCGGTCATGAAGTAACTGTGCAACTTCTTCGAACTGAGCTTGTGTTAGTTCACCCTCAACATAATAAGCAATACCACGCTCAACACGGTGTACTTGCGTAAGGCCACAGTTGTTTGCAATATCTGTCGCTTTAGAAGCCCAAGGAGAGATAGTTCCGATCCTTGGTGTTACCAAGATCAGTTTGCCCTCTGGCGTGTGCTCCGTAATAGTCGGTCCATACTTTAACAGGCTGTTTAGCTTAGTTAACTCAGCCTCTGAAAGCTCAGCCGTTAAATCAGCAAAATGCATGAACTCGGCATAAACATTGGAAACTGGTAATTGAGCTGCAGCGCAGGTTTTAAGGATCTTTTGGACTTTGAAATCTGAAAGTGCAGGTGCACCACGTAGGATTAACATAGGTATTTTCATCCGGGGTTAAGGATTGAACGATATCTTTGGGCGCTCATTATAGTGGAAATAGCGCGCGGAATTAACACTAATTTGTCAAAACTAGAAAATATCATGCAAATCTATCATTACCTTAAGTTAATTCGGCTTTTGCAATTATGATTTTGCTGCGGTAAGTTGGGATTTCGAGCGCAAAAGAGAGACTAGGTCATGTTTAAATACATCTTTATGTGCTTTGTTGTCATCTGTTTAGTTGGGTGCGACAAAGCCCCACTTAATCAGTTGCAACATGTAAAACAAAATAAGGTATTACGTGTTGGTACACTCGCAGGCCCAGGAAACTATTACCAAGGCACCACTGGAGAACAAGGGTTTGAGTATGAACTGGCGAGTGAATTTGCCAATAAGCTTGGTGTTGAATTACACATCGTTCCTTACTTTAACTTAGATGAGTTATTTGCAAGGCTAGATGCCGGAGACCTAGATATCGTCGCCTCCGCGGTGAGCTTTCACCCATCAAGAACAGCGCAATATCGTTTTGGCCCAACGTATAGAATGATCAGTCAAAAGCTCGTGTACAAACAAGGGAGAGAGTGGCCGAGAGACTTTGATGATATTAAAGCGCCAATTACCGTACTTGCACACAGCAATCATGTAATTGCCCTCGAAGAAGCAAAAACAAGCCATCCTCATTTGAGTTGGGAGGTTGTCTCAGATAAAGGTGAGGAAGAGCTGCTTCAGGCCATCATTGATGGAGAGATTGACTACACCATTACAGACTCACATTCACTGGCCCTATTTAGACGCTACCACCCAACCGTCAGTATTGCGTTTTCAGTTACTAAAGATGAACATGTGGCGTGGATGATGCGTAATGAAAAAGACGATTCGTTATATGCGTTGCTACCTGCATTTTTCGCTCGAGTACAACAAAACAACTTTTTGAGCACGCTCGAAGAGAAGTATTTTGGTCATATCGAAGAGTTTAATTATGTAAACACCTTAGCCTTTGTCGAAGCTGTACATAGTACCTTACCAACTTATCTCGAATGGTTTAAAAGTTACTCGAAACAGCACAATATCGATTGGCGTCTACTTGCAGCAGTCAGCTATCAAGAATCGATGTGGGATCCCAAAGCTAAGTCTCCCACAGGGGTTCGTGGTATCATGATGCTAACACAACCTACCGCTAAAAGAGTTGGCGTGACAAACCGCCTTAATGCACAGCAAAATATTGAAGGTGGTGCCAAATATCTACGTATTTTATTTGACCGTATGCCTGAAGAAATACAGCAGCCCGATACTACTTGGCTTGCCCTCGCTTCTTACAATGTAGGCTGGGGACATGTACGAGATGCACGTAACATTACTGCGGTTCAAGGAGGCGATCCGAATAACTGGGCAGACGTTAAAAAACGACTACCACTACTTACTAAAAAGCGCTACTATCGAAATACAAGATATGGATATGCTCGTGGTGATGTCGCGGTAACGTATGTAGATAATATTCGCCGCTATTATGATGCACTTGTGTGGTTGGAAGACAACGGTGCACTCCTACCTGACAGCAGTAAAGCCTCTTCGCAAACGACTCCGGTTGATAATCTAGACAAAGCCAGTGAAGTCGAGAAGCAACAATAATTAATATTTACTAAACTGGCTTGATAAATGCTTCAAAAGGTCATAAATCTGTCATAGGCATAGCGTATTTATACTAAATTAATATTTGGGGCTTTACCCCCAGCTAATCTCTCACATTCGGAGGTTCTATGTTGAGAAGACGTCGGAATCATCAATTTAAACGTAACACCAAGTACACATCACCAAATCGTCGCCGTGTAATGATGAAAAATGCACACCGTAAAATGCTCTTGCGCCATCGTATTTTTGCGCTAATTCAAATGGAAGAGCAAAGGGATGCGAAAACAGCCACTGCGGTAGTACAACCCTAAGTACTACCGTTTTTCAACTTTTTTGCTGCTTTAATCTCTTGGCGTCTGCGCTTAAAAAATGCAGACAGCTTTTCGCCACATACCTCACTCAGTACACCCGATGTAACTTCTAGTTGGTGGTTAAGCTTTTCATGTTGTAGCAGGTTCATTATCGAGCCAGCCGCGCCCGTTTTTGCGTCAGAGGCACCAAACACCACCCGACTCAAGCGGCTATGGACCAGCAACCCAGCACACATAGGACATGGTTCAAGCGTCACATATAAAGTGCAATCAATCAGCCGATAATNCCCTGCCTCTCTAATAGCCATCATTTCAGCGTGAGCCGAAGGATCATGGCAGGTAATTGAACGGTTCCAACCCGCAGCTATCATTTCACCATTTTTCACTACAACAGCGCCGACAGGAATTTCGTTTTCGGCTTCAGCTTTGTCAGCAAATGCTAACGCCACTTTCATCCAATATTGATCATCTTTTACTTCTGACATGGTAATTTTATTGTCGTCCTCATCTAAAATGGAGTATATCACCTCCAGCAGAACTCAGGCTAAGCTGCTATTCTTAAATAATCACAGTCACTAATTCAGCTGTTTTTATAAACAAACTCAGGATGTTACCAACATCTTTTTAATATTTTGCGGACATTATTGATAATTTTCGCAATTTTGCCGTGGCTCACAGGGTTGGATTTACGCTATAATTCTCCGCTTTTTTTATTTCGTAAGCTCAAAAACACACGGGTAGAATATGAAATTTCCGGGACGCCGTAGGCATAAACACTATTTTCCGGTGGAAGATAAAGATCCGCTTATTAACCAGTTACACGCTGATGATCGGCTAAAAAGGAGCTATATCTGTGGTATAGATCAAATCGTCGTTGATATCGAAGCAAAAGTGGATCAAGCTTTTCTTGATGAATTCCACTTACAGCGTGGTATGTCACAAGTGATAGACAATGATGTCACCAACGCCCTTTATGATAGGCTAAAACGTGATGACATGATCGACTATGAATTTGCCGGCGGTACCATAGGTAACACCATGCACAACTATTCAGTGCTAGCAGATGACCGCTCAGTACTGCTTGGGGTGATGAGTGAAAACATAAAGATTGGCAGCTACGCCTATAAATTTTTATGTAACACCTCAAGCCGAGTTGATCTGGACTACTTGCAGCCAGTTGATGGTCCAATAGGTCGTTGCTTTACACTTATCGATGACAGTGGTGAGCGAACTTTTGCTATCAGCGCAGGATTAATGAATCACCTACGTCCTGAGTCTATTTGCCAAACGCTTATCGAAGAATCATCGGCGTTAGTGATCAGCGCTTACTTGATGCGTACGAGTGGCGACGAAACCATGACACAAGCAACGATGCAGGCAGTTGAGTATGCCAATAATGCTGGCATACCCGTAGTATTGACGCTTGGCACTAAGTTCTTAATTGAACAAGACCCCAGATGGTGGGCTGACTTCGTTGCTAAACATGTTGATATCCTTGCGATGAACGAAGAAGAAGGTGAGGCGATCACAGGCTTTAGCGATCCACTTCTCGCCGCGGATAAAGCGTTAGATTGGGTTGACATGGTCATTTGTACTGCGGGCCCTAAAGGGCTGTTTATGGCGGGTTATGTTGATGACAGCTGCAAGCGTGTGACTGAATACCCATTACTTCCCGGTGCTATTCCTGAATTTAATCGCTACGAATTCTCACGCGCAATGAAAAAAGCCCAATGTGAGCAGCCGATCAGAGCATACAGCCATACCGCCCCTTACATGGGTGGACCGGATATTATCAAGAATACTAATGGTGCCGGTGATTGCGCCCTTGCCGCTGTTCTACATGATATTTGCGCCAATGAATACCATAAGCTGAATGTACCAAACTCAGCAAAACATGAGCAAAGTGCAATTACCTATTCATCTCTGGCACAGATAAGCAAGTATGCAAACCGTGCAAGCTACGAGGTACTCGTTCAACACTCTCCAAGGCTATCTCGAGGCCTACCTGAGCGTGAAGACTCACTAGAGCAGTCATACTGGGAGCAATAACGGTTCTTAGACTGTTTGGGATTGGTAAAAATAGCGACGACAGTCGCTATTTTTATGCTCTATAGCTTGGCTAGTGTATATAACTTGGCATCAAAAAATAGCAGTACCAAGTTCGTTGGATAGGTATTCTAATGCCGCGATCCCAGCCAAAGAGTTACCAACTTTATCAAGTCCAGGTGACCACACCGAAATCGTAAAACGATTAGGCACGATAGCGATTATTGCCCCCCCGACACCCGACTTGCCAGGCATCCCTACTCGATAACCAAAGTCACCTGCAGCATCGTAAAGACCACTTGTAAATAACAGCGAGTTCATTTGCTTGGTTTGTTTTTTGGTAAGTATCCGCTGTTTTGATAAGTTGCAGTAACCCTGACTAGACAGATAGGAAAATGACTTCGCCAACTCAGTGGTATTCACTTCAATTGCACAAAAATTGAAATATGACCACAACACATCCTCGACTTCATTATTAAAGTTGCCAAATGACTTCATCAAATAAGCCATCGCTGCATTTCTATACCTGTGATCATACTCAGACTGCGCCACAATCTTATTAATACACAGCTTATCGTTACCTGACATCACTCTATAGCTTTCTAGCATGGTATGAATTGGAGCGGATAAACGAGAGTAAAGCGCATCACAAGTTACAATAGCACCTGCATTTATAAAGGGGTTTCTTGGAATACCATTTTCGAACTCAAGCTGGGTTAAGGAGTTAAAAGCAGTACCCGAAGGCTCTTTCCCTACTCGACTCCAAAGCTCGTCGCCATAGCGCTGCAGCGCTAATGTCAATGTCATTACTTTGGATACTGATTGAATTGTAAATCTGGCTTCAGTATCTCCGGCACTATAGGTTTCGCCATCTACCGTATGCAGAGAAACAGAAAATTGTTCTAATGGTTGCTCAGCTAAAGCGGGAATATAGTTAGCAACTTTGCCTTGGCGTAACAACGGTTGAACTCGCTGCGCAGCCTGTTCTAAAATTTCTTGGTAATCTGGCATATGCTCGTAATTAGGACTAGCTAGGATGATTGGGAAAGTGTATCAAAAAAGGCCCCGTAGGGCCTGATGTTTATCTGAAACTAAGGTTATTTCAGTTCCATTTCTTGAATAATCTCGTGCGCAATAGGTGGCGTTGTACTCACCGGCTTTTGATGTTTATTGGCTTTTAACTGACCTTTTCGATGCTTCAAAGCTGCATCTAGCTTTTTAGACGCTTTAGCAATAGCAGGATACATCACTTCGTCTTCACCTTTTACCGATATTCGGCTACCTGCGTAGTTTGTACTTATCTCCGTGTAAAATTGTTTGTGTTCTTTGCTGACGATGATGTCTAGGGATAACAACGACGGAAAATGGTTAGCGATCTTGGCAAACTTTTCATGAACGTGGTTTTTAACAGCATCGGTTACATCTACGTGATGGCCAGATAAATTAATCTTCATATGCAATCCTTCTTTTGCGTTTACCCTTAACAATAGTATTGGCACGATTGCTCGATTTCTCAAGAGCCTTAGCAGAAATTTATTACAAAAATTGGAAGGAAACTGATTCTAATCAAAAAATAGATTGGGAGAATTAGTGAGGTCTTTGAACTCAAGTGTATGTTTATTAGAAAGTTCAGACATAAAAAAAGCCCTAGTAAGGGCTCTTTCATATTGCGTAAACTTTAAAATTAAAGGCCTGCACGCTCTTTGATGACAGCAATCAATGTTGAACCACCGTGGTTTGATTCAGCCCATGCTAAATCTTTACCATCTTCTAACGCGCTCTTTGGAATACTTTTTATAATGTACTCACCCGAATCAACTGCGTTGCTAGCAATTGCATGTCTAAGTAAGTTGTTACCGTTGCACTGGATTGCATCGTAAACATTACGCATTTTAAGGCGTGATGTTTTCAAAGCGTTACGAATGCGATTTTTATCGTCCGCAGCGATATATTCACATATAGAAAGCGCCAACTGATCGTTTGCACTTACTGGTTTGCTGAAAGAAAAAGCTGCAACAGCGATAGAAGCTGACAGTAGCACGGTAGTTAATTTCATTACACAGACCCTTTAATACTTTATTCGTAGAATATAACTGGCTATATTTTAGCAACCTAAACAATTGTTAGCAAGAAACTCATAGTTTTTTGTTCAGAGTTACGAATTTATAACTATGATTATTTCTTTCATCAGGTTCGTTACACTCAGTTTCAAGCACTTCCCATTCAGCAACTTGCTCGTAGTTAGGAAATTGAGTATCCCCTTCAACTTCTAAATCTATGAAGGTCAAATAGAGTCGCTGAGCATAAGGTAAGAATATGTCATAAATATGACCACCACCAATTATCATAATTTCATCACAACCCCTAACGGCACTAAGTGCGGCTTCAGGTGAAGCGAGGACTTCAATACCTTCTTGAGTATAGCCAAGATTTCTGGATATCACTATGTTTCTACGGCCAGGAAGAGGTCTACCAATAGACTCAAATGTTTTTCGGCCCATAATCACAGGTTTACCTAGTGTGACCTTTTTGAAATGTTGAAGATCTGCAGGCAAGTGCCACGGCATATCATTATCTTTTCCGATAACACGGTTATTTGCCATCGCAGCTATCATTGAAATTACCACAACGCACCTTTATAGTATTTTAGTATTAGTTTATACACACAATTAGCATGCAAGATGTTTGATTAGCCTGAACTCGGGATAAGAAGTAAGTTAATCCACTAAAATCACTAAGCTCAAAAGCGTAGTATCACTCTAGCCAGAAGTTATTTCTTAATACAAGGCAAATTTGTGCGTCAATAGCTGGCCTATTGCAAACAAATTTAACGCAGTAGTAAGGGATAACAGCTGCTAGAGAACAAGTTGTTATCCCGAGTTCAGGTTGATTAGTATATCATCTTCAACAGAATTGCGGCGAGAATACTGAGTTGAAGTAATATACTGTTCAAATAGGCATAAAAAAGGCCCATATATGGGCCTCTTAGAATAAATTCAATGTAATTTAACGCTCGTAAATAACTTCAACATCGTAGTCCTCGTCATCCCAATCATCCCAGTCATCATCATCGCTCTTATCATTTTTAGTTGCATGTCTGTGGTATGTGTCCCACTTAAATTCAACTTCTTGCTGCTCTTCTTCGAATTTATCTTTTGGCATGCTTTCAAGAAGGTTCATGATATCAAAGCATAAAGGCTGCGTATTTAACTTGTTTGCAGCAGAGATCATATAAAAGTTTTCTGCGTCTAACTCTTCAGCAATACGGGCGCATACTTCTTCTCTTTCTTCTTCAAGCAATAAATCCACTTTATTTAGCACTAGCCAACGAGGCTTTTCCGCTAATTTAGGGCTGTATTGATGCAGTTCGTTAATAATAGCGAAGCCATTCTCAACGGGATCACTACCGTCAACCGGCATCACATCAATAATGTGTAATAACACTCGACAGCGCTCTAAGTGCTTCAAGAAGCGAATGCCAAGACCAGCACCATCCGCAGCACCCTCGATTAGACCAGGGATATCAGCAATTACAAATGACTTGCTCGCTTCAGGTCTCACAACACCTAAGTTAGGCACTAGCGTGGTAAATGGATAGTCTGCAACCTTTGGCTTAGCAGCAGATACACTGCGGATAAACGTAGATTTACCAGCATTTGGCAGCCCTAATAAGCCGACGTCTGCAAGCAGCATTAATTCTAAGCGAAGGTTGCGAACTTCACCTTGGGTACCCAGCGTTTTCTGTCTTGGTGCACGATTAGTACTTGACTTAAAACGCGTATTACCAAGACCGTGATACCCACCTTTTGCTACGATCAGCTTTTGTCCGTTTTTGGTCAAATCACCTAAACACTCTTCAGTATCGACATCTGTAACTCTTGTACCAACTGGTACCTTAAGTACTAAGTCCTGACCTTTTTTACCAGTACAATTACGGCCTTGACCGTTGGTACCACGTTCAGCCCTGTGAAAGCGTTCAAACTGATAGTCGATAAGCGTATTTAAATTTTCATCAGCCTGCAGGAATACACTACCGCCATCGCCACCATCACCACCGTCTGGGCCACCATCTGGCACAAACTTTTCGCGGCGGAATGAAACGACACCACTGCCCCCATCTCCGGCTTCCGCTCTGATCTCTACTTCATCGACAAACTTCATGGTTTAAACTCTTTAACTCTGTCTGAATTCACTACACCATTATAGCAGCAGCGACAAATCGCTCCTAATATCAATTGTATTAATACGTCTTGATATAGCTAATTTGGTAATTGATGTGCTGAAAACAAAAAACCCCGCCTAAGCGGGGTTTTTAGTATTTAATACCGATTACTCAGCAACGATGCTAACGTATTTACGGTTTAAAGGACCTTTCTGCTCAAAAACAACTTTACCGTCTGCTTTTGCGAAGATTGTGTGGTCTTTACCGATACCTGCGTTAGAACCAGCGTGGAACTTAGTACCACGTTGACGAACGATGATGCTACCCGCTAGAACTGATTCGCCACCAAAACGTTTAACACCTAAGCGTTTACTTTCTGAATCGCGACCGTTACGAGTACTACCAGCTGCCTTCTTATGTGCCATCTTTCTGTACCTCTAAAAATTAAGCGCTAATGCCAGTGATTTTAACTTCAGTGAACCACTGACGGTGGCCCATCTGCTTACGAGAATGCTTACGACGTCTAAATTTAACAATCTTAATCTTCTCGCCACGACCGTGAGATACAACTTCAGCTGTAATTTTACCACCGTTAACAAACGGTGCACCGATCTCGATCTTTTCACCATCAGCAATTAGAAGTACTGAATCAAATTCAACTGCTGCACCAGTTTCAACGTTTAGCTTTTCTAAACGAATTGTTTGACCTTCAGTCACACGGTGCTGTTTACCACCACTTTGGAAAACCGCGTACATAATTAACTCCGTCTGTGCGCCCTCAAATCGACGCAACTTAATATTCTTCAATAGGGCGCGAAGTTTACGCTAATGCGTATCTTGGCGCAAGAGCAAATTTGAAGAAAGTGAATAAAATTTAGCTCGTATGAGGGCAATCAAATATTTTCCCCTATTCTAGTCAAAAAAATGTCAAAGCCAAGCTCTTTTTTCTCCCAATTCATCAGACAAAAGGCGAATCTATGGTTTACCTAATACAGTACCAAACGAGATTTCACTGTACCTGTTTCATCCATTACGCGACCATTAAAAGCACAAAAAGTAAGCATAAAAACGTTTTTTTATAAGCAACTACGACAATTTATCGAGTCGATGATTTTTTTGTAGTACAATCGCCGAGTTTATTCATTTTCGGTTAATAGATTGGCTCGGAGCGCAATGGATATAAAAACTATCCAAAATTTGGTTGAGCAAGATATGCTTAACGTCAACCAACTTATACATCAACAAATGCAATCTGATGTTGCACTTGTAAAACAGCTAGGTTTATACATTGTAAATAGCGGAGGAAAACGCATCCGCCCAATGTTATCCCTTTTGGCCGCGCGAGCATTAGGTTACGAAGGTGATAAACATATCACGCTAGCGACAATTGTAGAGTTTATTCACACTGCAACCTTACTCCACGATGACGTGGTTGATGAGTCATTACTGCGCCGTGGAGAACCAACCGCAAATGCTGAATTTGGAAATGCGGCAAGCGTATTGGTTGGTGATTTTATCTACACTCGTTCTTTCCAGTTGATGGTTGGCCTTGGTAATATGGAAGTCATGCAGATCCTAGCGGATGCAACCAATATTATCGCTGAGGGCGAAGTGTTACAGCTAATGAACTGTAATGACCCAAATACAACTGAAAAGAGTTATATGCAGGTTATCTACAGCAAAACGGCAAAGCTATTTGAAGCTGCAACTTTACTACCCGCTATAGTGTTAGAACAATCAGACGAAACTAAAACTGCGCTTAAGCTTTACGGTATGCATTTAGGCACAGCCTTCCAGCTTGTAGACGATATTCTTGACTACAGTGCTAACGCAGAACTACTTGGCAAGAATATTGGCGATGATCTCGCCGAGGGTAAACCTACGCTTCCGCTTATTTATGCAATGCAGCATGCAAATGCTCAGCAAACAGCTCAGATCAGAACAGCAATAGAAAGTGGTAATGGACTTGATTATCTTGAAGATATTTTAGCAACACTAGCCGAGACCAAAGCACTTGACTTCACGATGGCTAAAGCTCAAGAAGAAGCCCAAAAAGCGATTGCACAATTGAGCGTTTTACCTGACTCAGAGCATAAAGAAGCACTTATAGGACTTGCTAAACTTTCTGTGGATAGAGAGTATTGATCGTCCCCTCGCGAGTTTATGAGCTATAAAAAGGTCGCTGATGCGTAATGCCAGTCAGTTAAGCTGACTGGCATTTCTTTTTTTATGTGGGTACTTTGATGGCTTAGGCTTTATC